>CAZIIU010000007.1:34324-86120 GCA_964539395.1 uncultured Bacteroidaceae bacterium
GAAGGTCAGCGCTTACGGGTGGTCATTCCTTATTTTAGGTCAGTCCTTGCAGAAGGTCAGTCCTTGCAGAAGTTCAGTCCTTTCAGAAGGTCAGTCCTTACAGAAGGTCAGTCCTTTCAGAAGTTCAGCGCTTGCAGAAGTTCAGCGCTTGCAGAAGTTCAGCGCTTACGGGTGGTCATTCCTTATTTTAGGTCAGTCCTTGCAGAAGTTCAGCGCTTGCAGAAGTTCAGCGCTTACGGGTGGTCATTCCTTATTTTAGGTCAGTCCTTTCAGAAGGTCAGTCCTTACAGAAGTTCAGCGCTTGCAGAAGGTCAGTACTTACAGAAGGTCAGTACTTACAGCTCCTGCAGAAGTTATTAACCGATGTTTATAACTTCTGTTAATTTATTGTTCATTCAATATTGCCTTAACCTATTGACAGATTCATTTTTCACTGTATATTTGAACCATCAAGTGAGCGTATAAAAGCCACTCCGTTCTTTGTGATTTTTCATATCGAATATGCAATGGGAATTCGTTCCCTGAGCAGAAAGGAGTCAGAACAATCGAACCAGGTATTGAGATTGTTCTTCCACAATGTAAGTTGTGGTCTTTGCGCTGAAGCTTTGAAAGATACTGTAAAAGGTTTCGGGAGAAGTAACAGGCTGACCTGAAGGATACCTGGAAACCAGGTCGGTGTGCAGCGGAAAGAAATGAGATCAGAGGCATCTACGGATGCAGCTGACTCCTGTTACCGGCGCAGCCGGATAACAGTCAGGGTATACAACCTCCGGGTAGTATACCGGCATAATAAACCGTAACTTGACGTGAACTGGCGACTACGGTTACCAGGTAGCGAAATGGGAGTTGGTGCAAACTGGCTCCCATTTGTGTTTTTATAGCATACCTTCCGCTTCTTTTGATCAATTGTCTAAAACAGCCAGCCTATACCGTTTTTTATTACATCAATGGCCGAATTCGAGTGCGATGTAGATTATATTGTTTGACATATGCCTCTATTCGCACTCATTGAACAACCTTTCGATATATTTGTTATTTAGTGCATTAGAACTATTAACAACCTGGTGTTGATAAGGAAAACCTCTTGTGCAACCAGGCTGATGGATTTGGTTATAATTTTGCCACATAGAGGATATGTTGTTGCAGATTCAGAAGGAAAATATGATTAACCGGTACTGAATTTGTATTTAATTGGACATGATATTGTTATGATACGACGTATATTCATTATTGCTGGATTAGTCTTAGTCTTTTTCTTTGGTGAGATCGCACTCACATTTTCAGACAGGGGGAACTCTTTTATTGTGGAGGACAACGAGGTTGCATTCTCACTGAAACTGGAAAATCACTATTCTGATTGCAATTCTACAGCCGTGATCGACAAATATGTTGAATCATTTCTGGATCGCTGGCAGATTAACGGCGCCAGTGTAGCAATTACAAAGGATGAGGAACTTGTGTATGCTAAGGGGTTTGGTTTTGCTGACATTCAAAAAGAAGAACCGGTAAAACCCGGACATCTCTTCAGGGTCGCATCGGTATCCAAGCTTATTACGGCAGCTGCTGTTATGAAATTGTATGAAGACAATCTACTGGATCTCGACAATAAAGTCTTTGGTCCGGAAGGTATTCTGGACACTGCATTTTATGCCAGTTATCGTGACAAGCGATATGAAGAAATAACGGTCAAACACCTGTTGAACCATTCTGCGGGTTGGTCCGGGCGGAGCGGCGACCCATTGTTCAACTCACTCTATATTGCACGGAGATTGAAGGTTGAACCCCCTCTTCAAACTGATCATATCATTGAATATACCCTGTCACGCAAACTGAGTTTTCAACCTGGCACCAGGTATAGTTATTCCAATGTTGGATATGCCGTTCTTGGAAAAGTGATCGAGGTCATCAGTGGAATGCCATATGAAGATTACGTGATACTCAATATACTTAAACCGGCAGGAATTCACGATATGCATATCGGTAAAAGCTTCTATCATGAAAGATATCCCAACGAAGTTACCTATTACACTACCGGTAAGCCATTAAAAACCAGTTCATTTAATGGTTCAGGAGAAATTGTACCGCTCTATTACGGAGGTAATGACATTGAATTGCTCGGTCCTGCAGGTGGTTGGGTCGCATCGGCACCTGAGCTAGTAAAACTGCTTACCGTACTTGATGGATTCGACAGGCAACAGGATGTTTTAAGCAATAAAAGCCTGATGAAGATGGTAAACCCTGATTTTGCCGGGTACGGACTGTTTGGATGGAGAGGAACTGACCTGCACGGAACCTGGTGGAGAACCGGCTACCTGCATGGTTCCACAGCCATGATGGTACGGCAGCAAAACGGACTGAACTGGGTTATACTGTTGAATACTACCACATATCGCCAATCAGGAATTCAACGGTATATCTCTTCCACGATGTTTACTGCCATTCGCAAAGTTGAATTATGGCCCTACCTCAACCTGTTTTTGGTCGACCAGGAGTACCCCAATTCCCTGGCAGAAATCAGCACGGCCACTCCTTTACTATAATTTAGATTGCTTGGTATTTTAACAATCCTGCTAACTTTGCACTTAAAGATCGTTCATTTGATGACAAAACTGGTCGTTCCTTTTCTTAAAACAATTTAACGGAAGGGTTGTTATAATAGCGAATTTAGGATTTTCCTTTTGTTATAACCAAACGCATAATCTGACATGGCGCATTTTGATATTATCATGCCCAAAATGGGTGAAAGCATTGAAGAGGCAACTATTACCAAATGGTTTGTTAAAGAGGGTGATAAAGTAGTTGAAGATGATATACTTCTTGAAATTGCTACCGACAAGGTAGACTCTGAGATTCCGTCACCCGTTGCAGGCTCAGTAAAAAAAATACTGTTTGAACAGGATGAAACCATCGCCGTCGGAACTGTAATTGCCGTTATAGACCTGGAAGGAGATACTTCGGAGAAAAAATCTGAAGATAATAACAAAGAAGATACTGCCGGCTCCGTTTCTGAAAAGGATGACAGCCGGTCTGATCAGTCCAAATCAGGTAAACCCGACGTTATATCTGGCGAACAAACTGAAGATAATACCGCTAAACAAGGTAAGAAAGCCAGTCAGACTGTACCTGAAAGAACTGAATCGTCCCGATTCTATTCTCCCCTTGTTAAAAAAATCGCCCGTGAAGAGAATATCTCCATGGAAGAGCTGGAAACTGTTCCGGGAAGTGGACTGAAAGGAAGGGTTCAGAAGAGGGATATTCTCGAGTATATTGAATCACGAGCAACAGAGGAGTCAAAAGGAGGAACCACCAAAGAGACAAAGGCAGAAAGCACTCCGTCAAAAGTCAAAGTGAATATTTCATACGCTGCGGAAGATGAGGTTGTTGAAATGGGTAGAATGCGTAAGCTGATCGCAGCACATATGCTCAATTCAAAACAGACCTCAGCACACGTTACCAATATGTTGGAGATCGATGTAACCAATGTGGTGACCTGGAGAAACAGGGTGAAAAATGAATTTGAGAAGAAGCAGGGACTTAAACTTACCTACCTCCCAGTGTTTATGGAGGCAGCAATCAATGCTTTGCGTGATTATCCGATGGTAAATTCGAGCGTTGACGGGGATAAAATAATTATCAGAAAGAGTATCAACCTGGGTATTGCCGTTGCTTTGAAGGACAATAATCTGATCGTGCCAAACATTAAAAATGCCGATCAGCTAAACCTGGCCGGACTTGCAAAGAACCTGAACAATATTGCAACTGCTGCAAGAAACAATAAATTAGGTCCTGATGATATCTCCGGAGGCACTTTTACCATCACCAATTTCGGCACATTTAAAAATGACATTGGAACTCCCATCATCAATCAGCCTGAAGTCGCCATCCTGGCTGTCGGTGCCATAAAAAAGAAACCTGCCGTTTTGGAAACTGACGATGGTGACGTAATTGCCATCCGCCAAAAAATGTGGTTATCACTTACATACGACCACCGAATTATTGATGGAGCATTGGGTGGCATGTTTTTAAGAACTCTCGGAGATTATATTGAATCTTTCGATACGAACCGTACCATTTAATTTACCAAATAGAATTTGTATTGATATGTCCAAAGAGAAAAAATTTCATGTTAAAAGAACAGATAAAGAGATACTGGCCAAATGGTTCAGGCTGATGGTTGTCGGCAGGGCACTGGACGACAGGGCACCAAATTACCTGAAACAGGCAATCGGATGGTCCTACCATGCACCATATGCCGGTCATGATGGCATCCAATTGGCTATCGGACAAGTTTTTAACCGTGAAACAGATCATCTTTTTCCCTATTACAGGGACATGCTTACTGCACTTTCAGCAGGCATCACTGCAGAAGAAATTATCCTGAACGGCATTTCCAAGGACACTGATGTTGCCGGTGGGGGCAGACATATGTCCAACCATTTTGCAAAACCGGAATGGAATATTCACAACTCCTCTTCATGCACGGGAAATCATGCGCAGCAGGCAACCGGTGCCGGAAGAGCAATCAGGAAATATAAGGTTCCGGGTGTGGCAATAAGCAGCCAGGGAGAATCATCAGTTTCTGAAGGTTATGTTTATGAAGCGATCAATGGAGCTTCAAATGAGAAACTTCCGGTTGTTTTTGTATTTCAGGACAATGGCTATGGGATATCAGTACCTAAAAAGGACCAGACTGCCAACCGGAAAGTAGCAGACAATTTTTCAGGTTTTAAATACCTGAAAATATTTCATTGCAACGGAAAAGATGTATTCGACTCGATGAATACCATGTTTGAAGCAAGGGAATATGTTGAAAAATATAAACACCCGGTGATCGTTCAGGCCAATTGCGTCAGGATCCATTCACATTCAAACTCCGACCGCCATGACCTTTATCGTGATGATTTTGAATTAAACTATGTCAGTGAATATGACCCGCTTGCTAAATACAGACGACTGTTACTCAGGTATGAAAGATTTACGGAGGAAGAGTTGGTGAAAATCGAAGATGAGGCCAAAGAAATTGTAAAGCAGGCGCACAGGGCCGGGATGGCGGCCCCCGATCCTGATCCTTCATCCATTTACGACTTTGTTATTCCTGAATCGTATGTTTCAGAAAAGTACCCCGACGGACTGCACAGTCATGAAGGAGAGAAAAAGAAACTGATCGAAGGGATCAATGAAACACTGAAAGCTGAATTCCGCCATAATCCCGATACCTTTATTTGGGGGCAGGATATTGCCAACAAAGATAAAGGGGGTATTTTTAATGTGACTAAGGGAATGCAAAAGGAATTCGGAAAAGAACGTGTGTTTAATGCTCCCATAGCTGAGGATTTTATCGTTGGGACTGCCAATGGAATGAGCCGTTTTAATGATAAAATCAGGATCGTGGTAGAGGGGGCTGAATTTGCCGATTATTTCTGGCCCGCCATGGAACAACTTGTCGATACTTCCCATGATTACTGGCGATCAAAGGGTCAATTCAGTCCGAATATAACGATTCGCCTGGCCTCTGGTGGATATATCGGGGGTGGATTATACCATAGTCAGACGATTGAAGGGGCACTTACAACATTACCCGGAATCAGGGTGGTTTATCCCAGTTTCGCCGATGATGCGGCGGGCCTGCTCAGAACAAGTATCCGTTCGAGAGGCACAACCTTATTCCTGGAGCCTAAAGCATTGTATAACGCTCCGAAAGTGGCAACACCTATACCAGACGACTTTGAGGTTCCCTTTGGCAAGGCAAGGATACGCATGGAAGGTGAGGATGTTACCATAATTACTTATGGAAACACAACTCCAATGTGTATTGAAATTGCCAACAATATGGCTAAAAAAGACATATCTGTGGAAGTAATTGACCTGAGGTCTCTCAGTCCGCTCGACTCTGAAACTATACTCAATAGCATAAAAAAGACCGGTAAAGCACTTGTTGTGCATGAAGATAAAGTGTTTGCAGGATTTGGGGGAGAGATCGCTGCTCAAATAGCTGAATCGGCCTTCGAATTCCTGGATGGGCCGGTTCTTCGGGTAGGTTCAACTTTTACCCCTGTTGGTTTCAACAAGATTCTTGAAAAGGCAATTCTACCCGATAGTGAAAGAATTCAGAAAGCACTAAACCAACTTCTGGAATATTAGAATACCACCTGCTATTTTGGAGATTGATCATTTACCAGGTTATTCACTGAGATTCGGGAGAAGACAGACCGTTCGAACATTCGACCGGAGCTAACAAAGAAAAATATGGCGCAACAAGACAATTTGAATTTCTGGATGAAGGGTTTTTATGAAAAATATTACATATTAATATTAAACTAATTCAAGTGAAAAAAACAGCAATTGTATACAGTTTTAATACTAAAAAATCGGCAAAAATTGCCGAAAAAATCAAAGAGGAATTCAATGATGAATCCATTGAAATGGTTAACGCCGAGGAGATTACTGAGGATGAATTCGCCTCATTCGATCAACTCATTCTTGGCGTCTCTACCTGGTTTGATGGAGAACTCCCAAATTACTGGGATGAATTTGTTCCTGCCCTTGAGGATATGGATCTCAAAGGTAAGAAGATAGCTATTTTTGGACTGGGGGATCAGAAAGGATATCCTGAAAACTTTCAGGATGGAATGGGATTAATGGCTGAAATTCTTGAAGAAAAAGGAGCTAAAATTGTCGGTTTTACCAGTACTGAAGGTTATACATATGAACGCAGCCGGGCAGAACGCGGCGATCAGTTTACAGGCTTGTCGCTTGACCTGGAAAACCAGTCATCAAAGACAAATAGCAGGATCACTGAATGGATCAAACAGCTGAAAAACGAATTTAGCTAAAACAGGATTCACCTCGCTTTATATACCTCCATTGATGAAATCGCCACAAAAAAAAGCGAATATGCAGGATATTTGTGTTATTAAGCATAAATTTGCAGGAGCGAAATATATAACTATTGAAAAACCGCAAGTATTATGAGTAAAGAGAGGGTTTATATCTTCGACACAACACTGAGAGATGGTGAACAGGTTCCCGGGTGTCAGCTAAACACGATTGAGAAAATTGAGGTAGCGAAAATGTTGGAAGCACTTGGTGTGGATATCATAGAAGCCGGCTTTCCTATATCAAGTCCGGGTGACTTCAATTCTGTTGTTGAAATATCCAAAGCAGTCACAGAACCTGTTATTTGCGGACTAACCAGGGCAGTTAAGAGAGATATTGAAGTAGCTGCAGATGCACTCAAATTTGCAAAACGACCCAGGATTCATACCGGCATCGGCACCTCCTATTACCACATCTATCACAAGCTTAACAGCACACCTGAGAAGATCCTTCAACGAGGCATTGAAGCAGTTAAGTATGCAAAAACTTTCGTTGAGGATGTAGAGTTCTATGCCGAAGATGCTGGAAGAACTGATAGTAAATTTCTTGCAAAAGTAATCGAGAAGATGATCGATGCGGGGGCTACTGTAATAAATATTCCCGATACTACCGGGTATACCTTGCCTGAGGAGTATGGGAAGAAGATTAAATACCTTGTGGAGAATGTTCCCAACATCGACAAAGCAATCCTCTCTACCCATTGTCACAACGACCTTGGAATGGCAACTGCCAACACAATTTCCGGTGTTATTAACGGTGCCCGCCAGGTGGAAGTCACCATCAACGGAATCGGTGAGCGTGCCGGAAATACTTCACTGGAAGAGGTTGTTATGATCCTTAAAAGCCGGAAACACCTCAACCTGGAAACGAATATTAATCCGAAGAAGATCTATAACGCGAGCCGGTTGGTTTCAACGCTGATGCGGATGCCGGTTCAACCCAACAAAGCTATAGTGGGACGAAATGCATTTGCCCATTCATCGGGGATTCACCAGGATGGTGTTTTAAAGAGAAGAGAAAATTATGAGATCATCAATCCGAAAACAGTAGGCATCAAAGAATCCTCATTCGTGCTTACCGCAAGAAGCGGGCGGGCCGCTTTGAAACACCGCCTCCAGCAACTCGGTTATGTATTTGAAAAGGAGACTCTGGACGTTCTTTACGATCAGTTTCTTGAAGTTGCCGACGCAAAAAAAGAGGTAGGTGATGATGATCTGAAGGCCCTGGTCGGTGCAAGTGCAAGGGATATTAAACGAAATCTGCACCTGCACAGGCTCCAGGTATTATGCGGAAAGGGCTCTGTACCGGTGGCAACCGTTGTACTGGAATGGAACGGTTCATGCTTTTCTGAAACAGCAGAGGGAAACGGCCCGGTAGACGCGGCCTTCACTGCTGTAAAGAAAATAGTTAAAAACAAAGTACGACTTGAGGAATTTCTGATACAGGCTATTCACCGTGGCAGTAACGATCTTGGTAAGGTGCATGTGCAGGTTGAATCGAAAGGGCAGATCTATTACGGATTTTCCGCCTCCACCGATATAATCACAGCCTCTGTTGAGGCCTTTATCGATGCTTTGAGCCAGACAGTCAGTTAAAAACAGTTCAGATTATCCACGGTTTTTTTGGCCTGCAAAGGATATTTCGTTGTTTTCCTCCATATTTTAATGATTTATTCATTTCTGTCCAAACCAATTCATCTGTCAAAGTGTTAGCTTTACTAAATATTTATCTTGAAAAGGTCAGTAACCTATATCATATTGCTAGCCTGGCTGTTGATTCCCGATGTCAATGCACAGAAACGGATCACGCTCAGTGGTTATGTCCGCGATGCAGAATCAGGCGAAGAACTCATCGGAGCCAATATTGCAGTACTTGAAACCGGTTCAGGTACAATCACCAACCAATACGGATTCTACTCTCTTTCTCTGTCCCCGGGTTTCTATTCAATCGTCTATTCCTATGTCGGTTATAATTCAGTTTCAAAACCGCTTAGATTTAATGAAGATATAGAACTCAATGTTGAACTTACACCTTCGGCCAATGAATTGGAAGAGGTCACCGTTACGGCTGAAGCGTCCAATTCCAACATCACAAGCCTTGAGACAGGCACTGCAAAGCTCCGGATCAGCACTATCAGAAGAATACCCGCCCTCATGGGAGAAGTCGATATAATTAAAGCAATACAGATGCTGCCGGGAGTACAGGTCACCAGTGAGGGCTCATCAGGGTTCAGCGTCAGGGGGGGAAGTGCCGATCAAAACCTTATCCTGCTTGATGAGGCCACCGTGTATAACGCTTCCCACCTGCTGGGATTTTTCTCAATCTTCAACAATGATGCAATCAAGGATGTGAAAATCTATAAGGGCGATATTCCTGCCTATGCCGGGGGAAGACTTGCTTCCCTGCTGGATGTTAGAATGAAAGAGGGCAACAACAGGAATTTTGCAGGTACTGGAGGCATCGGTAATATTTCAAGCAGGTTAACGCTTGAAGGCCCACTGCTTGACGGTAAAGGCTCTTTTCTTGTTGCAGGCCGGCGAACTTATGCGGATATTTTTCTTCCACTTGCAAAAGATACTGCGGTACGCGACAATTCACTCTATTTTTACGACATCAATGGAAAGATTAATTATACGTTGAATGATAAGAACCGGTTCTTTTTATCATTCTATAACGGAAAAGATGTTTTTGCTAATGACTTTGCAGGAATGAACTTTGGTAACAGTACATTTACCTTTCGCTGGAACCATCTTTTCTCAAAAAAACTGTTCAGCAATTTCACCTTCGTCCATTCAAAGTACCTGTACGACCTGGGGACACCCCAAGACGCAGTTCCGCGGTTTACCTGGTTTTCGAGACTTGCAGATTATGGTATCAAAGCAGATTTTATTTACTATCCGTCTCCTGAACATACATTTCGTTTCGGTGCATCATCGGTCCACCATGAAATACTGCCCGGTCGGATCATTACTCAAACCGGAGATGAAGAAAACGATACTACAACATTTGCATCCAATTTTTCAATCGAAAGCGGACTCTACGCATCAGGAGAATCGAAATTCGGCTCTTCCTTATCAATAAGATATGGATTGCGGCTATCCATGTTCAATAATGTTGGTTCGGGAACGATCTACGATTATAACCAGGAATACCAGGTGACTGACTCAACGAATTATGGTAGAGGAGATTTTTTTAATACATATCGCGGCCTGGAGCCCAGATTGGCCATGAACTATACGATCGATGAGAATAATTCCGTTAAATTGAGTTATTCCAGAACTCTGCAGTATCTTCAACTCGCCTCCAACAGCAGTGCCGGCACACCACTCGACATCTGGTTTCCGGCATCACCCAATATCAAACCTCAGCTCTCCAACCAAATAGCAACAGGTTATTTTAGAAACTTCCTGGATAACAGACTTGAAACCTCATTTGAATTCTATTATAAAAGGATGAACCGATCAATCGATTTCGCAGAGCATGCCCAACTGATTCTTAATAAATATCTTGAGGGAGAAATACGGATAGGATCTGCAAGCTCTTTTGGTGCGGAATTATTCATGAAATATAACGATCAAAAGTTTTCCGGCTGGATAAGCTACACCTATTCCAGGACGATCAGGTACTTTGATGACATCAATAACGGTAAGCCATATTCTGCCCCCTATGATAAACCGCACGACCTCTCAATTGTTGGAAGCTATGACATTTCCGGAAGAATATCACTTTCAGCCAACTGGATATACTCAACCGGACTTCCTTTCACATTGCCAACCGGCAGATACAAGATTGAGGGTAATATTATTCCACTCTATACCGGCAGGAATGAGTACCGGCTGGATGATTATCACAGGCTTGACCTGGCACTGACCATCCAGGAAAAAAAGAGAAGCTGGAAGCCATGGAATGGAGAATGGAATTTCTCGGTCTATAATGCTTATGCCAGAAAGAATGCGTGGACTCTTAACTTTATTCAGGATAGTGATGATCCTGATGTGACCTATGCAGAGATGACTTACCTCTTTTCAATCATTCCATCCATTACCTATAATTTTAAATTCTGAGGATGAAAAAGAAAAAGAATATTGTACTTCTCTCAGTCATTATGATGCTCACTGTTTCATGTGTAGAGATTATTGATATCGAACTGGATACAACGTACAGGCGCCTTGTGGTTTATGGTAAGATCACAACCGATTCAGTAAGGCATTCTATTGAACTGTCTGCAACAACTGATTATTTCTATAACCAGCCACCACCACCCTTAGAAAATGCATTTGTATCCGTTTCGTTTAACGATACCTTTATCGTATTTGCAGAATCCATGAATCACCCCGGCACCTATCTTGCACCCAATGCATTCAGGGGAATCCCAGGTACGACATATTACCTCGATATTGCTGATATAGACATTGACGAAGATGGTGTCAATGAGCATTATAAGGCTGAAGCAACAATGCCTGTTATAGCGAGGGCCGACTCGATTTCGCTGAACAGGTTTACCACACCATTCTTCTCTGGGTTCCAGGTCGCTCTCTGGTCTCCTGAACCGTCTGGTGTTCAATACTACAACTATAAACTGCAAAGGAACGGAGTACTTATAAACAGGAATCTCTCGGATTTCACCATACAACCGGATGATTTCTTTAACAATAACTACATCAGTGGTGTACCTGTAGGTTTTCTGAATAATGATAACCCGGTGGAATTCATTCAGCCCGGAGACACGGTAACCCTTGAGATAAACAGTATCACACGGGAGTATTATGATTTTATCTTTGAAGCACAGAGTGAGTTGTTTGGCAATAATCCACTTTTTAGTGGTCCTCCCGCCAATGTATCGTCCAATTTGACCAATGGTGCGGTCGGTATTTTTACAGCGTATTCTGTCGAGAGGGTAAGCACAATAGCAAAAGGACTACCCCCTGATGGAGGTAGTCCCTTATAAGATCTTGTTCCGGATGTATGCCCGGTTCACAGAGCATGCTGAAAGAATACTGCTTAGTAGACATCCAGCTGACTCCTCTTTTTAACCACCATCTCAGATTTTCCATCAAAGCTGGTAATCAGCCCGGTCGCAAATACATGTTGTCCCAGGAAGTAGCGTTCCGGTCGCCAGTTAAATCTCCTGGCTATGTTTCCGGGAACAATCATCGTAAACTCCTGGTTTGGAAATTCTCCGCCGAAGAAGAGCAACAGGTCATCTGTCTCCCGGTTGAACCATGTCGCATAGACTCTTCCATACACCCGTGCAATCTCACCAATATTATGCCTTGCCTCAAAAACAGATATCGTTTGGAGATGATAGCCAACCGGATAGCGCCAGGTGCGATTTGGATACAGCCCTATATAATGCCGATGCATTCTGTTTGTCCAAATTATATCCCTGTGGGCAGGATAGTAAAGCGCGGTATAGTGATGATGATATGTAACAGGGTGAACATGTATCTTCACGCGCTTTGACGGGTAATATCTATTGTATACATACCTGCTTTTATTGTGGGTTACAACCGGAGTTGGTTTATGAACAACAGTAGTTTTCCGTTGCTTTGGATCCAGGTAGGTCTTCCCCGCATTCACCGTAGTATTGGGAGAACGGTAATCGCTTCTGGGATTAAGATGATTTGTAGTGCTCGTTTTTCTGGATTCTCGGTTAACGATATTTCCGTCAATCTTATTCTCAACACTTCTGTTCTCAGTTCCTTTTGTCACTGAAGCCGTGGTCCTGGAGGTCTTCCTGTTTTGTTCCTTATGGGGTGTTCCCCGCTCTGCAGATTGTGCACTTGCTGCAAGTGCAGCGATTATCATCGCTATCAGCAGTATTGTTGCTTTTAAAGTTGTTTTCATGACGCGCAGTTTAAAGTTGCTACTCTCTGAATGAATAAAATCAAACTACGTGCCAAAAAACAGAAAAAAATCCTGCCTTACGCATAAGACAGGATTTCCCTATAAAAATGGTAGTTTTAGGGTTAGTATGTATTGTGAATAATACGGAATTACTATACTAACATAGACAAATATAGCAAATCAATTCATAGATCAAAGCTTTTTACCCTATTTAATTGAGTTATTTAACAGCACGACTATTTCAAGGCTATATTTATTAACTTTTTCCAGTCATGTTTTAAAAAGATTCCACTTACTGAAAAATCGAACAAGCAATAATGTATACATGTAGATTACAGATAACAAATTCAGGTAAAAATCAGCTGATGATTTCCGATTCAAAAACATAGAGTTCAGCATCTCGCCAGCTGTTCTTCGACAATCCAAGTTTGTTTTCGGCACAACACTCCAGGAACTCAACAGGTGACCAACTGTTTTCTGCAGCCACCTGAGGAAGAAGAGTGGCGCGCCTGGTCCCGTGTATCATATAAATCCCATGCCTGCCAATAATGATTTCATCTGGTCCTTTTATCCTTGTTCGTTCCGAAAGCACCGATATCTCAATTCTAAGGTGTATCAACTCCACCTCCCTGACAGGTTTGAACCGTCTGTCTTTGCATGCCGCTTCAACGGCCAACCGATTTACATTCATGTATAATGGGCTATCTTCGGAGAAAGTACCGATACATCCCCTTAAATCATTTTTCACATAAACTGAAACAAAAGCGCCCCTACCTGACTGAAGCAAAGGATCAATTTGAAATTTCTCAGGAAGCTTGTTCCTGATTCTGGTTGCCAGATAATCATGTATCGACCATTCAGCGATGCTGATCAGTGTATGTTTTTGTTTTCGTGTGAATCCCATACTCAACTTCCGGAATAAAACAAAACCGATATATAATCGACTACTTCCAGGGAAGGGGTAACTTCACCTGAGTGTCCTCTCGCCAGCAATAAAGAGTTGTAATCTTCATTAACCAATTCTGCATAAGCCATTAAGGTCATCACCGGACCATAACCGCAAATCGAGATCCTGTTCTTTTTTACCGTTTTCTCCAGTCCTTCAATATCTTTGATGAAAATCTTCTCCAACACCATTTGATCCTGTTCGTACCCCTGTTCCGGGGTTAAAAAATGAGAGAAATCACTCGAAGCCAGTAATATAATGTTACGTCCGGTTTCGGATACTGCCTGGTAAAGACCTGCAGCCAGTTTTCTTGCTGTATTTCCCGTCTGGTCCTTCACACATAGTGGAAGTATCTTAACATCATGATTCCGGAAATAATATTGAATAAACGGAATGATTACTTCGGCTGAGTGTTCGTTCCCCTGAGCCAGGGGATTTTCAGGGTAGGGGAGATGCCCGGATAAATTCATGTCCTGCATTATATCACCTGCGGCATTTCTCCATATTTCATGCGGATCACGTGCAATACCCGGACCATTTGCGGAATGGTTGGGATTTATAATTACAAACGTGTCAGGTACTATCTTCTCATTCTTTAGGCATTGAAAAAAGGGTACAGTCTGGTAGCCGCTGAAAACATGTCCCGCATGAGGAAGAACCGCTCCAATTATTCTACCCTGGAGGTTGGATCGTACAGGGTATCTCTCTTGTTGATCGATCTCTTCAATCAGATGATATATAGACTTTTTCGTATTTGGGTAAAACCTTCCCTCAAAAGCAGCATTTCGGATCATAATCGTTCGAATTTTCCTGTTATAATGGTCCCACATTTTTCGCAGGTATTGTTTTTTATGCCAACAACTTCTGCCCTATATTTATCTCTACGGACTAGTAAATGGTCGCATGAGGGGCACCTTGTATTGGAATCTATATCCGGCCCCGTATTTCCAAGGTATACATATTTTAAACAGTCTTCTGCTATATGTCTCATATCTTGCAATTTAGACACCGGAGTAGGAGGGAGTTTCATTTTATAACCGGGAAAATACCTTGAAAGATGCAACACCTGGTCCATGCCAAGATGGCCGCGGATATAAGCAATCATTCTTTTAAATTCCTCAATATTATCGTTGATTCCCGGAATAACAAGGTGCGTTATTTCAAGGTGCCTTCCGCTTTTTTTAATCAGCTCCAAAGCTTTCAGTACCGGTTGAAGTGTTGCACCGCTTATTTTACGGTACGTATTGTTGTTGAAGAACTTCAGATCAACATTGAATGCCGATATCAATGGGATTATCTCCTTTAGCGGATTGGGCATTATATACCCGTTTGTAACGATTGCACATTCTGTTCCGGACTTTTCCAGTGTTTTGGCTGTATCAAACATAAACTCATAATAGACTGTAGGTTCATTATAGGTAAATGCAAATAACCGGGCCGAATTATTTCTGATGCTCTGTTGAATGTCCTGTATTGTAGTCTTTTGGATCAGAGCTGGTGAAATATCAATGCACTGCGATATATTTTCGTTCTGACAGTTTGTGCAGTGCATGTTACAGCCAACTGATCCGATGGAGAGAATCTTTTCACCGGGATAAAAATGATACAGCGGCTTTTTTTCAACCGGATCTAAGGCTATTGCAGATAACCGACCGTAATTGTCACTTATTAGCTTTCCCATTTGAAAACTCCTTACTTTGCACTTACCGGTGGCCTCTTTATCAATCAGACACAGGTGCGGACAAAGCAGACATCTGACGCTTGTTTCGGATAATCTGTTATAGTATCGGGCCTCGTACATACAACGAAAGTTACGATTTTTAACGATTTCGTCATAAACTTTCTTACGATTCAGATGTTAAACGGTAGAATAGTTTGTGATACCAGCTGATCATTATCAAATTGAGAATTATTAACTTGTGAACCGTTCATTGAGCAGCAGGTTACATGAATCGCTGGCAAAAAAAGGATATGAACCGAAATCGCCTTGATGATGAGTTGGTGAAAGCAATAAATGGTTCGTTAGCAAATAAATTTTACCAATGAATACAACAGTGCTGATAATATCAGCTATATTTCTTGTCGGAACTGCTGATAGTTTCAATGAAGAAGGACCTGAAAAACTGAAAAAAATGAATATGCCGAAAACTGAAGTCGCAACACTGGCTGGAGGGTGTTTCTGGTGTACAGAAGCTATATTTGACAGGGTTAAAGGGGTGCAATCCGTCGTATCCGGTTACTCGGGTGGTCATGCAGTGAATCCCGCCTACAGGGAGGTAACCAGTGGCAGGACAGGACATGCAGAAGCTATCCAGGTAACCTATGACCCATCAGAAATTTCATACATTGAACTATTGGAGATTTTTTTCAAAACCCATGATCCCACAACCCTGAACAGACAGGGTGCTGATATTGGAACCCAGTACAGGTCTGCCATATTTTATCATTCTGAGGAACAGAAAAGAATTGCGGAGGAGATCATAACTGCACTTAACAGGGAAGGTATCTGGAAAAATCCAATAGTAACAGAAGTAACTTCTTTCAGTAACTTCTATCCAGCTGAAAAATATCACCAGAGCTACTATGATAATAATCCCGGACAGGGATATTGCAGGGTTGTAATACAGCCGAAACTGGAAATGTTCAAGCGGGTATTTGAAGACAAATTGAAATAAATGACTATTCCTTTGGGAAGCAGATGGAAAATTCTGAACCTTTACCTTCCGTTGTTTTAACAGAAATAGTCCCGCCATTCTTCTCGGTGTAATCCTTTGCAATCAGGAGTCCGAGTCCGGAGCCCTTTTCTCTGAGCGTTCCAACTGTGGTAGTGATATTTACCGTTGAAAACAGATTGTCGAGCATATCCGCCCGAATTCCTGTACCATGATCAATTACCGAGATGCAATAAGATTCTTCTTTTATATAACTTGTGATAATTACATCATTTCCTGAATAGCTGAATTTTATTGCATTCATTATAAGGTTTCTTAGTACTGCCTTTATCATTTCGACATCGATACTGAGCGTAAATCTATCCCTGAATTCCGTGCGTACATTGATCCTCTTCTGCTCAATTGAACATGACAGATCAACGATACAATCCTCAACAAGTTTTTTTTACTGATGTTTCTGTTTTCCTGATCTTGACCATGTCCATTTGCGATCTGGCCCAAAGCAACATATTATCAAGCAGTGAGAGAGCTCGCCTGGTGCCAAGTCTGATCTGCTCAATATACTCCATTTTGGTATCATAATCCAAATCATCAAATTTATCATTTAACAGGTCCGTAAAACCACTGATAGCTGAAACAGGGTTTCTAAGATCATGAGCAATAATTGAAAACAGCCTGTTTTTTTCATAGTTCATCCGCTTTAACTCCTTTTCAGAATTAATCAGCTTTTTATTGTAGCTGTTTAACAATTGGTTTTTCTCTTCAAGCAGCTTTTTCTGGTTTTTACTCCGGTTGTAACCTGATATAAGAATAATTACAACAATGAATGAGACAAGAATCAACAAAATGAAGATATAATTGAGTTTTTGTTGCATTTGCTGCTCGGTTTTCAGCTGGAGCAACTCTTTCTCCCTGATTCTTTGCCTGTAGCTGAATAGCAGTTCTTCGATGCGCTGCTCCGATTTCTCTTCTCTGATTTTGTTGTTTAATGAATCCCGCTTGAGGTAATACATGTATGCGTTTTCGAAATCCTGTAAATCGGCAAACAGGTCAGCACACTCCTTATAAGCCGCAATCTCATAGGTGGCTATTTTTTTCTTCCTGGCCATTTCCATTGCAAACTCAAGGTAGTTTAAGCTCGAATCAAATTCATTTCGTAACCTTAAGAAATATCCCATATTTATCATACCGGAGATCAATCCGAAATCGTCTCCTGCTTTCATTGAAAGGTCCAGTGCCCGGCGACTGTATAGCATGGCTGAATCTGGTTTGAGGGCTTTATCGTATCCTATTGCAATATTGCCACAGACAAGAGCAAGTTTACGCTGATCGTCTAACTTCCTGAAACCATTAGCAGCCTTGTAAAAATACTTGAGTGACTGTTCTACCTCATTTTGATCAAGTAACAGGATACCAAGGTTGTTATAAATCTTATACTTTTTGTTGTTGAATTTCAGATCGTTATAGATTTTTAAGGATGTTTCAAAATACTCCTTTGCCTTTTGGGGATAGCGGGAGTGATAGCTGATCTTCCCAAGTTCATTATAAACCTCGGCAATTCCTTCTTTATAGTTGCTTTGTTCGAAATAGCCGAGTGCCATCATATGCTGCTCAGTGGCACTGGCATAATCACCTAACCTGAAATAATTTTTGCCTAAATTCAGAGCCAGCCATCCCATCTCCTGGTATTCACCAAGTTCACTGAATAGCAGAAGTGCTTCACGGGCATGGTCCATAGCTTTCTCGATATCGAGGTTATGGTGTGCTTCAAACCCATAGAATTTCCTGATAAAAGCATCAATCAGTTTATCGTACTGTTGCTCCTGGTACTTTTCTAGCAAACTCCTGTAATATAGTACTGAATCAACGTCCTGCGGATAATGGTATAAGGCGATCTTCAGATTGATATAAGCCTTTTCGGATTCAGTGGCCGTTTGTCTGACAAACAGCAATGAATCTTTGACACTGGGGGACCTGGTTTGCGAAAATGAAATAACAGGCAGCAGGGCTAACAGCAGTATGGTAATACCTATTTTAGGAATTCGATCCATAATGACCAGGCTTCTGTCTTCTAAGGTACTATTTTTTCAATATACATCCGAAATAACCGATGTACATTTTTTTCCTGTATTGAGAATAATATCCGGATACTACGCTGTTACATAAGTCTGTATGAAAGAGGATGTAAGTTTTTTACTTAATTGAATATCCCATTATCGCGTTACCCCGACGCACATAGAGCACACCCTGGTGAATCGTTGGGTGGGAAAAATGTTCACGTGTTCCTTTATCGATCCTGAAAGAGCCAACAGATTCCAATTGTCCCTGATCGTATGCAACAAGATGGATGCTTCCTTTGTGGCTGTAGTAATATATCATACTGTCGGCTGCTATGACCACACCTCTTCCGATTGCCAAAGAGTCTGCAATAATACCGGATTCGGCATGGATGGAAAGTAGGTGAGGCCGGACAGTTCCACTTCCATAAAGATAGGAACCGATCTTTACAATACCACCCATATAACTGTCGAAGTCCTTGTTTCGCCAAATCTCTTCAATTTGTGTTCCATCATCCGACAAAGACAATTTCACCCCGCAGTTACCATCACCTGCTGCATAATAGATCGCTCCATCTTCATATATAACCGTATTGGAATGGGTGTCGCCAGTGCCTGGTTTTCTTTCTGCAGGGGAGTAGTTATCCTGTTCATGCGACCAGAGTAATTCTCCGCTCTCAGTATCAAAAGCTAAAAGGTGATATGCAGAGAAAGTTAGAAAAACTGATCGGCCTGAGGGTGTAACGATAACCCGCGGAGGGTGGTAGGCAGAAGGCTCACTTAATCCTTTAGAAGACCAAACCAAATCGCCTGTATATCTGTTTAATGCAACAATATTATGTTGTTCTCCTCCAGCAGTCCAGAATAACTTATCCTCATAGATATATGGTGACTCTGAATGGCCAAAGTAAGGAAGGATACCCTGAAAATCGTTTCTTAAATCCCTTGACCAAACGAGGATATTTTTTCTATAATCGATACAGAACAGATCTCCAAATCCGGTGCTGACATAAAGTAGATTACCAACAATGGTAGGTGTTGATCTTGATCCCGGATAGTTTTTAATCCACTCTTTACCAAGCTCATAGGACCATATCTTATTTCCTTCAAGATCATAGCAATAAAGCAGGGCGATACTATCCGGGGCACCTGTGCAGAACAACAGGTTATCAGCGATAACCGGTGATCCATAGCCATTGCCGATGCTGTCGATATAAAATGTCATTTCAGGACCATCTTCCGGCCATGATCTCAACAAGTCTGTTTCATTGAAAATTCCGGTACGATCGGGTCCGCGAAATTCAAAGATCTCATTGTTAGGTTTATTGCAGGAAAAGAGCAGAATTGAGGCAGTTGTAATTATGAAGTAAATAATTAGTTTCATGGAGCTAAAGCTTGTTGGATGGTTGTAAAAATTATTTGTATGACTGAAAATACTGCTCAAAAATAATTATTTATGTTTTTCTCCAACTACCTTGAAATAATTTATAAGCAGATCCTTAAACGGGTTTTCTCATATTTATATGCAGTTTGCCTGTATTTATTGTATGAAGGCTATTTTTATCTGTTACCAGACAAGTTGAATGAAGAGCATTTTTATCTGATGGCAGTTTGTATTTGTGAAAGAAAAGCACTCTTATCTGTTACCAGCTCGTATTTATTGAATGAAAAGCAATTGTATCTGATGCCAGCTCGTATTTATAGAATGAAGGGCAATTCATTCAAAAAGTCTTAATACAAAAAAAAGAATAAGTCCCATAATTAATATTATGTTAAATAGAAGTAGCATAATAAAGGGGGAAAAACAGATTGCTTTCTTCCCCCTCTTCTGTTATTATTTGCTATAACTCCTGCAGTCGTTTCTCTGTACGTATATAATTTTCATTCTCGCTTCCATACAACTTGTAATAGACTCTTTTAAGTATATCCAAAGCCTCCCGCCTAACCATTCGATCATCTGCTGCAAGTTGATATGCTTTTTCAAGTTTTTCTGCTGCGGTTTCATAATACTTTCTGCCTTTTTCACTCATTTGCTCCCGTAAATCCGGATCCGACTCGTAGCTCTCCTGCTCGTAGTAATTCGCACCAACTGCATAATTCACATAGCCGCTCTGATACCACACATTCGGGTTTGTCGGGTCATACATTAAAGATGTATCATAGAGTGCAAGTGACTCCTTGATCAATTCCTCTTCTACATCCGGAACATTTGTAATGAGCAAACCCTTCCAGTAGTATGCAGCCGGACACTCCGGCCTCTTCTCAAGGCGCTCTTCAATAAAATCAAGTCCCTTTTCATTTTCTTTCATCAGATAATATGCCTGAGCAGTGACAGTAACCAGCAAGGTGCTGTCGGGATACTGTTCGAGACCTTTCTTCAGATTCTTAATGGCACCGAGCGTATCACCTATGGCATAATAATCCCTGGTCATTTGTAAATAATTGGAAGAACCACCATAACCAAGATCAGATAGTTGATCATAATATTTGATCGCTTTCCTGTACATTTCTTCAGCTTTCTGTTCTTTGTCATCACGCATGTAGTTTGCACCAATCTCGCGGGCCACGATGCCACTATAATTAATCATCAATGTATCAACAACGTCTTCAAATATAGGGAATTCATTAACCTCCAGAACCGACTCAAAAGCCTCAAGTGCAGCCAGGTAATTCTCATGAAAATACTGGTTCTGCCCCTCGCGCTGAAACTGAAGCTTCAATTCTTTCAGGTTATCCTCAATCCGCTCCTGGGTCTTCATTTTCTTATCCTCTTCCGTCAGCTGAACAGCTTTTTGATAACTTCTAAGTGCCTCTGAAAGTGGGTTCTCATGGATAGGATCCACCCTGGTCCATCCCCTCAATCTGCCATTCTCAAAGAAATACCTGATATTTTCATACTCAAAGATTTCCAGATCCTCTTTTTTTTCGATCGAATCCGGCTTGTTGTAAAACAGTTGTACGGTGGTTTGGTCCATTCCCAGCTGAATCTGCTCCAGTCCCAGATTATCAATATCCTGAAACAACTCGCCACGCTTTATCCAGGTTTTTTCTTTCAATCCCTTCTTCTCATGGGCAATCTGCTCATCACTTTTTTCAGCTTTCTTTTTCAGTGTGCTGTAATTCAGGAGTATAGGCGGTGTTTGTGCCAGTATTCCTCCAAATAAAAATACAGTAACAACAGTAGTTAACATCAAACGTTTCATATGTATCGTCATTAATTGTGGTTTTATTTTCTCAAAAATAAGAACTTATCGATGAATCATCAAATAGGATGCCATACTTTTATTCAATTCTGATGAAGAAACATTCGCTTTCAACTCAGGAAATGAGATGGTATTGATCCCGGATGAACTCTGTATTTTTACTGTTCGGAATCATTTTGACTATCTGCAAGGCTTTCCGGATCACCTGAGATTCCTTCCTCCTCACCGTTATCTGACGGCACCTGGGTAGCAGCTGCGATGCTGTCACCTTCCCTAAGATTGATCAGCCGAACACCTTGTGTGTTTCTTCCCATTACGCGTAAGAGACTGACTGACAATCGTATAGCAATTCCCGTCGTAGTGATAATCATCAGGTCATCATCATCAGTAACTGCCTTTATTGTGATCAGACTACCGGTTTTTGGTGTTATATTGATCGTTTTCACACCTTTTCCTCCCCTGTTTGTAATCCTGTACGCATCAAGGTCAGTTCGTTTCCCGAATCCATTTTCTGATACGACAAGAATATCCTGTTCTCCTTTCTTTGCTACGATCATTCCCACAACCTCATCATCAGGTCCTGCCAGGGTGATTGCCCGGACTCCTGAACCTGTTCTTCCGATCGCCCGTACCTTTGTCTCGGGAAACCTGATCGCCTTACCTGATCTGACAGCCAACATCATATCCATTGTACCATCAGTGAGCCTGGCCTCCAGAAGCATGTCTCCTTCCCTCACATTTATTGCATTTATACCATTGGTACGTGGTCGGGAGTATGCCTCCAGGCTGGTTTTCTTGACGATCCCCTTCTTTGTGGCGAGCACGATGAAATATTTATTAATGTACTCCTCATCTTTCAGATCGCCGACTTTCAGATAGGTTCGCAATGCATCATCAGGTTCAATATTGATCAGGTTCTGCACTGCCCTGCCCTTGGAGTTCCTGGTACCTTCAGGAATCTCATACACCTTTAACCAGAAACAACGGCCTTTGTCGGTAAAAAACAGGATGGTATTATGCATGGAGGCTGAAAACATACTTACGATTACATCTTCATCCCGTGTCGTGCTTCCTTTAGCTCCTATTCCTCCCCTGTTCTGTGTTCTGAATTCATACAGCGGAGTTCGCTTGATATATCCAAGTTTGGAAATTGTTATCACCATCTCCTCGTCTGCATAAAAGTCTTCAGGATTGAACTCACCCTCGTCCGGAATTACCTCTGTTCTTCGCTCGTCTGCATATTTATCCCTGATTTCCAATAATTCATCCTTGATCAGTTGCATCCTGAGTGATTCATCCGCAAGCAATTTCCTGTACCATTCGATCTGCCCGATCAGGTTATCATACTCCTCCTTCAGCTTTTCCCTTTCAAGACCAACCAGCCGTTGGAGACGCATTTCCAGAATTGCCTTAGCCTGGATCTCAGTAAAGCCGAACTTCTCCATTAATCCTTCCTTCGCCTCTTCAGGGGTTCTGGAACCACGAATGAGTGCAATCACCTCATCGATATGGTCGAGCGCTTTGAGGAGCCCTTCCAGTATATGGGCCCTCTTTTCTGCCTGGTCCAGCTCAAAACTGGTTCTTCTGACTATGACATCATGCCTGTGATTGACAAAATAATGAATGATTTGCTTCAGGTTCAAAGTTCTGGGTCTGCCGTTCACAAGTGCAATGCTATTCACATTGAAGGAAGTTTGTAAGGAGGTGTATTTCAATAGATTATTCAGAACAACATTGGCACTGGCCTCTTTTTTCAGGATAATAACTATGCGCATTCCATTGCGGTCCGACTCATCATTGATATAAGAAATTCCCTCGATCTTCTTTTCATTGATCAGATCGGCAGTCTTGCGGATCATTTCGGCTTTATTCACAAGGTAAGGAATCTCGGTAACAATGATCTTCTCACGGCCCGAATCCGTCACCTCTATTTCGGTCCGGGCGCGCATAAGTATTCGGCCCCTGCCGGTTTCATAGGCATCCCTGATTCCCTGTTGCCCGTAAATGATTCCACCTGTTGGAAAATCGGGAGCCTTAATGATATTGATTAGCTCGGGTATCTCAATATCTTTATTGTCAATGTATGCCACGATAGCATCTATGCTATCGCCAATATTATGTGGTGGCATATTGGTGGCCATTCCAACTGCGATTCCCGAACTACCATTCACCAGAAGAAGTGGTATCCTTGTTGGCAGTACGCTTGGTTCTTTCAGTGTATCATCGAAATTCAGCTGGAAATCAACAGTGTCTTTGTCCAGATCGATCATCACATCTTCTGCGATCTTTCTGAGTCTTGCCTCGGTGTATCGCATGGCAGCCGGACTGTCACCATCCACTGAGCCAAAGTTTCCCTGCCCGTCAACCAGCGGGTAACGCAACGACCATAGCTGTGCCATCCGAACCATGGTGTCATACACAGAACTGTCACCATGCGGATGGTATTTACCAAGGACCTCCCCTACTATTCTTGCCGATTTCTTATATGATCTGTTTGCCAGTACACCCAGTTCACGCATCCCGAACAGGACCCTCCGGTGAACGGGTTTCAATCCGTCACGCACATCAGGTAGAGCACGAGAAACAATGACCGACATCGAATAATCGATATAGGCCGATTTCATCTCCTCCTCAATGTTTACCCTGAGTATCTTCTCGCCTTCCGTCATCTGCTATAAGTTATTAATAATCTATCAATTAAAGGTGAAATTCAAGCGGTTTAAAAACAACATACGAAGTTAAGGAATTATAATCAGAATACCTCGTTTTGAAAACTGAATTATCAACATTGAACTGTTTATATTTGTTGTTTGTTGTATTGGTATATTTGTAACTTTGTAGTGTAAATTATTTACACAAAATCAGGAGAATAATAATATATGGACGCACAGTTTTCACAACGGGTAAAAGATGTATTGAGCTATAGCAAGGAGGAGGCTGTCAGACTCGGCAACTCTCACATTAGCATTGAGCACCTGTTTCTTGGTTTGTTGCGCGATGGCGAAGGCAAGGCGATTGAAACGCTGATTCTTCTCGGGGGTGAATTATATGATTTGCGCATGGCAATAGAAAAGGAGATCAGGAACGACATACCCTCCCCACTTGCCGACACAGAAAATATACCTCTTCTTAAAAGTGCAGAAAGAATTCTGAAACTGGTATACCTGGAAGCCAGGGCCATGAAGGAAAAAACTATTTATACCACCCACCTGCTTCTTGCCATACTAAAGGATGAAAATAACCTTGTTTCCCAGTATCTGAAGGAGAATGGTATTACCTATAGTATCTTCAAGCAGGAACTCGAGCAAGTATCGCCCCAAAACAAGGCAGACTTTCCGGGAGATGAGGATGATGAACCGAAAAACCCATTCAGTGGTGGTGTCGGCGGAGGAGGTCGCGGTAGTGCGGGAGGACAGGCAAAGCCCTCCTCCGATACACCTGTACTGGATAATTTTGGAATCGATCTGACGAAAGCAGCTGAAGAGGACCGTTTGGATCCCATCGTGGGAAGAAAAATTGAAATTGAACGTCTCGCCCAGATTCTCTCCCGGAGAAAAAAGAACAACCCGATTCTTATCGGTGAACCGGGAGTGGGTAAATCAGCCATTGCTGAGGGACTTGCCCTGAGGATCGTCCAGAGGAAAGTCTCCAGGGTGCTATTCGACAAGCGAGTGGTTACCCTCGATCTGGCATCTATCGTCGCCGGTACCAAATACAGGGGACAGTTTGAGGAGCGGATGAAAGCCATACTGAATGAGCTAAACAAGAACTCAAACATCATTCTCTTTATTGATGAAATACATACCATTGTCGGGGCCGGGGGTGCTACCGGTTCCCTCGATGCAGCCAACATGCTTAAACCCGCACTGGCACGTGGAGAAATACAATGCATTGGCGCTACCACGCTCGATGAATACAGGCAACATATCGAAAAGGATGGTGCCCTGGAAAGAAGGTTCCAGAAGGTAATGGTCGAGCCAACATCTGTTGAGGAGACCATCGATATACTCAACAATATCAAAGAACGATACGAAGAACACCACAATGTGATCTATACCGACGACGCCATTGACGCTTGCGTGAAACTAACACAGCGTTATATCAGCGACAGGCATCTTCCCGACAAGGCGATTGATGCGCTTGACGAATCGGGTTCGCGCGTACATATTTCCAATATTGTAGTTCCTGAACGCATCGTTCAGCTTGAGGAGGAGATGGAAAAAACGAAACAGGAGAAGATCCAGGCAGTAAAAAATCAGAACTTTGAAAAGGCTGCCAGTTTCAGGGACCGTGAGAAAGAGTTACTCGAATTGCTGGATTCTGAAAAAAGGAAATGGGAAAAAGAACTTGCCCTTAACCGGGAAACAGTTGACGAAGAGAAAGTGGCTGAAGTGGTCGCAATGATGACAGGTGTCCCGGTACAGCGGATTGCCCAGGCGGAGGGAACACGCCTGCTTTTCATGGCTGAAGAACTCAAAGGTAGCGTAATTGGACAGGATGAAGCAATTGGAAAAGTTGTGAAATCCATCCAGCGGAACCGGGCCGGTCTGAAGGATCCGAACAAACCCATCGGAACATTCGTTTTTCTCGGACCCACGGGTGTTGGTAAAACCCAGCTTGCCAAGATACTCGCCAAGTATCTGTTCGACACAGTCGATAACCTTATCAGGCTCGATATGAGCGAGTATATGGAAAAATTCTCTGTTTCCAGGCTCATGGGGGCTCCTCCGGGATATGTCGGATATGAAGAAGGAGGACAACTCACCGAAAAGGTAAGGCGTAAACCATATGCCGTTATACTGCTCGATGAGATTGAAAAGGCTCACCCCGATATCTTTAACATCCTTCTCCAGGTACTCGATGAGGGTCATCTTACGGACGGTCTTGGACGCAGGGTCGATTTCAGAAATACGATCGTTATCATGACCTCCAATATCGGTAGCCGTGAAATCAAGGATTTCGGTCAGGGGGTTGGATTTGCAACAAAGGCCAAGCAAAGTGCAGCAAATGAATATACCAAGGCTGTCATTCAGAAGGCACTTAAACGTGCATTTGCACCGGAATTTCTGAACCGCATCGATGATGTGGTCCTGTTCAACACGCTCACCCGTGAGGATATTCACCAAATTATTGATATCGAGTTACAGGGACTTTACGACCGTGTTAAAATCCTCGGATATGAAATAAGTCTTTCAGATGAAGCCAAAGATTTTGTACTTGAAAAAGGATACGATATTCAGTTTGGAGCAAGACCACTAAAAAGAGCTATCCAAAAGTATCTTGAAGATCCTATGGCGGAGGCTATCATAAAGGGCTCAATATCGGAGGGCGACAGGCTCATTGTTGATTTTGACAAGGATAAGGAGGAAATTGTTGTTGAGATAAGCCCTTCTTCCAATGCGCTTCCTGAGGCCGGTAAGGAGCTTCCTGAAGCAGAAAAGAAGAATCTCGATAAGAAAAAAGAATAGGTTCTGTCAAAGCTGACCGACAACTTTTCCGAACAGATCAAATTCATTTGCATCAGTGATCATCACCTGGTAGAACTCCCCTATCTCCAGCGATAATGCTTTACTAACCAGGACTTCATTGTCCACTTCGGGTGAATCATGTTCCGTGCGACCGGAATAATAGTCCGGCTCCTCTTTGTCAATCAGCACCTTCAATGTTTTGCCGATCTTTTTATTATTCATATCCTGGGAGATATTTTGCTGCAGTTCCATAATCCTGTCGGTGCGGTACTGTTTGATATCTTCCGGAACATCATCGGCCAATCCAACTGCTGGTGTATCTTCTTCATGTGAATATGGGAATACTCCCAGCCGTTCGAACCTGAATGCTTTCAAAAAACTGTAGAGTTCCTCAAACTCCTCATTTGTCTCACCCGGGAAACCTGTCATCACCGTTGTCCTGATTGCTACACCCGGGACACTCCTCCTCAGAAGATTCAACAATGCCTCGAGCTTGTCGCGGTTATGTCCCCTGTTCATCGCCGTGAGGATTCTGCTGTTAATGTGCTGAATGGGTATATCAAGGTAGTTGCAGATTTTTGGATTACCTGCCATCATTCCTACAACCGTCTCCGGAAATCCGGTCGGATAGGCATAGTGCATTCTTATCCAATCAATATTTTCAATTTCACTGAGCTTGTCCAGCAACTCAGGCAACATTTTTTTACCACCCAGATCCATTCCATAACTGGTAAGATCCTGGGCAACCAAAATGAGTTCTCTGACACCGCCACCTGCCAGGTTCCGTGCTTCGTCCAGCAGGGCATCAACGGACTTTGAGCGTTGCGGTCCCCTGATACCCGGGATAGCACAGAAAGCGCAACGCCGGTCACAACCCTCCGATATCTTCAGGAAGGCATAATGGAAGGGCGTGGTAACAAATCGGCTGTTGGTCTGGGCGTCGTGGTATTCGGATCCGATGGAACGGACTATTTCCTTGTGATCCCATACACCAAAGTAATGATCAACCTCGGGTATCTCATTTTTTAGATCTGACATATATCTCTCACTCAGGCAGCCCATTACGATAAGCTTACCAAGTCTTCCTGTTTTTTTCTGTTCGGCATAGTGGAGAATGGTCCCGATCGACTCTTCTTTCGCATCGAGTATGAACCCACACGTGTTGAGGATCACAACATCAGCAGAAATATCTTTATCATCATGATAAATGTTGTGTCCGTTTAATTGAAACTGGCGAAGAAGATACTCCGAATCTACCAGGTTCTTTGAACAACCCAATGTTATAATGTTAATGGTCATCCGAAAAGTGTTTCCACAAAAACCTCACGGTCGAAAACCTGAAGATCTTCCATCTTCTCTCCTATTCCTATATACTTAACCGGGATCCTGAACTGATCTGATATACCCAAAACTACTCCACCCTTTGCAGTTCCGTCCAGCTTGGTGAGTGCAAGTGCATTCACTTCTGTCGCGGCGGTAAACTGCCGTGCCTGTTCAAAAGCGTTCTGACCTGTAGAGCCGTCGAGAATGAGAAGGATTTCATGGGGAGCGTCAGGCACTACCTTTTGCATTACCCGCTTAATCTTGGTCAGCTCATTCATCAGGTTAATCTTGTTATGTAATCTTCCTGCTGTATCAATGATCACAACATCCGCATTTCTGGATTTTGCTGATGAAAGTGTGTCAAATGCCACAGATGCCGGGTCGGCACCCATACCCTGACTGATAAGTTCAACACCCACGCGGTCTGCCCATATACTGATCTGCTCCACAGCTGCAGCCCTGAATGTATCTGCTGCTCCCAGGATCACCTTTTTCCCGGCATTTTTGAAATGATAAGCCAGCTTACCGATCGTTGTGGTCTTACCAACACCATTAACACCAACTACCATGATGACATAAGGTTTGGCAGGAAGCGCTGTACCAAAATCCTTGATGTCATCATTGCTGTTCTCAGCAAGCATTTCAACAATCTCATCACGCAGTATCTTGTTTAATTCAGCAGTATTCATGTATCTCTCCCTGGATACTCGCTCTTCGATCCGCGAAATAATACGCAGTGTGGTATCAACCCCTACATCGGATGTGATCAGGGCCTCCTCGAGATTATCAAGAACCTCATCGTCTACCTTAGACTTTCCTACTACAGCCCTCGAAAGCTTCCTGAATACACTTTCGCGTGTTTTCTCCAGGCCCTTGTCAAGCCCTTTCTTCCTCTCTCGTGAAAGCAGCCCCATGGTTTATCTGAAATAATTCCCCACTTGGTGCAGGGTTTGTGTTAAAGAATTGATATTAACAGAAAAAAAAACTTTCCGTTTAAAGAAAGCTTTTCTCGATAACATGATATGAAAATCTATTATTGCTTTTCGAAAAAATCTTTGACATGATCATTATGTACGACCATCTCATCGAACATATAAGCGCCTGTCTTGGGCGATTTTACCATCCTGACACATTTGGTAAAAACTCTTCCCTCTCCCTTTTGTAATGATGCAACAACCTTCTTTGCCATAATATATATTTTATTTTATCTCCTTGTGTACCGTTACTTTCCTGAGTATAGGGTTATACTTTTTAATTTCCAGACGGTCTGGCGTATTCTTCCTGTTCTTTGTGGTTATATAGCGCGATGTTCCTGGCATACCACTCTCTTTGTGCTCTGTACACTCCAGAATTACCTGTATCCTGTTTCCTTTGCCTTTCTTAGCCATTTTTTACGATTATAAAATTAATATGATGTAAGATAGCCCTTCTCCTTCGCCTCTTTCAGACATGCATTCAGACCGATCTTACTGATCTTACGAATGCCTTGGGCAGATACACGCAATTTGATATAGCGATCCTCTTCCGGAAGGAAGAACTTCTTATCAAATAAATTAGGGTAGAACTTGCGCCTTGTTCTTCTCTTCGAGTGGGATACATTGTTTCCCGATATTGGTTTTTTACCTGTAATCTGACAAACTCTGGCCATTTTCTTAACGATTTCTGTTCATTTTCACTAGCGAGGCGCAAAGTACGTGATTTTATTTCAAAAATTCAAACTTTTGTTCTAAAAAAACACTCAGTTATTAACAATGGTTTAAATTAAGTAATAAACTGGATGTTACCGAAATATAAGTTTCTTCGAATGATAAAACCCTCAAGTTATTAGCGGCTGAATTCATCCTTTTTTTCAAGTAAGCTTTTTTGCAATCAGTTTTCTTAACAGCCCTATACCCATCATGCTGGCCTGCTCAATGATCAGCTCCCTGTGTCCTCCGAATCTGAATTTCTTACTGTACATCTGATCCCTCCAGGCAACTGAGATCCATACCATTCCTACGGGCTTTTCTGTTGTCCCTCCATCCGGACCAGCAATTCCGGAGGTTGCCACTGCAGTTTCCGTATTGAATTTCTCAATCGCTCCTTTTACCATCGCTTCAACCACTTCCCTGCTCACCGCCCCATGCTTCTCAATAAGTTTCTTATCCACATTCAGTTCCTGAGATTTAATCAGGTTACTGTAGGCGATCAAGGAACCTTTGAAATAGGCTGAGCTTCCCGGAACGGATGTGATCAGCCTGGCAATATTACCTCCGGTGCAACTCTCTGCGGTTGACAAAGTTAGGTCCTTTGATCTGAGTAATGTACCGACCGCCTCTTCAAGCAGGACATCATCAAACCCATAAATATGCTCGGATATAATCTCCTGCAACGCATCAATTTTTTCCTTCAGCAGCTGATCTGCTTTTTCTGTACATAATCCCATTGCAGTAAGCCGCAGCCTGACAATTCCCGGTCTGGGAAGATAGGCCAGTTTCATGCAATCGGGCAGACCACTCTCCCAATCACCAATCATCTCAGCAAGGTATGATTCCGGAACACCATGAGTCATGATGGTTTTGTGAACAAGGGCAGGCATTCCCATCAGGCCTGTCATGGCAGGCAAAAGCTGCTCCAGCAACATGGGTTTCATCTCATAAGGTATCCCGGGCATTGAAACAATATTAGTGTTTTCTTTTGTGAACCACATCCCCGGAGCTGTTCCATGATTATTTTTAAGTATTCTGCAATTTTCCGGCAGCATTGCCTGTCTGCGGTTGGAATCGATCATTAGCCTCCCGCGTTTTCTAAAAAAAACTTCGATAGTCGCCAGTACCTCCCGGTTAAGTACAAGCTTGGTCCCGAAGAACCGGGCCAGTACATCCTTTGTCACATCATCCTTTGTGGGTCCCAACCCCCCTGTCATTAAAATCAGATCAACTTTACCTGTCAACCTGTCGATCGTACCTGTAATATGTTCACCTGTATCAGAGATGCTTACCAATTCGTAGACATGAACCCCCATAGAAGTAAGCTGTCTTGATATCCAAACCGAATTGGTGTCTGTGATCTGTCCGATAAGTATCTCATCCCCGATTGTTACAATTGCTGCTTCCATATTGTATTCTGGTGCTTTCTTTCCTTTATCCGTGGTAATAACTAATGCAGTTTCCGTATACGCTGTAATAAGGGAGGATGAGAATAGTGGAAAAAGACATACATGGGGTGAGGTGTCAGATTACTGAGGTTGTTCTTACTCAGTTTTTTCAATCCACTGACGAGAGGAGCGGCACCAAATTCCACAGCAGCATATGCATCCGCCTGATATTCGTTCTTCCTTGAAATAATATTCGTGAAGATCCCCAGTATCATTGAGAGAGGAGTGTAAAGAATGGCAAATGCTATCAATCCGATATGGAATGAGGCGGTTTCTCCTCCCAGCGCCTGGGAAAGCTCCGGACGAGCCACGAAAAGGGAGAAGAGGTAGAGCATAATACCAGTCTGCACGATTCCAAGCAACATACCGGCAATACTGTGCTTTTTCTTAAAATGCCCAATCTCATGCGCCAATACGGCAACGATTTCATCAGTTTCAAGATCATTGATTAGCGTATCATAAAGTACAATTCGTTTTTTTGGCCCCAGTCCGGTGAAATAGGCATTGGCTTTGCTCGAGCGCTTAGATCCATCAATTACGTAAATATTCTTCAGGTTATATCCGACCTTGCTGGCAAAAGATTCAATTGCATTCCTCAGCGCACCCTCCTCCAATGGCTTCTGCTTGTTAAACAGTGGTACAATCAGGTTAGAGTAAAACATATTCAGGATCAGGGAAAAAATGGTTATGGCACCCCAGGTAAGCAACCAGAAGTACTTCCCGGTAACATTGTATAACCATGTGATTAAAAGCAACAATCCACCTCCGATAATTACCATCAACAGTAATCCTTTAACTTTATCAAGAATGAAGGTACCAACCGTGGTTTTGTTGAATCCGAATTTCTCTTCTATTTTAAAGGTATCCCAGATATCAAATGGTGTCGTAAGGACAGCTGATGCCACCATAAGTATTCCAAAGAAAAGCAGGACAAGAAGATAATATGAATCTGTCCGTTCAGCCAGATACCTGTCAAGTATACCGAAGAACCCGAGAAGAATGGCCATAACCATCACAACGAGGCTGAATGTGCCCGAATAAAATGAAAAACGGGTGTTTTCCTTTTTATAAAGCTGACTTCTTCTGTATTCCTTTTCATCATATACATCTTTCAATTCTTCAGGCAGTTCGGGGACGGAGTGCCGGATATTGATCAGATCAAGCCATCGCTCAAGAATAAAACTACCGAAGAGAATAAACAGAAACAATCCCAGAATCAATTCAACCATATATATTATTTTAAAGATCTATTTAATTCAAAGCAGGAATAATTTTACCTATAATGATATATATATCTGTATATCATTAATATAATTCAGCTCATTTACTTCTTTTGCATAAGAAACAGATGAGAAAAATCAAAATTACAAAAAAACCGGCAATAGAGGCTTATTTAGCAAACAGGATGGTTATTAAAAATCTACCTGTAAAGTATCGACTTGCATTGCAAGATCATCTGGTATATAAGGATTGATTTATCTGACTTGTAATACTTTTCGATATGTGCAAGTTATACGGGAAAGTATAATATTATCAGGCGATAAAGATGACGGTTAATGGATTGATTTTGGCAAACGAGTATATACTTACTTAATAATTCGATAAAAACTGTTATATTTAAACGCAATTCCAGGTACCGGTAAACGGGATCTGTGATCTTTTAAACCAATAGGAAAAATGAGTTTTGTAAACCACAAATAATTTCAATATGATAACAAAAGGATTAAAGCAAACAAAAGCATTACTGGTTTTATCAGGATACCTGATCTTGGTTTTCTTTGTCATTTCCTGCCAGAATAATTCAAAGGTAACTCCAATACGCGTCGTTGAAGAGCTGAACGTCGGGGAGTCATCGGAAGTAGAGCTGACAAACGGAGAAAGGGTTAACCTGAAGTTGCTGCAGGTTGATGTCAAACGCGATAGTTTATATAATGCTATTCGTGATGTTCAAGTAAAGGTTTCGGTTGACGGGGAAGTAATCACTCTGCAGTCAGGAAACTACAATCTGCCGGTGCAGGTTGGCAAGGTTAAGATTGACTGTCCTGCCATTAAAGACTATTCTACCAACACAGTTCTAGAACGGTGGTGGCTTGAGAAAGATGCACGTTTCAGACTTTGGCCAAAAGACTCACCATATATCAGATCTGATAATTATGTATACCCGATAGTTCAGGCCTGGCTTGCTTCTTCGTCCCAATCAGGAAATGAACCGATTCATGTAAACTATTACAGGGACTATGATGGTAATTTGATCTATTACCATGACGGACATGGATATCGCAGGTGTAGAGGGAATTGAAAAAATTGTCTCTGCAACAAATGGGGTTGTTATTACCAAGGATAAAAGTTATGTAAAAATTGAAGATGAGCGGGGCTGGCATCACCGGTACATGCACCTTGAAAGCATTGATACGGCCATTCAGGAAGGGGGAAAAGTGAAAATGGGGCAGCAGGTAGGTCTTATAGGTAAGAAGGATGGAAGCGGTGGCTTTGTGCATCTGCATTATGACATCAAACGTAAAGACCCTTCCCCCAAAATTGGATAGCTGAAGATGCATATGTATATTGCTGGGATGCTTATGTCCGGCAGTATAAACCGGATATGATAGCCGTGGCCCGTCCCCACAGGTTGCTATGTAACGGTCAGGATATTACCCTGGACGGAAGCAAATCAAGAAGTTTTTCCGGTGAGATTGTTTCCTACGAATGGACATACTGCGATGGTACCTCTGCTCAGGGAGCCCTTCAAACAAAAACCTACCGGAACCCCGGGGCTTACAGCGAAATTTTAAAAGTCACGGATTCCGAAGGGAACATTGATTATGATTTCCAGGTTGTCATTGTCGTTGACCGGGATCATCCGGAAAGAATCATCCCCACAATCAATGCGGCTTATTATCCTACATTGAACATCCAGCCGGAGCAACCTGTCAGATTTTTTGTCCGGACATTTGGTACCAACTTTGGTGAGGAAACATGGGATTTTGGGGACGGCACCAGTAAGGTGATCACTAAGTCTGAAATGATACCGGGTGTACATCCAACTAAAGGGAAGTACGCAGAAACCGTTCATGCCTTTGCTGAAGCCGGAGATTATATCGTAAGGGTGGAACGTGCCAATGAATTGGGCATCAAAGCCTTTTTCCATCTGCATGTGGTGGTTGAGGATTAAAACTTTCAAAATGTAAATTGATTCAAAATACATCAGTTTTTTACTATTATTGATACGAATTGGTTGCCATAAATATACCAAAGAATGGCAACACATTTTTATATAAATCCGCATATGGAAACCTACACGACAATAACATGGATAATATGTTAGTTTCCATGTCGACTGATCGGAATTATTTAAACCATGCATGAATATTGCATTGAAGTATCTAACTTATACCTTTATTAAAATGAACAATAGAAAGAGAATGAATCCAAAAAATGCATTCCTGTTTTTAACAGGATTCGTATGTCTGTTTTTCCTGGGTATATCCTGCCAGAAGAATTCAACGGTAACTCCAGTACGAGTAGTTGAAGAGCTGAACGTCGGGGAGTCAGCAGAAGTAGAGCTGACAAACGGAGAAAGGGTTAACCTGAAGTTGCTGCAGGTTGATGTCAAACGCGATAGTTTATATAATGCTATTCGTGATGTTCAAGTAAAGGTTTCGGTTGACGGGGAAGTAATCACCCTGCAGTCAGGAAACTACAATCTGCCGGTGCCGGTTGGCAAAGTAAAGATTGACTGCCCTGCCGTCATTAATTATTATTCAAATACAAATCAGGATCGGTGGGGGCTTGAAAAGGATGCACGTTTCAGGCTTTGGCCGAAAGACTCACCCTATATAAGATCTGAAGATTTTGCTTACCCGATAAAACAATCCTGGTTTGCTACCCTGTCACAGTCAGGAAATGAACCGGTACATGTGAATCATTATAGTGCTTATGATGGAGGTGTCATTTATTACCATGACGGACATGATTTTGGAGGTGCCGAGGGATTGGAAGAGATTGTCTCTGCAACAGATGGGGTTGTCATGACCACTAATCGTAAGGGCGTTGTAATAATTGAAGATGAACGGGGATGGCATCATCATTACATCCACCTTGACAGCATTGACCCGGCTATTGAGTTAGGAAAAAAAGTTAAGATGGGACAACGGCTTGGTTTTATTGGCAAGCAGGATGGGAGCGGTGGTTGGGTGCATCTGCACTATGGCATCAAAATTAATGACCCTTACACCGATAAATGGCAAATAGAAGATGCTTATGTTTATTTATGGGAATCCTATGTTAGACAGTATAAACCGGATATGATAGCCGTTGCACGCCCCCATCTGTTGCTTGGCACCGGTCAGGAAGCTACCCTGGACGGAACCAAATCCAGAAGTTTTTCCGGTGATATTGTTTCATACGAATGGCAATACTGCGATGGAAATACTGCACGCGGAGCTGTTCAAACAAAAATCTACCGGAAACCCGGAACATACAGTGAGATATTAAAAGTCACTGATTCCGAAGGGAACATAGATTATGATTTCCAGGTTGTCATTGTCGTTGACCGGGATAAAACCGAAAAAGTTATCCCGACGATCCAACCGGCTTATTTTCCTACATTGAACATCCAGCCAGGTGAACCTGTCAGATTTTTTGCCCGGACATTTGGCACCGACTATGGTGAGGAAACATGGGACTTTGGAGACGGCACCGGCAAGGTGACCACCAGGTCTGAGTTCGATAAAAAAAATGCTACCGAAGGAAAATTCGCCGAGACTTTGCATACTTTTTCCGAACCCGGGGATTACCTCGTAAAAGTAGAACGCTCCAATGAGGATGACGTTAAAGCCATTGCCCATCTGCATGTGGTGGTTGAGGATAAATAAGTTGATTTCATGATGAAATAAATGGTAAGATTGATTATTTTCGCTCCTTTTATGAAAATTGCGTGGAGCGATCTATTTAATCATTCAAAACCATTTATATGCTAAGTGCCAGATTTCAATTTATTACGTTGTTACTTTTCGTCCTTTTTACGAACCCAGGCATCTCTCAATCCTGGAACAGCAGTCTGTATCCGCCTGATTGGCAGCCCGGGTACAGCGACAGTGCAGGTCGATTCCTGCATGATTTTTCTTATGCAGGTTATCACAGTGGGCTAAAAGAGATTCCTTTTATAGAGGAAAACATTTTGGATGTTACAAAACCTCCCTACAATGCTGATAATACAGGGAAAACTGATGTCACAACACAGATTCAGCAAGCCATCGATGATGCAGGCAATGCAGGGGGTGGTGTGGTATATTTACCTGCAGGAGAATATGCCATTTCCCTGCAGGATCAGGAGGCATTGCTTATTAAGCACAGCCGCGTGGTGTTGCGAGGTGACGGACCTGAAAAAACCTTTCTGAAAAACACCTCAACGATTATGCGGTTAAAACGCCTTATCAGTTTCCAATCTGATCAGGGCCAGTGGAGCAGACCTCAAGGTAATGTTGTTGACATCACTGAGGATATACTGCTGCCCACAACCGTTATCCCAGTAGAGGATGCTGCGGTTTTCAGTAAAGGTGACCTGGTCGTTGTCATCAATGACTGTACAGAAGCATTCATCACGGAACATAAAGCAGAAAATCTATGGGATACAAGGCTTACCGGACCCAGATTTTGCAGGTTTGTTACGGGGGTTAATCGGGATGAGAACACCATAGAAATTGATGCACCCACCCGCTATTTTCTGAAAAGACGGGATCATGCCAGGGTATACAAAATAGGTCCTCAGCTGGAGGAATGCGGAGTGGAGGATCTTTCCATCGGGAATATTCAAAACCAGAAGAAAGGCGACTGGCAGGATCAGGATATGTGGACAACAGAACAATCCGGACCTTACGAAGTGCACGCTTCTGTTGTATTTGGCTTCAGAAATGCTATGAATTGCTGGATGCGTAACGTGGCTACCTACAGGCCAGAGGAAAACAAAGATGATGTTCACATTCTCTCTATGTGCCTGAGGCTTTCTGAATCGCGGTTTATCACCATTCAGGATTGTGATTTCCGAAAACCGCAATATGAAGGGGGCGGCGGGAACGGCTACCTGTATACATTATCCGGAAATGACTGCCTGATAATCAGTTGTCATGCTGAGAATAGCCGCCATAATTACGATTTAAACGGCATGAGCAGCAACGGCAATGTCATTTACAACTGCACATCCAAAGACCCTTATGGACCCAGCGATTTTCACATGTTTCTAAGCATGGCCAACCTGTTCGATTCTTTTATTTCTGAGGGCGATTATATCGATGCCCGTTTCAGACCCTGGGGAGGCAAGTACATTCACGGTTATTCCGCCACACAGAATGTTATGTGGAATACAACAGGATTAAAACCCCATCCCTGGGAAGATTTTGTAATCGATTCACGGCAGTTTGGCTGGGGCTACGTTATCGGCACTTCGGGACCGGTAGATTCAGTCAATACAAAACCTGTAAGCGGGGTTTTCCTTGGATATGACTTTGACACTTCACCTGAAGATTTTGTGGAAGGAGAAGGCAAAGGGGAATGGCTCCTACCACAGTCACTTTACATGGATCAGCTAAAAAAGCGCAGGGCCAGGATAAATACCCAGAAAAATCATCCGGATATTCCGCAATTATAACTTCGATTATTTATTGCAGTTTGCGGGATTACAGACTACTGTTTAAATTTGGTCATAATATACTCCCTGTTTTTGTCCGGTAACGTTGAAAATTTAAAATCCCTGAAAACTAATCTGAGTTAATTGAGGGTAGTACTTTTGCCCGTTTGAATGTGATTTCGCTATTCAAATATATATGGTTCAGTTTTGATTCGGATGCTAAACGGGGAATCTTCCATGGTTCAACTCCTACAATAATTATTGAAATACCTGTGCGACTTCCAAAGATACTGTTTCAAAAAGTGTGGCTGACAGATGAATAAAACAGATGTCATTTGAACATGATTTCAGTAATTGGGATATAGGTTCTGTGATTTAAATCAAAATGAAAAAATGAGGTTTTTGAACCCCCCTGAAGAGTATATAAGCAGGAATTTGATCCGAAACCTAATAATTCCTCGGGATTCATTATCTCAATTGTTCCAGCAGACTTTCCTGCTGGTTGAGTCTCTTTTCGACTTGAAGACTGTATTCCTTGATATATCTATTGTCCCACAGCTGAAGGGCTTTTTGGACATTTTTAAATGCAAACTGCAGGTTATCCTTAAGTTCATAATAAACCGCCAGGTTGTGAAAGGCTTTGGCGGCAATTCTTTCCGATTCATGTTCCGTAAGTTCCATCCATATCTCAACTGCCGGCGCCCATTCTCCCCTGTCTGTATACTGCGCTGCCTCCATAAGTTTCTTGTCCCCTCCCCTGAAAACAATCCTCGATACGCCGGTCCAAAGGGGAATCTGCCTGATCCCATAACGGAACCCCATTTCCAAACTTCCATTCCTTATAACAGATGTTACACTCAGATAGTCCTCCCTGGCCATATCAGACCGGTTGTAATAATGTAGCGTGTCTTTACTGAGAAACTCTTCAAAAACAGCTATACTGTCTTTTAAATATATCCTCCAGAGGACCTCCATGAAAAGTCTGAATTCCTGTAGGTATTCACCAGCTGCAAAGTCGTAATAGGTGTGAGACCTCGAGAGCCGCAGGTGATAATATTCAAAAGCTATCAACGCATCCAAAAACCGGTTTTCCATTAATTCCTGCCTCGTTGTAAAATCGAGGGCTTTAGTTTCTCCTAACGTATCTGCTCTACGGGCATTCAGTACCGGTAAGTCTTTCATGTAACCGATCTCAGTCAATCCGCTCCCCTCCATAAATCCTTTCCGGATATTGTTGCTGACTATAGTGTCAATAATCCTGATACTGTTCGGGTCTGTTATTTGGGGATTTACATTGGAGTATTCGTTCCCGAACACCGGGGCGCGGTTCAGGAAACCTATCCTCATTACCTGCTCAGGATATGTTACCGGCGCAGGTTCAAGTATTTCAAAATGAACAAAACTTTTTGACGCAAAACAGCCCGTCAATATAACAGGGATGACCAAAATGGGGATATACCTGAAAAAAGCCGCCATGCACTTTTTCCATCCATTAGATTTTGTCATTTATGAACTGTTTTACAATATTTAACTCATTCCCCCACAGACAGAAATCGTCTGTCCGGTAACATAAGAGGATAGATCGGATGCAAGAAAAAGACAGACATTTGCAACATCTTCAGGCACCCCACCCCTTCTCAAAGGGATGGTTTTCACCCACTGTTCCTTGACATCCTCAGGCAGTTTATCAGTCATATCGGTAATAATAAAGCCGGGAGCGATTGCATTGCAGCGTATGTTCCTTGACCCTAGTTCTTTGGCAACAGATTTGGTAAAGCCGAGGATTCCGGCTTTGGAAGCGGAATAGTTGGATTGTCCGGCATTTCCATTTACCCCAACAACTGAACTCATATTGATTATTGAACCACTACGTGCCTTGAGCATATATTTCTGAACAGCCTTTGTAAAATTAAAAACGGACTTCAGGTTGACCCTGATCACTAAATCCCACATCTCCTCCTCCATCCTCATAAGGAGTGTATCCCTGGTTATACCGGCATTATTCACGAGTATATCGATCTTTCCAAAATCATTAAAAACTGCATCAGCAGTTGCATGAGCAGCATTGAAATCGCTGGCGTCACTTGCATACCCTTTGCATTCTACTCCCAGGGCAGATAATTCCTTCTCCAGACTGACCATATTTTCATCGTGGTTCAGATCGGTAAAAGCCACATCAGCACCTGCTTTCGCGTATTCTTCGGCAATTTTACGTCCGATACCCCTTGCTGCACCTGTTACGAGTGCCACTTTGCCATTTAATAAGTCCATCTTCTTCATATATTTAGTTGAATTAATACATTGACTAAAACAAGTGCACGTATCTTTTGTTTATTCAGCTGCATCCGGCTAGAGAATTACTTCATCTTTTAGAACTTCTGCTATCCTGTTCCCGATATCAGCCGGCGATACAACCACATGTATTCCACACCGTTCCATGATCTCCATTTTTGCTTCAGCAGTATCAGCAGCACCTCCGACGATAGCACCCGCATGGCCCATCCTGCGGCCCCTGGGAGCAGTCTGACCTGCAATAAAACCTACCACAGGCTTTGTGCCATGGTCCCGGACCCACTCTGCAGCCTCAGCCTCCATGGATCCCCCTATCTCACCAATCATAATGATCCCCTTTGTTTGCTCATCCTCCATCAGCAGTTTAACTGCGTCTCTCGTTGTAGTTCCAATGACCGGATCGCCTCCAATACCGATGCAGGTGGATTGACCCAGTCCATTTTTCGTTACCTGGTCCACCGCCTCATAGGTAAGGGTACCTGACCTGGATACGATTCCAACGACGCCTTTTTGATGTATAAAACCGGGCATAATCCCAACCTTGGCCTCACCCGGGGTTATCACACCTGGACAATTTGGTCCGACAAGGACCGTATTTCTGTTTTCAAGATAGGCTTTAACGGTGATCATGTCGCTCGTTGGTATACCCTCGGTAATACAAACCACCAGCTTTAACCCCGCATCCACTGCTTCCATAATTGCATCTGCTGCAAACGGTGGTGGAACAAAAATTACCGAAGTATCTGCACCGGCAGATTTTACAGCATCCCTGACTGCATTAAACACCGGCCTGTCAAGATGTATCTGACCGGCTTTTCCCGGTGTAACTCCTCCGACGACATTTGTACCGTAATCGATCATTTGCCGTGCATGAAATGTTCCTTCACTACCGGTAAATCCCTGAACAATTACCCTGGATTCTTTATCTAACAATACGCTCATAAAAATAACTGCTCTTCAATATGATTAATTCTATAACATCCTTATATTAAAAGAATATCGATCACCGCGAATGAGATTACCAGGACTATTCATACAGGTTAACTACATCAATACCTGCGGTGCGCTTATCCAATTTTTGAGTTTTTAAAAGTAGATAAGTTCGGACTTATTTCAAAATAAAAAACAGATACAGGTAAGTTGAACTATACAGCTTAACCCGGTTATTACATTTATTATGTAACTTGGAAGGATGGAACAAATCCTCTATATAGGTATTTCACAGGCCTTCTTTGCCGGCCTACTGATTGCGACCAAGCAGCCACGGACAAAGGCTAACAAGGTACTTGCGGCATGGTTTTTCCTGATATGTATTGAAATGATCATCGTTCTTATCAATTCAAATCTGGTTGAATTGTACTCCATCAAGGTTCTTCCTTTTACTTATGGTCCCCTGATGCTGCTTTATGCAAGGATGATGACCCGCGAAGATGCTGAATTCAGCATAAAATACCTCTGGCATTTTTTACCTTTTCTGATTTTCTTTGTCGTTTCGATGGTCTTCCTTGACAAACCTGTTATGGAAGGCACAAAAGGTTTTCTGATCACCGATCGTTTTATTTCGCTCAGGCTTATTTATGGACTTTCATTCTTTATTTCAATTACTGCCTATAGCATTGCAACATTTGTAGTCATTTTCAAGCACCAAAAAAACCTGAAATCAATATTGAGCTTCTCATCAGCCAAGGTTACCCTGCGCTGGCTTATCGGCCTGTCGGTAACCTTTTACGTGGGGTATGTCCTGATGTTTATCGTGGGGTTAATAGATATATTGCTCAATTTCATGCCATTCGACCCATATGAACTCTCATTTTTGGGACTTACAATCTTTGCTTTCCTTTTTGGCTATTTCGGCATCAGGCAGCCTGGAATTTTCGAAGAAATTCTGGGTCATAAACAGATACCGGACACAACATTGGAACCCCTGAACAGAAAATACAGCCGATCCGGACTTAAAGCCAAGGACATTGAAAAAATCAAAAAAATGATTCTTGATTATATGGAAGGTGCAAGGCCCTACCTGAACAGGGAACTTTCAATCAACAATTTATCAGACAACCTGGACATCTCAAGGCACTTCATTACCGAAGTAATAAACAACCATATGGGCAAGAATTTTTATACACTTATTAATGAATATCGCATTGAAGAGGTAAAAAGAAGGCTGAAAGACCCCAGGTACAGAAAACTGACAATTCTTGCGATTGCCTATGATTCCGGATTCAACAGTAAATCTTCTTTTAACGGGATCTTTAAGGAGATGACCGGCAAAACACCCTCCCAATACCTGAGAGAGAGCCAGGGTAATCAGCTTTCTGTTCCACCGAAAAAGTCCTGAATTTCTCTTCGATCTGCTGCATACGTTTTTTCTGAAAGGAAATGTGCTTTATGACTGAAGTACAATATCAATGAAGAGAAATGCTTCTGAAATGATAGTGGCTATTGATGTATTTGTCTGTAATTCAGCATAGGATATAAGATTATATTACTCTTATAAGGTCCGCTCCGCTCTGTCTGTACTTCATTGCATTCCACAAAGTGTACAATCCGCATGGCATGGACGATTTGCACTGTTTGCCGGTATAATTTTACGAAAAAGCAAAGCATGTATAATAAATATCTGCAGTTCTCGCTCCTACTCCTGCTACCGGAAATCTGCGGCTTTGGCCAGGGACTATTTGAACAGGCGCAGCAGATAAGCGATACAGATAATAAGAACAACCTGCATGGATTTGTCCGAGCGGCCCTTTATACCGGAACTCGAAAGAGTGAAAGGAACATTTACATGCAGAGTTTATACAGCTATTTCGGGCTGAACGCTACAATAAAGGCAGGGAAGTATGGTGCCGCTTATGCAGAGATTCGCACCAGAACCGGATTTGAGTTTGATGAACAGTTTTCTGTAACTGAGTTGCGGGAAGCGTATGCCGATCTGTATATCGGACCGGTTGAACTACGTGCAGGCAAACAGATCATGTCATGGGGCGCTTCAAGCTTTATCAATCCGTCAGACCAGTTTTCCCCGGTAGACCCTTTCTTCCGGTCGCCGGAAAGGGATGACCTGCGGATGGGGAACTGGACCCTCCGTGCAGATTTGCCAATAAGTCCTGCATCATTGCTGCAGTTTATCTGGACACCGGTATACAAGCCTTCTATACTACTGATACAACCTTTAGGGTTTCCCGAATATGTACGACTGAAAGAGTATAATGGCAATACCGCGGACATTAAAGAAGGTAGTTTTGGCTTTAAATATGATCTTAGATCGGGTCTGCTGGATATGGAATTATCATACTATAATGGTTACAGAAACACCCCATCGGTTGCACCAGATTCCCTTCGCCTCAACCCTTCAACCTTCCAGCCGGAAGTGCTGCTGCTCAAACAACAATCCTACAGAATTCATTCGGCCGGCTTGAATATAACAGTGCCTGCAGGCAATTATCTTTTCAGAACCGAAAGTGGATGGATGAAACCTTTCGGAAATGATGACGAGACAATCTCACCTTTTCCTGAGCTCTCCTATGTTTTCGAAATTGAAAAATCAGGTTCCAATACAACACTTATTGCCGGCTATTATGGAAAACATACACTTGATTACGAACCATCGCTTAACGATTTTTCTCTGATTACAGAGACAAACAGGGGGCGGTCCGGCCTGCTTCCCCAGGATACCATTCCTGAACCGGGGATGATACAGGAGCTAATTACAGGTCAGATTGTTGGCTTTAACAGGTTGTTCAATTATCAGTTGGAAGAGTTTTATCATGCTCTATATGCCTCTGCTTCCCTTTTACTGTTTCATGAATTGATCGAATTTGATATTCCCGGAATGTACAATTTAACTGCCCGGGAGCTTACTCTTATGCCATCGTTGAAGTTTAATATTACCGACGGTCTCACATTCAAAGCCGGGGCATATTTTCTTTCTGGAAAAAAGGGATCGCTTTTTGATATGACTGGTCCCGAACTGAACGCAGGTTATGCCCTTATTGAACTGATATTCTGAATCTTAAGACTGATCTGAGCCATGACATTGACATCGGGTTCTGCATTTTGGATTATTTCACTTCTGCCTGAGAGTCGTAAGGTTGCACAATCATGAATTAATGCGGCCATTGAGCGTGAATTATTAGCCTGTACAAACATTATAATAATTACTATACCGTGAAACGAATCATTCAATACCGCTGGCTTGTCATCGGATTCAGTATTGGTATTACAGCATTGCTCGGTTTGTCCTTACGCGATATATCTATCGATCCGGACCTGAAAAACTATTTTCCTGAAAGCATGGAATCGATGGTTGCGACCAATGCAATTGAAGAGCGCTTTGGCAAGCAGGATATCTTTATGATCATCTTTGAAAATGATGATATCATCAACAAGGAAAGCCTGCAGCGCATGAAAGCAGTTGAAAGGCGCTTGAAAAGAACGGACGGGATCAGAAAAACCACCTCGCTGTTCGGATCCAACAGGATCTATGGTCAGGATGGAATGATGTTCGTTGAACCGGCAGTTAAAAAAATACCTGGTACCCCGGAAGAGTCTGAAAGGCTAAAGTCCGATCTCAGAGAGAATGAGCTGGTGATGAACATTGTTATTGCTGACGATTTTTGTTCCTCTGCCATTGTCATAACCTTGGCAGAGGATGCGATGGAGGACAGTGTTTTTATTGCCATTAAAACAATCCTTGAAGAGATACCTGGAAAAGAGAAAGTCCATTTCGGCGGTCTCCCCTATCTGAGACAGGCGATGAACAAGGATATCAGGAGAGATGCCCTGATACTCGTTCCTGTCGCATTGCTGTTGATGTTACTTTTCCTGCTATTGGTATTCAGGGAGCCGAGGGGGGTAATCCTGCCTTTCATGGTTGTACTGTTCTCCAGTATTCTTGCAATGTCCCTTCTCCCCCTTATAGGCTGGAAATTCTACCTGATCACCGTTTTGGTCCCCGTCATGCTGATTGCCATTGCTAATGACTATGGTATCCATATGATGGCCAGATACCAGGAGATCAATGCAGGTGATAATAATTTCTCCATGAAGGAGATATCCATTATTATTGCAAAAAAGCTCTGGCGTCCCATACTAATTACCGGACTAACCACCGTTGCCGGGATAGCAGCTCTGCTGACTCATACACTAATCCCGGCAAGGGAGATGGCTGTTACAGCCGGCATCGGAATTCTGGCAGCCTTGTTCTACAGCATCGTGCTGCTCCCGGCAGTACTTTCACTGATGAAACCTTCCGGACCAGGAACCGCACTTCAAAAAAAATACCGGCCGGGAAGAAGAAATCTTTACAATAACATTGCCGGCTTTATCTTAGCACACAACAAAAGAATTCCGGCTGTTTCTCTTACTCTTACGCTGCTGCTTGGATTAGGTATACTCTTTCTGAAAGTTGACTCCAACGAGGAGAACTTCTTTCCGGAAAAACATCCTGTAAAACAGGCTTCAAAGCTTATCAACTCGAAATATGGCGGATCGGAAAACCTTTCAATTATGTTCCGGGGCGATATGCTTGAACCAGCATTATTAAAACAGATGGAATACTATGAAGAGGAGCTATTAAAAGAACTCGAAATCGATCTGATTATCTCATTTCCCGATGTCATAAAAGAGATTTCAAAAGCATTAAACGATCCCGCAGATTCGCTGTATAATGCGATCCCACCAACCAGGATGGCAGTTGCCCAATACATGGAACTCTATAATATGAGCGGTAACCCAGGGGAACTGGATCAGATCATCGACTTCAATTATGCATATGCCCATATGATTATAAGAATCAACAGTGTAAACAACAGGGATGTGAACCGGATTATCGGAAAGGTTGAAATGCTTACGGAGAATGATGAAAATGTAGTTGCAATCGGTGGGTATGGTTTCGTTAGGAGCCAACTGGCAAACCATGTGGTACGGGGACAGTTTTTCTCACTTGGCATTGCTCTCCTGATAGTTTTTCTGCTGCTTTCACTCATCTTCAGGTCCCTCAAGGCAGGTTTGATCAGTAGTATACCCCTGGGCATCTCTATAGTCGTGCTCTTTGGAATCATGGGATATACCGGTATCAGGCTGGACGTTGCAACGGCACTTCTCTCATCGATAATGATTGGTGTAGGTGTTGATTATACGGTCCATTTTCTCTGGCGCTACAGGGAGGAACGACTTTTGCATAAACCAAAAAAAGAGGCTGTGATTACCACACTCTCCACTACCGGAAGAGGAATCGTGATTAATGCTTTTTCAGTAATTATCGGTTTCGTTGTACTGATTATCTCCTCATTCACCCCTATCCGATTCTTTGGCGTCCTGGTAGTTATTTGTATATTCAGCTGTTTAACAGGTGCTTTAGTTATTTTACCTGCAATGATACTTAAATATAATATCAAGTTCCTTGAAACTGTCATAAGCGAAAGAAATAGAAGTCAGCAAGAGGAATCTTTATTAAGAGCAATATAACTTTTTATATATATAGCTCCAAAGAATAAAACAGATGGTTTACAAGCTGAGGAATACGTAATATGAGCAGATTATGAGTGAGAAGTTACATATTTCTTCTCCAGCCAGCTATCTTATGAGCTAATTTGATTATAAAAGATAGGACGGAACGGATAACCCGGTATATAATTCTCAAATAGAACAAATTATGAAAGTACTATTATCATTATTTATCGTCATATTGATTAACACCAACACTGCGTGTCAGTCAGCCCGGGAGATAGTCCGGAAGAGCCGGCAAGCGGTACAATTATCATCATTTGAGGCTGTTTCAACGTTAATCATTTCCGATAATCAGGGAAATGAAAGAATAAGACGGAATACAATGGCTTCAAAAACCTTTGAGGATAGCACAGAGAAACGGATCATCAAGTTTCTGGCACCAGCTGAAGTTGAGGGAACAGGCATTCTCATTTTTGATTATGAAAACGAAGCCGACGATATGTGGGTCTACCTGCCGGCACTTCGAAAAACCAGGAGGATCGTGAGTAGCGAAAAGAGCAGCTCATTCATGGGTTCGGAGTTCAGCAATGCAGATATGACCGTACCTTCGCTGGAGGATTTTAAATACAACTTACTCGGAACGGAAAAGACAGGCGGAGTTGATTGCTGGAAAATTGAATCAGTACCTGTAAACATGGACAAGGAGGAAGAATTCGGATACAGTCGCTCAGTCAGATGGATTGGAAGAAATGACTTTATTGTGCGTAAATCAGCGTATTTCGGCCATGACAGGAATCTGATAAAAGAGATCGAAACCATTGAATTTGAGTTATTGGACATAGATAAAGGTAAATACATGATTACCGATATGTTGGTTAATAATTTCCGCAATGGAAGAAGCTCCAGGATGAAAATGGATGAAATTGAAATTGCTGAAACCGATGACAGCTATTTTACAGTATCTTATCTTGAACGTTAAAGCCCTGCAATAATTCTACGACCTGGGTGTAACAAGTGTGCGTTTCATGGTTCGTATAATAATAAAATCAAACTACTGTTATTAGACTGGTTTATCATTCATCCGGATAATAAATACCGTGGTTGTGCATTAGCCGTATTCACTAGCTGAAACAGTCGGGGCTGATATGATCTACTGCCTTTTTATTACCTTTGAACCATGATTTCAGAGAGTACTATATGTGCGATTGCAACCTCAGGTACAGGTGCCATTGCTGTTATAAGGGTTAGCGGTCCGAATACCTTTATGATCGTAGAGAAGATTTTCCAACCGGCAACTGTTGGAAAAGTACTTTCCGATCAGTCCGGAAACACCATACATTTCGGAACGATCAGTCAGGGTGAAGACCTGATCGATGAAGTGCTTGTGAGCCTATTCAGGGCACCTCAATCATATACTGGTGAGGATTTGATCGAAATCTCATGCCATGGCTCCGCCTATATTCAACAAAAAATCATGGAGGAGCTGATCCGGCAAGGTGCAGAGCCTGCAAAACCGGGTGAATTCACACAGCGGGCCTTTTTGAATAAAAAAATGGACCTGTCTCAGTCCGAAGCTGTCGCTGATCTCATCGCAGCGGAATCAAAGGCTTCACATGATATAGCAATGCAACAAATAAGAGGGGGATTCTCAGAAAATATCAAACAGTTAAGGCAAAGGTTGCTGCAATTCATTTCGCTCATTGAGTTGGAATTGGATTTTAGTGAAGAGGATGTGGAGTTTGCCGACCGCAATGAGTTAAGTGATTTGGTAACTGAGGTAAAGGAGCTGGTGGATAGTTTGAAAGACTCGTTTCAGATGGGCAATGTCATAAAAGCCGGTGTTCCCGTGGCCATTATTGGCCGGCCTAATGTAGGAAAATCAACCCTGCTGAATGCATTGTTAAATGAGGAGCGTGCAATTGTCTCTGAAATAGAGGGAACTACGAGGGATGCCATTGAAGACACAATGGTCATTGAAGGGGTCAAGTACCGTTTCATAGATACTGCCGGTATTCGTGAAACAGATGATACCATTGAGAACCTGGGAATCAGGCGGACCTATCAGAAGATTGACCAGGCCAGTGTAGTGTTGTTGCTGGTAGAGGCATCCGACGGACAGGAGTCGATCCTGCAGTCACTGAATAGCATCCGTGAACAGATGGGCAGCAGGGAAAGACAACTCATTCTGGTAGTTAACAAATCTGATATTGGCGATCCAAATGTATTTAGCGACCAACTGTTAAAGGAGAACGAGCAGGTTTGCCGGATTTCAGCAAAGAACCTGCAAAACATAGACAAATTAAGAATCGCATTAATCAATGCAGTCAGTTTTAATAATGCCAGGCATCAGGATGTTGTCATCTCCAATGTCCGCCATTTCAATGCACTGAATGCTGCTTCAAATAGTCTTGCAAGAGTTCTGGACGGCTTACGCACTACCCTGCCCCAGGACCTTCTGGCCCAGGATATCCGCCAAACGCTTCACTACCTCGGCGAAATTACTGGTGAAGTAACTACCGATGAAATCCTCGGCAACATCTTTAAAAATTTTTGTATCGGAAAGTAACCCCTAGACTCTACACATCAGCTTGATATTCAATGCCTTTGAGTTAATGACTTCATTATCGAAAAACTCTTTTCTCATGAAATGAAGATTTTGTTCAGCACTTGTAATATCTCAAGCTTCCACGCTTTTGTGAATCTCAGCTTTTCCATTGACATAATTACAGCACCTCTTTACAGATATTGAACTATTAGTATGACCGAACTGCTTAGGGGCTATTTCACATTATTACCCGATTCTCAATTTCTACTTTTTGTTAAATAGACAACGAAATTGTTTTTGCAATATTCGATGTACATAAATTAGTACCATTGAAGTTACAATTACCTGAATAATCCGGCTATTGCAGCAATCATCAGAACAACCAAAAATAGCCAAAAAATAGTGCTTATAGCAAGTATGGGTAATTCTTTATCAGTGGTTTTCTGAAGATCTTCCCGTGGCTGGTTTCTTGTGCGGTGTCTGGGTGGAGATGCGGCAGCCAGCAGCAGGGCAAATAATAAAACGACTGCTAATATTGGTACCCAGGCAACATCATAAATTACAGGACCAATGGGTTCTATCCACGCTGATGCAGCAATTCCTGCTAATACAAGCACAATTATAAAAGTCCAGAAACTGCCCCACGGGCCGGTGTACTTAAATAAATAATAGAAAAACAAACCCACCACAAGGGCAAGTGTAATACTGATTAAAATCTCTGCGAATAAATACATAGCAATTCTTTTAAAGGGTTATTAAACTTAGTTGTCACAATTTCATTGGTTGAAAGAAAAGAACATGCCAGAAAACCCCGGGTCGTTAAATAATGATATTACAGGCACAGTCTACAAACAATTATGTACAACTTTCCCGGATATTGTTTTGATTATAAATGGGGAGTATCTTCTCTTGTTTTGGGCAAATTTGGGTAGTTATTTCCACAAGACAGCCCTTCCCAAAAAAGTCCGGATTCCTGCATAATCTTCAGACACAGGCTATATTATCCGAATAATCCAACGATATATAGCAGAGAGCAAGGGATTAATAATGAAAAGAGCCCTATGGTATAGTAATTGTTCGACTAAAGACACATTTAAGAACAGTTGAAACAATAGAATAATTGTTTTGATTAAATAATTATAAATCAATTAAAACCAATGGTTATGGCACTTAAAAAAGTATGGATTGAAGAAGGTTGTACTGCTTGTGAACTCTGTGTTGAAATCTGCCCGGAAGTATTTGCAATGGGTGATGATACTGCTGTTGTAGCGGAGGGTGTAAATTATGCTGATTTCGAAGATGAAATAAAAGAAGCTGCTGATGGCTGCCCTGTAGAGGTAATTATATATGAAGAGTAAGCAGGTAATCAAGGTCGGATTACATTCTTTTCCATGAAACATCAGATAAACACAGCCATAAGTACTTTTTTATTAAACTGAAAAAACCTGTGGTGAATAAAAAAAGGAGAATTTATGTATAGATATATTCGTTTTTTTAGTGACTTATCTAATCAGGACACAGCAGAGGTGGGAGGTAAAAATGCATCACTAGGCGAAATGATAAGTATTCTCGGACCCAAAGGTGTTCGGATTCCAGCCGGATTTGCAACTATATCTGAAGCTTACTGGGATTACCTGGAGCACAATCAATTGCAGGAAAAGCTAACAGGGATTCTTAACAAACTGGATAGAAAAGAGTTCAAAAACCTGAAGCAAACAGGTAAGAAGGCCCGTGACCTTATTATGAATGGTGAGTTTCCAACTTAACTGGCCACCAACATCAAAGCAGCTTATAAGAAGCTTGCGGAGCAAGAAGAAACACTAAGCAGCGTGGCAGTGAGAAGCAGTGCTACAGCAGAAGATCTCCCTGAAGCGTCATTTGCAGGACAACATGATTCATTTATGAACATAAAGGGGACTGAAAAGACGCTTGAAGCCTGTAAAAAATGCTTCGCCTCACTTTTTAATGACCGGGCCATCCAATACCGTGAACACAATGGTTTTGATCATATGAAAGTAGCTCTCTCTGCAGGAATACAGAAAATGGTACGTTCTGACAAGGCTTCGGCGGGGGTCATTTTTACCATTTTGCCGGAGAGTGGCTATGAGAAAGTTATTTTTATAACCGGTGCCTGGGGTCTTGGTGATAATGTGGTGCAGGGAACTGTAAATGCTGATGAATTTCATGTCTTTAAACCCTCCCTTAGGAAAGGAATGAGGGCTATTATAACAAAAAAAATTGGTACCAAGAAAAAGACCATGGTATATGCACAACATAAGAGAAACAACAATACAACTGTAGGCGGGAAGTTACAATGTACAAAAAATGGCAAATAAGGATGTACCAAAAACAGCAA
>CAZIIU010000008.1:0-83975 GCA_964539395.1 uncultured Bacteroidaceae bacterium
ATTTTTCCTCCAATTGTTTGCCATATCATACAAACTTTTCTATCTTTGCAAACCGAATTTGAAACACTGAAAATTAACAGCTAATGTACGCAATCGTTGATATCGCCGGACAACAGTTTAAGGTGGAGAAGGACAAAAAACTGTATGTTCACAGGCTGGAAAGCGATGCCGGGTCGGAGATCTTATTTGACAGGGTATTGCTGATAGAAAATAATGGAAAGGTTACTATTGGCGATCCTGTGATCAAAAATGCTGTTGTATCAGCTAATGTTGTTGAGCATGTGAAAGGCGATAAGGTGCTTGTCTTCAAGAAGAAGAGAAGAAAAGGGTATAAAAAGCTGAATGGACACAGGCAGTATCTTACCAGGATTGAGATCACCGGAATTGATGAAAAAGCTGAAAAGAAAGCTACATCAACAGCTGCGGAAAATAAACCGGGTGAGGCGACGAAAACAGAAACAAAAGCGAAAGCCGCTTCAGTAAAAGATACCGTACCGGAAAAAACTGGTGCCAAAGTCAGTGCTGAAAGGAAACAGGCAGAGAATAACAGTGCGACAACAAAGAAGGAAGCTCCGGTGAAAAAGGCTGCATCAGATGAAAAACCAGCTGCCACAAAAGAAACTCCGGTGAAAAAGGCTGCTTCAGCAAAAAAAACTGCAGCGAATAAACCTGCAGAGAAAAAAGGTGATAGCGGAGAGAAATCCACTGATAAAAAATAACCTACTTTAATAATACAAGTAAGATATGGCACACAAGAAAGGAGCCGGTAGTTCAAGAAACGGCCGCGAATCGGAAAGCAAAAGACTTGGAATTAAAATCTTTGGGGGTCAGGAAGTTGTTGCAGGAAATATTATTGTTCGTCAAAGAGGTACAGTGCATAAACCTGGATTAAATGTAGGCATGGGAAAAGATCATACCCTGTTCGCATTGATTGACGGAAAGGTAAAATTTCAAAAAAAATCAAATAACAAATCCTTTGTCTCTGTAGAGCCGCTCGAAAATTAATATAATTAGGGGTACCTCTAAGAAATATACCTGTAAACTGCTACCTTTATAGCGGTTTACAGGTTTTTTATTCTAATACAATATGCTTACTATTTCAACCATCAGGGAAAACAGGGACCGTATTATCCGGCAGCTAAAGGTCAGGAATTTTGATGCAGCATTTCTAATCAGCGACCTGCTCTCAGCAGACCAGGTCCGCCGGGAGAATCAGTCAAAAGTCAATGAACTCCAGTCTGAATTAAATCAGCTGAGTAAGGAGATTGGCAACTATTTCAAAAACGGGGAACATGAGAAAGGGAACCTTGCCCGACAACGCACAACAGAGATAAAGAAAGTTATCGGTCAGCTTTCTGCCGAAATGCAAAGTGCAGAAAAACAGATCGATGATATCCTTGTTATTATTCCCAATGTTCCGAATGAGCTGGTACCCCCGGGTAAAACGGCAAACGATAACCTGATCATCTGTGAGGGAGGCAAAAAGCCCCATCTGAGCGAACAAGCCTTACCACACTGGGATATTGCCAGGAACTTTGACATAATTGATTTTGATCTGGGAGTCAAACTAACGGGGGCCGGATTCCCGGTCTACAAAGGTGCAGGAGCACGCCTCCAACGAGCATTGATATCCTTCTTTCTCGACCGGAATATCGCAGCCGGATACACTGAAATTCTTCCACCGTTAATGATTAACAGTGATTCAGGATTTGGTACAGGACAACTTCCCGACAAAGAAGGTCAAATGTATCTTATTCAATCAGATGACTTCTACCTGATCCCTACTGCTGAAGTTCCGGTTACCAATATTTACCGCGATGTGATCCTTGAAGAGACACAACTACCGGTAAAAAATACCGCATATACACCTTGTTTCAGAAGAGAGGCGGGTTCGTATGGAAAAGATGTACGGGGACTCAACAGGGTGCACCAGTTCGACAAGGTGGAGATCGTACAGATAGAAACACCTGAAAATAGCTATAATGCACTCGATCAGATGGTTCTACACGTTGAATCCCTGATTAACGATCTGGAATTGCCATACAGGATCGTAAGACTTTGCGGGGGAGATATGGGATTCACCTCGGCAATGACATATGATTTTGAGGTGTATGCAGCTGCACAGGATAAATGGCTGGAAGTAAGTTCTGTATCCAATTTTGAATCTTTCCAGGCGAACCGGTTGAAACTCAGGTATAAGAAGAAAGGGGTAAAGAAACCGGTGCTGGCACATACGCTCAACGGTAGTGCCCTTGCACTGCCAAGGATCGTTGCTTCACTGCTTGAAAACAATCAGACAGACAGTGGGATCATTGTGCCTAAGGTGCTCAGATCCTATATGGGCAGTGATAGGATCAATAAATAAACACAAATCGTGGGCGGTATTACACAACAGCAAAAATCCTATTTGTTTGCATTAACAGTAGTTTTTTTCTGGTCAACCGTTCCTACCGCTTTTAAACTCGGATTGCGCTACATGGATAACTACCAGATGCTGACCGGGGCGGCAATCGTATCAACATTAATTCTCGGTACCACCATCCTCATCCAAAAAAAAATATCCCTATTCCGAACTCTTTCAGCAAAGGACCTTCTTCGAACTGCTCTGCTGGGTTTACTGAATCCGGCATTTTATTACCTGGTACTCTTCCGTGCCTATGAACTTTTACCCGGACAGATTGCCCAACCCCTTAATATGGTTTGGCCAATATTACTTGTCCTCCTTTCAATCCCCATGCTCAGACAGAAGATTGGCTGGCTGAGAATCTTCTCAATGTTTATCAGTTTTAGCGGGGTAGTTCTGCTTTCATATCAGGGAGGAACGATTTTCAGTGAAAGTTCAAATATCAAAGGGGTGCTTCTGGCACTATTATCCGCACTGCTCTGGTCATTTTACTGGATATTTAATATTAAAAGCAAACTGGATGATGTTTTCGGCTTGTTTCTCATTTTTGTATTCTCCTCCTCCTATCTTCTGTTTGGAGGATTTTTCAGGGAAGTCGTGCTCCCCAGGGGGACTGAAGCATGGTCCGCAGCCATCTATATCGGATTTTTTGAAATGGGATTCGCATTTGTGCTTTGGTTAAAGGCACTACAACTCTCAAAAACAACTGCCAGGATATCCAACATCATTTTTATCGCACCATTCCTTAACCTGATCTTTGTAAACCGCTTCCTTGGGGAATGCATCTATATTTCGACTATATTTGGTATTATCCTTGTCGTTACGGGTATCATTATTCAAAACATCATAAAAGAAAAAGATGTCGCAAACTAAAAGAATAATTCTAGGTATTGACCCGGGAACGAACATGATGGGATTCGGAGTGGTGAATGCAACCGGGAAAAAACCGGGATATATAGATATGGGTGTCCTCGATATCAGAAAAGAGGGCGATCATTACCAAAAACTCAACGCAATTTTCAATACCACTCTCAGACTCATAGAGAATTATGCGCCTGTTGAACTGGCCATAGAGGCCCCATTCTACGGGAAGAACGTTCAGTCAATGCTGAAACTTGGACGTGCACAGGGAGCGGCTATCTCCGCAGCTCTTTTTAGGAAACTCCCTGTATATGAATATGCGCCAAGGAAAATAAAACTCTCCATTACAGGTGTCGGACAGGCATCAAAAGAGCAGGTGGCAGCGATGCTTGAACGGATGTTCAACATCCCTGATATACCAGGCAACCTGGATGCTACAGACGGTCTTGCTGTGGCAGTGTGCCATTTCTACGAGGATTCTTCCACAACAAAGAAAAAAGAATCAAAAGGTTGGGATGATTTTATACGAAATAATCCCGACAGGGTGAAATAACCGGATCCTCAAGAATAATTCACAGGTTTTGCCAAATTCAGAGTATCCTGACTCTTACAGAAATGAGTCAGGATGCTATTGCCGCAGAAATCTTTTCAGCAATCTCCTTAAATTCTCCCTCAGACAACTTTAGTTTAGGCTTGCTGAATTCAATGTCGTATAAATCATTGATCGGACAAAGATGTATATGAGCATGAGGAACCTCTAGTCCGAGTACTGCAATTCCAACCCGTTTGCAATCCATCGTTTGATCGATGGCCAGAGCCACTCTCCTGGAAAATATCATCATATCGCCCAGAAGATCTTCATCCAGGTCAAAAATATAATCGATCTCAACTTTGGGAACAACGAGTGTATGCCCCTTAGCCAGCGGATTGATATCGAGGAATGCAATAAACCTCTCATCCTCGGCGATCTTGTAGCAGGGAATTTCACCCCTGATAATCCTTGTAAAAACTGAGGCCATAATTATCTTATCTTAAATGGATATTTCGATGATTTCGAATGACATATTACCGGAAGGTACAGCAATATCTGCAACTTCTCCAACCTTCTTACCGAGCAATCCGCGTGCGATAGGCGTTTCAACGGAGATACGGCCGGCCTTAATGTCAGATTCGCTCTCAGAAACGATGGTGTATTCAACAAACTTGTTGGTTTTACAATTCTTGAGCTTTACCCTGTTCATGATCTGTACCTTGTTCGTATCGATCTTTGATGAATCAATGATCCTTGCGTTGGCAACCAGATCCTCCAATCTTGCTATTTTCATCTCAAGCATCCCCTGTGCCTCTTTCGCAGCATCATATTCTGCGTTTTCCGACAGGTCACCTTTATCCCTGGCTTCCGCAATTTGCTGTGAAATTGCAGGACGTTCTACCCTGGTTAAATACTCCAGTTCCTTTTGTAATTTCGCCAGTCCCTTCTCGGTCATATATGACACTTTTGACATAGCCGATACTGTTTAGTTATTGATATTAAAAAACAAAGAAGAATCCCGCTTCGTACGGAACTCTTCAACGATGCAAAGATAAAAAAATTTAATACTCTTTCCTATTAATTATAGCTGAATAAATTACGGCTGTACCAAGATCAAAATCTTCCACCACCTGAAAGTAATCCGGATAAGAGATGTCTTCTACTTCTATCACCTCAATCTCATCATCCGAGGTTGATCTCTCTGCCTCTGCAATAATTGAATCCAGGCCGGCTTCCTTTCCCGGATCATACACGCCCTCAAATTGATTGTAGGAACTTCCTTTGCTGTCGAAATCACTTTCTTCAGCTGTCCAATCATAGGAGCCCTCCTCCTGGTAAATTCGATTCTCGTCACGTTGCCCGGTTTCGGCCACTCCTTCTTCTACCGGTTCCTGCACATTGTAATCCTTCTCTTCAACCATCCCTTCAATCTGCTCTTCAAGCTTACTGAAAAAACTGAAAGGACCGCTGTCCTCTCCGGACGCCGGTTGTCCGTCAGCAGGCTTCTTCTTCTGACCAAGAACACCAGCCACAATCGCAATGATTGTAATCAGTATATAGAAAAGTGTTCCGATGTCAAATTCCATTTCTCCGGACCTTTAGATACAATTTAATTGATTATGCAGAGTTAAAAATACAAAAAATAATTGACAACAAAACTGGTTTCGTATCTTTGTCGAATCGTTCAATGAGAAAGATCTTTAAAATATGGCTCCTGGTGATCCCAATGGCATTGATGTCCGTTAAATGCGACACCGGTGGGTACAGGATTCCTTATGTCGAAATTGAACTCTATCTTAATATTGTTTCTGAACTCGGCAATCCTATACCGGATTCCTACACACTCATCAACGGAGGTGTTAATGGGCTCATCGTCTACCTTGGAAACGATGATTTGTTTCATGTTTATGATCGAACATGTACCCTTTACCCGGCACATGATGTAGCTGTTGTTCCCGATTCAAACTTTGTCGGAATATTCACATGTCCCGAATGCAAATCGAAATATATTATCTCTTCAGGAGCAGAGCCTTACGAAGGACCTGCAACTTATCCCCTGCACGAATACCACAGCCAGGTAATTGGTGAACACATTTTAAAGGTAATTAACTAACTGTTTCCTGGTTTCAAAATAACTGCCCAATTGCCCATTTGCTTCACATCAATACCGGTAATGATCCGATTTATAAGGTCCTTCTATGGGTACCCCCAGGTATTCGGCCTGTTCGTCGGTCAGCCTGGTTAGCTTCACACCAAGCTGTTCAAGATGCAGCCTTGCCACCTCCTCGTCCAGCTTCTTCGGAAGCATATATACACCAACCTCATAATCGCTCTTCCAGAGATCCAGCTGTGCAAGTACCTGGTTGGAGAAAGAATTGCTCATCACAAACGATGGATGACCAGTGGCACATCCAAGGTTAACAAGCCTGCCCTCAGCCAGGAGAAAGATAGCGTGCCCATCATCAAAAATATACTTATCAAGCTGTGGTTTAATATTAACCCGTTGTACTCCTGCCATCTCATTCAGTTTGTCTACCTGAATCTCATTATCGAAATGTCCTATATTACATACGATCGCCTGATCTTTCATCTTCGACATATGTTCAACGGTAATAATATCTTTATTGCCTGTAGTTGTAACAAATACATTTCCTTCCGATAGTGCCTCCTCCAGGGTGGTGACCTGGTACCCCTCCATGGCAGCCTGCAACGCACAGATCGGATCGATCTCCGTTACAATTACACGGGCCCCATACGATTTCATGGAATGGGCACATCCTTTACCAACATCCCCGTAACCTGCAACAACAACGACTTTTCCAGCAATCATCACGTCAGTTGCCCGTTTAATTCCATCTGCAAGTGACTCACGGCAACCGTAGAGATTGTCGAATTTTGATTTCGTAACAGAATCATTCACGTTTATAGCGGGAAAAAGTAACTTTCCCCTTTCCAGCATTTGGTAGAGCCTGTGAACACCGGTGGTTGTCTCCTCTGAAACACCTTTCATTCCGGCAGCTGTCCTGTGCCATTTTTCAGGATCTTCCTGCAATATTCTTTTCAAAGTGGTAAGAACCACCTCCTCTTCCCTGCTGCCTGCCTTCGTATGAAGTAGTGAAGCGTCATTTTCGGCTGCATACCCTTTATGTACCAAAAGGGTTGCATCTCCCCCATCATCCACGATCAGATTCGGACCTTTTCCACCCGGAAAGGTCAGAGCCTGGGCAGTGCACCACCAATACTCCTCAAGTGTCTCACCCTTCCAGGCAAATACAGGAATACCAGCAGCAGCAATTGCTGCTGCAGCATGATCCTGGGTGGAAAAGATGTTGCAGCTGGCCCATCTTACATCTGCACCGAGAGCGACAAGTGTCTCGATCAACACAGCTGTTTGAATGGTCATATGCAATGAACCCATAACCCTGGCTCCCTCCAGGGGTTTCTCCTCTGCATATTTCTCCCGGATTGCCATCAATCCGGGCATCTCCCTTTCTGCAATTTCAATCTCCTTTCTGCCAAAACCAGCCAGCTCAATATCTGCAACCTTATAGGGCAAAGACTCAATGTAAGTTAATGTATCCATAAAATATAATTAATTATCGCTGCAAAATTAGTTAATTCCCCGATAAAATCCTTCTGATCAGTAACTCATCCTGCTGCAGCTGCATTTTAAGTGCATTCAGATTTGGAAATTTAATCTCATTCCGGATCCTTTTCCTGAAATGTATAACAACTTCCATGTCATAAAGATCAATATCTACATCAAAAAGATGGGCTTCGATGATCTTAACCGGATTGGAACTGTCGAGTGTGGGTCTGATCCCAATGTTCAGCATCGCCGGATATAGAACTTTATCATATTCAACATGCACAGCATAAACACCGTCTTTTGGGATTAGTTTATAGGCCGACTGTGGATTAATGTTCGCTGTCGGAAAGCCAATACTTCTTCCAAGTTGGTTTCCCATCACAACTGTTCCTTCAAGGTAATAATCATAATCAAGCATATACCTGGCAATTTCCAGGTCACCTTCCAGGAGTGCTTCCCTCACCGAGGTTGAACTTATATTAGACTCCGATAATCTGTATTCATCCAGCTTCTCAACGATCAGTCCCGATTTCTTTGCGCATGCAGCGAGACCACGTGGATTTCCCTTCCTGTCTTTTCCGAAGGTGTTATCATACCCAAGGATCAATCGCGTCACTTTAAGTCTTTTTACAAGATAGCTGTCGACAAAATCACAAGCAGTCATCGAAGCTAACTTCTTATCAAAGGGTATCACAATATAGTAATCCAATCCCAGTTTACTTAAATGATGAATCTTCTCCTCCTGAGAATGGATCAACCGAAAATTCAAAAGATCCTTATCCAGCACTATACGCGGATGGGGCCAAAGTGTGATCACAACTGAACTCCCGCCTGTATCCCTGGCTTTCGATATCAACGTCTGTAAAATATACTTATGGCCCTTGTGAACACCATCAAAAATACCGATTGTTGCAACAGGTTGATGGATAGACGGAGTGTCGTTGATATTATAGACCTTCATACCTTTTCTGAATTGAGGCACAAATTTAACAATTTTACCCGGCCCGAATTGAATAATTTCATTCCGTTTGTGATAATCTGTAAAACAAAGAATATTTCGTATCTTGAAAAAAATGCAGTTAATCCAATATCTATGAAAATTGTCGATAATGATCCATGGCTAAAACCCTATGAAGCAATAATTGAAAAAAGGTACGGGTTAGTAAAGAGCAAAGCTGCAGAACTAACCAGAGAGCTAAAGGATCTGAAAGCTTTCTCCACGGGCCATCTCTACTTTGGCTTGCAAAAAGAGGGAAATGACTGGGTCTCCAGGGAATGGATGCCAAATGCAACAGCTGTTTATCTAATTGGTGACTTTAACAATTGGCAACAGGAGGATATTTATGCATTTAATCACACCGGCAACGGAAATTGGGAATTAAGGGTTCCTCTTGACAAAATCGGGCATTTGGATCAATACAAATTAAAGGTGTACTGGAGAACTGGTTCCGGTGACCGTATCCCGGCATGGGCGAAAAGAACCATTCAGGATCCTGAGACATCAATATATAATGCGCAGGTATGGTCACCTGTGAAACCCTACCAGTGGAAGAACAAGGTTCCTGATATGACCGGTTTTCAGCCAATTATTTACGAGGCTCACATAGGCATGGCAACCGAGGAATACAGGGTAGGTACTTTTACTGAGTTCCGGAATAAAGTGCTGCCACGTGTAATAGAGGGTGGTTATAATACACTCCAGCTGATGGCCATCCAGGAGCATCCCTACTACGGGTCTTTTGGCTACCATGTCTCCAGCCTGTTCGCGGTCAGTTCACGCTTTGGCACACCAGACGAACTGAAAGAGCTAATTGACGAGGCACATGGTCAGGGTATCGCTGTAATCATGGACATCATTCATTCCCATGCCGTGAAGAATGAACTGGAAGGACTGGGACTGTATGCAGGGGATCCGGGACAATTTTTTCATACAGGCAGCAGAAGGGAACATACGGCATGGGACTCTCTTTGCTACGATTACGGCAAAAATGAGGTAATGCACCTTCTTCTGTCAAACATTCACTTTTGGCTGGAAGAGTACCGTTTTGATGGTTTCAGATTTGATGGAGTAACAAGTATGCTCTTTTATGACCATGGCCTCGGTTCTGATTTCTCCTCTTATGATATGTATTTCGATGGAAGACAGGATGAAGATGCGATCGTCTATCTCTCCCTGGCAAATATGGTTGCCCTTGAAGTGAGGCCAGGTGCGCTCTCCATTGCTGAAGATGTAAGCGGATACCCGGGGATCGCCACACCCGTTGATGCAGGTGGTATGGGATTCACGCACCGGCTGGCTATGGGAGTTCCCGATTTCTGGATTAAAACCATCAAAGAGAAACGTGACGAAGAATGGAGCATGGGAGCCCTTTACCATGAGCTGACCTCAAAAAGAAGCGATGAGCAGGTGATATCCTATGCAGAATCTCATGATCAGGCCCTGGTTGGAGATAAAACAATCATATTCAGGCTGATCGATAAAGAGATGTACTGGTTCATGAGCAAATCTACTCCCCACCTGGTAGTTGACAGGGGAATTGCACTGCACAAGATGATCCGGCTCCTGACCCTGGCAACTGCAGGGGGCGGATACCTCAATTTTATGGGCAATGAATTCGGACATCCGGAGTGGATCGATTTCCCACGCGAGGGGAACGGTTGGTCATACAAGTACGCCAGACGCCAATGGTCACTGGCTGAAAACAGGGACCTGAAATACCATTATCTCGACGATTTTGATAAAGCAGCTATATCCCTTGTCAGAGACAGCGGTATACTCCGTTCAATATGTGAACCGGTGAAGATTGACGAGCACGACAATATCATTGCTTTCAGGAGAAAGGATCTTCTCTTTGTTTTTAATTTCCACCCCGTTAACTCCTACACCGGGTATGGTCTCGCTATTGACCAGGGCAAATACCAGTGCCTGCTCTCTTCCGACGAAAACCGGTTTGGCGGGTACGACCGGATTAACCTTAAAACTGAACACAGAACAACTGTAGAACGCTCATTTGGTCTTAAACAGCGGCTCGATCTCTATATTCCTGCCAGAACAGCACAGGTTTTGAAAAATAAACCGGTACCCCGCTTAAGATAAGCTGGTTTTTATATCCATCTTATAAGTGGAAGATCCATGCGGTGGGGAAGTTCCTTCATTTTTGGGAAAATCCGGAAACCTATATCAAACTGACCTGAGTAACGGGCATGCATAATGATCTCGTATTCCGCAATAGAATCTTTACACTTTTTGCATTTAAGCTCCTCAGCCTCAACTATTTTCTTTCGAAGGTCCTTCTCTGATCCTCCAACCATCACCATTTCCACACCGATATTATCGGGTGCTATACCGTTCAGGTCCAACTTAATGGTCCCGGAAAACTCCTGTCCGACCTTCAGATCGGCATTACCACTTGCTGCCTCCGGAATATCCATTTCAAGCACCTTGATTTCCTTCCACTGGTCAATAATCTGCTTCTTATAATAAGATATTTCCCTGGTCAGGCGATAATCATTTTGTTTCAGCTTGCCGGACCGTTCATGCAATTTCCTGTAAAAACGATCAATATAATCGCGAAGCATCCTGTTCATGGTAAATTCCGGGGCAACACCTGCAATTGAATTCTTTATGATCCTGACCCAGTCGGATGGAACACCATCTTTGTTCCGTCTGTAGAACTTTGGTGCAATGTCATTTTCCAACAGCGAATATATCATCTCAGCATCCAGTTCATTTTGCTGGTCCTGGTTTTCAAAAGATCGCTCCAGGGGCAATGCCCATCCGGCATCTTCCCTGTATCCCTCTGCCCACCAACCATCAAGAACACTAAAGTGAAGCCCGCCATTCATTACGGCCTTTTCACCGCTCGTGCCCGATGCTTCGAGCGGCCGGGTGGGAGTATTAAGCCAGATATCCACACCATGAAGAAGTTTCTTGGCCAGAATGATATTATAATTCTGCAAAAAGATAATTTTTCCGATAAACTCCGGCCGCTTCGATATCTCTACAATTTTCTTGATCAGTTCCTGTCCCGGTATGTCTTTTGGATGAGCCTTCCCTGCAAAGATGAACTGGACAGGACGATCCGGATTATTCACGATCTCTGCCAGGCGGTCAAGATCAGTAAAAATTAATTGCGCCCGTTTGTAAGTTGCAAACCTCCTTGCAAATCCAATGGTCAGCGACTTATCGTCAAGTGAATCAGCAATCTCAATTGTAAGTCTGGGGTTATCAATGTATTTTAATGAAGATGCTGTCAATCGCTGCTTTATATAATGAATGAGCTCTGTCCGCTCCTGGTTGCGAATGCTCCAGATACGCTCATCAGCTACTTCATGAATCCTGCTCCAAAGACTTCGGTCCTCCTGTCGTTCCAGAAAATCGTTCCCAAACACCTCCAGGTAAAGTGATCTCCAGCGATCGGACAACCAGGTTGAAAGGTGCACCCCATTTGTAACGTGCCCGATATGAATTTCATCCTCCATGTATCCCCTCCACATCCCGGCGAACATCTCCCTGCTAACCTGACCGTGTAGTTTACTTACACCATTAACCTCCTGGGAGAGATTCACTGCCAGAACGCTCATCGAAAAATTCTCATATGGGTCGTCATGCTTAACCTTCCCAAGATTCATCAACCTGTTCCAGTCAATAGTAAGACGCTCAGGATAATGGCTCATATAAGTCCTCATCATGTTCTCATCAAAGCTATCATGACCGGCGGGTACTGGTGTATGGGTGGTGAATAAACTGGTGGCCCTGACTATTTCACGGGCCTCCGGATAGGTCATATTGTGCTCCTGAACATATTCTCTTAATCTCTCAAAACCGGTGAATGCTGCATGCCCTTCGTTCAGATGGTACAGATCGGGGTGAATCCCCAGCGTACGCAGCGCTCTTACACCGCCAATACCAAGAAGCAACTCCTGTTTAAACCTGTTTTCATGATCACCGCCATACAATTTATGTGTAACCTCCCTGTCAACCGCCTTGTTTGCATCAAAATCTGCATCAAGCAGATAGAGGGGAACCCTACCAACCTGAGCCTTCCATATCCTGAGATGGATGGCGCGGCCCGGCAATACAACCTGTATCGTTTTCCAATTTCCATGTATGTCCTTTACAGGTGTAACCGGAAGCTGAGAAAAATCCTGGAAATCGTCGTGTGCCACCTGTGTTCCGCCGGCAGTAATCACCTGTTGAAAATAGCCATAGCGATAGAGGAGACCGATAGCAGTCATGTCATAGTTATAGTCACTTGCCTCCTTCAAATAGTCGCCAGCCAGCAAACCAAGACCCCCTGAATATACCTTCAGAGAGTTATGTAATCCATATTCCATGCTGAAATAGGCAACTGAGGGCTCATTCTCTCTTTTTGGGGTGTTCATATACGCAGAATAGAGCGAATACACACGCTCCATCCTGGAAAGAAAATCCTCATTTTGCTCAAGCGCTTTCAGCCTCTCATAAGGGATTTTTTCAAGCATAACAGCAGCATTCTCCTCAACCATGTTCCAGATTTCCGGATCCATTGACTGAAAAAGCTCCACGGCCTCACAGTTCCATGACCACCAAAGGTTCCTGGCAAGCTTTTCAAGAAATTTAAGTCTTTCCGGTATCTGCTGTTGAACCACTACCCTGCGCCACACCGGCAGTACATCGGTCAATAATTTACTTGTTGAAGGAAGTTGTTCCACTCGTTCTTTCGTGTAATAATCATCTTCAATCTCAAATCCACCGGATCGTTCCAGGGCAAGGGAACAGGCTTCCCAATAGTGTATTATAAGTTTATTCCAAAGTGTAAGCTTACTGATTTCCCTGGCATTTTGTCTTGCATCCTCTATTTCACTATTCTTCATCCCACAATATTCCAGAATTATCTTGCCAATCTCTTCCGTTACCTGCACTTCATTGTTGTCGTCCCGGCTGATAATTCTGACACCATTAACAGACTCCTTCACCTGGTTGAGCACCCACTGGCCAAAGCCGGTCAGCGACGTTGTTACAGTCGGGACCCTCAGTGCCATACTTTCCATTGGAGTATACCCCCATGGATCATAATATGAAGGAAATACAGAAAGGTCAAATCCTGTCAGAAGCTGGTAGTAGCTTAGATTAAAGACACCGTCAGCTCCCTTTAGGTAGGAGGGTACAAAAATAACTTTTACCTTATCTTCCGGAAGATTCTGAAGGCCGTTCAGCTTAAGACGCTGAAGCACCTGATCTTGCTCAGCATAGTGCAAATTGTGTGTAAGGTGTCTTTCGCCCCCTGAAATCCCGGAATTGTTTGCAATTGCTTCCAGCAAGTCTTTTCGTGGACCAAAATGGTTGGCGGGAACAATAACATAAGCAACGACCGGACGATCCATCTCTTTGTTGCGATTAATTTTGCCCAGGGCATCCAGGATTAAATCGACTCCTTTATTCCTGAATTCATATCTGCCACCAGTGAGAACCAGAAATGAATTCTCAGAAAGTTTTTCACCGCTGATCAAAGAAGCAACATGCAGTAACTTCTCTCTTGCAGCAGTCCTGTCGGAATCCAGTTTCTCTGCAATTTCAAGAAAGGTCTCATTAAAACCGTTTGGTGCGATCAGGTCCACCGGTTTCTCAAGGAATTGCAGGCATTCCCGCGCAGTAATATCACTTACAGTTGTAAACACATCTGCCTGGTTGGCTGAAATCTTCTCAACAGATTGCTTGGCCACAATCCCATACTCTGATGCTTTCACATCGCCATTAAATTTAAGAAGATCATTGTACAACGGCTGGTTGTTCTCAGCAAGTGCCCGCCCGACTACGGTAGCATGTGATGTAAATACCAGGCCGATCTGGGGCTGGAACTCCTTGAGATACAAGAGTCCTGCACCTGTCATCCACTCATGAAAATGTGAAACTACCTTTCTGTTTTTCAGACCATAAAAACCGATAAAACTTTCGATGATCTTTCCGGTGGCATATCCAAACAGCATCGGCTCTATATAATCCCACTTACCGGTTAGGGAGTCAAGGTGATAAACTTCCCAAAATTTTTTAAAAATTTCATTTTTATTGTTAAAGAAGGTAGTAAAATCGACAAGCACAGCTTTTGGCTCCCCCTCGATCTTCCATCGGCCGGTCCTGACAATCAGCCCTCCTTCCGCAGCATGGCTTTTCCACTCATCAAACAAATCCGGATCTTCGTTGAATTCAGGATGCTCACCACTTTCTCTCCATACATCCGGACCAATTACAATATAATTCTCCTTCAACTTTTCCAGGACTTTTGATGCCTTTGTCGACAGGACTGTATGGATCCCTCCCATTTTATTACAAACCTCCCAGCTTACCTCAAAGAGGTAGTCGGGAGTAATTATTTCCTTACCCATAATAACTATCTGTTAATTTTTCAAATTAAATGTTAAATGTTATCTGTCACACAGTACTGCTTTGAATGCGTATTTTTCACTTCTCCTTTTTTCCTGTTCCCCGGTTTCCTTCTACAGGTTTTTTGTTAGAAGTGTTTCCAGCTCCTGAATTTGTTTTTGCAGGAGCTTTTTTAATGGGCTTTGATGCACCTACTGATCCCGTTTTTTTACCTGCCTTTGTTTCAGCACCAGTCCCTGGTTTCACAACTCTCCCGGTAGAGGACTTCTGAACGGTCCTTGCCATCTCCTTCTTTTTCATTTTCAGGTTCTTTTTTAACCGGTCCAACTCCTTCTCATACTTTTTAATAACATGATTCTTCTCCTCTACAATCTTACTAAGACGGGAAATTTCATCGTCACTATATACTGAGACGGCAGCATCAACCCTGATCTTAAAATCACTGAGTACATTCATGTAATTTATAAATGCCTCATAAGGAGTTTTGTACGGATTGAAATAAGAGTGAATTTCTCCATCCGAGAAGAATTTTGTCGACATATAATAAAAATGATCACTTAGCTGAAGGTACCTGAAGTCCTGCATCAAGCCCTGATCATTGCATTGGATAACCTTTTCACGCAGATCATATAATTTATTGAAAGCCTCCTTTTGCATATCATTTCCAAGCCATGCAGACAAATCCCTCTCCTCATCTGCCCAGGAGATCGGATTGGGTACATGTACCGCAGATACAACCTGGAATTTACGGGCAACTTCAGAGGGTGTGCTAAAGGTATAAGTTGAATCCTTGAGCACTACCTTTGGCAGGGCCTTCAGGAACTCAAAAATTCCGGATTCCTCCCACTGGTGCTCCCCAAAGGTCTCATAATCCATGAACAGGTTAACAGTCTCCTCCTCCTTAGGGAGCGCATTCAACCAACCGGTAAATTTCTCAGCAGTGAGCGGATAATCCTGCCATCCCTTGTTCGAAAACCTGAATGCAATATCATCGCTCAATTTGAAGTTTTTCAGCAGCACTTTCAGGCGAGGTTCCAGGGCATTACAGTAAAGATAATTCGGACTTTTCCATCCAAGAACGTGCTTGGCCCCCTCTGTTAGCATTGCTTTGAACCCAAGTTTATAAACGGTGACACCTATCTCGTCAGAATAGATCAGCTCTGTATTTCTAAAGACCTCTGGGTCCTTCCCGAAAGTCTCCCTGATCAGCGTCCTGTGCTCCTCCACCTGCCTCTCGAACTCCTCCCTGTTTCTCATTGAAGCGAGGGAATGACAATATGTTTCCGCCAGCAATTCCACATGCCCGGTCGCTACCAACTCCTGAAAGCTCTCAAGAACATCTGGAGCATACAACCTGAACTGCTCAATAGCGATTCCTGAAATAGAGAATGCTATTTTAAATTTTCCTTTATACTTACTGATCAGCTCTTTAATAATCCGATTGGCTGGCAGGTATGATTTTTCTGCCACCTTTCTCAGGATGCTCTCATTGGTGTAATCGTCATAGTAATAGTGATCATTCCCTATATCGAAAAAGCGGTACGTCCTGAACCTGAATGGTTGGTGGACCTGGAAATACAAGCAGATTGTTCTCATTCTATTGTCTGGATTTATTTTTCAACTACATCCTTGTATATAGTAAACACCTTATTGGCGGAATTCTCCCATTTCATTTTATCCACCTCCTCCCTGCCATATTCTATAAATGTTTTAGAAAGGGACGGATAATTCAATAAACCGTATATTGCATCTGCCATCGCATCCACATCCCAAAAATCAGTTTTTATGGCATATTTTAAGATTTCCGCTACTCCCGACTGATTGGAGATAATGGTCGGAACATTAGATTGCATAGCCTCCAGTGGTGATATGCCAAAGGGCTCGGAGACAGAGGGCATCACATAGACATCGCTGATCGAGAACATTCTGAATACGTCATCACCCTTCAGAAATCCGGTAAAGTGAAACCTGTCGACAATACCCAGGGCAGCGGCCCAGTTGATCATGCGTTCCAGCAACTCCCCGCTTCCTGCCATCACAAACTTAACATTATCCATTTTCCGCAATACTTTATCAGCAGCCTGAACGAAATACTCAGGTCCCTTTTGCAATGTGATCCGTCCAAGAAATGTAACAACCTTGTCATCAATTCCTCTCCTGAGAGCAATTTTTTCATGCTCAGCCAGTGGCTCCACTGCATTATACACTGTGGTTACCTTCGATTCATCAATCCTATATTTGTCAATTATCGTATTTCGTGTCAGATTGCTTACTGCAATGATTCTGTCAGCCGCTGCCATTCCCATTTTCTCAATCTCAAATACTGCAGGATTTACCTTTCCACCGGACCTGTCAAAATCGGTCGCATGCACGTGGATCACAAGCGGTTTGCCGGAAACACTTTTTGCCGACATACCGGCAGGATAGCACAACCAATCGTGTGCATGAATAACGTCATGCTCATTTTCACCGGCAATCTGTCCAGCTACCAATGCATAATTGGCAATCTCTTCAAACAGGTTCTGACCATATCCTCCACTAAATACCAATTTACCTCCCGGTGTGGTATGAATCAGCTTTTTATTTCCGATTCCGGCCTCATTAACCAATGATTCATATTCCTCCGGGGAATGGTAAGGGACCAGGTTTGAATTGACTTCAATATAAGAGATCTTCTTTAAAAGGCTTGAGAATTTCATATACTTACTGCTCAGGGAAACATCACCGGCCCCAACAATCCGGAGCTTGCTCTGATCTTCATCACCATATGCCCTTGGAACGACAAAAAGAATGTCGAGGTCGGGAATGGTGGAAAGGCCCCGTGTAAGTCCGTAGCTTGCTGTTCCGAGTCCTCCGGAGATATGTGGTGGAAATTCCCACCCAAACATTAATACCTTCATACAATACTAATATCGGTCAAGTGTACCTTTATTTATAATTATCAATCAACTCTCCGATCCTCAACAGTGAGGCAACACTGCATGCATAGCTAATGGCCCCTTTCGAATCATGTGGCGGATTCCCGTCATAGCATTCCGATATGGTTCCAATTCCATACTTTGTCATCTCCTCTTCAAAGCCGTTAAAAATCTCCTTTGCCAGAGAAAGCCCTGACTTTTTGTGCACATCAAGGTAGCCCTGTACAAAATGTTCAAGAAGCCATGGGTGAACAGTTCCCTGGTGTACTGCTCTGTCACGCTGCTTCTGATTGCCCTCATATATGCCTTTGTAAGCCGGATTTTTGGGAGCAAGTGTCCGAAGTCCTTTTAAGGTCAGGAGTTCACTTTTTACTACATCAAGAAGACTCTTCTTCATCCCGGTAGTAAGCGGAGAGAATTTTAACGCAGTTGCAATCACCTGGTTGGGTCTAACAGCATGGTCTTTATGCCCCTTTCGCACACTGTCTGCGAGGTATCCCATTTCCGGGATCCAGAATGTCTCCACAAATGAAGTCCGGATTTTATCAGGAAGCTCCTTCCACTCCCTGCTGAATTTACTTCTGTTACCCGACCATGAAATTACCTGGCAAACAGCATTGTACCAAAGCGCGTTCACCTCAACAGGAAAACCATACCTCGGGGTAACCGGCTGACCCTGCACTGTAGCATCCATCCATGTGAGCGGAATTCCGTCTTCGCCGCCTGAAATGAGACCGTTATTCTCCATACCTATCTCAAAATGGGTCCCGTTTTTATATGCATCCATGATTTGCAATATCTCTGACTTGTACCGCTTCCAAACATCGATCTCCATATAATTCTCAAGCTGCTGAAGTGTCCAGATAAACCATAGCGGGGCATCAATCGAATTGTAGTAATCGTGCCCTTGCTTTGAACTGTTTGGAAAAAGCCCGTCCCTTAATCTGATTAACATGGAATTGATCACTTCCAGGGCCGATTCATTATCACCAATCGAAAGGGTTATACCGGGAAGTGCCATCATTGTATCCCTGCCCCGAACACCTAACCAGGGAAAGCCGGCAAGTATGTCAGTTCTGCCGTGCCTTCTAACAAGAAACTGCTGTGCGGCATTGACCAGGCAGTTTCGGAAACTGTCCATGGGTGTCCTCATATCCTCTTCCAACTTAAACCTTCTTTTGAGACCAGAGGGTTTAACCTCCTTTGTGGCGGCTGAGAAGATAATTGATTCTCCCTTTTTTATCGGCACCTCAAAATAGCCTGGTACATACAGATCCTCTTTATACTCATAGCCCCTTCTCTGCTCCTCCAGGTATTCGATATTATAGTACCAGTCGGGGACCGGAATAAACTCAACATCCTTGGAAAGTTGCATATAAAGATCCGGGTAACCATCATACATTCTCGACCTGATACCATTTTCTACCTGTGTATATTGCCTGTTCACATATAGATTTGCTTTGCTTAATTTGTGAATATTCCTGAAGGCAAGAAAAGGGCGCAGCCGGAGCCATGTATCTGAGTGAGCATCCTCAAGTGTAATCCTGAACAGCACCTGTTCCATCTTCTGAACGAGCAACGACTCCCTTTTCAGAACAACACCTCCGACACGGTAGGTCATTTTTGACCCTTTTTCGGCATCAAAATCACGAATGTACTTATGACCACGTGGCAGATACAGATCACCTTCATATTTATGTATCCCGAGATTAAACTCCTTATTGTGCTGAATAACCGTCAGGTCAAGTGATGACAACAACACATGGTTCTCTCCGTCGAGGTGTTCCACCGGACAGATCAGCAACCCATGATACTTTCTTGTATTGCATCCGGATATCGTTGTGGAGGCAAAAGACCCCGCACGATTGGATTTTAGCGATTCCCGTGCAAGTGAATACTCCAGATTCACCAGCTCTGCCTTATCAAATTTTAAAAAAGACATAAAGACATATTTTATTGTCTCACAAAGATAAAACTAAATACTCATTGAAAAGGATTCATTCCATAAGTTACATGATAAAATTTACTTTAACAAATTATTGAATAATACCTTCCCTGAAACCGTCGTTAATTTCAACAAGCATCAAGGCATTGAAATTAAAATAGTAATTTCGCAGTTTTAAGGAAAAAAAACATGGTAAACAGAATACTATTATACCTGATAATACTACTGGTTACTGGCTGTTCAAGAGTTAACCAGGGAAATGATACAGCCGGTAAAAAGGATGAAATCGTTATTTCCGGAGAACTGTTAAATGGTGAAGGGACGCTTGTAACACTTGACCTTATGGGAGTACCTGCATTTATTCCCATTGATTCAACCCGCTGTGATAAACAGGGAAAATTCAGTTTTACTTTCAGGGAAGAAGGCATGAATTACTACTCCCTGAAATACACTGAAAACGGGTATGTAACACTAATTGCTGAACCAGGCGACAGGATCAGGATAAAGGGTGATGCTGAAAACCTCTATCCCTATACAATTGAAGGTTCCGAAGCATCCGAACTGGTAAAGGAACTAGCAGTGGTTCATAAGAATACCCTTGACCAACTCCATACCATTTCAGAGGAATCGGAAAGAATCGCCGGTGAAATGAGTTTCAATAAAAGAAAACTGCTGCTGAATGAAAAGTTTGACTCAGTATCACTTCATTTTAATCATTACTCCCGGTCATTCATAAGAAACAACCATGATTCACCTGCAATTCTGATTGCTTTGTATAACCAGTTTGGCCCGGGATTGCCGGTATTTGACCCGGCAAAGGACCTGGATGTTTACCAGTTTGTAGATTCAGCACTTTATAGCAGGTTCCCTGAGAATGATGCGGTAAGATCTCTGCATATACAGCTCTCAGCAGCCTTACAACAACTCAGGGAAAAGCCTGTTGCCACTCTGAAGCGGGGCGACAGGGCCCCTGACTTTGCCATGAAGACCGCTGCCAGCACAATCCTTACCCTCTCTGAACTGAGAGGGAATTATGTGCTCCTTCAGGTTTGGGCATCGTGGAGTAAACCCTCAACGGAAGAAAACATCTACCTGGAAAAAGCTTACCAACGCTTTGGAAACCAAAATTTTGTGATCGTACAGGCTTCCATTGATGACGACAGGGAAAGCTGGGCGGCTGCAATCAGCAACCAGTATTCCGGATGGTTTCATGTCAGTGATCTGAAGCGATGGGAATCTGTGATAGTGAAACTTTACAGCGTTGAGAAAATTCCTGCCAATTTCCTGATCGATCAGCATGGTGTGATCGTTGAAACAGATATCTTTGAAGATAATTTGTTACATACACTGGAAAAATACCTCCATTAAAAGCAACGATTGATTGAAAATTTATATTCTATGCTAATGAAAAAAGCTGCCTGGGCGATACTTATTGCCATACTGTTAACTCCCGCTTGCAGGGATAGTGGCAATATCAGAATTCGTGGAACCTATTCAGCCGGATCGGGACAAACCCTGTATATCGAACTATTGAATGCTGTCGAAACAGTGTTATTGGATTCTGTGAAGGTCAAAAATAACGGAACGTTCCGGTTCAACCTGAGACTCGACAATCCGGAACTGGTCCTCCTGAAAAATGCCAATGAAAATTACATCAACCTGCTGGCATTTCCGGGGGATGACATACAGCTGGAGGTCCCTGGAAACTCTTTCAGGAACGGCTACAGTATTGAAGGTTCAGAAGATTCTAAAAGAATAAAACTGCTTATAGATGCACTGAATATTACCCGGTTTAAAATTGACTCAATCTCAGATGCGCTCGCAGCACTTGAGAATCAGGAAGGACCGGCGGCTGAAGAATTAATTATAGCCTACCAGCGTATCTTTGAACAACATAAGCGCAACAACATCAGATTTATAGTCGGGAATCTTGGTTCCCTTGTCAGCGTTTATGCCCTGTATCAACGAATAACCGATGATATATACATCTTTAATGATCCTAAAGACCTGCAATATTTTAAAATTGTTGCCGACTCCGTAAAAGCAAAGTATCCGGGGTCCACCCTCACTAAGGCACTTTCAGCTGATGTTGAAAGAAGGATGAAAGAATACAACAACCTGCTTGCCCTCTATGAACTTTCCAAACTCAACATTTCGGAGGCCGGGATGATCGACCTGAACATTGAGAACACAGACGCCGAGAAGGTAAGTCTCAACTCCCTGACAGGTAAGGTAGTCCTGCTCAATTTCTGGGCATCATGGAACAATGAAAGCATGAATTTCAATCACCGGCTGAAGCCAATCTATGAGCAATACCACGCCAGGGGATTTGAAATTTACTCCGTGTCACTTGACGGGGACCGGAGTAAATGGAAAAAAACGATCTTTTTTGAGGAGTATCCATGGATCAATGTTTGCGAACTTACCTACCCATACTCCTATGCTGCAACGGTCTATAATGTGACATCACTGCCCGGAACTTTTCTGATCGACAGGAAAGGGAATATTGTTGCCAGAAATATTGGAGGAAAGTCACTTGCCACCCATCTTGATAATCTTCTGTAAATAGCAACACGCATGCCTTTAACCGGAAAAAACATATGTTTTGCTTCAGATTTTCACCTTGGAATGTACCCACAGGATGAGAGCCGGAAAAGGGAAAAAATAATTGTCAAATGGCTCTCCTCCGCTGGTCCGGATATGCGCGAACTCTGGCTGTTGGGTGATCTGTTCGACTACTGGTTCGAATACAGAAAAGTAGTGCCAAGGGGATTCACCCGCTTCCTGGGCACCCTGGCCTCTCTGGGCGATTATGGAGTTAATGTTCATATCTTTTCGGGTAATCACGATGTATGGATGTCAGATTACCTGCCTCTTGAAACCGGTGCCGAAATTCACCACAGTCCTTTAGTCACAACTATGGGAAACAAAAAATTTTATCTTTCTCATGGCGACGGGTTGACAAATAAAGACGCTGGCTACCGGCTTTTAAAATCTGTTTTCAGGAACAGGTTTTTGCAATGGTGCTATGCCAGGCTGCACCCAAATGGTTCAACTGCCTTCGCCCAGTGGTGGTCGAAAAAAAGCAGGTATTCCAAAGAGATGGTCCATCCCTATAAGGGCGATGAAAACGAGGAACAGATAATCCATGCCAGGAAACTGCTGGAACAGGATCCAGGAATTGATTTTTTCATCTACGGACACAGGCATTTGCCTTTTGATGTGGAGATCGCCCAGGGGAAAAGAGCAATTTGCCTCGGCGACTGGATCAGCCATTTTAGCTTCGGGGTATTCGATGGAAATGAATTCAGGCTTGAAAGGTTTCAACCAGATCCTGACTCTTCAGAAAAATGATTTCGCTGAAAAAAATCGTCGAAATTACCAGAGAAAAAGCCGGTTCATCACTGAACCGGCTTTATTATAGCATAAATCTTGCATTAACCAGCAAAAAAAGTTTAACTTCACTTTCTAATCTAGGCAATACGGTCAATTAAAAAATACTGAATGCGACAGTAAGCCCCGACATTACAACAGAGACCATTGTCATCAGTTTAATCAGGATATTTAATGACGGACCAGAGGTGTCCTTGAAAGGATCTCCAACTGTATCTCCAACCACGGCAGCCTTATGTGATTCGCTTCCTTTACCACCGTGATTACCCTTCTCAATAAACTTTTTCGCATTGTCCCATGCACCCCCGGCATTGTTCATAAAAACAGCCAGTGTAAACCCGGCTGTCAGTCCGCCAACCAACAATCCGACAACTCCTGCAACGCCAAGTACCACACCAATAATGATCGGTACAATAATCGCAATCATAGATGGAAGGATCATCTCCTGCTGTGCTCCCTTGGTCGAGATCTCAACACATTTTGCATATTCCGGAATCTGCTCTCCCTTCATGATACCCGGCATCTCCTTAAACTGACGCCTCACTTCATCCACCATTGCTCCTGCTGCACGACCAACCGCTTTCATGGTAAGTGCACTGAATACGAATGCCATCATCGCACCTACGAAAATACCACCTAACAGCATTGGGTTAAACAGTGATAGGTTGTAAGCGTTTACAAAGTCCTCAATTCCTGCTGACTGCAGTTGGACGGCGATTTGACCCGCTTCAACAGCTGGAACTGCATCGCCCCTGTAAAAGACAGTCTCTCCAACAGTAAATACACCATCAGTTGCCTTGTCGGCCATCTTTCCCAACCAGAGTCTGACCTCTTCCATATAGGCTGCAAGCAGGGCCATGGCAGTAAGAGCTGCCGAACCAATAGCAAAACCTTTACCGGTTGCGGCGGTGGTGTTACCCAGCATATCCAATGCATCCGTACGTTCCCGTACCTCAGGCTTCAACTCGGCCATTTCTGCATTTCCACCGGCATTATCAGCAATAGGTCCGAATGCATCGGTGGCAAGAGTTATGCCCAGTGTCGATAACATACCCACTGCCGCAAAGCCTATCCCGTATACACCATGGGCAAAATTGGAAAACCCACCTGCAAAACCATAGGCTGCAATTATACCAATAACAATTGTCACTACAGGAATCCATGTAGATACCATTCCAACTGCAATTCCATCAATGATCGTAGTTGCAGTCCCTCCTTTTGTCTGTGCTGCGATTCCCTTGGTGGGTTTATACTCATCTGATGTAAAAAATTCAGTACCCTGTCCGATCACTACTCCGGCAATCAGACCGGCAACAACTGAACCAAATATCCCCCAGGTGATCCATCCTCCTGCAGCCATCAATGCGATCGCAACAAGAATAAAGATTGAGCTTCCTCCTGTACCCAGAAGCAGAGCATTCAACAGGGTTTTTTGTGTGGCCGACTCTTTGGTACGCACCAGGTAGATCCCTGCTATCGAAAGAATAATCCCAATTGCAGCAACCATCATGGGTGCAAGCACGGCGGTCTGCTGAGTAATACCAGAATAACTACCGATCAAAGGAACAGCAGCACCAAGTGCAGCTGTGGCGAGAATTGAACCTGCATAGGATTCATACAAATCTGCACCCATTCCGGCAACGTCACCCACATTGTCTCCAACATTATCAGCAATGGTAGCAGGATTGCGGGGGTCATCCTCAGGAATCCCTGCTTCAACCTTGCCTACGAGGTCCGCACCCACATCAGCCGCCTTGGTGTAAATTCCACCGCCTACACGTGCAAAAAGTGCCTGCGTGGACGCTCCCATTCCGAATGTAAGCATGGTAACAGTGATCTCAACCAGCTTCTGATGCTCACTGGTCCCGGCATGAACAAAAGTAAGACCAAGAAAACGAGCGCCATTCTCCATGTTATCGGGGGTAAAGATCAATTTGTCGAGAAGATAGAACCAACCGGCAATGTCGAGCAATGCAAAACCTACTACAACGAGTCCCATCACAGCTCCACTCCTGAAGGCAACTTTTAATCCTTTGTTTAATGACTCAGAGGCTCCCTGGGCTGTCCGGGCTGAAGCAAATGTGGCTGTTTTCATCCCGAGAAATCCACAAAGGCCGGAAAAGAAACCACCTGTTAGAAAGGCAAGGGGAACAAATGGATTCTGAATGCCAAAGTAGGCCATGATAGCCAACAGGATCACCATAACAAGAAATACCAGGGCAACTACCCGGTATTGCCTACGGATATAGGCCATGGCCCCTTCCCTTACATACTGGGCAATCTCAATCATCCTCGGCGTACCCTCCGAATTCTTCATCATGTTTCTGAAGAATAGGTAAGCAAAAACCAGTGCCAGAACTGCTGCCAGCGGCACTATCCAGAACAATTCATAAATGTTATTCATAATTAAATTTGGTTTAGTTAAAAAAACAATATTTCACTGTTTATCACTCTGAATATTAACTGACTAATAAACAGCGAACTGGTTTTTTCAAAGGCACAAAGTTAAAACATTTGTTCTTAGAATCTAAATAAATTATTTATAGCAATAGTTTTATCTTTGCCGAATGATTGTTTTTTCACATATCCCTAAAACTGCAGGTACATCATTGAAATATATTCTTCGGAACACTTATGGCATTCAACATATCGACAGTATTAAAACAAACAGGACCCCCTTTACGCTGGATGACCTTCAATTTGCAAAAAAAATATTCCGGAGACCAAAGGCCATTACAGGTCACAACATCGTGGATCCCCATAGGAACCTGCAGGGCATCGAGGTAAAACTTATCACCATTCTGAGGGACCCTGTAATGCGTTGCATCTCCCACTACCAGGATGATGTGGTTCGAAGAGGCAATACACAAACCTTTCAAGAGTGGATCAACCAGGAGACTAACCAAAACCTCTCAGTTAAAATCATCGCAGGGTCTGATGACCTTTCCAGGGCCAGATACCTGCTGAAAAAAAAATTCACTTTTACCGGTATCACAGAAAAATTTGAGGATTCATTGAAAATTCTGAAAATTCAACTTAATGAACCTTTAAACCTTACTTATGCCAGGTTGATTACTGCAAAAGATAACAGGATTAAAAAACAATTGCTGGAAGACAACATCGCGATGAGGCTTCTTAATAAACATAACTCACTCGACAAGGAGCTGTATGATTTTGCCCTGAATGAACTGTTTTTACCTGCAGTTGAACGCCATAAGGATGAACTCGGACAGATTGTCATTCCACCATTTATTGATAATAATAAGAAAGCACCAAACCATAAAGAAAGCATCCGCTACAACAAATTTGTTTACAGGCAGCTTATTAAAATACTTGGGAAATAAAGATTCAAGAGAGTCTTTAAATGAACTACGTACCAACAATATAGATAACCACTGCAATGCTATGGCCTTTCTTCCCTAATATTGTTTCGAATATCAGATCTGCTGGTATATGAGGCAAGTTGCAAATCCATATGTGCAAGTTGTCCTGTAGAAAATAAACAGTCCTATCTTCCTGCTCCTGATGCCCTCTTTTACACCTTCACTTAATTTTGATTTCTTATTATTAATATGCATATTTACCTTTATTTATAATTAGTCTAATTTAATATCATATAATCATGTCTTGTTGCAATGGAATATGCGGTTGCGGAAAAGGGGGACAGACCCAAGCGCAAGAACAACTCATTCTGGATCAGTTAAATACAGGAAAAGGAATGCTTGCCACATACGACTGGTTAACAGACCTGGACAGCCTGAAACCGGAGGAGGAGATCGTAGAGGTTAGATTCAAGAATAGCCGGAAGGAGTTTTACAGGAATGCCAGGCGTTTGCGGTTAAAGAAGGATGACCGTATTGTTGTTGATACGGAGGGTGGGCACGATCTCGGAACGGTATCCCTTACAGGTGATCTTGCCAAAAAGCAGTTCAACAAAAAAAATGTTGGAACAAAGTCCGGCTCACTAAACCAGGTCTACAGGATCGCCAGGGAAACTGACCTCAAGAAGTGGCTGGAGGCAAAGAAAAAAGAGCGGTCAGCACTGTTAAAATGCCGGGAAATGGCTGCCTCACTGAAGCTTGACATGAGCATTGGTGATGTTGAGTTCAGAGGGGATGCCAGGAAATTAACGCTATTTTATACGGCCGATGGGAGGGTTGACTTCAGGGAGCTGCTGAAGCTGTGTATGCGGGAATTTAAGATAAAAATCGAACTGCGACAGATCGGAGCCAGGCAGAACGCTGCCCGGACCGGGGGAATCGGATCCTGTGGCAGGGAACTCTGCTGCTCCACCTGGAAAACTGAATTAAACACTGTAAAAACGAAAAGTGCATGGAAACAGGACCTCTCATTAAACATCTCCCGTCTTGCCGGACAATGCGGTAAATTGAAATGTTGCCTCAACTACGAGTTGGAAACCTACCTCGAAGCCTGGGAGTCGTTTCCGGCAGAACTGATCAACCTGGAAACCGATCGGGGCATACTAAAGCCCTTAAATGCAGATGTTCTGAAAGGAGAGGTGCAATACTCACTCGATGAGCCTAAACTGAATACGCGCTATACTATCACAATTGATCGTGTTAAGGACTATATCGCACTGAACAAAAAAGGTAAACTTATACAATCAAGCAGACTGGAGCAATGACTCAACCGTTCACATGCTTTTCTGCATGGTATGAAGATCGCACCAAAGGATGGCTTTCCATGTAAGTAAAACCCATCTTCAGCCCTTCATTCCTGTAATACTCGAAAACCTCCGGCTTTACATACTCCTCCACCTTTGCCAGGTTCGAATCGGGTTGAAGGTATTGTCCGATTGTTACCACACGGCAACCGGCATCCTTCAGATCGCGCAGGGTTTGAAGAACCTCAACCTGCCGCTCACCGAGTCCGAGCATTATCCCCGACTTGGGCACAATCCCGGAGCCAGCAACCTGTTGAATCACCTTCAGGCTGGTCCTGTAATTTGAATTACTCCTGATCCTGGGTGTCAGACGCTCTACGGTCTCAACATTATGAGATATTACCTCCGGGCTGGCATCAATCACAATCTGCACATGCTCCTCCACCCCTTTGAAATCAGGAATGAGTACCTCAAGGGTCGTTTCAGGATTCCTCAATCTGATCATCTTTATTGTCGCAGCCCAGAACCTGGCCCCTCCATCCTTCAAATCATCGCGATTCACAGAAGTAATCACGGCATGCTTCAATTCCAGGGTCCTGATCGTGTCCGCCAACCGGCCTGGTTCCTCCCAGTCGAGCGGATCAGGAATCAGGTTCTCCACATAGCAGAACCTGCAGTTCCGCGTACATTTCGACCCCATGATCATAAAGCTGGCCGTACCTGCGTTCCAGCATTCCCCTTTGTTTGGGCAGTTCCCGCTGGTGCAGATAGTATTCAGCTCATGCTCCTTTATAAGATTCCTGACCCTGGAATAGGTTTCTCCTTTTGGCATCGGCACCTTCATCCAGCGCGGCAACCTAAATGCTGTATCTTTCGTCTCCATAATGCTTCCTCCTATATTTGTACTGCTCTCATCACCGGCTCCTCTCCGGACAGTATTTCGTTCAACATAACATCAACAAATCGGTTCCTGGCTGGCTCCTCAACATCAAATGAAACGGGTAGATAGTGCTCTCCATACCCTGAAGCAACCATTTCACCGTCAACCTTTTCAATCAAAACCCGTTGACTCTTCCCCAGCATAGACCGCATATAGTCAAGCCGCATCTCCTCCGACATCTTTCGAATAACTTCACTCCTCTCTGCCATCACCATCCCCGGTACCTGCTCCTTCATCCGGTCGGCCCGTGTCCCTGATCGTCTGGAATACCGAAACGTATGTACATGCGAAAACTGTGCCCTGGCCAAAAAATCCACGGTCTGCAAAAAATCATCCTTGCTCTCCCCCGGAAAGCCAACAATTACGTCGGTAGAAAAATTAAAACCGGGGATCGCATCCCTGAACCGCTCGATCGTCTCCATAAAGTAGCGGGCAGTGTACATCCGCCGCATCTTTAACAATATTCTCTCCGAACCACTCTGCAGACAAAGATGCAAGTGGGGGGTAAGTTTCGGGTGACTGAACAGCTGGTGAAACCGGTCGGTGAACCCGTCGGGTTCGAGCGAAGATATCCTTACCCTGAAATCACCTGGCAGCTCCAGCACCTCTTCAATAACATCCTCAAATGTACTCCCATCATGGTCATACCGGCCAATGTTCACACCTGTAATCACCACCTCCTTAAAACCATTGTCAACAACCCGGCGGACATTCTCCAGCACCTTGTTCAACGGTCTGCTCACGGCCCTTCCTCTTACAGTTGGAATAATACAAAAAGTGCAAAAGTTATCGCATCCGTCCTGAATTTTTATCGAGGTTCGGGTATGCAGACTTTTTTGCACAGTATCAAACCCAAACCGGTTCCCCGGTAACTTATCGGGAAGAATCAGCTCACCTTTAAAATGGCTGTCTACCAACTCCACAATATTGTTTTTATGGTCATTATCAACCACGTACGTAATCTGCTCCTGGCTTTCAAGATTTTGCTTGTAATGATCTGCCATGCAGCCGGTAACCACAACCAGGGCGCTACGGTTCCTGGCTGCTGCATTTCGAATGGTGTGCCGCGATTTATGGTCACTCTGATTGGTAACGGTACAGGTATTAACCACTGTTACATCGGCATATTCACCGAAATCAACCACCTGGTATCCGGCATTGTGAAAACCGGTTACCAGTGCATCGGTCTCAAACTGGTTCAACCGGCAACCCAACGTTTTGAATGAAACTTTCTTAAGGACCTTCATTTTATAGGATTCCTTTCATAAACCTGATAAATTTCCCTGTATATCAATAGCAATTGATACGGGTTATATCAACGATCATCTTGAGTATTCTGACAGTTAATTATCCTGCTGCTACTCTTACTCTCTCCCCCTGTTATTTGCTTACAACTAGTTCTCATAATTAAAAATATACTTCCGTAAACAGCTGATCGTGCCTGTACCCCTGTGCCCTGAGTATATCCATTGCATCATAGATCATACTGCTGTTCCCGCAAAGATACACTTTATCCGCCGTTTCCTCCAATCCGGTTAACAGGTAATCGGTGATGCGACCATTAAAATCCCCCTTGTTACCTCTCGATGTGCAGGTAAAGTAACGGTCCGCTTCATAATGATCCCTTTCATATGCTTCGTGGATATCTCTTATTCCGTGTATCAACCTGTAATCAGCCCCAGGGTAAGCGAGGACAAAGCTGTGAAATGGTGCTATCCCTGTACCAGAAGCAATAAAGAGAAGTTTTTCTCCCTCCTGTGGTTTCGCATCGGTAAGAAAAAAGCCATAAGGCCCTTTAACGCTCAGCTCATCACCGGGTTTTACATTTTTTAACTGCTGGCTCACCAATCCGTCGTCCACCACTTTAATGAGCACCTCAAGAGAGGAGCTGTTGGGACTGCTGTAAATGGAGTACTCCCTGTGCTGTCCCGATCCCTTTAATCCCAGGTTGATATGCTGACCAGGTTTGAAGACCATACCGCCCCCTGAAAACTGCAATATATAGGTAGATTCATTCAAATACTCAATACGCTCTGCAATATATTTATCCAATGTTGTTAATGTATTCACTCTAATTATGTTATTATATAAAAATGTGGTTACTACCCCCTTCTGTCCCAGGCTACTCCCCCGGAGAGATGACGTAGAATGGTTTGCTTTCAATAACAGACATGCATATATAGAGTAATAAACGCTTACAGGGCAAATTGTTCACTTATCTTGCACATTTCGGAAATGTCAGCCCGCCCACCCTTCACGGTCAAGACTCCTGTAATTCACAGCTTCTGCAACATGTGCAGGTTCTATGTGCGCTTCCCCCTCCAGATCGGCGATGGTGCGGGAAACTTTTAGTATGCGGTCGTAGGCCCGAGCTGATAGGCCAAGCTTCTCTATGGCATTTTTCAGAATAACCTGGCTTCCAGAACCAAGGACACAAAACTTCCTAAGCATGGCAGGGGTCATCTGTGAATTGGCAAGCACCCCTTTGATGCCAGCGAATCTTTTCTCCTGAACCTGTGCCCCTTTGATCACCCTCATCCTGATCACCTCGCTGGTCTCTGCATCCCGTAATTCCGACAATTGTCTGAAGGGCACCGGAACCACCTCGATATGAATATCAATCCTGTCGAGCAGCGGTCCGGATACTTTGTTCAGATAACTCTTAACCATACCTGGATTACAGCTGCACTCTTTCTCGGGATGATTGTAAAAACCACACGGACACGGGTTCATTGAGGCGATCAGAACAAAATTCGCCGGATAATTCACCGAAAACTTTGCACGGCTCACCGTAATGAAACCATCCTCCATAGGCTGCCGCAACACCTCCAGGGTATTGCGTTGAAACTCCGGCAGTTCATCCATAAAGAGTACGCCATTATGAGAAAGTGAAACCTCCCCGGGCTGGGGCGAATTACCTCCACCGACCAGGGCGATATGAGAAATCGTATGATGGGGTGCCCTGAAAGGCCTTTGAGTGATCAGTCCGCTTTCCCCGTTCATCTTTCCAGCTACAGAGTGTATCTTCGTTGTCTCCAACGCCTCGTCAATGGTCATCGGAGTTATAATCGATGGCATCCGCTTCGCCAGCATTGTCTTTCCCGAGCCGGGTGGTCCGACCATAATCACATTATGCTTTCCGCATGCGGCAATCATCAGCGCCCGCTTCACCGCCTCCTGTCCCTTCACATCTGAAAAATTCAGGTCATAATGCTCCATGTTTTTCAGAAATTCCTCACGGATATTGATGCGTGTTGGTTCGATATTCAACGTCCCGGCCAAAAAACTGAAAGCCTCCTTCAGCGCCTTCACACCAATAACCTCTAGCCCCTCAACCACCGCCGCCTCCTTCGCATTTCCTGCTGGCACAATAATTCCCCTGAACCCCTCCTTCTTGGCCCGCAGCGCCATGGGCAGTACCCCGCGCACATTCTGCACCGACCCATCGAGCGACAGTTCACCCATGATCATATACCTTGAAAACCCGTCATCCCGTAACTGCTTCGATGCCGATAGAATGGCCAGGGCCAACGGAAGATCATAGGCTGCACCCTCCTTGCGGATATCGGCCGGGGCCATATTCACCACCACCCGGGTTCTGGGCCAGTCGAGCCCGTTGTTCAAAATGGCCGACTCGATGCGCTTCTGACTCTCCCTCACTGCACTGTCGGCCAATCCTACAATAAAAAACCGTATCCCATGAGTGATGTTCACCTCAATCGTAATCATGGTCGCACTGATCCCTTGAACCGAACTCCCATAAGCTTTAATGAGCATATTATGTGCCTGTTGTTTGAAATTGACTAAGGTGGCTTTTAGGTAGATATTCCTGCGATTTCGGACACCCGAGCCCATAGAAAGAAGCAAAGTACAGAATACTCCTTCTCGAACCACCTTCTCCTGTTAATGTGATGAGAAGGGAAACGATCGTTCATAAACAAAAAAATCTTCATAACCTTTGAACAGGTATGCAGATTTTTTTATTCCATCAAAACGATCTGTTTCAATGAAAACACGCTTTCAGAAATATCAGAATTATATTCAGGTGTATTAAGTATGGTATCCTGAAAGCCATTTAAGCAGGTGTGGTTTTTCAGATTCAGAATGCTGTTCTAAGGGAGTGCATCAGGAATGAATCCAACGTAAAAAAAATGTTGTTCAGTTCGAAATTAAGGAGAACAACATCACTCTCCTACTTCCTGAATACCATCACCTTTTCCTCAACATGCAACTGCCACTCACCATCCTGTATTTGCCATGAACTCTCTTCAATATGCAGGGCTTCGCCTATAATCAGCCGGCCAGAGCGGGAATATTGAGTATCACTGTTTCTTGCAGGTATATCTTCCGTAAGCGTAGTAATTTCCTTACCTGCCATCATCCTGGCGGAAAGGTCATCGTCATGAGGCGGCAAACCTCCAACGACTCCAAGCCCCTTTCGGGCATGTACATTAAGGAAAAGTTCTATATAGGTATCCGTTCCGTCCAGACCGTCATGGAAAATGCCTCCTGGTGTACCCGGATTCTGAATAAGCTCGTAGGACCCGGTATATTTATACCAGTAAGGCGAATCCTCAGACTCATAGTAGTAGTCATACTTCCCAGGATAACTCTCGTAATAATGTCCTGCGACAATTTCTTCCGAATCAACAAAATCCGAATTGGTGATGTCAAAGTATGAGTTCCCCTTTCCAGACACCCCCTTACTAACTCCATATTTTGGAATATCCGGGTTGTTATCTTCATAATAATACACACCGTAATCTTCACTGAAGTACTCCCATTCAATGGAAATAAAGCAATGTCCCGGATCGCCGTCAACCCCGCAGGAAGCTGAGAAAACAGCAACAACGGCAACCATACATACCAATTTAAAATATTTCATCACTTATCCTTATAAAGCCAACCTTCCTCACCAATCTGATCAGTTCAGATTTTCTGTATAAAAAATACGCTACAATTTTTGGGCCATTTTTAAGAAAGCACCTTCCGTTCGATCAGATCAATCAGAATATGAATCACCTTTATATGCACCTCCTGTATCCGGTCACTGTATTTTCCCCCATCAACACGTATCTCAACGTCCGATAGCGTCGATAAAAGTCCTCCGGATTTTCCCGTAAGGGCAATAACCTTCATACCTTTCATCCTGGCACTCTCTGCAGCCCTGATCACATTGAGAGAATTCCCGCTGGTACTGATGGCCAGCAATACATCTTTGCCAGTTCCCATACCTTCGATAAAACGTGAAAAGATATGCTCGTAGCCATAATCGTTACCTGCACATGTAAGATGAGCAGGATCCGATATACTCATAGCAGGTAGCGATGGCCGCTCATGCCGGAACCTGCCAGTGAGCTCCTGCGCAAAGTGCATGGCATCGCACATGGAGCCTCCATTACCGCATGAAATAATTCTTCCCCCGCTATTGAGAGATTCCGACAGTATCACTGCTGCGTTCTCAATAGCAGAAATTGAGGCTGGATTCCTGATGAACTTAACAAGGACTGCCTCCGCATCCCTGAGGTTTTGCAAAATGATATCCTGCATTGACTGACAATTTTGTTTCAAAAGTACACATTCCTGCAGATTCTTGCTATTAAAAAAAAATTGGTACCTTTGCGGGGAAAAACTGTAGCAATGGGAATACCACGTTTTTTTAAATTGAAGGAACCCAATCGGTTTAATTATAAGCCCTTATACTGGGATCCTGAAAAAGAGGCACGGGAAGAAAGGGTAAGAAGAATCAAGGCCGAACTTGGACAGGAAATCTCTTTCAGCAAGCAATCTTCTGCCATTACCAGAGGATCATTCAGGCAATACAGCTCAGGAAAGCACCGGAAAGCGGGTCGTGAATCAAATCTCCGCCTTGTGATCATTGCTGCAGCGTTATTATTACTCGCCTATTTATTGTTCTACAGGTAAATGTCAGACATTATCCAATTATTGCCCGACTCCGTGGCCAACCAGATTGCTGCAGGTGAAGTTATTCAAAGACCCGCATCCATAGTAAAAGAGCTGGTAGAAAACAGCATAGATTCTGGTGCAGGATCAATAACTGTCAGGGTAAAGGATGCGGGAAAGACCTATGTCCAGGTAATCGACAATGGCAGGGGTATGTCGGAAAATGATGCTCAACTCTGCTTTGAGAGGCACGCTACATCCAAAATTTCAGAGGCAAATGACCTGTTTTCCATCCGCACCATGGGATTTCGTGGCGAAGCACTGGCATCCATCGCCGCAATTGCAGAGGTGTCTCTGAAAACCCGGACCAGTTCAGATGAACTGGGTACCCATCTGCAAATCACCGCTTCAAAGATCAAATCCAGAGAGAATGTCAGTATTCCTGCCGGAACCAATATCACAGTGAGGAATCTCTTCTTCAATGTTCCGGCAAGGAGAAAGTTCCTCAAAACAGATCAGACTGAGCTGAGGCATATAATTACTGAGTTTTATCACACTTCACTGGCTTATCCTGATATAGAATTCCAGTTAATCCATAATAATACCCAGATTTTTAATCTCCCTTCAGGAAATCTGAAATCCAGGATATCATCTGTTTTCGGTAAACAGATATTGCCTAACCTAATTCAGATCGGGACAGAAACCAGTATTGTCAGAGTATACGGGTTTATCGGCAAGCCTGAACTGGCAAAAAAGACATTCGGAGAACAGTTTATGTTTGTAAATCAACGCTTTATCAAACATCCCTATTTTCATAAAGCAATAATGAAAGCGTATGAGGATATTCTGCCTTCGGAGCATTTCCCTAGCTATTTCATCTTTTTTGATACAGATCCATCCACCATTGATATTAATATTCATCCTACCAAAACTGAGGTGAAGTTCGAGGATGAAAAATTAATCTGGAAGATCCTGTTGGCAGCAACACGAGAGGCAATAGGCAGGCACAACCTCTCACCAACCTTAGACTTCAGTAGAGATGGTGTGATTGATATACCAGTGTTGCAAAAGAACCAGGATATTTCCTACCCCCAGGAAAACATCGACAGAAATTTCAACCCATTTGAAAAAGAGGACCGCAACAGATTCGGAGGGAACATCGGACACAGAACGGCTCAACAAGACTGGCACAAACTATATGACACACAAAACAACCAGGACCTTACACCAAGGCTTAACTTAAACAAGGAAGAAAAAGAGAGTTTCAGTCAGGAACAACGATACCTTCAGCTTAAAGGAAAGTATATTCTTACCCCTGTGAAATCGGGCCTGATGGTAATTGACCAGAAACGGGCACATGAGAGAATCCTGTATGAACAAAACCTGGAAACGCTTCGGAAAGATTCTGTAAATTCACAAAATACTCTTTTCCCTGAAACAATAGAACTCAATAACAATGACTACAGGCTTTGCCTGGATCTGACAGCTGAGATAGGAAAACTGGGGTTTGAAATTCGTGATTTTGGACAAAATTGTATCATTGTACACTCGGTTCCTGCCAATACAGTCATACATGACATCAAGGCAGTAATTGAAACGCTGTTGGAACAATATAAGAATTTTGAGTCTGAACTTAAACTCGACCAACACGAAAAAATAGCCCGGTCAACATCTGTTGCCGCAGCTATTCCATATGGCAGACAGCTTGACAGAAAAGAGATGCAGCAACTGGTCGACCAACTTTTCGCATGTAGCAACCCAAACACAACACCAGGAGGTAAATCCATCATTAATATCATCAAACTTGATGATTTCGAGAAACATCTTGCATGATTTTTGTTCTATTAGAAAGCAATACTATAATTTTAACAGATGAATGTACTGAATTTTGGAAGAGGCAATAATACACCTCCCGTGGTTAAAAATCTGATTGTTATAAACATAGTGATGTTTGTAGCACTATTTATAACCAGCCAGTTGTTCCGGGCCGACCTGAACAGGATACTTGGAATGTATTATTTACAGTCACCTATGTTTCGCCCATGGCAAATTGTTACACATATGTTTATGCACGGCGGACTGATGCATATTTTTTTCAATATGTGGGCACTCTGGATCTTTGGAAAAACCCTGGAAAGTGTATGGGGAGGAAAACGTTTTCTTATTTACTACCTGGCAACCGGTCTCGGGGCGGCATTCTTTCATCAACTGGTAATGTATATTGATCTTGCGCCGCAAATTGCGGATTTTAAGGCGGCTTATAGTGTCGATACGATCACGATGGAACGAATGAACCGATCATTCGCTGAAGGAAGTCAGTATCATGGGCTCATCAGAAGTTTAATCACACCAACTGTAGGTGCTTCAGGTGCAGTTTTTGGCATTTTGCTGGCATTTGGGATGCTTTTTCCAAATACACAGCTATTTATTATACCTTTTCCATTTCCAATCAAAGCTAAATGGCTGGTAATAGGCTATGGAGCCCTTTCTCTTTATCTGGGAGTTACACAGCCCGGTAGCAACATAGCACATTTTGCACATCTGGGGGGTATGATCTTTGGGTTTATCCTGATTAAATACTGGAATAAAAACAGTAGCAGCTTTTATTAACATGAACTGTTCGGTATGACATTATTCAATGAGATAAAAAGATCTTACAGCGAAGGCACTGTGCTGCACAAGCTCATTTATGTCAATGTGGCGGTTTTTCTTTCTCTTCACATTGGGGTGATTTTTCTTGTACTGGGCAACCAGATCGATCGGACCCAGAGCATTAGTGAAATACTGAAACTTCTGGCCGTTCCATCTGATCTGAATACGCTTGGCAGAAAACCATGGACCCTGTTTACCTATATGTTCACACATGGTTTTTTATGGCACATCGTATTCAACCTTCTGGTTCTCTATTGGTTCGGACGTCTGTTTATCGAAGAGTTCGGTCTAAATAAAATTCTTGGATTGTATATACTCGGCGGACTAGCCGGGGCAGTGCTTTTTGTCTTTTTCTACAATGTCTTTCCGTTTTTTCAGGATGTCCGGGAAAATTCAATTGCAACAGGGGCCTCCGCTTCAGTTATGGCGATAGTAGTTGCAGTTGCTGTGATGGTGCCCAACCGGCAAATGCATTTGGTGCTGATCGGACCGGTGAAGATCATGTATATTGCACTGGTACTGTTCATAACATCAACTATCCTCGACTTTACAGATAATACAGGAGGAAAGATCGCCCATATTGGGGGAGCCATTGTTGGACTTATATATACAAGCTATTATCGCAAAGGATACGATATTACAAGGGGGACAGACAGGTTCATGGATCAGTTTTTTTCACTTTTTAAACGACGAAAAAAGATGAAAGTGACCTATAAACGTCCTTCAGACGATTATCAGTATAAGAAACAAAAAGCCCAGGAACAAAAGGAAATTGACAGGATTCTCGATAAGATTTCCCAGGGAGGGTATGATTCGCTTACAAAAGAGGAAAAAGATAAACTATTCAATGTAAAGTAGTTAGAAGTGAATTGGTTGAAGTATTATGTACAATTAAAGCAATTCGAGGTTGAAAAGAATTTCTGAGGCAGTAGCTACTTATATAAATGTTCTGGCTGCATTGTTGTTGCTAATATCGTACAGCGCACCGTTAATCAACCCTGCCAGATTTGTTGTCCCGGCCTTTATCGGATTGGCTTACCCGTACCTGCTTTTACTCAACCTGATTTTTCTTATTTACTGGGCCATTCGCTTCAAAAAGGAAGTAGCTGTATCATTGGTGGCAATCTTAATCGGCTGGGGACACCTGATGAATTTTTTGCCCATAGGTGTTTCACCTGGAACAAAATCAGTCCAAAAAGAGAATACTGACAAAATCAGCATCATGTCATATAATGTCAGGACATTTGATTATTACAACTGGGGACAAAAGAATCGGTCTGACGAGGGTATTTTCAGGATAATATCAGAGCGATCCCCTGATATTCTATGCCTTCAGGAATTCTACACAGGCAATAAACCCGGCTTCAGTGAAACAGAGATAAAACGGAAACTGAATGATTTACCACATCATTCTGTTTATTATAACCGAAGCGGTAAACCGGGTGGTGGTTCCGGCATTGCCACATTCAGCAGGTTACCTATAGTAAAAACCAGCAGGATCCCTTTTGATAATAGCGTTAACCAGGCTGTCTATACTGACATAAAAGCCGGAAAGGATACCTTGAGGGTATTCAATATTCATCTTCAATCGATCAGGTTTGGAAAAAGCAATTACAGTTTTATGGATTCCCTTTCACTGAAACATTCCAGAAAACAACTTAAGGAAGCAAAGGAGATAAGTGTCCGCCTGAGAGATGCATTTGTTCTCAGAGCCGAACAGTCGGTGATCATCCATAATTACATCAAGAGTTCCCCTTACCCGGTTATTGTTGCAGGAGATTTTAATGATACCCCAACCTCCTTTGCCTACCGAAAAATAAAGAAAGGACTGACAGATGCTTTCCGGGAGGCAGGAAGGGGATTTGGCAATACCTATGCAGGAGAATTTCCCTCCTTTAGAATCGATTTTATTTTGTATAGCAAAGAGCTGGAGGCTGTCTCATACGAAAGGATCAAATCAAAATATTCTGATCATTACCCAATTATTATAAACCTTCAACAAAGACCAGGTAAACACTGATATCGTCGAAAACACCTTAACCCTGGCCCTGTATACCTGAATTTTGTTAATAAACTTATTTATTTCGTTGATTATATATTTTAATTTTGAATTAGTATTATTAAAAACAATTGCCATGAAAAAGTATGTGGTCCTCTTATTCATTTTATTTTCCGTTTCTGCCTGCTCACTGTTTGAAAAGCCATCCATGACACAGGAACAGATTGATGCCTTAATAACGCAAAAGGCTGCCGTTGAAGAGGAACTGGCTAATACCCAACAGGAACGCGACCTGTTGAAACTCAAAGCGGAAGAGTGCGCTCAGATGCTTGAGCAAAAAACTGTGGAGGTGAATACTGCAGGTAAATATTTCGTTATAGCAGGAAGTTTTAAAAACAACAATTACGCAGAAGACTATGCTACCAAAGTAAAGCAGATGGGAGGATCGGGCAATATCATACATGGTCCGTATAATTTTAACCTGGTCGTCTATAGTTCCCACTCAACACTTTCTGAAGCAGCGAAAAGCATGTATGTTGCGAGAACCAACATATCTGAAGAAGCCTGGGTATATATGGATAAGTAATATGTAGATTTTACCTGAATCCCGGAAAATTTTAACTGCCCGGGAATAAAAATGAGCCGATTGCTACATAATCTCGCTGCCGGTCATAATAAACAGCGGCTGGAACTCAAAGCTTTTAAAGTGCGGCCTCAACCTTTCAGTATTATAATGCTTCTTTACATCTACGAATTTTGAGCTTGTAGTTACAACCTCTAACGGTGCGTTGTCATACCTGCCGTTTCGCAAAACAACGAGGCGGCCGTGAATTCCGCTCAAAATAAGATCCAGTGCCAGATTTCCATAGGCCATTGGAACAATAGAGTCAATTGCATCTGGGTCCCCTCCCCTGACAAGGTAACCGAGCGACTGGTTAATCACATTTACAACTTTCCCGTTATTATATTTAGGAGACAGAAGCTTAATCTCTTCCGAAACTATACTGCCAATTCCTCCCAGTTTTGCATGTCCAAATGCATCCTTTTCCGAGCTTCTCAAAACCATCTGGTCCATTCCAATAAAGGTGGCTCCCTCAGAAACAAGCACTACTGAGTACCTGCTTGGATTTTTGAGCCGGTCGTCGACAAGGAGTTCGGTTAAATGCTCAATATCAAATTTATTCTCGGGAATAACGCACCTGTTAGCGGCCCCGGCCATGGTGGGAAGCATTGCAGTAAAACCTGAATACCTTCCAAAAACTTCCATCACCAGAATCCTTTCATGTGAACCAGCAGATGTGCGGAGTGTATTGGTCATCATAATAGTGCGCGTAACACATGTACTGAAGCCTATACAATAATCCGTTCCCGGCACATCATTGTCCATGGTCTTTGGTATGGCTATTACCTTGAATCCCTCCTTGTAGAGACGCACAGCAAAGCTAAGTGTGTCATCCCCACCAATAGGAATCAGGTATTCGATTCCGAGAAATTCAAGGTTCTTTATTACCTCTGCAGTAAGATCATTAACCTCCTTGTTGTATATTTCGGAGAGGTGACTTGGCACATCCTCCTTTTTAACCTTTGCCGGGTTCATCCTGGAAGTATGGAGAAAGGTGCCGCCGGTACGACCAGCCTTATTCACAATCTGTTCAGACAACATCATGAAGCATTCACTGTTATCTGCATCCTTTTCCCTTCTCAGCTCCATGGCACCTGCCCAGCCACGACGAAGACCAATTACATCATATCCTTCGCGAAGTGCCCTTATCGTTACAGCCCTGATAGCAGGATTCAAACCGGGGACATCCCCTCCACCGGTAAGAATACCGATGGTTCCCTTTTTCTTGATGTTTGCCATGATGATTATCTTTCCTCAAAAATAGAACAATAACAGCCATCTGTCAAGACAGGGAAAGTTATTTTATTATCATTGGATACTATTGCTCCCATTCAAGAATCCGGAAGAAATCATAATCCTCAGGATTCTTGACATACTTTTTAGCCGCCCTGTAATCCTCCTTGGTGAGGTAATGAAGATTATTACGGAATATCATCTGTACATTCTCCGATTCAACATTAACAAGCCGTGGCATCACCTTTCCCTGCTTGTCTGCAACGTCCTTTAAAAACAAAGGCTTTACCTCTGAATTGCGGTTAACAGTAACCATACATCCCGTCTCTCCTGCTTTATACAACTTAAATACACCTAGTCCAAGCCTGGTTGCATAGGCAAGATCATAGGCAACAGGCCTGCAACAGCGAAGTTCATAACCCATTTCGTTGGGACGGCTCTTTACCTTAATTCTCAGCTTCTTCAATTCCTGCTGTGTAAGCATATTAAAGATGTGTGACTTACTGACATTTCCAAGCTCAGGGTGACCATGATCATCGTATGTGAAATTGATACCTGTGTCAATGATCTCCTGTTCACTCATAAAATGAAATACCCCTTCACTGATAATGGCCACACCGTAATCAATTCCCAGGATACGCCGCTTAACCATTGAAGATATTACCAGGTTGGTAATTTTCTCAAAGGTGATCTTGGTTTTGTTGAACATTTCAGGTATAATGATCATTGGATAGTGAGTTGCTGTTCCAATGCCCATTGCAAGGTGACCCGCTTCGCGACCCATTGCAGAAACCACAAACCAGTTACCACTTGTTCTTGCATCTTCATAAATGGTTGTTGCAAGCCTGACTCCCTCCTCCTTGGCTGAATGATATCCAAATGTAGGGGTGCCTTCAGGAAGAGGAAGATCATTGTCAATTGTCTTTGGCACATGTATGTTTTTCACGTCCAGTTTCTGGCTCTCCAAATATTTGGTCAGCCGGTTGGCGGTCGATGCCGTATCGTCACCCCCAATTGTTACCAGCAGCCTTACATTGTACTTTCTGAAAAAATCAACACTGAATTCATCATCTCTTGGCTTATATCTGCTCATTTTCAGGGCCGACCCTCCCCTGCTATAAATCTGATCCGCGTAATCAAAATCCAGGTATTCAAATGCCGGTTCATCCGCAAAAAGACTCTTGTAACCGCCATTTAACCCGATAACATAATAACCGTTATTGATAAAGATTTTTGTTACTGAACTAATTACCGTATTGATGCCCGGTGCAGGACCTCCTGCACACAAAATTGCAACAGCTTCTTTCATTTTCAATCTTTTAAGTATTAATTATACAATTGTTCCTAATGAACGTGGCTAATATTCAATGCTTCGATGACCTGCAGCTCCAGAAAAGAGCAGCTTTCAAACAGTATTAATTGACTCCTTTTCGAAGTGGCAAAAGTAGTCAATTTTCCATGAAAACTGTTGTAGAAAAGGTCTAAATTACCCTTCACCGGCATGTCAAACAAAGGCTTATCCATTACTACAGGAATATAAATTGAACAACAGAGAAAAACAGAACAATTAATTTTGAACTTTTCTGCTGTAGGAAAGTGTTCTTTCATCAATTCATTGAAATAGAACAAAAAAAATATTATTTTTGCAACTCATTTGCAAATAAAAGAGATTGAATCCCGGTAATATTTTACACAGAAACGGTTTGAGTAAAACCAGGAGCAGGATCAATATCCTGAATCTGATGAAGGGTGCAGAAGCTCCGCTCTCTGGTAAAGAGATATGTTCCGGATTAAAGGAAAAGTGCGACAAATCTACTGTATATAGAACCCTAAGCTCCCTCTATGAAAAAAAAATCATCCAGCGTGTGATCATTGATCGTGAGGTAAAATTTGCCTTAAAAATATCCGATAATAGCAGTTTTGGCCATAATTCCGACCACCTGTATTTTAAATGTTCTATCTGTGAAAAACTCATTTGTCTGACAGAAGTCGAAGTTCAGGATTACACCCTTCCGGATGGTTTTGTAAAAGAAGAGAACCAGTTCCTGGTCATTGGAAAATGTAATAAATGTCGCTAATCAAGACAAAATATAAAAATGGCCTTAAAAAGGGATTCAACACAGTAAGCAGTTGGATTGGCACAGGCGTGTCTTTTGTCCTGATAATACCTGTAAAGTTGTACCAATGGACTATTTCTCCCCTGCTTCCGGGAACATGCCGTTATGTTCCGACATGTTCCGAGTATGCGATAGAGGCACTGCGTACTCACGGTCCGGTAAAGGGATTTATACTGGGAACGAAGAGGATATTTAGTTGTCATCCCTGGGGCGGACATGGATTTGACCCGGTACCCCCGGCAGGAACTCCTTTGTTTAAATTCATGAAATTCAAATCAAATAAAAACAATGAGCAGAATTAATCAATTAATTGTAGTTGTCCTGTTATTAAGTGGATGTGGCAGCCAGGGTTCTCAGAATGAAAAAGATAGAATTGCAGTTAGTATCCTGCCCCAGAAATATTTCGTTTCAAAAATAGCAGGCGACCAATTTGAGATCAACGTCCTTATTCCCCCGGGGGCAAGTCCTGCCACCTATGAGCCAACTCCTTCACAAATGGCATCCCTTTCACAAACCGATTTATACATGAAGCTGGGTCATACAGGTTTTGAAATGGCATGGATGGAAAAACTTGCATCCACAAATGATCAAATGAAAATTATCGATCTATCCGAAGGTGTTGATCTCATTATTGAAGATGTGTTACATGAGCACACCCACGAGCATGATCACCATCACGGCGGAGTTGATCCTCATATCTGGTTATCACCCAGAAACGCTATGGTCATTGCAAAGAACATCTCCCATGCTCTTATTTCTGAGTATCCGGAATTCGCTGAATCTTTCAGCTCCAATCTTGCTTTGTTTCTTCATGAGTTGGACACCCTGGATAGTTACATTTCAAAAGAATTGTCCGAACTGACGTCTAATAGTTTTTTCATCTATCATCCTTCACTTTCGTATTATGCAAGAGATTATGATCTGAAACAGTATCCAATGGAACTTGGAGGGAAGACACCATCTGCTTCCCATATGAGAAACCTGATCGATACTGCCAGAAAAGCGGGGATCCGCGTCATCTTTCTTCAAATGCAATTCGATGAAAAAAATGCAGAGGTTCTGTCAAAAGAGACCGGGGCTGAAATTATACAAATCAATCCCTTGGATGTTGAATGGTTTGATCAGATGCTGTATATTACAAAAACGCTGAAAGAGAACCTGCAATGAAGAAACCGCTTGTGTCCCTAAAAAATATCTCTGCAGGCTACCCGGGAAATCTTGTTCTCAGAGGTGTTTCAATGGATATTGAACCCGACGACTTTACCGGTATAATTGGTCCGAATGGGGGTGGAAAAACCACACTTCTTATGGTCATACTCGGACTGTTAAAACCCATCGAAGGGACTCTCAAACGAAATATCGGGAAACATGATATAGGATACCTGCCCCAGGTGAGCCAGTTTGATGGACAGTTTCCCATCACGGTTGAAAATGTTGTACTCTCTGGCCTTTCATCAGGAATTAATATCCGAAGAAAGAAACATCCTGAATCAGTTCAGAAAGTCAGGGCCATTCTTAATTCTGTAGGAATTTCAGAACTCAGTCATCGACCGATAGGAGAACTTTCAGGGGGCGAGCTGCAACGTACCATGCTGGCGCGAGCAATCGTTTCATCCCCAAAACTCCTGATCCTGGATGAACCAAATACTTACGTTGACAACCGCTTCGAACTGGAGCTCTACAGAATTCTGGATGAACTCAATAAGAAAATGTCCATATTGCTTGTGTCGCATGATCTGGGAATAATTTCACCTTACATTAAGTCAATTGCATGTGTCAATGGAACATTGCATTATCACCCTTCAAACCAGATAACCAATGAACAATTAAAGGTTTATAATTGTCCGATCGAACTTATAACCCATGGTCCCGTACCACACAGGGTAATTGAGGAACATAAACAGTGATATAATGGAACTGATCCGGTTATTCGAATATGAGTTTCTCAGAAATGCATTCTTAGCTGCACTCCTGATGTCTGTTACATGCGGATTGGTTGGCACATACATTGTCGCAAGGCGCATGGTATTTATTAGTGGTGGAATTACCCATGCCTCATTTGGAGGTGTCGGGATTAGTTATTATTTCGGATGGTCCCCGATCGCTGGTGCAGCTGTGTTTGCAGTTGCTGCAGCACTTATCACCGAAAACCTGACCAGAAAAAAGCGGATCAGGAACGACTCACTTATCGCTGTTATGTGGTCATTTGGTATGGCCATCGGGATCATCTTTGTTTACCTAACACCGGGTTACTCTCCAAACCTGATGAGCTTTCTGTTCGGCAGTATTATCACCGTTACCCCCACAGATCTATCATTAATGGCTGCCCTCACAATTATTGTCAGCCTTATATTCATTCTGTTCTACCGGGTTATCCTGTTTGTCTCGTTCGATGAACAATTTGCCAGGACCCGTGGCATCCCGGTGATGTTTGTAAACTACCTGCTGATAATTCTTGTTGCTCTTACAATTGTATTGAGCATTCGTGTTGCCGGGATCATTCTTGTACTCAGTTTGCTAACCATACCTCAGAATACCGCAAATCTTTTTTCAAACAGTTTTGGCCGTATCCTGGTATGGTCAGTTATAATCGGGTTTATTGGTGCAATTACTGGATTAGTCACTTCTTACTTCCTGAATATCCCTTCAGGAGCTACAATAATTTTCAGCCTGGTCGTAATCTACCTGATCGGTCGAAGCATAAAATCCATCATGAGCAGAAAACCCAGTGCATAAACAAAGAAGGTAAACGCTTTTTGAACTGGTTGATTATTTTAACTAATTTCGTGCCGATAAAACAGAACAGACATGGAACAACAAAAAATCATTGAAAACGCCTGGGAAAACAGGGAACTGCTAAAAGATAAAGGTGTTCAGGCTATAATCAGTGAAGTGATAGAGATGCTCGATAACGGTAAGATCAGAGTAGCCGAAAGAGTTGGCGGGAAATGGCAGGTCAACAATTGGGTAAAAAAGGCGGTGATTCTCTACTTCCCGATTCGAAAAATGGAAGCGATTGAGGTGCCTCCTTTTGAATTTCATGACAAAATTCCTCTTAAAAAAGGGTATATGGAAAAAGGGATACGCGTCGTACCCCATGCCATAGCCAGGTATGGGTCATATATCTCCTCGGGAGTAATCATGATGCCATCATATATCAATATCGGAGCATATGTTGATTCGGGTACCATGGTTGATACCTGGGCAACTGTTGGTTCCTGTGCCCAAATAGGCAGGAACGTACACCTGAGTGGTGGTGTTGGTATTGGCGGAGTTCTTGAGCCCGTTCAGGCGGCCCCTGTAATTATCGAGGATGATTGCTTTATCGGTTCCCGCAGCATTGTTGTGGAAGGGGTAAGGATTGAAAGTGAAGCTGTTTTGGGTGCCAACGTTGTGATTACACAGTCGACTCGGATAATCGATGTTTCCAGCAAAGAACCGGTCGAACACAAAGGTGTTGTCCCGGCCCGTTCAGTAGTTATACCGGGCTCCTTCACAAAAACATTCCCTGCCGGCAACTACCAGGTTGCCTGTGCCCTGATTGTCGGAAAACGCAAACCTTCCACCGATCTGAAAACTTCTCTCAATGATGCACTGCGGGAATATAATGTAGCTGTCTGATGCGTATCGGGTTTGATGCAAAAAGAGCTTTCCATAACAACACCGGTTTAGGGAATTACAGCCGGTCAGTGATCAATGCACTCTGCAGGCTTTATCCCGACAATGAATATAACCTTTATACTCCCTCAAAGAGTAGTACAGGGATGTACATTCATCCCGTAAATGCTTACGTTGGGTTGCCACCGGTCCAGTTTTCAGGTCTGCTGAAGAACTATTGGCGCACATTCGGTCTGGGAAGGCAACTGGTTAAGGATAACATTGATCTTTTCCACGGACTTTCGAATGAGATTCCTTACGGTCTGCGAAAGACCGGTATAAAAAGTGTTGTAACGATCCACGACCTGATCTTTATGCGCTTACCCAGTTTATACCATCCGGCAGACAGGTATATTTATGAGAAGAAGGTGAGAAATGCAATAAAAACGGCAGACAGGATCATTGCGATCAGCAGACAAACAAAAGATGACCTTGTAGACATATTTAACGCTGATGAGCGCAAGATCAGAGTTATCTACCAGGGATGTAACCCCTGGTTTTATAGCAGGGTAAGAGAGGAAATTAAAGTGGAGATTCGTGAAAAGTACAAGCTTCCTTCCAAGTACCTGCTTTATATAGGTACCATAGAGAAAAGGAAGAATCTGCTTACAATCATCCGCGCAATTCATGAAAGCCAGATAAAAACTCCTCTGGTGGTAGTTGGAAGAAAAACAAACTACTTTGAAACAGTAAAAAAGTATATCGATAACCACCGGATTAAGCATATTGTTTTTTACCATCACATTGAAAATAAAGACCTGCCAGCGATCTACCAGCAAGCTGAGGCCTTCATATATCCCAGTTATTATGAAGGTTTTGGGATACCTGTGCTGGAAGCTTTAAATTCGGGTATTCCGGTAATAACCACACGTGGCGGCTGCCTGGAAGAGACCGCTGGCAATGGCGCTTTGTTCATTGATCCAGGCAATCAGGACCAGCTGGCGGAAGCTATCAGGTCTGTGACAGAAAACCGGGAAATACGCCAGAAACTGGTTGCGGAAGGTAAAAAACATGCTCTACTCTTCAGAGAAGAAAATACAATCCCTGAGCTAATTGAACTTTACAAAGAATGCCTGTAATGAGAGCTGATATACTTGCAGCACTGAATGTGCTGAGAAAAGGTGGTATTATCATTTACCCCACAGATACTATCTGGGGAATCGGTTGTGATGCAACAAATGAAACGGCTGTTTCGAGAGTATATGATATCAAGGAACGAAACGATAATAAGAGCATGTTGGTTCTTCTTCATTCAGAAAGCCTATTGCCCTCTTATGTTCGTGAAGTCCCCGAAATAGCATGGCAACTGATAGAAGCTTCGGTTGACCCACTAACCATCATCTACCCGGAAGCAAAAAACCTTGCAGGAAACCTGACCGGACCAGATGGAAGCATCGGAATTAGGGTTGTGAATGACCCCTTCTGCTCCCAGTTGATTTCACAGTTCAAAAAACCAATTGTTTCAACCTCTGCCAACATCTCCGGAACATCATCCCCGTCAAACTTCAATGAGATTGACAAAGCCCTTCTTCAAAAAGTGGATTATGTTGTACGATGGAGACAGGATGATCTAGCCGGGGGAAAGCCATCATCGATCATTAAGCTGGGAATAAGTGGTAAAATCGAAATCATCAGGAAATAACCAACCCTTCCGGAAAATCTGCCATGATTATCCTCCTGTGCAGATCAACTGAAAGAAGATAATCGGCCTGCACAGGCAACATTACCTCAATGTCCTGCCTCTCCAGCAGCAGTATGGGATTAGTTGGATGATTAAAAAAATCCTTCACGCGATACTGATTGTTCGTCGAAATATCGGTTACAAGAAACCCTATATACTCCTCTGGCCTGAATGCAGAATCCTGAACTTCTGAATGCCGCTCCGGTTGATCAAACACTTCACAACCTGTATAATGACGGGCTTCATCTTCCGAGTTGATAAATTCAAACAGAATAATACATTTTTCCCCCGATGAATCATGTGAAATCTCTTCAATAAAGAAAGGGATGCGTTGTCCAGCAATATCGATGAACAAAGGCATCCCTTGTTGTAGTTTTCTTAGATTCCCAGGATATCCCTTCATAAGCAACCCACCTTTAAACCCATGTGGCTTAATCAGGGTTCCTGTATGGTTCTCCATTTGAGACATACCTGGAAAATCTAATCTACTTTTTCTCTTCCTTATCCTCTTTGTTCTCAGGAACAGGCTCCTCAGACTTAGGTTCCGCAACTTCGGCTTCCTCCTTCGAACCGGCTTCAGGTTCCTCAGCTTTTGCCTTTTCAGCCTTTGGTTCCTCAGCTTTTGCCTCCTCAGCCTTTGGTTTATCAGTAACAACCTCTTCCTCCGCTTGGCCTGCCGGCTCAGCATTTACTACTTCCTGCTTCGATTCTTCAGCTTCAGCTTTCTTGTCTTCAGACTCACTTTTATCTGCTTCACCTGCCTCCGCAGCCGATTTCTCCTTCAATAAATCAGCTCTCTGCTTTTCAATTTCAAGCTGACGTGTCTCACGCACCTTTGCTTCAGCCTCAAATCGGGCTTTTTTCTCGGCATCTTTGCCCGACTTCAGTTTTTCAACCTTTTCCCGGATTTTACTCTCCTTCTCACTCAACCATTTTTGGAACCGTCTTTCAGCTTCTGCTTCATCAAAAGCACCTTTTTTAACACCTTCCAAAAGGTGTTTCTTGTACATGACCCCTTTATAGGAGAGAATAGCCCTACATGTGTCTGTAGGTTGAGCGCCATTTTGTAACCATTTCAATGACTTTTCAAAGTCAATTTCAATGGAAGCAGGATTAGTATTTGGATCATACTGACCCAGCGTTTCTATGAACCTGCCATCCCGTGGCGCCCTGCTATCAGCAACTACTATAGCGTAGATCTTTGAAAACTTGCGACCCCGTCGCGCTAATCTGATTTTTACAGGCATACTCTTAAAATTTAAATTATACCAATTTTTAAAACGTGGCTGCAAAGGTAGGCTTTCCAATTAGAAATCCAATACATTAAATGGCAAAAACAACAACCGCTGCCTATATTTACCCGGAATATACCGTGCTTTTTGATGACAAATAATCACCAAACCAGTGATTCGAAATTTGATTTACGAGAGCCGGAGGGACAGTTAGTTAACTATGAGTTTTTCTGAATAGACCTTATCTCCGTGAGTAATCTTTACAAAATAGAGCCCTTGCTGAAGGGAACTTACATCCAATTCCGCTTTATAAAGCTTCTGCACATAAATCAATCTTCCTTCGTATTTTAAAACCATTTTACCTGTCAGATCAATGACTTGAATCACAGGCAGCACTTTGCTCTCCGAATGAAATTCGATCATTAAACGATCTTTGACGGGATTCGGATAAACAGATAATTTCTCATCGTTGGAGAACTGGTATGCTGATTCACGGGTATAGGATGAACCTGTTGACAGAAAAAGGGTCCAGGCTATGATAAACAGGATTGACAGTGTACGTGTAATTCTGTGTTCCATGATTCTGCTTTTCAAATTATGCTGCAAAAACCGAGCCATAATATAACTAAATTCTATCACTTTTACAACAGGCAACAAGCTGTATTGCACCCGAATGTTATGAACATCTAATAAAAGAACCGAACAAATTGAAATCTCTGTCTGAATCGAACCCTCAGGAATTACTGCTGAGAACTTCAGTGAATGAGGATACACCCTGCTTCTCCTTTTGTTAAAACTTATGAACAAACCGGACATTTCTCAACCAAATACTATACCTTTATATTCAAATCATTTCTTATGTTAATTGTCTGTTATTTAACTATATAGGACCATTTTTAATCGCTATGTTTTTAATTTTTGATACCGAGACTACCGGCCTACCCCTCAGGGACAATGCGCCGGTTGAGGAGCTTGACAACTGGCCAAGGATTGTTCAGATCGCATGGCAGCGACACGATAAAACAGGTAAACTCCAGGAAGTTCAGAATATGATCATCCGTCCCGATGGTTTTGAAATTCCTTATGCGGCAGAAAAGGTACATGGTATTTCAACCGGGTTAGCCAAAGAAAAAGGCATTCAACTGGCAGAGGCACTGAAAGCATTTGCGGGGGCCATACAGGAATCCTCTTTCATCATAGGGCATAATGTTAAATTTGATCTGAATATCACTGCAGCTGAGTTTATACGCGCAGGGATCAGCAATCAATTACTGTCCACCCCATCGGTCTGCACCATGGAACTGACCCGCGAATACTGCAAACTTCCCGGAAGGGGAAACAGGTATAAATCTCCTAAACTTGAAGAGCTGTATACCATTCTTTTCTCAGAATCAATCACCGAGGCACACAATGCTTCTGCAGATGTAAATGCAACTGGACGAACCTTTTTTGAACTTTACAGGAGAAGAATCATCTCACCGGAGCTGCTTCAAATTCCGTCGGAAGACCATAAAGCCTTTTTGAAAGCCAATCCGAAAAGCATTTCCCCCTTCAGAATTGACATTGATTTTCACAAAGCTGAAGAGCAACCACATGAGAGGGTTGAGATGATCGAATCTGAATCAGTGCAGACTGCATCAGAAACGGAATTTTGCCATTTACATGTCCATACACAATATTCGATACTTGATGGTGCGGCGAATATTCCATCTATGATCAGTAAAGCGGTTGATGATGGAATGAAGGCCATCGCTATTACCGATCACGGCAACATGTTCGGAGTTAAAGAGTTTCACAAGGAGGCCCAAAAGAGGGGTATAAAACCCATCATTGGTGTTGAAGCATACATAGCCAACAGATCGCGTCATATTAAGGAGGATAAAAATCTCGATGGCAACGACCACCTGGTACTTCTTGCAAAATCAAAAAATGGCTACCGAAACCTGGTGAAACTGGTCTCTAAGGGTTGGACAGAAGGGTTTTATTACAGGCCAAGGATCGATCTTGACCTCCTGAAGGAATACAGCAAGGATATTATTGTATCCACTGCATGCCTTGGAGGCGTGATCCCGCAGGCGATCATGAAGCAATCGGTCGAAGAGGCTGAAAAAATCATACTTGAATACAAGGAGGTCTTCGGTGATGATTTTTACCTTGAGTTAATGAGGCACCAATCGACCGACCCGGACATGAACCGCAAGGTGTTCGACGACCAGGTTTATGTTAACCGGACTTTGCTTCAGCTCGGCAAAAAGCTTGGAATAAAATGTATTGCAACCAACGATGTACACTTTATCAATGAGGAGGATGCAGGTGCACACGACCACCTGATCTGCCTGAGTACAGGCAAAGACCTCGACGATCCGAACAGGTTGCAGTATACCAGGCAGGAGTGGTTCAAAACGCAGGCTGAGATGCGCGAATTGTTCAGCGATATTCCGGAAGTTCTTTCCAATACGATGGAAATTGTCGAGAAAATTGAGGAGTATAGCCTTAGTTCAAATCCCATTATGCCCCATTTCAGGATTCCCGGTGAATTCGAAAATGAGGATGCATACCTGAAACATCTCACCTACCAGGGTGCAAAGGATCGATACGGGACAATCACCGATGAATTGAAGGAGAGGATCGATTTTGAGTTGAACACTGTAAAACGCATGGGATTTCCCGGGTATTTTCTGATTGTTCAGGATTTCATTTCAGCTGCAAGAAATATGAAGGTTGCTGTCGGACCGGGAAGAGGATCGGCAGCAGGATCCGCTGTAGCATACTGTCTGAAAATAACTGATATAGATCCAATTAAATACGATCTTCTTTTTGAACGGTTCCTCAATCCCGACCGGATTTCTATGCCCGATATTGATATTGACTTCGATGAAGACGGAAGGGATTTCGTACTGAAATGGGTGGTTGAAAAATATGGACATGATGTGGTTGCCCATATCATTACATTTGGTACGATGGCAGCAAAAATGGCAATAAGGGATGTGGCCAGGATACAGAAACTGCCCCTGCCTGAAGCAGACCGCCTCGCAAAACTGGTCCCGGAGCGACCAGGTATTTCATTAAAAAAAGCATTTGAGGAGGTTGAAGAGTTGCGCAAAGAGAAGAATTCTTCAAATCCACTGGTAGTCAACACGCTAAGATTTGCTGAAACCCTCGAAGGATCGGTTCGCCAGACCGGGCTTCATGCCTGTGGGATCATCATTGGCAGAAATGACCTGACTGATGATATCCCGGTCTGTGTTTCAAAAGAGACTGACCTGCTTGTTACCCAATACGATGGAAAGCATGTAGAGGATGCCGGGATGCTCAAAATGGATTTCCTTGGACTGAAGACGCTTTCGATCATCAAAGACACTATTGAAAACATCAAAGAATCTAACGGTATTACTATAGATATTGAACATATTCCCCTCGATGATCAGAAGACCTATGAGCTTTATACACGTGGAGAGACAACAGGTCTGTTCCAGTTTGAATCTGCCGGAATGAAAAAGCACCTGAGGGAACTTAAGCCTAACAGGTTTGAAGATCTTATTGCCATGAACGCACTTTACAGACCGGGACCAATGGAGTATATCCCCAGTTTTATCAAACGTAAGCATGGCCAGGAAAAAATCAGATATGACCTGAAGGAGATGGAAGAATACCTCAGGGATACTTATGGAATCACAGTATACCAGGAACAGGTAATGCTCCTATCAAGAAGACTGGCCGGATTCACTGGTGGACAGGCCGATTCACTGCGGAAGGCAATGGGAAAGAAGATCCGCAAGATGATGGATGAACTGAAGGTAAAGTTCATTGAGGGATGTGAGAAAAACGGCTATGAGAAAACTGTCGTAGAAAAGATATGGAAAGACTGGGAAGCATTTGCCCAATATGCTTTTAATAAGTCCCATTCCACCTGCTATGCTTATGTCTCTTATCAAACAGCCTATCTAAAAGCACACTATCCGGCAGAATTTATGGCCGCGGTGCTCAGCCGGAACATAACAGATATAAAAAAGATCGGTTTCTTTATGGATGAGTGCCGGAGAATGGGAATTTCGGTACTTGGACCCTGTGTGAATGAAAGCACCCTGAAGTTTACCGTTAACAGGGATGGGGATATCCGGTTCGGACTGGGTGCGATCAAGGGAGTCGGGGAGTCTGCGGTTGAGATGATGGTGGAGGAACGAAAAAATCATGGAAATTTCCTTGATATTTATGACTTCGTGGAACGGAACAAACTTACATCCATTACAAGAAAAACGATGGAGGCCCTGGCCATTTCAGGAGCCTTTGATTCTCTCGGTGAAATCAACCGAAGGCAGTACATCGAAGTAGAGGACAATGAAGCGACATTCATAGAACGCCTGATAAAGTATGGCAATAAACATCAATTCGAAATGAATACCCCGCAACAAAACCTGTTTGGAGAATTGAGCCGGGAAACTATTTCCAGACCTGCCCCCCCCGACTTGGATGATTGGCACATGCTTGACAAGATCAACCGTGAAAAGGAGCTGATAGGAATGTACCTTACAGCACACCCGCTCGACCGGTTCAAAACTGAGATCGACTCTTTCTGTACAACTACCCTGCATGAACTGAAAGATCTAAAATCTTTGTCAGGCAGGGAATTTGCTTTTTGCGGTATCATAAAAACGATACGGGATACTATTGACCAATGGCGAAATAAACCCTACCTGATGGCTATAATTGAGGATTTTACCGAGTCGTATACCCTCAGACTCAGGGGTGATGATTATGTAAAATTCAAGCAATTCTTTACACCGGAATTAGCCCTGCTGGTCAGAGCCTCAGTCAATGAATGGCAACCACGCGATGAACCTGGAAAAATCGTCTACTCCCTGAAAATAAAACATATTTACCTGCTGTCTGAAGTAAGGAATAAACTGGTAAGAGCCGTTAATCTGAGTATTCCACTCTCCGCTGTAAATGAATCACTGATCGACAAACTTCAAAAATATACCGTTTCTGGTGAAGGAAAACTATTGAACATAAGTGTTACAGACCCGGAAAGCAACATCACTGTCAAGATGTTTAGCAGGACCAGACAAGTTGAACTTACCAATGATTTCATCGGGTTCATAAATGATCTGCCGGAGTTGGAATTCAGGTTGGTGTGATAAACAATTTAAACTATTTTTGCGTTATCATGATTATTCACTTAACAATAAAAAAATATGGCATTAGAAGTAACTGACAGCAATTTCGAGGAGATGGTACTCAAATCCGACAAACCGGTTATTGTGGATTTCTGGGCAGAGTGGTGCGGCCCCTGCAGGATGGTCGGACCAATTGTAGAAGAGATCGGTGCTGATTATGAAGGAAAGGCGATAGTAACCAAACTGGATGTTGACAATAATCCGGACGTTACCCAAAAATATGGTATAAGGAACATTCCAACAATTCTGTTTTTCAAAAATGGTGAAATTGCAGATAAACAGGTAGGTGCCGTACCAAAAAGTGCTTTGGTTAACAAACTCGAAGCTCTCCTGTAAGCAATACCCTCAAAACACTAAGCCGCAATTGTCATGCATATATATGCCCGGCTGCGTAATATAATATAGCAATGATTAAAAGAGTTTGTGTATTTGCTGCCTCAAGTCCGGGTATTGATGTTACATACCTCGAAGCAGGCAGGGAGATGGCCGCGATTCTGGCCGGAAAAAATATTGCAATGTATTATGGTGCCGGTTCCGTAGGGATCATGGGGGCAATGGCCGATGAAATATTGAGCAGAAATGGCAGGGTTATCGGTGTTATCCCCGAGTTTATGATAAAAATGGGCTGGGCACATCCACACCTTGAAGAGATAAGGGTAGTCCAAACTATGCACGAACGTAAAGCATTGATGATGCAGAAGGTAGATGCAATTATTGCAATGCCAGGAGGTGTCGGTACCATCGAAGAGTTGCTTGAAGCCATTACCCTGAAACAGCTGGGGCAATTCCTTCAACCTATAGTTATCCTGAATACCAATCGCTTCTATGATCCGCTACTCAACCATTTTGAAATAATGATCGAAGAGCGTTTTATGCGACCATTGCACAGCAAAATATGGCAAGTGGCCGAAAAGCCCTCACAGGTTCTTGATCTGATTGAAAACGAGCCTGAATGGGATCCTGATAGTATAAAATATGCTGCTGTTGAAGCCAATATCGGACGTGTCAGAATCGACGGCCAATAACTAAAATATCATCTACCTGTTCAATATTACCCCGCCACTTCTCAATGGAATCATCAAGAATATCGCGCTGCCTTTCCACCTTTTCCCCAGAGATTTTCACCAACAACTCTTTCATGTTGGTTGATTTAAATTTTTTCAGCTTCTCACCACCGAACTGGTCAGCATACCCGTCGGAGAATAAATAAACCATATCTCCCTTTTGTACATCAACTGTTTCCGTTTTAAACTCTTTATTCTCCGGTCCACCCAACCCGATTGGCTGGCGGTCGGCCTTTACCTCCTTTAGTTCACCATCTCTTACAAGGTACATTGAATTGTACGCACCGGCAAACTTAATTACCATATTATTCCTGTCGAAAGTGATCAGTGAAAGGTCCATACCATCTGTAACATCCCCATCTTCACTTGTATGGTGGAGTGTCTCTACTACCTCCCTGTTAAGTTCGTTCAATATCCTTCCAGGCTCCATAATTCCATATTGGTTAACGGTCTTATTCAGGGAGTTATGCCCGATGATGGACATAAAAGCTCCAGGAACACCATGCCCGGTACAATCAACTGCAGCAATGAATTCACGACCCTCAACCTCGGTGAACCAATAGAAATCTCCACTTACAATATCTTTGGGCTTGAACAGTATAAAGGTTTCGGGAAATGGTGATTTGGGTGGCAGTATTGCGAATTGTATCCGCTTGGCATACCTTATACTATCGGTAATATCCTTGTTCTTCTGGGCAAGCTCCTCCTTCTGGGCCACAACCTGCTGGGTTCTTTCTATTACTTTATCCTCCAGTATCCTGTTTTCTCTGACAAGTGCGCGCTCCCTCATTTTTATGTATGCGATGATAATGGCACCGAGTGCCACAATGCAGGAAATAATAAACCACCAGGTTTTATAGAATGGCGGTTTAATCTGAAAACTCAATGAAACAGGCGGGTCATTCCAAACACCATCGCTGTTTTTAGCCTTTACGTAAAACGTATATTTCTTTGGAGGCAGTGCGGGATAATTCACCTGGGTATACGTATCCGGTGGCCGCCAGTCAATATCAATACCATCCAGCATGATCTGGTACTGAACTGCCTCCGGATTCAAAGTGATGCAACGATAATCAAAGATCAGGGAATTCTGCCTGTAAGATAATGTCATCCCTTCAGCTACAGGATAGGGCTTATAGTTAACCATCAACCCGGTAATATGCGTCAGAGGCTCAATAACATCTCTGGGTTTGAGCGACGGATTATACCTTGTAACACCTAAAACTGTACCAAACCAAAGGTTTCCGTCTTTATCCAGACATGTAGCATTTTGCTTTGTTTCTATCCCGACAAATCCACTTTTTCTTGTAAATCCATATACCTTTTCTTCATCCTGATCATATTTGTTCAGTCCTTTATTCGTTCCAATGTAAATGAAATTGTTCTCATCACAATTCAAAAGGTTGATCAGGTTGGCAAGTAAGCCATCATCCCTGACTGTAAGATGCCTAACAACCTGATCCTCTTCCATATTATACCCAAGAACACCTCTTCCTTCAGTTCCGATCCATATAACTCCGTTTCGGTCTTCTGTAAAACAGGTAGGAGTAATGCTCATGTCCAGATTTGCCTTTTTAAATTCTGAACCTTCTATGATGTTTACCCCCATTCCACTGATACCTATCCATATCCTACCTTTATTGTCGGGATATACAGCTGATATCTCGTTGCCATCCAATCCGTTCAGCTGGGTCAGTCTGCTGATCTTGTGATTGTTTATCTCATAGTAGACAAGTCCATCCAGGGTCCCCACCCAAAGATTGTTCTGGTCATCTATTTCAAGACCGGTAATCATCCCATGAGGAATATTGCTGTTAATTAATGGTTCAAATCGGAACTCTCCATCAGACGTGTATGTAAACAGACCCTGGCCATCTGCACCGATCCATATGTTACCGCTTTTGTCTTCTTCAATAAATCTAACCCTCTCTCCCTTAAGCCTGTAAAAATCATGAATACTGCTTCCGGATTCTCCTGTATTAATTATAGAAATACCCTCATTCGTGCCAACCCAAAAGCTTCCGTCGGCTACCTGGTTGATTGCAAAAACCTGTTGATTAATAAGACCGTCATCCTCAAACCAGGAAACAAAGTAATCACCCTTGAATGCACACAATCCATGCTCATTGGTACCAAATACGATATTTCCCTCCTTGTCTTCCATGATTTTCCATATTTTACTTCCGGGCATCCCATTGCGCCCAACGAATACAGTAAGTCGGTCATCCTTGTCCAAACGCCCGACACCACCTCCCCAGGTACCTATCCATATATTTCCATACCTGTCCTCAAAGAGGGCACTGATCCAGTTGGAAGTCATCCCAAGTTTAATGAGATCATACATTTTCGAATCGTCATCCTCCGGAACGTACCTGAACAATCCTCCATGATAGGTGCCAAACCATAAATTCCTGTTCCTGTCTTCATGGATACAAGTGGTTGCAAAAAAGTGGGGAACTCCGTTTACCTCAAGATGATCAAACCGGAGGCTGTCTCTGTTGAATTTCTTTACAACCGGGTCGGTAACAAAATAGAGTGTACCGTCTTTTGACAGCATACTGCCAAAAATCCTGTCCGACAATCTCCGCCCAAGAAACATCTCGTATCGCACGGAATCCAGTGGAGCCCCTGGATTTTTAATCATGGCTGCACCAGACTCCTGGGATGTGATCCAAAGATTTCCCTCTGCATCCTCGAGGATCGTTGTAATATTCGATTTGAGGTGAAGTGCCGCCTGGTCATAAATCTCAAAACTGTTTCCGTCAAATCGTGTGATTCCTCCGCCGTCATGTCCGATCCACAGGTTTCCGTGGGAATCTTCAAACACAGCTCTTACACCACCTTCGGCAATGCCGTCCTCGGCAGTGTAATTAACAAATACCAAGCCGTCGAACTTGGAAAGACCGGCCTGAGTTCCCATCCAGTAGTTGTCGTTCTTATCCTGAATGATACTATAGACAGTTGACTGGGCAAGTCCCTGTGATACACTGTAGTTATCGAAGTAGTACTGTTGGGCTGTTACGCTGCCTGAAGTAATTGTCAATAACAAAAAAATTATTCGTCCAGCCGAACGAATAATTCTTCCTGCCTGGTTATATGCCATTTTAATAGTCTTTCGGTATAAAGAAGAATGTGCCATTCTCATCCTGTAATCCGGCTATTTTTCCAAACTGAGGCTTTTGCTGATTCAGTCCGACTACCGCAGTTGTAACCTTCTGAACGATACTTTCAATTGGTATGCAGGCATCCGGATTATTAGCCAGCGTATTAGCAAAGGTTCTGGTAAACTGACTATCGTCACTGGCAAGTTCATACCCGGCTGAAGAGAGGACCTGGGATGACTTAAACCGGGTAGCTTCCCAATCGTCACAGCTCCTTATCTCGTTTGAAGACCGCATGGCCTGGTAGAAACTGGGACCCGATTCACATGCATCAGTTACTACAAGGGTGTGTGTCAGGATCTCAGGATATGATTGCATAGAAGCCTTCAATGCATTGATATTGAAATAAGTGAACTCATCGTCCCGCTTCGCATCAACAGGGATCCAATAACCAGTCTCATTTACAAACTTTCCATGTCCGGCATACCAGACCATAATTGAGTTAACCATGTTGCTCCTGAGCAGATCCCTGAGTTCAATGGCAAAAAAGCGCTCCATGTCTTCCTTGGTCATGTCCTTCTTGTGAATAAAATTATGAACCTGGTATTTTGTCAAAGCAGTCTTCATAAGGGTTACATCCTTGGAAGGACCCTCAAGGCTGGCAAAATGATGATAATTAGAATTCTCGATGAATACTGCCCAGGTTTTACCCATCGGATTGCTGCTATAGCTGGCAGCATCCCTGTTAAGAGAAAATTCTACATCTGCGATATTTCCATAAATATCCTCAGCTTTTACAGTAAGTCGACTGCGGTTTTCAACCCTGACCCTCGCAGAAAAGACCGGATTATTATCTGAGGGCACAAAGCTGGCAGCAACATTATCGATATAGATTGACCTGATAAGGCTTTCATCAGCAATCTTTCCCTCCACATAAATAACAGGATCCTCAGAATCCAGGTAGATGGTATTATTGTCAGATGCATAGGGTGCAATAATATTGACTTCTGGAACATCAGTCTCTGTTCTGAGAATATTAAAAATGGCAGTCTCCTCATTATTATAGATGTCACTCACCTCGACAATGATTTGATCGGCATCCCTCAGGTTGATGCTCGCCAGAAACTCAAAACCCTCATCCGTTCTGGCAGGCTGAACAGCGAAATTATTGACTTTTAATGACTTAATGTCACTTTCATCCTCAATCATTCCACTTAGAGCCAATACATTAAGGTCCTTGGGGATATGTACGGTCCTGTCCTTTCCGGAAGCTGGTTCAATTAATTTTACTTTCGGTTTGACGCTCTCCCGGTTAATCTCGTACATGCGTTCATTTGCCTGTGCAAGCAGCCGCTGTGCATCCCCGTCATATTCCGATAATTCAAGCAGTTTGTTATAGTCGGCTTTGGCGGATTTGAAATCCCTGATCTGCTCATAAGATCGTGCTCTTTTATAATAAACATCTGCAAGGGTATCTCCCGCCTCAATGGCAAAAGTATAATCGACAATAGCATCTGAATGCCTGCTCAGCAACTGATAAAAATCTCCCCTCAGCGTATGTAATTCGGGATCTCCCCTGTAGATAATCAAGGCCTCGGATACATCATTGACTGCCTGGGTGATATTCATTCTTGCAGCATGAATGCTGCTTCTGAGCATCAACGCCTCCTTGCTCCTTGAATTGATTCGCAGAACCTGGTTCACAGAAGACATTGCCAGGTCATATTTATCTCTCTCAAATGCCAGTTTGCCAAGAGCGAGGTGCACCTCCTCCATGTTTTTATTCTTATCGATGGATTTCTTATATGCATCCTCTGCCTCATCATAAAGCTCCAGACTTTCATAAACCCTGGCCAGATTATAGAAATTCAATGCATCCTCCTTAAATCTAAGTGCCCTTTTACAATCGTCAAGTGCCTCCTGGTATCTTTTCAACGCAAAATATACCTGTGTCCTTGTTTGATAAGCTTCCAGATAGTTTGACTTCTTTTCAATGGCTTTATCGAGTTTAGCCAACGCCGCGCCATATTTTTCAGCATTAAAAAAAGCCCTGCCGGCAAGGTAGTACAGCTCAGCGTCATTGTCTCTGAAAACCAAAGCTCTTTCATAATCATCAGCTGCTTCAGCAAATCTGTTGATCCGTTCATACGCTGCTGCTCTTGCAACATACGCTTTATAGTCTTCAGGCTTTAAATCAATCGCATTGGAATACTGCTCAATGGCATCCTCATATTTTTGTACCTTGAAAAAATCATCCCCGGCCTTAAAATATTTTCTTGACGACTGACTAAAACCAGTTGATATTGCCGCGAGCAATAGTATTATAATTGGTACGAATTTTTTCATGGGTGGTTTATTTTTTGCTGATTTTACGAAAATAATAAATAATTGTTACCAATATATCCATGCATTTACATAAATGTGCCATAATAGTCCATTAAATGACAACTATCTGAAGATTAACTATCCGGACCATTCCTGTAGAATATGCTTAGTTCGCTTCCTTCAAATTGTAAAACCTCATCAGGCGACTGTTTCAGTACCGGTGCCTTTACTCCTTGTGAAAACACTATTTTGCCCGTAAAAACCCTGGCTTCATCCCACAAACCCTCATTGATCAATGATGTATGCAATTGTTGTCCACCCTCAACAAGAATTGAGATGATCTTCTGCTCATAGAGCTCTGTCATCACGTCCGCCATTTGATATTCATGATCAATAAGTATGCTGTTCGCCTTTCCTGAGTATCTTTCCTGGTTACATGTAAAAATGAGTGTATCCTGACTGTTATCGAGGATATTGGCTGATTCGGGAATGCGTCCGTTACGGTCGAAAGTGATCCTGAGCGGGCTGTTACCTTTCCAGCGTCTGACATTCAGCTTGGGATTGTCAGCAATGATCGTATTTGTACCAACCATCAAACCGGCCTCCTCCGATCGCCATTTATGGACAAGCGTTCTGCCAATATCATCGGTGATCCAATTTGTGCCAATGGGATCTCCAGCCTGCCGTTCAATATCAATAAACCCGTCAGCAGTTGCTGCCCATTTAAGAATTATATAGGGCCGTTTTTCCTGATGAAATGTCAGGAATCTCCTGTTTAAAAATTCACCTTGATTGACCAATACGCCATCAACAACCTCGGTCCCGCCATTCTTCAATGCCTCTATACCTCTGCCACTTACACTGGGGAAAGGATCTGTATTTGAAATCACTACCCTCGGAATTTTGTGGTTCAGGATCAGGGTACTGCATGGTGGAGTCTTGCCAAAATGTGAACAGGGCTCCAGGTTAATGTAGATTGTCGATTCCTGCAACAAAGATTTATCCTTCACTGCCCGAATCGCATTAACCTCAGCATGTGGTCCTCCATATTCATGGTGATATCCCTCTCCAATGATCCTGTCCTGAAACACTATAACGGATCCAACAAGGGGGTTGGTCCTGGTATTGCCCAGACCATGAGAAGCAAGTTCGAAACAGCGCCGCATGTATATCTCATCCTTGGAATACATCGTTTTCTTAATTTCTTATCTTTGAATATGCACAAAGAGGTACAATACATATCGGGGATCAGACGCTCTATGATCAACCAATTATCGGAAATCGTCCCTGGCAATGAAGCAGTTTCGTTAACCAGGCTGATTCTCGAACATGTTGGTTATCCCGAGCTTACCATTCTAACAAACCCCTATGCTGAAATACCTGAAAAAACACGCTCCGAAATTACTAAAATTGTTGGTGAATTAAAGAAAAACAGGCCTATTCAATACATTTTGGGAAAAGTTCATTTCCTCGGCCTAATGCTGCATGTAGACGAACATGTACTGATACCGCGAACAGAAACTGAAGAGCTCGTATTAAAAATCATTGAGGAAACTCCTGTTACAGGCAGACCAACAATTATCGATATAGGTTGTGGGAGCGGTTGTATTTCCATTGCTTTGGCACACAGTATTCCCGACAGCAAGGTAAGCGCAATGGAAATAGATGAATCAGCACTAATAATTGCAAAGAAGAATGCACTGCTTAACAATGTACATGTGAATTTTATCCATCAGAGTATTTTTGAGCCATGGAAAGGTCCTGAAGAAGACCAGTTTGATATTATTGTCAGCAATCCACCTTATGTTACCGAGTCCGACAAATTACTGATGCCGTTAAATGTAACTGAAGCTGAGCCCGGGATTGCACTGTATGTATCAGATGATGAGCCGCTCACCTTCTACCAGGCTATTATCAGATTTTCGGAAAAACGGTTGGCGGAAACAGGCACGGTCTGGGTAGAAATCAATGAAAGATTTGGAAATGAGACTGTACAACTGTTTGCCGATGCCGGATTTGGCAAAGTATTGCTTCTGGAAGACATCCACGGTAAAGACAGATTTATTTGTGCGAAAAAATAACCATCCCTGCACCATTCACCTGGGATCTTTAATGAATATAATCAGGAATCAAGCAATGAAAACAGAACAATGACAACAGATTATGAAAAAGCTGTCGAAAAGGCTGCAAGGCTATGCAGTCAATCTGAAAAGTGCAGTTATGACATCAGGGAAAAACTGACCGCCTGGGGATTAAATGAAGCAGAATCTGAAAACGCGATCAGCTACCTGAAAAAAAACAAGTTCCTTGATGATGAAAGATATGCTCAGTCTTTTGTGAAAGACAAGTTAAAATTCAACAAATGGGGGAGGATAAAGATTGCTTATTCCTTGCGTCGAAAGCAAATCCGGGAAGAGATCATTGAAAATGTGATCGAAACAATTGATGAATCATTCTATAATGCATTGATCGATCAGCTCATTGCTGCAAAAATAGAAGCAATCGGAAAAGTCAGGACACCGGCCGGTAAAGCAAAAATTTTTCGCTTCGCTGCACAAAGAGGTTTTACATCTGAGGAGATCATCGATTCATTGAAAAGGCTTAATGAACATTAGACGTTTCATATCAGTTACGCTGGTTCTCGTTTTAACACGTGCACTATGACAAGGTAGTGCTATACAATAGTCAAGGAAATTCCGGTATTGTAGTAAAAAATGGTGATAGAGGAGCTGGTCGGCATGCATTAGTTATACTGACCCTGCCGGTAAACAAAATTAATTGAATTTTTTAAAAGTGTCCTGTAATTCTCATTGGAATAGGCATGTTTGCCATGTCCCTGCATCAGGTAAACGATCCTGGAATTCTGGTATGTGTTTACCCATCCTGTTACATCCGAACAATCTGCATGATCAGCTTTAAGAATCACCATAACGTCATCTTTCACTTCTATATTATTATATCCCTCATCCAGTAGAATAAAATCCTCCATGTTCCTCGTTACCGGATGATCCCTCCTGGGAATGCTCATAGCAATCTCAATATCATGACTGTATGTGGAATAACGACTGGAATCAACAGTACTGTGCGGGTTATGGTATTTTCCCCCAATGATATTGCTGAATTCAGCCCAATCCTGATTTCCTGCAAGGGAGTGGTGAAGAAAAACCATTCCGACACCACGATCCAACAGTCTGTAATAACCCGCAATTTCAATGCTGTCTATATCCTTCCACATATCATAGAAAACAATTACATCATACCCATCAACCGCATTACCCCCGATCAGCCGGTTTGCTTTCGGCTGCATAACCGTATCGAAAGTAAACTCAGAAAATGAATGGAACATCTCAACGAATTCCACAGTGTCAAAACTATGTCCTCCAGCCACCACCATTATATGAAGCTTTGTTCCTGGATTGTTCTTACAGCCCGGAGCAAACATGGCCATAAGAAATAAAGTTATCATTGAAAATAAGAAGGTTTTCATAGCAATAGATTTTATATTTTGCAGACAAAATAACAGGACCAGATATTCATTTCATTTGTACCAGGTTGTCTCACATAACCATAATTCCCGCAATTGATCAACAATATACGTGTTTTTTTCTGTTTTGTTGCTTCAGGGGTAAAAGCTATCTTTGCTAAAAACCAGACATTATGATCACAACTGATGAGCTGAGAGATCTCATTGAGCGCCAGGCTGCGCTGAGGAGGCATCTTTGACGTAGATGGAAAAAAAAGAACCATCGACGAGGAGGAAAGACTAACCCAGGCCGCCGGTTTTTGGGACGACCCTGCGAAGGCCGAACAACAGATGAAAAAATTATCCCGGTTGAAATCCTGGACCGAAGCTTATGCTGAAGTCGAAACCGCAGTTGATGATCTGAAAGTGCTTTTCGATTTTCTCAAAGAAGGAGAAGCAGACGAAGAAGAGGTCGAGTTGCAATACCAAAAGGCACTGAAGCTGACTGAAACACTGGAATCTAAGAATATGCTCCGCAATGAAGAGGATACCCTGAGTGCTATACTGAAGATTAATCCGGGTGCAGGAGGAACAGAAAGTACAGATTGGGCCGAAATGTTGATGCGGATGTATATTCGCTATGGAGAGAGAAATAATTTTAAAGTAAAGGAACTCCATTTTCTTCCCGGAGATGAAGCCGGTATAAAAACAGTTACGCTAGAATTTACAGGCGACTATGCCTATGGGTATCTGAAAGGAGAATCGGGTGTACACAGGCTGGTAAGGCTCTCTCCATTCGACTCTGCCAACAGGAGACATACCTCGTTCGCATCAGTATTTGTTGCACCGGTTATAGATGACAGCATTGAAATAATTATTAATCCTGCAGATATCGAATGGGATACTTTCAGATCAGGAGGCGCCGGCGGACAAAATGTCAATAAAGTTGAAACCGGGGTTCGAGTCAAACACCTTCCAACCGGCATTACTGTCGATAATACCGAGACCAGGTCACAAAACAAAAACCGTGAAAATGCACTCAGGATACTCAAATCACACCTTTATGAAATCGAACTGCAAAAACGCAGGGAAAAGCAGGCTGAAGTGGAAGGAAAAAAGAAAAAAATTGAGTGGGGATCTCAAATCCGTAACTATGTTATGCATCCCTATAAACTGGTAAAAGATCTCAGGACCAACCATGAAACAGGAAATGTGCAAGCAGTCATGGACGGTGAACTTGATGCGTTTATTAAAGCCTACCTGATGGAATATGGTGGTGCGTAACTTCCTGCCTATGCTCAGAAAGTAAAATAGATATCTCACCTGTAATCATCGCAGATCAATAAACAAGTATATAGATCATTTGTCACCCGCAACAGTTTATCGCAGGTAAAAGGAAAGATCTATCCCCCTGATTAACCACTCAAATAACATAACCGGGTGGAAGCTCCTCATCAAAATCTGATAACCGGTAATAACAAATATACTGCCTTACACCTTTCATTATACATATATTTAAATAAATTGCCTGTATAATTGATTATTTTTGATTTATTTCTTGTTTTTGCTTATAGTTTATTATCTTTATGCCCAGTTTTAGTTTTAATTTATCAATAATAAAAGTTTGTTATGTGTGGATTTGCAGTTTATACGGGAGATGACAAGATGATGCGTCTGAAGGCGGTAAGTGAGTTCCGGAAGCTTAAATACCGTGGGCCCGACAACAGTCATTATTCAGACTTCCGGGAAAAAGGATGGATGGGGTTCCACAGGCTAAAGATTATGGATGTGTCTGATGATGGCAATCAGCCAATGCATTTTGAGGATATTCACCTGGTCTGTAATGGAGAGATATATAATTACCTGCAACTCAAGGAGGAATATACCGGGAGATATTCATTTAGCTCTTCATCCGATTGTGAAGTGATCATTCCAATGTACAAAGAGATGGGATTATTTAATACAGCAAGACGACTTGATGCTGAATTTGTTTGTGTGATCTATGATCAGCAACAGGATAAATACCTGGCAGCCAGGGATCCTGTTGGTATAAGGCCAATGTTCTACGGCTATACCCCGAAAGGGGAAATCATGTTCGCAAGTGAAATGAAGGCGCTGTGCAATCTCTGCATGGAGGTTAAACCATTTCCTCCCGGACATATATATGATGGTGAACGATTTATCTGTTATCGAGATGTAGCAAAAGTGGAAAAGTCATCTGATCATGAACTTGAAGAGGTTTTGGAAAACATTAACAGAACCCTTACTGAAGGAGTCAGAAAAAGATTACAATCGGATGTTCCCATAGGGTTCCTCTGCAGCGGCGGACTCGATTCCAGCCTGGTTTGCGCCATAGCCGCTAAGATGAGCGATAAACCCATTCGTACATTTGCAGTTGGTATTGACGTGGATGCAATTGATACAAAATATGCCCGGATCGTAGCAGATTATCTGGGTGCGGACCACACTGAGGTACTGTTTAAGAAACAGGACATTTTCGATACGCTAAGCACCCTGATCTATAATATAGAAACCTACGATATTACAACGATAAGAGCATCTATGGGAATGTACCTGGTCTCAAAATACATTTCAGAAAACACTGATATAAAAGTATTGATGACCGGGGAAATTGCAGATGAAATTTTCGGTTATAAGTATACTGATTTTGCCCCATCACCAGCTGCCTTCCAAAAAGAGGCTGAAAAAAGACTCCGGGAAATCTTTATGTATGACGTACTCAGGGCCGACAGAAGCATCTCTTCCTGCGGACTTGAGGCGAGGGTTCCGTTTGGTGACCTGGAGTTTGTCGACTATGTGATGTCCATCAGACCGGAAATGAAAATGAATAATACTGGGATTGGCAAGTACCTGCTCAGAAAAGCATTTGAAGGCGATTATCTGCCACGTGAAATATTATACAGGGAAAAAGCAGCATTTTCCGATGCTGTCGGACACAGCGTTGTCGATTACCTGAAACAATATGCAGAAGAGATGTATTCCGATGAAGCATTCATGATTAAAAAGAAAGAATTTAGTCATGCAACCCCAATATCAAAGGAATCCCTGATGTACAGGGAAATCTTCGAAACATATTACCCAGGCAGATCACATTGTATCGTCGATTTCTGGATGCCGAACAGGAGCTGGGAGAATTGTGATGTGAATGATCCCAGCGCCAGGGTTCTTCCTAATTATGGTAAAAGCGGAGAATAGTAACTCCTCTTGTTTTATATTATAAATATTTTACCACGGAGAATAGTAACTCCACTTCTTTACACTATATATATTTTACCATGGAGTTGATGAGTTCATGGTACCAGATCGGTTTCGTAATATAGTCATTGAAATTGTTTAGCTGATCAGGATTCTTTTCAAATTCAAGAGAATAGGCCGTTTGTCCCAAGATCGGTATACGCTTATTTATTTCACGTATTCTTTTTGCAGCTTCAAATCCATCCATCTCCGGCATAATGATGTCCATTAAAATCAGGTCCACCTCTTCCTGGTGTTCCCTGAAATACTCTACAGCCTCCCGGCCGTTACGCGCCCAGATTATTTCAGCTTTAGTCGGTTTCAGCAGTTCCTCCAAAAGCATATAATTGAGGTCAACATCTTCAGCAACCAATACTCTTTTACCTTTCCAGTCCGGCACTCCCCCCGACTCAAGTTTTTCGGCCTGGAACTCCTCCTGCTTCCCTCTGAGCGGTATTGTAAAATAGTATGTGGAACCAATTCCCAGCTTTGATACAGACCAAAGATTTCCACCTATAAATTCAGCAAACCTTTTTGCTACCATTACCCTTAAAGCTGCCAGGTCAAAAGAGGCATCCAAACTCTTCTTTCGATTGGAATACTGAGAAAATGCCTTTTCAAGGTTCTCGAGCGACAGACCTGCGCCCTCGTCAGTTACATAAAATCTGGCTGTATTGTTCTCAATGGTATAACCAAATTCAATAGTGCCTTGATGTGTAAAACTAATAGCATTTTCCAAAAGCCTTCCCAGAATTTTCTGCAGCTTCTTGCAATCCGTTACCAGTGTCAGACTCTTTAACTCGTCAGGAACAGTCATTTTTAATTTAATATGAAGAGACTTCTTATTGGCAATATCCGCCTCATACTTTTCCCTAAGCTCACTCAACATCTCAGAAATTTTGCATGACTCCTTCAGCATTGTAACCCGACCATTACTTAACCGGTTCAGGTCAATCAGATTATTGAAGAGCTGCAGCAGATTGGTGCTGCTCGTATATACATGCTCGCTATAGAGCGATTGTGTTTTGTCGTTGGCACCCCTTTCTCCTAACAACTTGGAAAAACCAATGATTGTCGACATGGATGTCTTTAGCTGGTGACCCACCAGTTCAATAACTGAAGTATCATTCAAATCAGAAAAAATGTCTTTCTCCCTATTTCTCCTGATCCTTTCATTTCGTAAACCATATAACCTGATAAGCAGCAATGACACAACTATTAGCAGTATGGCAGTAAACCTGTTGTATATCTCATTAACTGGCACATTTAGAACCAGCACATCCAGGAACGACACATCTTCATAGAAGATAAAGAAATCCAATAGTGCATCAAGCAAATAATAGAGTAACGACATCAGGAATCCTATCCTGAGATACAGTGATGTTTTCATTTATGTAGAATTATATTATTACTAAATTTCAATACCCATTATCAGGATGTCATCTACCTGACCAAAATCAACCATCCATTGCCTCATCCTATCTGTCATAATCTTCTTCTGGTCTGACAACTTCATATCGTGCAAATCCTTTAACCAGGAAGAAAATCCCCGTGTTTGCAACTTCTTACCTCTAACTCCACCCACCTGGTCAATGATCCCGTCAGTACTAAGAAACAGGCGGTCACCCTTACTCAATGGGGTTACATGTTGAGAAAATGGCTTTTCCTGCGGATAATGCCCTACCGATTGTCTGTCACCCTTGATTTCTGTTATTTCACCTTCATGCAAATAAAAAACGGAATTAAATGCTCCTGCCGAATACAGTATCATGTTTTTTGTGTCGATCATGCCGATCACCATATCAATTCCCTCGGTCAAATAAGACTCAATACCTGAACGCTCCAATGATTCCTTAAACTTGAATCTTAAATTATCCATCATAACATTCGGATAATCAAGCTTTATTTTCATGCTAAGTTCATTAAGCAGACTAATCCCCAGAACACTTAAAAAGGCACCGGGAACACCATGTCCGCTGCAGTCGGCCACAGAGAAAACAACCAAATCATCAATCTTTTTTACCCAGTAAAAATCACCACTCACGACATCAAGTGGCTGATGAATAATAAAATGTTCCGTGAAAATCGAATTCAACATCTCATCGGAGGGTAGCATCGATTTCTGTATCCTGAAGGCATAATTGATGCTGTCGCGCAGACTTTTTACCGCCTTAAGCTCTTCTTTACTTCGAAGCAATGCAAGCTGGTTTCCAACCCTGCTCAATAACTCCTCCCGCCTGAAAGGTTTCTGAATAAAATCAACATTGGAATATCTTACTCCCCGCATCAGATTCCCACTCTCACCCGCCTCCGTTAGAAACACAACCGGAGCATTGATATTCCGGCCTCTTTCAACGATACTTGCCAGCATTTCATATCCAGTCATATCCGAATTATTGAGTCCTAAAATAATCAGGTCAAAATTCTCCTTCACAATATAAGATAAGGATTTAATGCCATTCATAGAGGTAACAGTGGTATAGCCTGCATCATTTAAAATAGAAGAAACTCGTTCCATGCTTTCAAAGCTGTCTTCTACCAATAAGATTTTAGATTCCATCTCGCACATTTCTATATATTAGAATATCTTCACCTGTTTTTATTTATTGAACATGTGATTGTATAAACCTGATAAAACTGATCATGGGAACCAATCCGTAAATTGTATCAATCACCTCGTCTCCCCTGATTAACAAAAAAAAAGGCTTCCGCTGAATGTGATACTTCGCAACAATATCATCCAGTTCACTTACATCCATGCGAAAAAAATCAACTTTCCCGGCAAATACAACGCTTGCACTCTCTATAACCGGCTGCATCATTTCACATGTTCCATTATTGGCTTCAAAAAGCTCGACAACTTTAATCCTGCCATCCCTTGTGAAAAGTGCCATTAAGTCCTGCTTTTCAATCGGTATTATTTGGACACATCCCATTGCGCATTTTATGCAATGGTATTCAAATGTAATGCCAATAGTGTTATGCTTTTGATTTTATGTAATTTACGGAATGAGGTGTTTGAGGAACCTGGCGAAATAATTACGGTATTTCGCTAATATTACGGTATTTCGCATTGCATCATGGTCGGGTTATTCCCAGTTTTTTGATCCTTGAGTTGAGCGTTGTTGGCTTCATACCAAGAACCCTTGCAGCACCTCTTTCACCACTAATCCGCCATTGGGTCTGCTCCAATATCCTCATAATATAGCGTCGCTCCATCTCTTCCATCGTAAAGTAACCCTGCTCCGGGACCAAATCAGAATCCCGGGTAGTAAGCCTGGTGCCGAGTTGAAGTGTCTTCCCCGAACTAATAATAACTGAACGTTCAATGATATTCTCCAGCTCCCGCACATTTCCGGGCCAGGTGTACTGCTCAAACTGCTGCATAATCTCCCTGGGGACTGCCGAAATACTCTTGCCATTGAGCTTATTGAATTTCCTGAGGAAATGATTCACCAGGATCGGTATATCATCTCTCCTTTCCCGCAAGGGAGGAATCCTGACCGGAAAAACATGCAACCGGTAGAAAAGATCACTCCTGAAATTTCCTTTTCGAACTTCCCCCTCAAGATTACGGTTGGTAGCTGCAATAATTCTCACATCTGTTTTAACAGACTGTTCACCACCTACCGGTTCAAACTCACCATCCTGCAGGACCCTTAAAAGCTTTGGCTGTAAAGCAACGGGCAGTTCACCGATCTCATCAAGGAAAAGCGTCCCTGTGTGTGCCAGTTCAAACCGACCCTTCCTGTTGGCAATCGCTCCTGTGTAAGCACCCTTAATATGACCAAACAATTCACTTTCCAATAAAGATTCGGGAATAGAAGCACAATTAATTTTAATAAACGGTTTCTCATTCCGGTTACTTAAACTGTGTATTGCCCTGGCAACCAACTCTTTTCCAGTACCGGTCTCCCCCATTATTAATACTGTCGCCTTCGTTACAGAAACCTGTTCAATTTGTTTCAGCACCTGCCTGAATTCCCTGTTTACTGTAATAATATTCTCAAAATCAGCATTAAGTTTAATCTCCTCCCGAAAATACAGATTCTCCTCCTCGAGCTTCTCCTTAAGTTGCAAAAGCTCAGAATTCTTCTTTTTAAGATCTACCAGCAATTTCCTGTTTTCTACGCGCAAACGATATGTATCAAGTGCCTGCCTGATGGCCTGGTCAATCTCAAATTCACGCCAAGGCTTGGTAAAGAACCTGAAAACATGTATCTGACTGATATTACTGATTGGGATATTAAGGTCCGAATAAGCCGTTAAAACCATGAAGATCGTATCGGGCTGACAAATACTTGCCTTGCTGACGAACTCCAGTCCCGACACCTCAGGCATCGAATAATCCACGATTGCAACCTTGACTCCTTCATCCTCAATAACTTTTAATGCCTCAGCCGGACTGTCGGTTGTATAAACCCTGTATTTGTCCCTGAAGGTCATCTCGAATAAGGACAGATTGGTCGGGTCATCATCCAGGTAAATGACTATATCTTTCTCCTCGTCCAAATTGAATTCCTGTATTTGTGACTAATTTAAATAAATTATTAACATAATAACAAGAAAATATTGAAATACACGCTACCGGTTATTATTCAGTATCGAAGAATTAGATGGCTTAACTGCAATAATTTCTGCAACTTCCTCAGAAAAGAAGCTTCTTCCTTTCCAAACGAAGAATAACTCTGCCTCTCTCTCCATCGGGTAAACAGAAAAACCGGCAGATGGCCGATAATCAAACCTGATACCAGCATCTCCCGGCATTAACTCCTTTCCAGCCTGCCCGGAAAAGTGTTCAAGAGGATATCCGCTTTAAACAAGTGTTGCAGACATTTTAAGATTTCTGATCAAATACTCCGGTACTGAACAGCCTCTTGGAAAAAAAACGATGATTGCTCTGCTAACCTGAAAACCATATTAAGAACGTAACCTTAAACCTCTTACAGCAATACACGCGTGACCCGAATTACCTCACCCACCTGCCTGAATTCCTGTGTTCCTGAAAATAATTCCGGTTTTTCTTGACTTGTATTTACCAATATCGTAATATTGTACGATAAAAGTTCTAGTTTACTATATTCGTATTATTTATATTATCATGTCCAGCAAAAAAAAGAGAGAGATCATTGCCACAGGCAGAGCACTATTTCTGAAGCATGGCTTCAAAAGGGTCACCGTAGAAGAAGTTTGCGCCGAAGCTAATGTCAGCAAAATGACATTCTACAAACATTTTTCCAACAAGATGGAGCTGGTAAAGGCCATCGTTGTTAAAATGGGTGAAGAAGCATTGGACCGTTACAGGAAAATCATGAACCGTAACATTCCCTTCACTGAGAAAATTGAGCTGCAGATCCAGATGAAAATGGAGGGTACTGCTGAAATGAGCAGCGAATTCATGGACGACCTGCTGGTACATGGGGAGCCTGAAATCATGCAGTTCATGAGCGAACAGAGAAAGTACTTCTTAGGAATTGTATATGCCGATTATTTAGAAGCGCAGAACAGGGGTGAGATACGCAAGGATGTTAAACCGGAGTTCATCATCTATTTTCTGAACCACCTCAACGATATGCTGCAGGATGAGACCCTTATCAACATGTACAAGGATCCCAATGAACTGGCCATGGAGCTCACCAGATTCTTCTTCTACGGCATAACCCACAGAAACGAAAAAGCAGAATGAAACCCACACTTCATATTGCCCTCTGCCTGTTCGTCTGCACCGTTAAAGCCGACCTCCCCGGCCAAACCGCCTCCTTGAATGGCCAGGCCATCGGATGGACCACCATCAATCCCACCGTAAACCTCTTAATCCAAAGTGGCCTCCGCTATATCCCCAGAGCAGAGTTCTCATTTCCCGTGGGATCGCTCAATGTTGCCGGCGAAGCGTCACTTAACGCCTGGGGCGCAGTGGACCTGGTGGCAGATCATACCCCTTCATCCAGTAGCAACTTCGATCCCTACAGGCTATGGATAAAGCTTTCAGGCAACCAGTTTGAACTCAGGGCAGGACTACAGAAAATCAATTTCGGATCGGCAAAAATGCTCCGCCCGCTGATGTGGTTCGATCAACTCGATCCGTGCGATCCGCTCCAGCTCACAGACGGAGTGTACGCTCTCCTGGGCCGTTACTATTTCCTGAACAACGCTAATATCTGGCTCTGGGGATTATACGGAAACGAGGAGTTGAAAGGCCTGGAACAGTTTCCAACAAAAAAAAGCTCTGTTGAATATGGCGGCCGTGTGCAGATACCGGTTATCATCGGCGAAGCGGCAATCAGCTACCATCACAGGGAAGTCAACCCTGATCCCCGCCTGCCCGACTCGCTGAAAACCGGTAACACCTATCCCGAAAACCGTATTGCATTCGACACGAAGGTCGACCTGGCCATTGGCCTCTGGCTGGAGGGATCACTCACACAGCATAACTTTGATTTTACCCCCTTCACCTATACATCCATGTTCAATGCAGGGGCCGATTATACCTTCAACACTGGTAACGGACTGAATCTAATGGGAGAAACCTTCTTCTACCTTTCCGGCGAAAAACCACTGGCCCCCGACCAGTCCCTTACATTCGCCGGGGTCACCCTCTCCTATCCCCTGAACATCATACACAATATCTCAGGAATAGTGTTTTACGACTTTACCAACAATGACCTTTACAGGTTCATCAACTGGTCGGTAACCTTCGACCGGTGGACCTTCTATACCATGGCATTCTGGAACCCAATAAACTATCAGTTATACAACTTTCAGCAGGAAGCAACCCTGTTCGGCGGGGCCGGCTTCCAGATAATGGCTGTTTTTAATCATTAAACACAATGGAAAATAACACAATCATCAAAATCGACAAACTGGTTAAAAGGTTTCCCATCGGCGGTGGATATTTCACTGCCCTGGAGGATATCAATCTTACAATCAAAACCGGAGAATTCACCGGACTTGTCGGACCGAGCGGATCGGGAAAAACCACCATGCTGAACATTATCGGTTCACTCGATGATCCCAGCAGGGGGGATGCTACCGTAATCAATACTTCCATCAAAAGCATTGGTGCACGACGGGCCTCCGTACTTAGAAAAAAACATATCGGATTCATCTTTCAGACTTATAACCTGATGCCCGTCTACACAGTCTATGAAAACGTGGAGTTTCCCCTGCTTCTGCTCAAAATGACAGCCGCAGAAAGAAAAAAAGCAGTACTCGAAGCCATCGAATGGGTCGGACTCACCAGCAAGATCAAATCTAAGCCAAAACAGCTCTCCGGTGGTGAATCCCAGCGGGTGGCAATCGCCAGGGCAATGGTAAAGAAACCTGAAATGGTGCTGGCCGACGAACCTACCGCCAACCTCGATGCTGAAAACTCTCACCACATCCTGCGCACGATGGAAAAGCTGAACGAGGAGCTCAACACCACATTCCTCTTTGCAACACACGACGACAAGGTGATACAATACCTTAGAAGAATTATCCGGCTGGAAGACGGCAGGGTGGTATCTGACGAAACTGTAAATAATCAAAAGGAGGCCCGCAATGTTAGCAATTAAATTAGCCATAAAAAATCTCCTGGGAGCAGGACTCAGAACTTTCCTTAATGTCTTTATCCTCTCGGTGGCATTCGTTACCATCATCATGCAAAACGGATTTATACAAGGTTGGAACAAGCAGGCAAAGGTCGATGTGGTTGAATGGCAATACGGCCAGGGACAATACTGGCAGGAAAACTACGATCCTTATGATCCCTTTACATTCCAGGATGCTCATGCTCCCATACCGGAAGCACTGTACCAGTCATATAGGAATGGTACCGTGGCACCGGTCCTGGTCATCCAGGCCACCATCTACCCCGAAGGCAGACTCAAAAGTATCATGCTCAACGGGATCGATCCCCACCAAAAAACCATCGGTATACCCACTGAGATGCTGGCTGTAGAAAGCGATGACATTCCGGCCATACTCGGCTCACGAATGGCCATGAATATCAAGGCTGATACCGGCGATCACCTGCTGATCCGCTGGCGCGATGCGAACGGAATGTTCGACGCAAAGGAGGTGGTTATCACAGGATTGTTCCGCACCGATGTCCCGGCAGTGGACATGGGCCAGGTCTGGATCCCGTTGAAAGAACTGCAGGAGTTGACCGGGCTCGAAAACGAAGCAACCCTTATCACCATCAGCAATGATTCACAGGCAGAATTGGATCTCCCCGGATGGGAGTTCCAGGACCTTGATGAACTCCTCTATGACATGAACCAGATGATCAAATCCAAATCGGTTGGAAATGCAATCCTCTACCTTATACTTCTCGCCCTGGCACTCCTGGCTATCTTCGACACACAGGTGCTCTCTATCTTCAGGAGACAAAAGGAGATCGGCACTTTCATCGCCATGGGAATGACCCGCCACCAGGTAATCGGAGTATTCACAGTGGAAGGCACCATGCATGCGGTACTATCACTGATCGTCGGGGCAATCTGGGGAATTCCGCTGCTGTTGCAACTGAAAAAAACCGGATTACCCATGCCCGAAGGATACGACCAGATGGGACTGCCACTGGGCGATTCAATCATCCCGGCATATAGCGTCGGACTTATACTCGCATCAGTGGTGATCGTAACTGTTACCACAGCGATCGTCAGCTACCTGCCCGCCAGGAAGATAACCAAAATGAACCCCAATGACGCCATCCGGGGAAAAATTCAATAAACATAAAACTATGATACGATTCTTTATTAAAGGACTGATCCGCGACCGGCAAAGAAGCCTCCTCCCAATCATCGTTGTTACTCTGGGAGTGATGCTTACTGTTCTGGGTCATACATGGATCACCGGGATCATGAACGATATGGTCGACTTCAATGCAAGGTTTTCAACCGGACATGTGAAGGTCATGACAAGGGAGTACTTTGAATACATCGACCAGAGGCCCATAGATCTTGCACTGCTCGATTCGGAAGCCTTTATTGCAGAACTTCAGGAAAAATATCCCGACATAACCTGGGTGGAAAGGATCAGCTTTGGCGGTCTCATGGATGCACCAGATGAAAATGGGGAGACTAAAGCACAAGGGCCCGCCGCCGGAATGGCACTCGACCTGCTCTCTCCGGAAAGCAAGGAGACTGAACGTCTTAACCTGCAGAATATACTTATCAGCGGTAGCCTGCCTGCATTACCCGGTGAGGTGATACTTTCCGACGAATTTGCCTCCCGCCTGGAGGTGGAGCCGGGCGATCCTGTAACACTGATCACCTCAACAATGTATGGCGCCATGGCAATCACCAATTTCACCGTATGCGGAACCATCAAATTCGGTGTGGGAGCACTGGATCGGGGAGGCATCATTGCCGATATTTCCGGCATCAGGTACGCTCTTGATATGCAGGATGCCGCAGGTGAGATCCTGGGATATTTCCCGGGTGGAGAATACCCGGATGAACAGGCCATCGCTCTGGCAGAAAGCTTCAATTCGGAGTATTCCGATAAAGAGGACCGCTTCTCGCCTGTAATGGTGCCCTTGCGGAACCAGAACAACCTTGCAGGAATGATTGAGATCATCGGTTATATGTCGGGTATCTTCGTCTTTATCTTCATGATCGCTATGGGCATAGTTCTGTGGAACACCGGACTGCTAGGCGGATTGAGAAGATACGGCGAAATGGGACTCAGGATGGCTATCGGGGAACACAAGGGACACATCTACCGGAGCCTGCTTAGTGAATCCCTCATCATAGGGATCGCCGGATCAGTAACCGGCACGCTTATCGGACTGCTGTTCGCTTCACTTATGTCGAAAGGAATGGACTTCAGTGATATCATGGAAGGCTCCACAATGATGATGTCAGGTGTGTTCCGGACACAAATCACACCGGAATCCTATTATATCGGTTTTTTTCCAGGCGTGTTCGCTACACTGCTTGGTACTGCACTTGCAGGAATAGGTATTTATAAACGACAAACCGCGCAGCTTTTTAAAGAGCTGCAGGCATGACAATACGAATTGAATTTTATTTATATGAACGGACAAGCAGGTCGCGCTAACAGAGCCGTGTTACACATGGACTGCCAGCTACAAATCTTATATCCCAGCGGGACTTAAATAGCTCCGTAGGAGTGACATGTATAATCGCGCAGGGACGTAAGGTTTGTAAAAGAAGCAGATACAACAAATTTATCCGGCTACAAAGGAGCGGCATGTCTGTAAATGGAAACATAACTTTTTAAAACCATAAAAAATGAAAATAATTAATCTATTCACAACAGCAGTTTTTCTCCCGGTACTCCTCACCGCTCAACCCTCCGGCGACGAGATCCTCAACCGAATCGATAAAAACATGTCGTCCGAAACCCGCCACGTTATCTCCAAAATGGTGATCCACGGTGCACGAGCCGACCGCACTATTGAAGCGGAAACATGGTCGGCAGGGGATGATCAATCCTATACCGAATACCTCGCCCCGGCACGGGAGAAAGGCACTAAGATGCTCAAGCTGGAGGACAAACTGTGGATCTATTCCCCCGGCACCGACCGCACCATCCAGATATCCGGTCACATGCTCCGCCAGTCGGTTATGGGTTCCGACCTCTCTTACGAGGATATGATGAACGATCCAAACCTGAGAAGCAAATATGATGCAGTGGTAACAGGAAACGAAATGCTGAACGATACTGATTGCTGGGTAGTGGAGATGCACGCCAACGCACCCGATGTCGCCTACCAGATGCGGAAAGTCTGGGTCGACAAAACCCGTTACCTGCCTATGAAGGAGGAGCTGTACGCCAAGAGCGGCACACTGCTTAAAATGACTGAATTGTCGGATATTAAACGTATCGACGGCCGCTGGTACCCTGGTAAAATTATTTTTCGTGATATGCTGAAAAAAAGCGACGGAACCCAATTCATCATTGAAAAAATTGAATTCAATGTAGAAGTACCGGAACACCTTCTTAGCAAGGCGGCACTCCGGTAAATGTGAGAACAAAATATTTTATCTCCACAATTCGTTAACTTCAGTGAGGATGTTCTCTCACAAATATCTGCCGGATCCAGGTAAAAACTGTCCCGACCCTGCAAACTGACTTTACCGGAGAAGAAGGCTGCCTCATACCATATGCATTATCCGCAGTTTTTATGTAAGTTTACTTTTAAAACTGCATCATCATGAAAAGAACGGCATTTTTTCTGCTCCCATTCATCATATCAATCACCGCCTTCTCACAAAAAAAGCCGATAACCGACGGCCAAACAAAACTTCGCGGATTCGAGGCCCATGAAAAAATGCGAACTGCATCACCTTTCGACAGCCTGCACTGGCAGTTCATCGGACCAACAAACATTTCCGGGCGATGCACCGACATCGAAGCGGTACAACCACGCGGGAAAAGCTACACCATCTGGGTGGCCTCGGCCAGTGGAGGAATCTGGAAGAGTGTCAACGAAGGGGTCACCTTCGAACCTGTCTTCGACAACCAAGGCACCTCTTCCATCGGCGATATCGCCATCTGCCAGTCAAACCCCGACCTGGTATGGGCCGGTACCGGTGAAGCCAATATCTTCCGCTCCTCCAATGCCGGATGTGGAGTGTGGAAAACTGAAGACAGAGGTCAGTCCTGGCAGCATATGGGACTCGAAAACACCTATACTATTGCCAGGATCATCATCCACCCCGACAACCACAACACCGTCTATGTTGCTGCCTCGGGTCGTGAGTGGACCAAAAACAGGGAACGCGGACTATACAAGACAACCGATGGAGGATCGACCTGGAAACAGATTATCTATATAGACGATGAAACCGGGATCATCGACCTGGTAATGCATCCTTCAAATCCCGACATCCTCTACGCCACCTCCTGGCAGCGCACCCGGCTGAAATGGAACGATCCACGAACCTATGCCGGTCACAGGAACAACCATGTCTGGAAATCAACAGATGCCGGAAAATCATGGAAAAAAATGAATACTGGACTGCCCGAACCACACTTCCGCGGACGCATGGGAATCGATATTTCACGGTCGAATCCGGAGGTACTTTACCTGTTGGTCGACCATTACGATCTGGCTTATAAAGCCAAAGAGGGTGACTTAGATAACTACGGCCGCCCTATGAAAGATGTCATCAAAGGCGCCACCATCTTCAAATCGGTAGATGCCGGTAATAACTGGATGCAAACGAGTGGAAAAAGCGACGCAATGAAAAAGCATATGGAAAACCATTCGTCAACCTATGGATGGGTATTCGGACAGATCCGGGTCGATCCGAACGATCCCAACATGATTTACTCCCTTGGAATCTGGCTCAATCAGTCGTTCGACTCCGGCACGACCTTTAGCGATATCCGCGAGATCCATGCCGACCACCATGGATTGTGGATCGATCCCGATAACTCCAATTACCTGCTATCGGCACACGATGGCGGGGTGAGTGTCTCCTACGACCGGGGGAAAAACTGGCGCTGCCTCATCGAAGAGCTGCCGCTGGCTCAATTCTACAACATCGAGTTCGACTATGCCGAACCATTCCGGGTATATGGATCCATCCAGGACCACCACAGCTTCTTCAGCGAGGTGGACATGTCACACGGAAGAGACAACATCCGTCCAACAGCCTGGAGGTACACCCTCGGCGCTGAGGGAAGCACCCACATCGTCGACCCGCGCGACAATAACACCATACTTGCATCTCTCTTCTACGGTAAGCTGGCGAAAGCTACGGTAGAAGGCTATCCGGAAGATATAAAATATGTTTTACCAAATACCTACCCTGAAGAACCTGATTTCAGGGGCCAGTGGATGGCTCCTACTATCTTTTCACCACATAACCCCGATATCATTTACCATGGGGTACAGTATGTGATGCAATCGAAGGACCTCGGAGCTACCTGGAAAAGGATAAGTCCGGATCTAACAAGCAATGATCCTCAAAAGAGGGGCGATATAAGCTACCAGACCATCACCGCCATAGATGAGTCGCCATTCAGAACGGGACTCCTATATGTAGGAACCGACGATGGCAAACTCTGGAGAACCAGGGATGGTGGAAAAAACTGGGAAGATATCAGAAAGAACCCTTTGCCCGAAAGGTGGGTCTCAAGGATTGTAGCATCGAAATATGACATGGGTACCCTGTATGTGACCCAAACCGGCAGGCGCGACGATGATGCGCAGGTATACATCTGGAGATCAGTCGATTTTGGGGATACCTGGGTAGATATTTCGGGCAGTATACCTGTCGGACCGGTTAATGTGATCCGCGAGGACCCGGCAAACAGAGACATCCTCTATGCCGGAACCGATGTGGGTGTTTATGTATCGAAAGACAGGGGCACAATATGGAATATCCTGGGTGATCTTCCCTGCACCTACGTGCACGACCTGAAAGTTCATCCCCGCGAGAATCTGATAATCATTGCCACCCACGGCCGTGGCATGTTTGTGCTCGATGCAGATTCTGTCAATATCAGGAAGTGATCACACAGTACAACGGGTCCCCCTTCAACCGTGGACCCTCAATGTATAAATCGATCTGATGAAATATGGCAACAATCCAAGCTGACCATTGTTAGCAATGATTAGAATTGAGTACCATAGCATTATCAACTGAAAAACAGATTTATTTATTCCTTCTACAACTAAAATAAAAACTTTTTGGTCATATTTACGTACGTTTGAATGTTAAAGAAACTTAGAATGAATGTCAAAGAAACCAATCATAATGAAAAGAACAATCCTCACCCTTACACCTGTACTGGCTTTCTTCCTGTTTACCGCACTTTCCTGTGGTGACAAAGAACCCTTTGTAAACATCAAGGGCATCGAAACCCAGATCTATAATGAGATAAAATCATACAGGATCGCCAACGGTATCCCGGCTGAAAATCCCTTTGTTCACCAGTTCATCATGGTCAAGGAGGCCCAGCTCTTCAGCGCTCAGCTTGCATACAGCAGCAGTGGCCCCGACACAACCGGTATTACGGTGCACTGGGACATCATACACGATAAGATCGGTGGATACAATGATCTGACACTCTTGCAAATCACCAACAGCACAGCGGCAGCAGACATCGTTGCCAACTGGACCGGCGATTCAGCAACCAAAGCCATGATGCTGAAGGACTACAGTCAGTGTGGTGTAGGTGTCGAATATGACAATGATCAGTTGGCTTATATCACTGTGCTAATGATGAAGGCAGACTAACCGGTTTCACAATAACAATTGCAGAATCCGGACTTCCGGTCAACGGCCCATCATACTTTTTCCATTGAATGGAGTGCTTTCTTAACGATATAATCTGAAGCGCCACTTTCTGAGTCCCGCCATTCATTTTTGGTTTACGATCCTCCTGTTTTGAAAAACATAAGCTCACCCCTCCATCCCTCCCTCCTTTTATGTACCTTTAGATTCAAAACAAGAGACCAATGAACTACCGGATCGAAAAAGACACGATGGGCGAGGTACAGGTACCTGCTGATAAATACTGGGGTGCGCAGACACAGCGATCACTCGAGAATTTCAGGATTGGCGATGTAAAAATGCCGCCTGAGATCATCCGGGCTTTCGGCTACCTCAAGAAAGCTGCCGCTGCTACCAATCTCGACCTGGGGGTGCTCCCAAAAGAGAAGGCAGTAATTATCATGAAGGTTTGCGACGAGATCATTGAAGGCAAGCTGAACGACCAGTTTCCGCTGGTGGTGTACCAGACCGGCTCCGGCACTCAATCGAATATGAACGTCAATGAGGTGGTAGCCAACCGTGCCCATGTCATGCTGGGCAACAAACTCGGTGAAGGCACACGCCTGATCCACCCCAACGACGATGTAAACAAGTCGCAATCGTCGAACGACACCTTCCCCACCGCCATGCATATTGCCGCCTACCAGGTGCTCATGGAATGTACCATACCCGGCATCAAGGAGTTGCGCGACACGCTGAAAAAGAAATCGGAGGAATTCATGGATATCGTGAAGATAGGCCGGACCCACTGGATGGATGCAACACCGCTGACCCTCGGGCAGGAGTTCTCAGGGTATGTTTCCCAGCTTGAGCACGGGCTGAAGGCACTGGTCTTCTCGTTCGACCACCTCTCGGAGATCGCACTCGGGGGCACCGCTGTAGGAACGGGCATCAACACCCCGGAGGATTACGACCGGCTTGTAGCCTCCTACATCGCTAAATATACCGGGCTCTCCTTCGTAACCGGCTCGAACAAATTCGAAGGACTGGCAGCGCATGATGCGATTGTCGAATCACACGGAGCATTAAAGACCCTTGCCGTGAGCCTGATGAAAATAGGTAACGACATACGCATGCTCGCCTCCGGACCGCGTTGCGGCATCGGCGAGATCATCATCCCTGCCAATGAGCCCGGCTCCTCCATCATGCCCGGCAAGGTGAACCCCACGCAGGCTGAAGCGCTTACGATGGTATGCGCCCAGGTGATGGGGAACGATGTTACCATCAATATCGGCGGTAGCAACGGTCATTTCGAGCTGAACGTCTTCAAGCCCGTAATGATCCATAATTTCCTTCAGTCGGCCCGCCTGCTGGGCGATGCCTGCTTCTCTTTTAACAAAAACTGCGCCACCGGCATCGAACCCAACTATAAGCGCATTAAAGAAAACTTAGACAATTCCCTCATGCTGGTAACAGCCCTGAACACTCATATCGGGTACGAAAAGGCAGCGGAGATCGCCAAAAAGGCACACAAAGAGGGATCAACTCTAAAGGAAGCTGCACTCTCGCTCGGCTACCTCACAGAAGCACAGTTCGATGAGTGGGTCGACCCATCAAAAATGATTGGAAAGAGGGAGTAAATATACCTCTACACTCCATCCGTGAGTTCGCTCAATGAAAATAGTTCAGTTTTTGAATATACCCCAAAAAGCTGGACGGCAGGTTAAGCTACAATAAAAGTAGTAAA
>CAZIIU010000009.1:0-83419 GCA_964539395.1 uncultured Bacteroidaceae bacterium
CCTGGGATAATCAGTTTTTGCTAAAAATTCTTCGAATTTAAATGCGTCGGCCCTGCCGGGCAAGCGAAATATTTCTCACAAATCAAAAAGATTAGTATATTCGTGCTATAATTTTTAATTAGACTAATTATGGGGATTGAAGATACACGAAGTACTGTAAAACAGATATTTACAGAGTACTTAGAGCGTAAGGGGCACAGAAAAACGCCGGAAAGATATGCCATTCTCGACGAGATCTATTCCCGTGAAGGTCATTTCGACATTGAGTCTCTGTATATCTTCATGAAAAACAAGAATTACAGGGTCAGTCGTGCCACCCTGTACAACACAATAGAACTGCTGCTCGATTGCAATCTGGTTGTTAAGCACCAATTTGGCAAAAACATCGCACAGTTTGAAAAGGCATACCATTGCATGCAACACGATCACCTGATCGACCTGCAAACAGGAAACGTTATCGAGTTCTGTGATCCCCGGATTGATGAGATTATCAAAACAGCTTGTGAATTAAACAATTTCAGGGCCAGTCATCATTCACTGTATATCTATGGCACCTCAACCGATTCAGGCAGTCAGGATAAATAGTTAAATTCTTTTATAGGAATAACGAGGTTCTGAAAGTAGTTTTTTTTATCTTTATGCGGTAAGTTGCGCCGGTAGTTCCGGCGTATTTTTTGTCGGGTAATACTGTTTGAATCGCCGGACATCTCACTGATTAATAATGCAATATAAATAATACATCAACTATATTAAGGATACACTAACATGAAAATTGACGTTCTTTTAGGTTTGCAGTGGGGGGATGAAGGTAAAGGAAAAGTTGTAGATGTGCTCACACCCAGGTACGATGTTATCACCAGGTTCCAGGGAGGTCCTAATGCAGGTCACACCCTGGAGTTCAACAGTATTAAACATGTGCTGCACAATATTCCATCAGGTATTTTTCGGGAGGATGCACTGAATATTATTTCCAACGGTGTTGTGCTTGATCCGATCGTATTCCAACGCGAAATCGAGACACTGGAGAAGTTGGGAGTTAATATCACCAAAAACCTGGTAATCAGCAAAAAGGCACATTTAATACTTCCCACTCACCGGATTCTTGATGCGGCTTCCGAAGCCGCAAAAGGCAAATCAAAGATAGGTTCCACCCTCAAAGGTATTGGACCGACTTACATGGACAAAACGGGAAGAAACGGTCTGAGGGTTGGTGATATAGAACTTGATTTCAAAGCCAGGTACACTGCACTTAAAGAGAAGCATCTTAGCCTGCTGAAAATGTACGATTACGAGTTCACAATTGAGGATGAGGAAGAATTCTTTCAGGGCATTGATACAATAAAAAGGTTTCAGTTCGTTGAAAGTGAGTTTCTCATCAACAACCTGCGTGAAAGTAACAAGCGCATTCTTGCCGAAGGAGCACAGGGAACACTGCTTGACATCGATTTTGGCTCCTATCCTTTTGTCACATCCTCCAATACAATATGTGCCGGAGCCTGCACCGGGATGGGAATTGCTCCGTCAGCCGTAGGTGAAGTGTACGGTATTTTCAAAGCCTATTGCACAAGGGTTGGCAGCGGACCATTTCCTACCGAATTATTGAATGAAGAGGGTGACCAATTGCGAAATACCGGGAATGAGTTTGGTTCAACCACAGGAAGGCCCAGGCGATGCGGCTGGTTGGATTTGGTTGCCCTCAAGTACAGTATCATGCTTAATGGTGTAACCCAATTGATCATGACCAAGACAGATGTACTCGATGAGTTTGATACCATCAAAGTTGCAACTGCTTATAGGGTTGGAGACAAGCTTACAGACCAGTTTCCCTATTCACTGGAACAGGAGATTGAACCTGTATATACAGAATTACCTGGTTGGAAAACCAACCTGACCAGTGTCAGGAGCAAAGAGGAATTCCCGGGTGAACTTTCGCAATACATCTATTTCCTTGAAAAGGAGCTAAAAATTCCGGTAAAGTTTGTCTCGGTTGGTCCGGACAGGGAGCAGATCATTGAATTGTAGGAGCAAGCTGAAAATACAGCTTGTTGGCGATTAATTTTTTATTAAATTGAGCACGCCAAACTACCAACACTTTTTGCATGAAGACACTTGTTCAGTTTTTTGAGGAAAACGTAGATCGTTTTTCCGAAAACCCCTACCTCTGGGAGAAACGAGACGGTTCATTTCAATCCACTTCTTATGCAGAATTGCGATCCCTCGTTAAAAGATTTGCTGCAGGTCTCCACCTGATGGGAGTGAAAAAAGGTGACAGACTTGCCTTGCTTGCGGAGGGCCGTGTCGACTGGGTGGTTGCTGAAATGGGAATGTTTTACCTCGGTGCGGTCAATGTACCGCTATCGATTCAGCTGAATGAATCGACCGATCTCATCTTTCGAATTAAACACTCCGAATCTTCCATTGTAATCGTCTCCGCGAGCCAGTCCCACAAAATCAATGCTATCAGGGACAAGCTTCCCGGTCTGAAGAAAATCATCCTGATTGATCCAAGGCAATTATACGAGAAAGATGAGATATTCATGGGTGACGTTATGAAAATTGGAGAGGAATACCTGGAGAAAAATGAGGAGTTATTCAGGAAAGTATATGAAGCAGTGCAACCGGAAGATATCGCCAATATTTGTTATACTTCCGGGACAACCGCAGATCCAAAGGGGATCATGCTCAGCCACCGGAATTATACCTCGAATACCGAACACGCCCTGTCTGTTATGACCATTCCCCAGGATTACCGGCTATTCCTGTTTTTGCCCTGGGACCATTCATTTGCGCATACAGCCGGACTCTTTTCTTTCATGGCGGTGGGTGCAAGCCTTGCTGCACTGGAGATGGGAAAGACCGGGTTCGAAACCCGAAAGAATATTTTTAAGAATATCCAGGAGATTAAACCCCATGTGATGTTCTCCGTGCCAACTATTGCTAAAAATTTCAGGAGCAATATTGAAACTGGTGTCCGCTCGAAAAGCAAATTGGTATATGGTTTGTTCAGGGCAGGGCTCAGTCTAGGATATGCATATAACGGCATGGGTATAAACAGGGGTAAGGGATGGAGGGTTTTCCTTAAGCCCCTTTATGCCCTTTTTGATGCCCTGGTATTCAAAAAGGTGCGTATGGCGCTGGGCGGGAACATGCAATTCTTTATTGGTGGGGGCGCTTTACTGGATATAGAATTGCAAAAATTCTTCTATGCGATCGGAATCCCGATGTACCAGGGATATGGTCTGACCGAATCAAGTCCGATGATAAGCATCAATGCACCTCATTTTCACAAGCTGGGTTCGTCGGGATCAATTCCACGGGAAATCGAGATCAGGGTCTGTGACATGGACGGAAACACTTTGCCGCAGGGAGAAAAGGGTGAGATCGTGATCAGAGGCGAGAATGTGATGAAGGGATACTGGAAAAATGATGAAGCCACCGCAGATACCATCAGGGATGGCTGGCTGTTTACAGGGGATATGGGGTACCTGGACAAGGATGGTTTTCTGTACGTGCTCGGAAGATACAAGAGTCTGCTTATTGCCGATGATGGCGAGAAATACAGTCCGGAAGGCATTGAAGAAACCTTTACCGACCAGTCGGAATTCATCGATCAGTGTATTCTTCACAACAACCAGAATCCTTATACAACCTGTTTGCTTCATCCAAGTGCCGAAGCATTAAAACGCTTCTTGAAGGCAAAAGGAATTGATCCCTCCTCAGTTGAGGGGATTGAAGCTGCAATCGGAGTGATTGACACTGAAATCAGGGAATACAGGAGCAAAGGGAAATATGGAGATATGTATCCGCAGCGATGGATCCCGACATCCACAGGAATTCTATCAGAAGGATTCACCATTGAAAACAAATTGATGAATCCGACATACAAGATAATCAGGCCCAGGGTTACCGAACATTACCAGGAACTCTTGGAGTATCTTCTAAAGCCTGAAGCAAAGAATATTCTAAACCCTCGGAACAGGGAACAGATGGGAATACTGCTTTCCGAAAAGAAAATATGATGGCAGGTAGAATTTGAATGCTTTTTTAGCGGTCAATCACCGGAAACCCCATGTTCATTGCAAATTCCAGGTTAAAAGTGTCATCGCTTGAAAGCTCAATTAATTCCATATTTTCAAGTGTATTGCTAATCTCCCGATCAAAATATGTTGATTTAACAGCTAAAATGGCACCAGTGCCAGATGCATTGCCGACAGAGATCACTTTACCTTCCAGACCGCCCGGAATCATACCAATCTCAACAGCATTACTGATCCTGATATAATTTCCGAAACCTCCTGCCAGGTATACTGCATCAACATCCTCAATCGCTAAACCGGCCTTCTGGATAAGTGTTAGAATTCCGGCACAGATAGCACCCTTGGCCAATTGAACCTCCCTTATATCGTTCTGTGTCATAACAATTGGAGATGAGTGTCCGGTTTTCTTCGCATCCACAACCTCAAAATCCTCGGGCAGATAACCGTCTGAATCCAGAACACCGGTTCTTCTCATCATAGCAACCAGGTCGATCAATCCCGATCCACAAATACCAACCGGTTTTGCATCGCCAACGGTCTGGTATCCATCCGGGTCGCTATAACTCTTTATGGCGCCATCCAGCGCCCCCATACCGCAGCTGATATTAGCACCCTCAAATGCCGGACCTGCTGCTGTTGCACAGGCATAGGCCCTGCCTGGTGTTACAAGTGCCATTTCCCCGTTTGTTCCAATATCCACATACAGGTAATTCCGGTGCTCTTCAGGAACGGCCAGTGATGCCATACCCGCGATGATATCCGCACCGACATAGGCCGAAAGTGAAGGTAACACCTTTACTTCTGCATCAGCATTGCATTTCAGATTTAGTTTGGAAGCCTTACACCGCTGTTCGTTTGTAAATACAGGTGTAAACGGAACAAAAGCCAGGGGGGCGGGATCCTCCCCCATCAGTAAATGCAACATGGTATTATTTCCGGTAAAGGAAATCTTTACAATATCAGACGCTGTAAAACCATGGTGTTCGGCAAAATAGAGTATCTTAATATTGACTGCATCGATAATCTCCTTCTGCAGAATCTTTAAGCCATCTTCATTCGTAATACAGTACTGGATGCGGGAAATAACGTCAGCACCATATTTCCCCTGTGGATTCATCATTGTCTGCGTTTCAGGTACCGATCCTGTGATCAGCTGTACCAGGTAAAATACAACCGTAGTCGTGCCAATATCAATTGCCATACCAAACGGGTAGGAAGAGATATCAACTGCCCTACCCGGATTCAGCTGCATATTTTTTGAATACTTGTATTGGGATGCCAGTATAGAAGCCTCCAGAGGCGGGGGTATCACAACCTCGAGGTCTTTCCCAACCTGGTAAAGGCATGATGTAACATACCCCATATCCTTCACCAAAACCTTGCACTTTCCGCATGTCCCGTTTCCTCCGCAAGGGGCATATACCTCAAAACCATGCAACCTGAGTGCATCCAGCAGGCGCGTTCCTTCCGAGCAATGTACAGTAAATTCTTTCCCTGAATAATGAACTTTTATCTCCGGCATATTTTTTTACTATTTGGCAAACCTGCTTTGACAGAACATATCTATAAGATAGGGTATAAAGATAATAAAACCAATTACAGCTGCCGCTATGGAAATAATCAGTACTGCAGAAGCGGAACTGTCTTTGATCGTTTTGAGACGCTTGTCATTTTCTATGCCAAAAAGGTCACAGACCTTTTCTACAGCGGTGTTCATTGCCTCTGCCGATAAAACAGCACCGATAACAATAATAAGTATCAACCATTCTGTTCGTTTAACAGGTAGAGCTAATGCTGCAATGACAACGAGCACAGCAATAAACAGTTGTATACTGAAATTCTTTTCGTATAGTAAGTTATACCGGAAACCCGATACTGCATTTGCAATGCTTTTCAAACTTGATAACCACCAACTTTTCATAATAATCGTTTTACCTGTTCGTACAAAGCTAGATAAACAAATTAATAACTTGTGGATCGGACCTGCTACATCTTCTCATTAACCTCAAAAAAACGATGTAATGGAACATTATTAAAGAAAGATTGTCTTAAATTCCGAATGAATAACAAACTGTAATAAAACTTAAATGATGAAAAAACTCTTCATACTGTTTGCGCTGATATCGGTTTTCTCAACCTCCTTCAGTCAGGCCGAAGCAGACACACTCTGGAAATTCAATGGTGTAACTTCCCTTAATTTTTCGCAGATGTCCCTTAGCAACTGGGCAGCAGGGGGTGAAAGTTCACTCGCGGGAAATGCCCTGTTAAACCTAAATGCCAATTACAAAAGCAATAGCGAAAAAGCAAGCTGGACGAATGAGCTTTACCTTGGGTACGGATTGATCAAACAGGGAGATGACCTGCTGAGAAAGAGTGACGACAAGATCGACCTTGCCTCAAAATTCGGATACCGTGCAAGCAGTCAATGGAGCTATACCGGGCTCCTTAGCTTCAGAACCCAGTTTTCGGCAGGTTATGCCAATCCGGGCGATCAGGATAACAAGACAAAGATTTCCAATTTTCTAGCTCCCGGATACCTGAATCTATCTTTCGGTATGGACTATAAGCCTGGTGACAAGTTTACGATGTTGATTGCACCTGTTACCGGGAAGATGACAATCGTTATGGACGAAGATCTGGCCGGCTCTTTTGGTGTTTCTGATGATAAAAATGTTCGCGGTGAGTTTGGAGGATATATAAAAATCGCCTATTCCAGTCCGATCATGAAAAACGTGAAACTCAATACCAAGATCGATCTTTTTTCAAATTATATTGAAAACCCGCAGTACGTTGACGTGAATTTTGATCTTTTACTGAGCATGAAAGTAAACGAATTTATCTCGGCTTCCTTTATTTCACAGATCATCTATGATTATGATATCAGGTTTGAGCAACATGACAATAGCGGGGTACCTACAGGTGATACCGAATCCAGGATCCAGTTCAAGCAGTTATTTGGTGCCGGTCTCTCCTATAGTTTCTAGCTGGGATACAGGAATTCCACCATGTTATGTTGATTCATTGCTTTTTTTTTTCTATATTATTCTAATTGTATTTATTAGATTTTCAATGTTTTATTAACAGGTTGTAAAAATAACAACGATAGATAATTGCTTTATGAATTTGCAAAATCGTGTTCTTCAGCATATCTTCGCATCATCAATTCATTACGAAGCGATTTCGTGCGAGTTATTGAGAACGGGGTAAGAGATTAGGCTCAGAGATCCCCTGGCAACCCACCGCAATCACAAGTGGCGAAGGTGCCAAAACCTAACCTGTAAAAGCAGGAAATAATAACGAAAAAGATCAAATGAGACAATTAAGATTATTACATTGGGACAAGGCATATGATCCGACGGCCTGGAACAATTTTACGATGCCGCTGCTGCCTATGTCCATGCGCCAGTCGAAACTCATCTAAGTTTCGATCCCACCCGAACTGTACATAATATCATCAGAATATTAACCACTTGCAACAAATTCAACATATTTCGTTTTTAATCCGGTATTCCAGATCATAATAAAATGACAGCTTTATTAAATCAAATTAAAACATAATACAATGAGCACAAAATACAAACATTTCGAAACAGCACAGATTCATGGAGGACACGAACCAGATACCAATACATTATCCCGTGCTGTACCTATCTATCAGACCACTTCTTATGTTTTCAACAATTCTCAGCATGCGGCCAACCTGTTTGCCCTTAAAGAATTCGGTAACATTTACAGCAGGATAATGAATCCAACCAATGATGTATTTGAAAAGAGAATTGCTGAACTCGAAGGAGGTATAGCAGCACTGTCAACCTCTTCAGGACACGCCGCACAATTTCTGGTATTCAACACCTTGTTAACTCAGGGTTCAAATATTGTAACATCACCTTATCTCTACGGGGGAACCCACAATCAATTCAAGGTAACCTTCAGGAATTATGGATGGGACTTCCGGTTTGCTGATAGCCTGGATACAGCAGACTTCGAGAAGTTAATTGACGCTAATACACGAGGGATCTATCTTGAATCCATCGGCAATCCGGGATTCGACATACCCGACTTTGAGCAATTCGCCCGCCTGGCGAAGAAGCACGATCTCCCGATCATTGTCGACAATACCTTTGGTGCCGCCGGTTACCTGATCAGGCCCCTGGAACATGGTGCAAATATTGTTGTGGAATCGGCTACCAAATGGATCGGAGGCCATGGTACCTCTATAGGTGGAGTTATTGTTGACGGGGGAAACTACAACTGGGGGAACGGGAAATTTCCTCAATTCACCGAACCATCGGAAGGGTACCACGGATTGGTTTTCTGGGATGTTTTCGGAGAAGGCTCTCCCTTCGGTAATATTGCATTCATTATCAAGGCCCGGGTCGAAGGACTTCGGGATATTGGTCCAAGTCAGAGTCCGTTTAACGCATTTTTACATCTTCAGGGTCTTGAAACACTGTCATTGAGAATTGACAGGCATTTGGAGAATACACATGAACTTGCAAAATGGCTTGAGGATCATCCAAGGGTTGATCGTGTTATTTACCCGGGTTTGCCTTCGAGTGATTACCATCATCTGGCGAACAAATACCTGCCTAAAGGTGCCGGAGGTGTATTGTCATTCATTTTAAAGGGAAGTAAGGAGAATGCGATTAAATTTGTTGACACACTCGAACTGGTTAGTCACCTTGCAAATGTAGGAGATGCAAAAACCCTGATCATTCAGCCGGCGGCCACCACCCATTCCCAATTATCCGATGAAGAACAGCTAAAAGCCGGGGTCTTGCCCACCATGCTAAGAGTTTCTGTCGGACTGGAGCACATTGAGGACATCATTGCCGATTTCGAACAGGCCTTTAAGAGAGTATTTAACTGACAAACCGGAGTCTAAAATCCCTGGCCTGCTGTACGCACCTTCGCCAATGTTACTATCGGCGAAGGTGCTTCACTTTTATCATTAACTTTGTGTTTTTGAAGATCAGAATATGACGAAAAAGCCTGATATAAGGGATTTACTTAAAGAACGAATACTGGTTCTGGATGGAGCCATGGGGACAATGATCCAGCAATTGAAACTTACAGAGCAGGATTTCCGCGGGTTTCAGTTCGTTTCACATCCTGTTAACCTCTTTGGAAACAACGACATACTCTCTATTTCCCAACCGAAGTTAATTGAAGATATCCATAGACAGTTCCTGGATGCCGGGGCAGATATTATCGAAACCAATACGTTTAATGCAACGTCAATTTCTCAGGCTGATTATTCTTCCATACCATATGTTCATGAAATTAACCTGAATGCCGCAAAGCTTTCAAGGCGCGTGGCTGATGAATACACTGAAAATAATCCTGATAAACCCAGATACGTGGCAGGATCGATAGGTCCTACAAATAAAACCGCCTCCATGTCGCCCGATGTGAATGATCCCGGTTACAGGGCTGTCACATTCAAAGAGCTAAAAAATGCCTACAGGGAACAGGCAGAGGGCTTGCTGGCCGGTGGAGTTGAACTGTTTCTGATTGAAACTGCATTTGACACCCTGAATGCCAAGGCGGCACTTGTAGCCCTCAATGAGTTGTTTTCCGAACTGAACAGAAAACTTCCGGTAATGCTTTCCGGAACAATAACTGATGCTTCTGGGAGAACCCTCAGCGGTCAGACCCTTGAGGCTTTTATCCTTTCCGTGTCTCACATTGATCTTCTTTCACTAGGGTTAAACTGTGCCCTGGGAGCGAAAGAAATGCGTCCATACATCAAGGAGATCGCAGATAAATCACCCTTTTTCGTTAGTGCCCACCCCAATGCAGGATTACCAAACCAGTTCGGGGAGTATGATGAAACACCAGAAAAGATGGCAGGTTATATCGGTGAATTTCTCGATGCCGGGCATGTCAACATCATCGGAGGATGTTGCGGAACTACACCCGGCCATATCCGGGAGTTTGTCAGACTCGCGGAAAAAAGCAGGAGACATGTTGTAAAAAGCCCTGAAAGGTCATTGAAATTAAGTGGTCTCGAACCTCTGACAACTTATGAGGGGTCCAATTTCATCAACATTGGTGAAAGACTGAATGTGGCAGGCAGCAGAAGATTTGCCAGGCTCATCAGGGAGAAGAGATATGATGAGGCCCTGGGTATTGCTCTGCAACAGGTAGAGGATGGTGCCCAGGTGCTCGATGTGAACCTGGACGATGCAATGCTTGATGCTGAATATGAAATGGTGCATTTTCTAAACCTCATGATGTCTGAACCAGACATTGCCAGGGTACCATTTATGATCGACTCATCACGATGGAATGTTATAGAGGCAGGTCTTCAATGCGTTCAGGGTAAATCCATCGTAAACTCGATCAGTTTAAAAGAGGGTGAATCAGTGTTCATTGAACAGGCCCGTAAAATTAAAAACTACGGGGCCGCGGTTGTCATTATGGCATTCGATGAAGAAGGTCAGGCAGCAACTTATGAAAGAAGAATCGAAATATGCAGCCGGGCATATAAGATACTTACCGAAACAGTTGAACTGCCCCCCGAAGACATCATCTTTGATCCGAATATACTGACGATTGGTACTGGTATGGAGGAGCATAATAACTATGCTGTTGATTTCATTAAATCTGTTGAATGGATTAAGGAAAACCTCCCCCATGCCAAAGTCAGCGGTGGAATCAGTAACCTGTCATTCTCCTTTCGGGGAAACAATGTGGTACGAGAGGCCATACACGCTGCTTTCCTTTATCATGCAATAAAGGCAGGACTTGATATGGGCATTGTCAATCCTTCGATGTTACAGGTATATGACGAGATTCCCGGCGATCTGCTCGAATACGTGGAGGATCTGATTTTCAATCGCAGACAGGATGCCACTGAAAGACTTCTGGAATTTGCCGGAACCATTAAGAAGACGGATGCAATTGAGGAAGTTGCTGATGAATGGAGGTCAAAACCGGTGGAAGAACGACTGAAACATGCATTAATAAAGGGCATTACTGAATACATTGATGAGGACACACTTGAGGCATATAGGAAGATCGGCACAGGACTCAGGGTAATTGAAGGTCCGCTGATGGCAGGCATGAACGTTGTAGGTGATTTTTTCGGAGCGGGAAAAATGTTTCTTCCCCAGGTGGTAAAGAGTGCCAGGGTAATGAAGAAATCAGTATCAGTTCTTTTCCCTTTCATTGAAGAAGAGAAGCTGATCCAGGGAGATTCAGGCACTGCAGGCAAAGTTTTGCTGGCTACAGTGAAAGGTGATGTGCATGATATTGGGAAAAACATTGTCGGTGTTGTGTTGGGGTGTAACAACTATGAGATAATCGACCTTGGGGTCATGGTGCCAACGGAAAAGATACTCGATACTGCTGAGAATGAGAATGTGGACATCATTGGTCTGTCTGGTCTTATTACCCCCTCTCTGGAGGAGATGGTAAGTATTGCCCGTGAAATGGAGAGAAGACAAATGAAACAGCACCTGCTGATTGGCGGAGCTACGACATCAAAAATCCACACTGCTGTAAAGATCGAGCCGGGTTACTCAGGTGCAGTTATTCATGTGAAGGATGCTTCAAAAAGCGTTCCGGTAGTGAATAAACTGCTCTCAAAGGAGAACAGGGATCTTTTTATCAGGGAGATTAATGATGAATATGAAACACTCCGAAAGAGTTATGAAGGTGCCGAAAGAAACGTTGAATTTCTTACACTTGCTGAAGCCCGCAATAACAGATTGCGAATTGACTGGAACAGGCAACCTCCTGTAATACCTTTAAAAACGGGTACATCCCATCTGGAAGATTTTGCCATTGAGCAGATAATCCCCTACATCAACTGGATGTTTTTCTTTGTGACCTGGGAACTGAGAGGGAAATTCCCTGAAATCCTGAAAGATCCTATAATTGGCGAAGAGGCCGAAAAACTATACAGGGATGCCCGTGAGATGCTGAAGCTGATCGCCAGGGAAAAATGGCTTACTGCCAACGCTGTATATGGCATTTATCCTGCCAACAGTATCGGAGATGATATCATACTTTTTACTGATGAATCGCGAACTGAAGAACTCGCCCGGTTTATTAATCTCAGGAACCAGACAAAAAAGGAGCAAGGTACGCCTAACCTGTCACTGGCAGATTTTATTGCACCTGTAGAATCAGGAAAAGCAGACTACATTGGGGCCTTCGCCAATACTGCAGGTATCGGAATCGAGAAAAAAATCATGGAATTTGAGAAGGAATACGACGATTATTCATCTATTATGATAAAGGCACTTGCCGACCGGCTCGCAGAAGCATTTACCGAACTTTTGCATGAGAAGATCCGAAAGGAGGTCTGGGGATATGCAAAAGATGAGCGGCTCAGTATGGAAGATTTGTTCAGGGAAAAATACAGTGGTATCAGACCGGCGCACGGCTATCCTGCCTGCCCCGAACACAGTGAAAAAGAGACTCTGTTCAACCTGCTGCAATGCAGTAAGTACGGCATCGGGCTTACAGAGAATTACTCAATGTACCCGGCAGCATCTGTAAGTGGATTGTTTTTTGCACACCCGGAATCAAAGTACTTTTTCGTTGGAAAAATCGGAAAGGACCAGGTGGAAGATTATGCAAAAAGAAAGGTAATGGATGTGGAGAATATCAAAAGACTGCTGGCCTCTAATCTGAATTTCAGCATATAATTGTTTTCCGATTCGGAACCAATCTGGTGCGGTTAAGTGTACACGGTCTCAAATTAATTAACCTTATTATAGCTCAATGCGTGATTGCCTCTGCCAGGACCGATGGAAAAGTAATTTTGCTATTTTCGCATTAGAAATGGAATGATATAAAATGAAAGTAATAGATCAATTAAAAAAAACAGATAAAACACTGTTTTCATTTGAACTGCTTCCACCCAGAAAAGGCAGAACCCTCGAAACTATCTACGGTGCAATTGACCCACTCATTGAATTTGATCCTCTCAATATCAATATTACCTTTCATCAGCAGGAGTCGATCTATCAAAAACAATCCAATGGCACAATCATCAGGAAAGTGATCAGTAAGCGCCCTGGTACTGTGGCAATTTCAGCAGCTATTATGAATAAATACCGTAAGACTGTCGTTCCTCATGTTATATGCGGCGGATTTACAAGGGAGGAAACAGAAGATCTGCTGATCGATCTCAATTTCCTTGGATTACATAATCTGCTGGTTCTTCGGGGAGATCCTCCGCACGGTATACGAGACTTTATTCCTGTGGATGGTGGACATTCACATTCCTGTGAGTTGGTAGAACAGATTATGAATCTAAACAGCGGAATATACCTGGAACCTGATCTTAAGAATCCAAAACCAACTGATTTTTCGGTTGGTGTGGCCGGTTACCCGGAAAAACATTTTGAATCCCCAAACATGATTGAGGACCTTTACTGGCTGAAGAAAAAGGTAGAGGCAGGGGCAGATTATATCGTAACCCAAATGTTCTTTATCAACAGTAAGTTTTTCGAATTTGTCGACAAATGCAGGGAAGCAGGGATCGATGTGCCAATAGTTCCCGGAATCAAGCCGATTAATACATTAAAGGACCTGGAACTGTTGCCAAGGGTATTTCATATAGATATTCCACATGAACTCTATGCTGAGGCCAGGAAATGTAAAAACAATGATGAGGCCTGGGAACTTGGTATTGAATGGACCACCACACAATCCAGGGAACTGAAAAAGCATGGTGTACCCGCGATCCATTATTATACCATCGGCGTTTCAGAGAATATCAGAAGAATTGCAAGCAATGTTTTTTAATATCTTATATGCACCGTTCCATCAAGAATGCTGCCAACAGATACCTGCCCCCTGCAAATAATTTTTATCTTCATGCCAGTGTGGTTCAGCTTTATCTTCCTGGCAGTGAATTTTGACTGAATGGGAGCGGGTGCTTCTTTTACATCTTCCATACCGCCTGGTTTCGCACTGATCGTAACAACCTGCCCCGGGTAAAAAATAACAGCAATGTAGACAGCAGGAAAAAGCATAAGGCGCTTTCTGTTTTTGATGTCATATTTATCATACTCATTTTTGCCTTCCATTTTTAAATGCAAATGCAGTACAGAAGTTGACTTGTTGATGAATATGATTGGAGATTTCTTCATAAGCCGGCAATACTGAACAAGTTGAATTCAGTATAAAGCTAATGCCCATTTCGGTAAATTTAATGAAGTTTAATACTTATTGAGCGAAGGGTATATATCTATGTTTGAACATGCCGTTTCCTGCCATGAAGCAGTGATCTGAAATAGCAATTACAGCGTCAGAGTTAAATAAACCTACATTCCGATGGGGTCCTTCCGGAACTTATACCTTTCTTCGTGATAGTAAAGAAGCTTTTCCGATAGTTGTTCTGCGGTCTTGAAGCCGGGCTCCACCGCGATGTGCCTTAACTCCTCGTCGAGGTAAACGATTGTCGGATAAGACAACCTTCCTTGTGTAAGAATAGCGGCCACCTCATGGTAACCCCTTCTTCCCTGGTCAATAAAATGAAAGGTCCGGCCTCCAAGAACCAAAGAATCCTTCAGTTCAGCATTGAATTTGACCAGGTAAAAATGCATGTTCAGATATTTCGCAACCTCCTCGTTTGAAAAGGTCTGGGCATCCATGCGCTTACACCATCCGCACCAGTCGGTATATACATCCACTAAGAATTTCCGGGGTTCCAGCCTGTTCAGCTCAATTGCTTCAGAAAGTGTGTGCCAACGAACCTGTTCCTGCGCATAAACACCCTGGTAACCCATTGAAATAATCACAATTATCAATACAAATGCTTTCATTATAGTATGTAATTTATATCCTGTCTGGTATACCCAACCAACCTGCCGGGAACGACCAGCATGTAATTCTTCATATGTAACTATTTTCATATGTATTATGTTGCATAATAGCAATTGAAAATACACATTTTTGCTACATTTGAGGCTTAAAATCGGAAATCTTAAATTATTATCGGAATGAATGCAGCACAGAAAACTTTAAGAGATTCAGCCGCGATGCGCTGGCTCGTTATGATCCTGATTAGTGGGTTGATGTTTGCAACTTACTATTTCCAGGACTTTTATTCGGGTTTGAAGGATCTGATGGAGAATGAATATGGCTTCACCAGTGAACAGTTCGGCAGGATCATTGGACTGACCACCATAGCCAACGTCTTCGGTATGATTATCGTTGGAGGGATTATTCTCGATAAATGGGGAATCAGGATCGCCGGCTATGTATTTGGCGGTTTAGCTGCCTTGGGCGGACTTGTATCTGCAATTACTGCATCAGGAATGATTTTTGAGAGTAATCCGCTAACAGGCTTCATTTTTGGGAGGATTCTCTTTGGAATCGGACTGGAAGTTGTCTGTGTGATTGTGATGCGCACCCTGGTGAAATGGTTCAAAGGGTATGAAATTGCATTGGCAATGGGGATAAATATGGGGTTCGGGCGTCTGGGATCGGCACTTGCAATTGCCATTTCACTCGATATCGCAGGTGGTACTGTAGCACCTGCTGTAACATTTGCCGCCGGTTTGATTGGCATTGCCATGATCATGTTTGTAATTTATACCTTCTTCGATATTAAGCTGGACAGGCAGGACAAGGCCATAGCTCAACAGGCATCAGCCAATGAACCCCATTCTGCCACCGAAGCGAAGGTGGATACTTCAGATGATTTCAAATTCAGTGACCTGGTAAAACTTGCCAAAAACAGTTCCTTCCTGTATATAGCGCTTCTCTGTGTTGCTTTCTATTCGGCAGTGTTTCCATTTATTCAGTATGCACCCGACCTGCTGGTAAACAAATTCGGTTTTTCATATATTCTTCCGGAAGGAGCCTCAGTTGAAATATTCGGAAGTGAAGCCACAGGGAACGCTTTCGTTTATATCGTAGTATTCTTCTTTGCACTTGGTATCACCCTTATACCAAACTATATAAAGGGTGTTGCCCGGAAGAACCTGGCCAGGGTTTTTATTCTAACCTTATTTGCAGTGCTCGTTTATATGAACCGCGGGATGATCGGTCTCTGGCTCGTAAACGGTCCGAAAACATCTGCACTTATTCCCCTCGGAACAATCATCTTTACGCCAATATTCGGAAGCATTGTCGATAAGCGTGGAAAAGCAGCATCCCTGATGATGCTTGGAGCATTGCTGCTTATTTTTGCTCACCTGTCGCTGGCTCTTTCAAACAAACCAGCTTTTGCATATATGGGACTATTAAGTCTTGGAGTTGCTTTCTCCCTGGTACCAGCCGCCATGTGGCCGTCTGTTGCGAAAATTGTTGCTGAGAACCGACTTGGTACAGCGTATGCCTCAATGTTTACTGTTCAGAACTGGGGACTTGGACTATTCTTTTGGGGTATTGGTGCTTTGCTCATTGCAATTCCGGTAAATGCCGATACTAAAGCTGAAATAGATGCTGTCAGAATCCATATGGAGGTTACAGATACGCAACCCCGCGAGGAGGTCCTGATGCGACTCGACAATATTATTGAGGAGATTAAAACACGTGATGAAAATTTCGATGGTTCTGTCGGAGAAGAACTGCTGGCAGATATACGCAGCAGTATAATTAAAAATGGAAGCCTTACAAGTGGAGAGATCAGTGAACTGATCAAGCTAATGCAATCAAATGAAATGCTTAACTACTATGATTACCGTATTCCGATTTTAATCCTCGTATTATGTGGTGTGATCTCCATCTTCCTGGCATTTAAACTTAAACAGGCAGATGAAAGGCAGAAATTCGGATTGGAACTGCCATCGGGTGAAAATGGAGAATAATTCCAGATGAAGAATACACATTCATATTTAATGTCCATACGTCCCTGTACGTATCAACTAAAAAATGAAACTACAATGAGTGAAATAGCAAAACTGGATCCAATCGAGGTCTGGAAAAATTTCTATGCCCTTTCCCAGATACCGAGACCTTCAAAAAAGGAGGCCGGGGTAATAGCATTCATGAAGAAATTCGGCGAAGATCTGGGGCTCGATACCATCGTAGACGAGGTGGGGAACGTCATCATCAAAAAGCCTGCAACAGCTGGCATGGAAAACAGAAAAACAGTTATTCTGCAAGGGCACCTTGATATGGTACCCCAGAAGAATTCAGACAAGGATTTTGACTTTGAAAGAGACCCCATCCAATGTGTCATAGATGGTGAGTGGGTCACTGCTGACGGAACAACGCTGGGAGCCGATAACGGCATTGGTGTGGCCGCTGCAATGGCCGTTCTGGAATCAAAAACACTGAAGCATGGTCCGGTTGAAGTACTCTTTACCGTTGATGAGGAGACCGGCATGACCGGGGCTTTTGGGTTAAAGCCAGGGCTGCTTGACGGTGATATTCTTATTAACATGGACTCTGAGGATGAAGGCGAAATGTATGTAGGATGTGCCGGAGGGATTGATATTAACGCAACGATGAAATACGCTGAGGAAGATGTCCCTGCCGGTATGACTGCCTTCACTATTAAAGCAAAAGGCCTGAAGGGCGGCCATTCCGGTATGGACATTGCCCTGGGCCGTGCAAATGCTAATAAGATCATGTTCCGTTTTCTTATGCAGGCAGAATCAGATTTTGGAATAAGGCTTGCAGAAGCCGGTGGTGGAGATCTCAGGAATGCAATACCTCGTGAATCGTATGCAACAATTGTCCTGCCGGTTGAGAAAACTGATAAGTTTGAAGCTTTTGTTGGAAAGTACAATGCTATGTACAGGAGTGAATTTAGAGAAACGGAACCAGACCTCTCGTTTGAGCTGACGAAATCCGACATGCCTGAAAGAATTGCTGCAGCAAATGACCAGTATAAAATGATACGGGCAGTATTTGCTACCCCACATGGTGTTGAACGTATGAGTGCTTCCATGCCCGGATTAGTTGAAACTTCGAACAATGTCGCAGCTGTGGAACTGAAAGACGGTCAATTCGCTGTCAGGTGCCTCACGAGAAGTTCTGTCGATACAGCCAAAGAGGCCACAGCATGGCGTATAGCTGCGGTTTACCAACTAATTGGTGCGAGCATCTCCCTCGAAGGTGCCTACCCGGGCTGGAAACCAAACATGGATTCCCCGGTTTTGAAAACATCACTGGAAGTCTACAACAAGCACTTTGGAAAAGTGCCGGAGATTAAAGCGATTCATGCCGGACTTGAATGTGGCCTGCTTGGAGGTGTCTATCCAAATCTGGATATGATTTCATTCGGACCCACTATCAGGTTTCCTCACTCTCCTGATGAAAAGGTGAATGTTGAAACAGTAGGTAAATTCTGGAACTTCCTTGTAGCGCTTCTTGAAGAGATCCCTGTAAGATAGTTGTTGACAGGAAACGAATCAATGACACCTTACCAGACCTTATCGAATACCGGGTAGCAGAAAACCGGCGATTAAGCCAGATGCAACCAATTGTTCCTGTTATTTGTCATTTATCTATACAGTTTTCTTTCCTGTATCAATGAATACTGTACCTGAAGTGAAGGAAAAATGTTTTACCAGTAAAGACTGACATAAGGAAATCAATTCAAACAGATGTTAATTATTTCCAAATCACTTGATTATTCTGAAGTTTTTTTAGACATTTGGATAAATACTCAAATCATGAAAAGGATTTTGCCACTCATCTGCGCCTTACATTTCTTCACTGTGCAGACATATGCACAGAGTATTGAGCTTACTCCCACTGTGATCGCCTCTGCAGGCAGTTATTCTGAAGCCGGCGGAATTAGTCTTTCCTGGACCTTGGGTGAGATTGCCGTAACCAGTCTTTCAAACGGGAATATCATCCTCACACAGGGATTTCAGCAGTCATTCCTTGGAGATGTCGGATTAGATGTCAACCCTGTCAATTGGAAGATAGCTGCCTACCCTAACCCCGTACGGGATGAATTAAAGTTACAGTTTGAACTTCCGGAAGCAAAGGAATTCTTCATTGAGATCCATGATATTTATGGCAGACTTGTCAGCCAGGAGCAATACAAACAGATATTTCCCCGTGATGTGATCAAGGTTGAAATGTCATCCTTTATGCCAGGGGTCTATTTCTTCCGGGTGTCGACAGCTGATCTTGAGCAGGTAAGGGTGTTAACTATTACAAAGCTCTAAGAAGAACAATATTTACTGTATTTCCCCGGCTTTTTCACTTACCAGTGCTCCCGATTGGAAAATGCTTATCCGTTTTTGCAGAAGATGCTTATCCGCATGTACCACTTCAACAGTACAAACTTCCGGAATTCTATAGTACAGCCTGTTAAAAGAGTCCGGTTCGGGAACCTGTGGAAGCAGATTCCTGAAGCTTCGGCTATTTCCATCAGGTCTGATTATTAGCTCAATGATCTCCCCCTCTTCATCGGCCATGCCTTTGGTTGTGGAGAATTGATCAAGAGTAAATCGCTCTTCGGAAAGATGACCTTCCGGGACAATGTAATATTCCCTTTTTAGATCTTCTGTATAGGATTTACCAATAAACAGGGAAAGATACTCCTCTTCAAGCCGGTCGAGGCTTTCAATGGCAGTCTTAATATCAAAACTGGCAGGTAACGGATCAACCAGTCCTGCTGAGAGAAAGTACCGGTCAGACCTGATCTCAAGGATCAGTTTAGCAGCCTCCTCCGCTTTCTTTTCAATGGTTTTTCGCTCCATTTGCTGTGTTGTAACAGGCACACGCACAAAAGAAGTATCGGTGATCAGCGTTTTGAAGATGGTCCGCTCCTGAACCTCAATATTTGACTGCATGGTAACGTCCTTGAAAAAAATGCCATTCTCTCTCGTACTGCTCTGAATAGCCGCAATATCTATTTCTGTCAAATAATCACCACCCAGGATTAACCCCCTGGATTCCATCCTCTGAAGCAGATTCCTGTCGTGTTGTCCCTCAAGGGTGCCTACAGAAAAGAAAGTATGACCGTCCGGTTCGGTTGTGGTTTCAACCATAGCACTTTTAAGGAAATAAGTTTGAGTTCTGTCCTTTTTCACGCCATCTATCCCAAGCATACGCTGTGCATAATCGGCATATGGACCCGGTATAAAAGAGACAATCTGATACCCGATTTCAATTTTTAGTCCGGTTTTCGGTAATGCATAAATGTTTGTCTCCTTTACCTCTGGAGGTTCATAGCCCAACCCGGTTACAATAAAGCGGTCGGGTGTCGCACACGAGATGATGGATAACATACCTGCTGCAACCAACAGGTAACCAATCCACATTCTTTGAATCTTCATATTATTTGTATTATCGCTGTTCCGTGAGATTGTTCTGCATTTCTCCCGATCGAAACCATTTTCATTGCACCACATCATCTAACCGGCCTTCATGCAGGAAAAGTTTTTCTTTTACCTTTTTAAACGCATCACCCAGGCAATTTGTGATATCTCCTGCAATCATTGATTCCTGGCTGAATTTCCCTGCTGCAAGATCGCCTGCCAAACCATGCAGGTACACCCCTGCAATAGCCGAGTCTTCAGGCGACAATCCCTGTGCCAGCAAAGATACAATAATTCCTGTTAGCACATCTCCGCTCCCGCCTGTGGCCATGCCGGGGTTTCCCGTCGAATTGAAAATATAAGTCCCATCGGGAAAAGAGATGCCTGTGTAACCTCCCTTTAATATAATAACCACCTTGTTTCTGACTGAGAATTCGATCTGCTTCAGGTGCCTGCTCCAGCTGTCAGGAGATTCTCCGGCAATTCGCTCAAACTCCAGCGGATGGGGTGTAAGTATACTCTTTTCGGGAATTATATGTATTAGGTCAGGATTTGCTGCGATCATATTTAAAGCATCGGCATCGATTACCACCGGTATTTTTACCTGCTCAAGCAATTTCCTGAGTCCCCTGACACTACACTCTTCCATACCCAACCCGGGACCTGCTGCGACCGCTGAATACTTCATCGTATCCGGCGGTATACTGAAGAAATCTTTCTGCGAATCCAGGCTAACAATGGCTTCCGGTAAAGCAGTCTGTATAATCCTGAAACCTGTTTCCGGTATATGCAAGGTGACCAGTCCGGCACCGCTTCTCAGTGCTGATCCGCCAGCAAGCAATGCAGTTCCCATCATACCCGAAGACCCTGCGATGATCAGGGCATGACCAAAAGTACCCTTATGTGCAAACTTGTCCCTCACTGGTAAAATGCGGGCAACCAACTTCCTGTCGCTCATTTTGTAGGTAGTTCCGGTATTCTGAATGATCTCCGGATGCAGGCCGATATTAAGCACCTCCCATTGACCGGTATATTTGCCATTTTCAGCAAAGAAAAATGAGAGAAACGGAAACTGGAAGGTCAGAGTAAAGTCAGCTTTTATGATCGCATCAGGATCATTGCCGGAGTTATCCTCGCCAAATAGTCCGCTTGGAATATCGACGGATATCACTGTTGCAGCGCAATTATTGACGTACATTATCAAATTCCGGTACACCCCTTCCACAACGCGGGTTAGTCCGGATCCAAAAAGACCGTCAATCACGACTTCACCCTTTTCAATGGAAGGAAAACTCTCTGGTGATCTGATATTATGAATTCGGACTAATCCCTGTCTTTTAAGGCGTTCAAGATTAACCCCGCAGTCATTTGACACCTTTCCCGACTCACCAACAAGGTAACACTCAATCCTGTACTGTCTTTCGGCCAACATCCTGGCAAGTGCCAATGCGTCTCCCCCGTTGTCTCCCGGTCCGGCAAGAACGACTACCTTCCTGTCAGTTCGGTACCTTCGAATGTACCAGTCCTTCAGTTTTAACGCAGCCCGCTCCATCAGATCGATAGATGTTATTGACTCATTTTTAATGGTATACTGATCGATTTTCTTAACTGTCTCGGCTGGGAATATTTTCATGACTACAACATTTATTCAAAGGTAGGTAAACAAAAGAAATGTTCAAAAGACCGGGAGAAGTACTATGGCCGTTGTTTCCGGTAGTTTTCACTGCCTTTGGTCTTTTTACCCGGGGTCATGCTATTCATCCAGTTTGTATTAAATGTTTTAAAATATGTGACTTACAATAATCCGTTACGGAAAATATTTTGCATATGAAATAATCCTTTATATTTTAGCGGACTTAATGAAAAGTGTACAAAGCAATACCTGCCCTTTGCTATAAAGGGCAGGCGGTGGCTTAACAGCATGATTATAAAATGCGACCAACTCTTTTTAAGGCAACCATAACCCGGCAAATGGTGCCGTGGTTTAGCACCTTTACATGGTACTGGTAGGTACAAAATAAATAAAACAATTCATGAGCAAAAAGACGTCGGATAAAAAAGGCACACCCACCGAAGAAGCTGAAGAGAATGTTTTATCCCGGGAGGACTCCGGCGGTGAGATTCCTGCTGCTACCGGAGTTTTACGTTGGATCGAAGTTGTGGGGAACAAGCTTCCGCACCCGTTCTGGATGTTTGTATGGATTTGTGTGATAATCGTTATTACCAGTGCCATTACAAGCTATTTCGGTGTGAGCACCACCCAACCCGGTACAGGAGCTGAAATCGCCGCCAGAAATCTTGCTACCGGTGATGGACTCCGATGGTTCTTGCAAAACCTGGTAACCAATTTCGCTCATTTTGCCCCACTCGGACTAGTACTCGTAATGTTAATGGGCGTCTCCATTGCCGAGCAGAGCGGGTTGCTGACCATCATCATGCGCAATATAGCTTTTGCAACTCCTAAGCGTATCATATTTCCGGTGATCTTTATTATCGGTGCATGCGGAAATATAGGTTCCGATGCCGGGGTAGTCGTCGTACCCCCTATTGCAGCACTGATCTTTATGCAACTGGGGTATCATCCCATTGCGGGGTTAATCGCGGGATACGCAGGAGCCACGGCCGGATTCACGGCAAACTTTTTCATTGCTGGGACAGACGTACTCCTGGCCGGAATAAGTACAGAGATCACAGAAAAAATGATCCCTCCCATGGAGGTAAGTGCCACTGCCAACTGGTATTTCATGATCATCTCCACACTCCTTGTTGGTTTTGGAGGTGCCTTTATTGTCAGAAGGTTTACAATTCCCCGTTGTGAAGGATTTGCCGGCATGAACAAGGTAGCCGAAATTTCTGAAGGCAAAAAGAAACTTACGCATGATGAGAAGAAGGGGCTGAAGCATGCAGGCATATCATTCCTTCTGTTTACCATCATTATTGTTGCATTGGTCGCCCCTCCAAACGGCCTGTTGCGGGATCCCGATACCGGTTCGATCGTTCCTTCACCCTTTTTACGTGGTTTGGTACCGATCCTGTTCCTGATGTTTGCGATTCCAGGCTATTTTTATGGGAAGGCGGTTGGTACGATCAAAAAGAGGGATGATGTCCTGAAGCACATGGAACATGGCATGAGGGGGCTTGCAGGGTATATTGTACTGATGCTGGTTGTTGCACAGTTTATAAATCTTTTCAGTTGGTCGAATCTCGATTCAATTCTGGCCATTAACGGAGCAGAATTTTTACAGGCAACAGGCATGACCGGACCATTGATGTTCATCCTCTTCATTCTGCTTATTGCATTCTTGAATATATTTCTTGGCAGTGGATCTGCAAAATGGGCCATCTTTGCCCCGATCTTTATCCCTATGCTTGCAGAACTTGGTTATAGTCCCGGATTCGTCCAGCTGATGTACCGCATCGGCGACTCGATCACTAACAGTATCTCTCCCTTGTATGTGTACTTCCCCCTGCTGATAGGCTGGATACATCAATACGACCGGCGGTTGAAGATAGGAACGATCCTCTCCCTGCTGGTACCCTACGCAACAATCCTGTTTATCCTTTGGACGGTATTGCTATTTGTCTGGTACTTTTTAAATATTCCTATAGGTGTAGGTGAATTCATTTACCTTGTGAAGTAGGCTCCCTCAGCATTCCCTGTACCGGTGCCTCTGAACCAACCCAGAAAAAAGTGGCACTGATCACCTCCTGCTTCTCAGTTGTATTCCTGATGGGCTCTCCACCGTAAAAATCCGGGTTCTCAACCATTGCCCTGTTTCCCATTTGATAGAACAATCCCAATTCAGGATCATAAAAGGAGTTATTAACAAGTCCGTGATGATCGGGATAAAGCACGGTAGCTATGGAATAATGGTTGGGGAAAGTTTTTGATGGAAAAGATGAGATAACCCACTCGGCCCGCATCCCCGATTCAGCAATTGCATCCAATGCAGGTGTGTTATATGGCTCGGGGTAATCCCACCTGCTGCCATCAGAGGAAACAATTACTACCTGGCAATCATCGGTTTCAGTATTGCGTTTACATGAAAATATAACCAACACAAACATAATACTACAATTATAACTTGTCTCATCGTTTTGTAGTTAGCTTTATCAAATCTAATCGAACCTTCTTTTATTTCTCGTGCTTTCAATCTGTTTCCTGCGATTTTCAACAGATTCAATGTTAAAGTGCCTCAACTTTCCCGATATAGGCATCTACATCAAATTTTCGCCTGCAACCGTTGTTATTCATATACCTGATCTTTCCAAATACAGGCCGCTCTGACCATGCACGGTCGTGAACGCCACCGACAGACCAGGCGATACCTGTGTACCCGTTAGGATCACGGCCGTCCAGCTGATACCTGTCATTCAGATAGATTGCGATTTTCATTGCCTGACTTGCATCCCCGGACCATTCAAGAATCTTTTTTGCCCAATACATTCTCATGTATCCATGCATGCTCCCTGTTTTAACCATTTCCATTTGGGCAGCATTCCAGATTGGATCATGGGTTAGACCCTGCTCAAACTGTTGAACAGAATAAAGATAGTCACGTTCATCCTTTGCATGTTCCAAGTGCGTTCTCTTCGCCCAGTCGTGGAAACCATTGATGTTATCATAATCCGGATTGTAGTGACAAAAATTATCTGAAAGCTCCTTTCTAACAATCAATTCTTCAAGGAAAGCTCCGGAATTCTTATCCGTTCCGTGATTTTTTTGTACCTCAAGAGCAATCCGCAATGAGGAGATCTGACCAAAATGCAGGTAAGGTGACAGCCCCGACACCACGTTTCTGTTCGGATCATTCCTGAATCTGCTGTACGCGGGCAAGCGCCGGTCAATAAAAACTGACAAGGCATCCCTCGCCATATTCTCCCCTGGCCCGATCCAGTCAACAGGCTCAACACTACGGTCGGTTTGTAAAGAATTCATTAAATCTTTTAGAGAAAAATCAGCTGGTAAATCAACTTGCTGTTCCATTTTTTCCAGCACCGGTAGCTCCTCCATAAAACCGCCCAGCAGCCTCCGGATCTTTGGTCTGATTGTATAAGCCCCGTATTCGGCTTTATTACTAACTACCCTGGCAGGAACTATATTATGTCCGTCGACTTCAATTACCTTACAACCTGTATTCAGGATCAAATCGCGGTGCCATTGTCTTTTGATCCTCAGTGGATCGAAATCAACAATAATCGCTCCGGCATTATGGTCACTGGCAAACGCTTCGAGTAACCCGGGTGGATTACCGGTAAGCATATAAAATGGAATATTTTTCTCCTGCAGCTTAATATGGACCTCCAGTAAGCCCTTCAGCATAAAATCGTACTGCCGGCAGGCCGCACCCAGAAAATCTTTAACCAGTGTAAACACCACCAAAAGCCTGCTATTCTTTTTCACAGCAAGATGCCTTGCGTATAGAAGACCGGGGTTATCTGCTACCCGCTGTTCGCGGCTCATCCAGTAGATAATGTCGCCTGAGATATTTCGATCAGGAGTAAGATCGTGTATATACTCTTTTTTAATCATACAACAATTCGATAGAAGCTACAAAAACAGCAAACCCATAATTACTGCAGCTTATTCAACGAAGAATCGGGGAGGTGATTTAACCAACGGAAATATACCGGATCATTTCCTGCAGGCCGTGTATATCGATGAAAGGGCTGAATGGCAGGCAATTCAGTCTCTACCACTTCCAAACCCTCCTTAAAATGATAATAATGCAGATCCCGGTTTTCATATCCGCCGGTTGGAGAAACCCGTTCGAACCTGTAGTTAAAAATCATATTCTCGACATGATGCTCTTCAAGCGACAAGATAAAACCGGGTCCATATTCATTAAGAGCTGAAAGAAAATACATGCTGAGATCATAGCCTAATGCACCATAATTATAGCCCATTCTTGTGAAGCTCCCGGGTTCCTTGATATAATTTGATCTGAATTCCCTGAGAAAAGCCTTATAGCCGGGATCTTTATAATCATACCAATGGGTATGAGACATCTTGAGATTCAAAGCATGTATGTAGGCAATTTCAATATTCTTAAAACCTGCCCAATATGGGGACCCAAACAGTTCAATATCGTAGTTATTAAGCTCATAGAACAGTTTACTGGTGACCATACTGGCAAACGCTTCGTCTACTGTGGGAAGAATGATCAGGTTTTTCATCTCCTTATTAAGTGAATGTACCAAACCCTCCGTATTACCATTTTGGATAACAACCTCTTTGAAAAACACAGTCTGTACATCTGCATATCTCTCCAGCTCTTCGAATAGCACCTTTTTATAATATGCAATTCTTTCAATGTTGGATGAATCACCCTCATGCACCATTACAAGGTTACAATCGTATAGTCTGCCAATATATGCAGCATTATTTTTGTATTCAGTGGTAAATAGAGGGGTTGCCTGAAAAAGGTATGGATGATTATGCAAAAGTGTGTCGTCTGAATAAAAAGGTGATACGACCGGGATTTTGTGTATACGGGAATAATCCAGAACAAGCTCCAGGTTGAAATTGAAAAACGGTCCTATGACCAGGTCTGTTTCCGAGAATCCTGGTTCAGCAAGTATTTCACGTGTTCTGTGCATGCTTCCCTTTGTGTCATAGACCCTTATATCTACCCGCATACCAGAATCCGTCAAAATATCCAGGGCGATCAGGCTCCCTTCCAGGAACTCCAGCAAATTCACAGATCTGGGCTTTTCACGCTCTATTTTATTTTCCTCCGTGATGCGCTCTCTTCGAATACTTGATTTCACATCTTTCAGCAATGAATCCAGCGGCTCCGGTTCGGAATATTTAAAGGGGATCAGGTAAGCAATCCTGTAGACTCTCCCGGGAATAAAATCAACCTCTCTTAGTTCATCGTAGGTGTAAGCTTGTTCGTAGATTGTAGAGTCTTCATCCAAAACTACCACGGTATCTTCGAAAACCGGTTCACTTGAAAAAATCTCTTCAACAGTTGTGGCAGGTTGCGGAATCCTCAGGACATCACCGCTTCTCGGGCCTCCCCAGCCCAGTTCAGCATTCGAAGATCTGATTTCCCTCACACTCACTCCATAATAACGTGCAATGGAATAGAGGGTCTCACCCTTCTTTACTTTATGAAAGATATAACCTTCTTCATCGAACGAAAGTCTGTTCCGTGGCTCCTCCTCAGAAGGCAGGATTATCTCATAGCCTACCGGTATATCATTTATATCCAGTCCGGGATTCAACCTGGTAATTTCTTCCAGGCTATATCCATACTTTTTCGAAATTGAATACAACGTTTCCCCTTCCCTGAGGGTATGGCGATTTTTGTCTGAAAGAATCTTCCCGGTATCAATGTCAAATGCCGATGCCGGGTCAGAGGGTATCTTAAGAACCTGTCCGATTGTCAGATCGGCCGTGGTACCCGGATTTTCGATCATGATCTCCTTTTCCGACACATTATAGGCCCTGGCAATAGAATAGAGCGTTTGTCGGGCTTTAACGACATGTATATAGTAAATCTTACCCTCCAGGATCACCTTATTGTCGGAGCGGGTTACCTTAACAGGCTCCTGTGCAATTAGCGCAGCAGAAAGGAGGATAAGAAAGGTGGTTATTGCCGCAGAACGCTTTTTATATAATGCCATCATAAGAATAACGAAAAATAGCGCTCCAAATTATTGATTAAGAAATTCCTTCACGTTTTTTAAAATGCGCTCCTCTATGGCTGTTGTATCACTCTTAATGAATTTTTCACCTGTAATACTTTCATAAAGTTCTATATAACGCTCAGACACCTCATGCACAAACTCATCCGGCATCACTGGCATTTCCTGTCCTGCCTTACCCTGAAAGCCATTCGATATAAGCCACTGCCTGACAAATTCCTTTGATAGCTGCTTCTGCTGTTCCGACCTTTCCTGTCGTTCCTCATAACCTTCAGCATAAAAGTATCGGGATGAGTCGGGTGTATGAATCTCATCGATCAGGATAATCTTACCATCCTTCTTGCCAAATTCATACTTTGTATCAACAAGAATAAGCCCCATTTTTGCTGCCATCTCGGTACCCCTCTGAAATAGTTTGCGGGTATAGTCCTCAAGTTGGATGTAATCCTCTTCAGAAACCAACTTCTGAGCAATAATCTCTTCACGGGATATATCCTCATCATGTCCCTCTTCGGCTTTTGTGGTTGGAGTAATCAGTGGCTCAGGAAACTTGTCGTGTTCGCGTAATCCCTCTGGCATCGGAACACCGCATAAAGATCTTTTTCCGTCACGGTACTCCCGCCAGGCGTGTCCGGTAAGGTATCCTCTTATTACCATTTCTACTTTGAACGGTTCTGCATAATGACCGACTGTGACATTTGGATCGGGAGAACTCACTTTCCAGTTTGGCACCAGGTCGGAGGTAGCATTCAGGAATTTAACAGCAATCTGATTCAGTACCTGTCCCTTGTATGGAATACCTTTGGGCAGCACAACATCAAATGCTGAAATCCTGTCGGTTACAACCATAACCAGTTTTTCATCATCAATATTATATACATCACGTACCTTACCGTGATACACATTTTTTTGTCCCGGGAAGTTAAAACTTGTTCCTTTTAATGCTCTCATCTTTATCTGTTTTAAATTACAATAGCTGAATACGGATTCGTGAATTATTTGATTTCATCTTTTTTGTTATAAGCCTTCACAATTTCTTTTACGAGCCTGTGCCTGATAATGTCCCTCTCATCGAACATGATCAGGCTGATACCCTCTATCTCTTTAAGTATCTGCATACCCTCGATAAGACCCGATTTCGTATTTCCCGGGAGATCCACTTGTGTAATATCTCCTGTAACGATAAATTTTGCATCTGGTCCCATTCTTGTTAGAAACATTCTAAACTGACTGGAGGTTGTGTTCTGGGCCTCATCCAGTATAACAAAAGCTTTATCAAGCGTTCTTCCCCTCATATAGGCCAGGGGCGCAATCTGTATCACCTGGTCCTCCATGAACTGCATCAGCTTTTTTGCGGGAATCATATCACGCAGTGCATCAAATAATGGCTGAAGGTACGGATCAAGTTTCTGTGCATAGTCGCCTGGCAGGTAGCCCAGTTTTTCCCCTGCCTCCACAGCAGGTCGTGTAAGAATAATCCTTTTAACCTTCCTGTTTTTCAGCGCACGAACAGCCAGTGCAATTGCAGTATAGGTTTTACCTGTTCCTGCCGGACCTATCGCAATTACAAGGTCGTTCTTCTCCGATTGGCCCACCAATTCCTTTTGATGAATGGTAAGCGCCCTGATCGGCTTTGACTTCTCTCCGTGAAGTATTACCTCCTCCGTAGGACCAGGAGAGGCAATCTTATATGCCGCATCACCTTCAAGTATCTCATTGAAGTCATCCATAGTAAGGCGGTTAAACTTAAGGATAAACCTTACCAGCAATTCGACCTTCTCTTCCAGCTGTTCAATACGGGAAAGATCACCCTCCACTTTGAGTTCATTTCCTCTTGAGATAATCTTCAGATCATTAAAATAGGATTTCAATCTGTTGAAACGAACGTTATTGACTCCAAAGAAATCGATTGGATCCACCCTTTCCAAATAGATCAGCTTTTGCGCCATAAATTAATTTATAATCACTACTTTTGGTCATGACAAAATAAGCTGTTTTTTTTTACATTCCAATAGAAAATCCTGCTACTGTTCAGATGCGAGTTGTTACGTTGACCACGGATTGGAAGAAGGACGACTTTTATACCGGAGCCATAAAGGGATTCATTTTGTCATCTTGTGAACTTGCCAGGATCATTACCATCAGCAACCAGATTAAAACCTTTGGTGTTGCAGAAGCTGCGTTTGTAGTCCGAAACAGCTATCGCCATTTTCCCTTAGGCACAATTCATATCATTACGGTTGGATCGGATGTTGAGCCAGGCGGAGACATGCTGGCAGCAAAATCAGACGGTCATTTTTTTCTGACAGCCGATAATGGCATTCTCGGCCTGCTTGGCGATCCCGTTAACATAGAAGTGGTCAGACTTAACCCGGCCGGCACAGATGATTCAAAGAGTTTCCAGTCCCTAAGCTGTTTCAGTAAAGCTGCATGCCGGCTCATCAAAGGTGAGGAAATTGGTGCACTTGGTGAAACTTATGTGGATTACAGGAAGCAGATTCCGCTAAGGGCCACCCTGGAAAATAATACGATTACAGGGGCCGTAATATATCTTGACTCCTATGGTAACGCGATAACCAACATATCGGCAGAACTCTTTGGCCGCATTGGAAATAACAGGCCGTTTACGATATATGTACAAAGCAAACATTACAGAATCAATAAATTGAATTCTTATTACTCGGAAACCAGTGCCGGAGACCTGCTTGCTTTGTTTAATTCCGTTAATTTACTTGAAATTGCCATCAGGAACGGATCGGCAAAAGAGCTGCTAAATTTGAACACCGATTCTACAGTAAGGGTAGAATTTAAAACTGAAGGAAATGAGTAACAGAAAGGAGAAACTGGAGGCGTTCGGAAGAATACTGGACATCATGGATGAACTGCGAGAAAAATGTCCGTGGGACCGTGAACAAACCATGGAATCATTGCGTAATCTTACCATTGAGGAAACATATGAACTAGCTGATGCTATTATCGAACAGGATATGGATGAGATTCGGACTGAGCTGGGAGATTTACTGCTGCATATCGTCTTTTACTCCAAAATAGGTGAAGAACAACAAACCTTTGACATAACGGATGTGATCAACACGGTAAATGCAAAGCTTGTATACAGGCACCCGCACGTATTCGGTGAGAGAAAGGTTTCGGGGAGCCGCGAAGTAGTTAATAACTGGGAAGAGCTGAAGATGAAAGAGAACAATGGCAGCAAAAGGGTTCTTGGTGGTGTTCCACGTTCTCTTCCCGCCCTGATCAAAGCCCACAGGATACAGGATAAGGCCAGGGCGGTGGGATTCGACTGGGCCGATCCACATGATATTTGGGACAAGGTGGAAGAAGAGGTTGCAGAGGTCAGGGGGGAAATCAAATCAGGCAACAGGGAGTGCATTGAACGGGAGTTCGGAGACCTCCTTTTTTCAATTGTCAATGCTGCCAGGCTATTCGATGTTGAGCCTGAAACCGCACTTGAGCGTACAAATAAGAAATTTATCAGCCGGTTTAACTATATAGAGGAACATGCCAGATCAAATAGCCGTTCAATCAACGATCTCTCAACAGGAGAGATGGAAGATTTATGGACAGAAGCAAAGCGGTCGGGGAAATAAAGATCCCTACTGTCAGATCAGGTCCTGACTATTACAGATTAATTATTAACCCGGTTTCCGGTTTTTCCTTCCATCTGCTCTTTACCCACATCTGTGTCCGAATCATCCCCTTGTTCATCTTTTTCCTCTTTATCAACTACTTCAAGTAATTGTTGTTCATGCAGGAGATTGTACCAGGTAATAACTTTTTTGATATCCGACACGTATACGCGTTCGGGGTCATAGCCGGGAAAGATTTCAGCGAAATATGCCTTCAACTCCTCGTTCCCTGATTTTGGACTGATTGCTGGTCCCCCATTCTCCTTTTCATAAATCTTCATCATCACATCTGCCAGCGAAACATCCTCCTCTTCTCCAAAAATAGAGATCTCTTCCAGTGCACTTACCCTTGCTGTAGATGGTGCAATTGTTCTTTTGTTGTCGGTTAACGATTCAACCACTACACCATTCCTGGCCTGTGCGAGAAATCTGAACAGACCTCCCTTCCCTGAAATTGCCATCAGGTCTTTTACTTTAATTGTCTTCACATGAACTGCTTTTAGAAATCATGGTAATATCAGGTTTTAATTGATACCGCGTGTCTTTTTAATACTGTCGTATGCATTTTTTACTTTTCGAAACTTTTCATGAGCAACCTTCTTGAAATCCTCACCCAGGTGTGCAACTTTGTCAGGATGATACTTCATTGCCATTCTCCTGTATGCCTTTTTAATCTCTTCATCAGAAGCAGTTGGATCGATCTCAAGTATTTTATATGCAGCATCTGATGCGCTGATGAACATAGCCTGGATACTATCCAGGTCGGATGCTGTGATTTTCATAAAACCCGCGATCTGCCTGATCATTTTCTGCTCAGCCTCTGTTACCCCTGAATCTGCAGATGCAATGCCAAAAAGGAAATGTATCATTTCGAGCCGATAGGAGTAATCCAGCCGCTGGTTCAATTGTGCAGTCACATCACGAACCGGGATCTCCTGTTTAAGAATATCCTTCAGCATAACGATTGCTTCCTGGGCGGTATCATTTCCAAACCTGGAAACAAAATATCTTTTTACATACTCGAGTTCACTTTTCATTACACGTCCGTCTGCCTTCATCACTGCAGCAACCAAAACCAGAAGGGATGCGGCATAGTCGCCTCTGCGGGTTCGGGTTGTTGACTGATAAATCCGGCCCCGGGGCTCCGAAATGGTTGAACCATCAAACATGGAACCCAGTGCCAATCCAAGGATTCCTCCAATCGGACCGCCAACAGCCCATCCCAGTCCGAGACCTACCCATTTACCAAATTTCGCCATCAGTCAACTATTTACTTTACTAAAAGAATTATGCAAATCTACAATTTGCGGCAGAATCATACTACCAATCTCATTAATTATTACAAAATCGGCTCGTTTTTCCTTCTCAGCGTCATCCATCTGATTTACGACACGGGCCCTAACCATCTCCCCGGAAACATTATCACGCTCAATGACCCTTCCTATGCGGGTTTCAATATTTGCTTTTACGAATACTATATGGTCCAACTCTCTGTCACCACCAGATTCAAACAGTATTGCAGCCTCCATAATTACATATGGCTGATTGGTATATTCGAGGGTCCATTTATTAAAGTCCTGTCGCACTACAGGATGAACTATCGAGTTCAGTCGTTGTAGTTTCTCCTTATCGGAGAAAACCACATGAGCAACATACTTGCTGTTTAATCCCTCCCCGTTGTAAGCTTCAGACCCTAACAGGTTCTGAACCAGTCTTCTCACCTCAGGATCAGTATCCATAATCCTTCTTGCTTCTGAATCAGCATTATAAACAGGTGTTCCCAGTTCCCTGAAAATACCAGATATATATGTTTTGCCACTACCGATTCCTCCTGTAAGACCAATTCTCAACATCACTTTTCAGATAACAGGTATTCAACATATCTCGGATAAAAGTCAGCAGACTTTAGCTCATCAGGTCTGGCTTTCATATGCACTTCCAGCCTTGACCTGTTTTCATTTACGTCACTAAAGTTAACCTCAATTCTGAAAGCCTCCGGAACTACCCGGGCATAATCACTTAGCCCAACCATCCCTTTAACTGTAACCTGCTGTGGAAAAGTCTGCATTCTGAGTGAATCTGGTAACCCGTTAATTTCTACCGGAATTCTGACCTTCACTTCAGTAAGTTTTTCGATTTTAATCACACAATTCACAACTCCTTTTTCATAGTTCAACCTGGGATAATCTTTAATTTTGAGTGCGCCTGTATAATTTTTCTCGATCGTACCAAGTGTAAGCTTTTCAGTTTTTATGGAGCTTAGTGTATCCAGAGAGATATCAGGGCCGGTAACGAAAATGGATTCAGGGCTGATCTCGACATTGTCGACCAGTGTAAAACCTTCTCCAATCTGATAATTGAGATCAGGTTCCAGCGGCAACCAGCGACTCACCTCATTCGCAAACTGAAATACGAGAGTATCAGGGAAAATCTCCAACAATTCTAACTCACCCGACAGTTGCCGCTCAACACGCTCCCTTGTATATCTTGTTAAAATATAGAACTTAGTTGTATCATGAGGTATGCGGTTCATCGCGAAGCCGGCAACCGGAAAGCTAATGGGAATCGGACGGTTTGAAAAATGGTAGCTTAACAGGGCATACCCGTGCCCGTTCACCTTCAACACAAGATGATCCGGAACCTCGCTGATCAATACTTTATCCTGAGGTAATTTACTGTATGTAACCGGGTATTTTATCTCGGTTGTGTAGTCTTTACTTAAAGCATTCAACAGCCAGATAATGATTGCAATCACCAGGAAAAAGGAGAATACCAACATCTTTCTCTTCCATTCAAGCTGGTTTCCTTCGGACATATCCGAAGGCCTGGGTCCTTTTCCTGTTTCATTTATTACCATCTGACAGTAAAAATACAAAAAAAGAGTTCAGCCATAAATGATTCGGCTGAACTCTAAGCTATCTGAAACATTGTTTTACTTTTTCGCTTCAGCAGTTTCGGAGGCATCTTTAACAATCGCACTTTTGTCAACCTTGACAATTATGTTCTCAGCGATTTCCAGTATAACTGAAGTCTCCTTCACATCATTAATTTTACCATAGATTCCCCCGCTGGTAACCACTTTATCTCCCTTCTTCAGCGAATTCCTGTAATTGGTCATCTCCTTTTGCTTTTTAACCTGGGGCCTGATCATAAAAAAATAAAAGACCACAATGATGAGCACAAGGAAAATCAGGGATTGCATCCCTGGTGATTTCGGGGATTCAGCCCCTGTCTGCAATAATACAAATAATAGATTCATAATAATATAATTTCGGTTATTGATTCCTGTTATATATAGCCTTCAGCATAATTTCCTTTACCTGCTTATCAGCACATCCGGCAACGGGCGCGATTATCAGATTTAAACCATATGTAATCCAATTTATCAATTGAGCTTCAAAGATAGTTTAATTCCCGGTCTGTCCATCAAATTCTCCGATAAGGCCTCTTCCTGTTTTTTTAACCTTATTTTTTTCCCTTAACTGGGAAACAACTTTATCGAGCACTCCGTTTATGAATACATTACTTTTTGAAGTACTATAGATTTTAGAGATTTCAAGGTATTCGTTCAATGTAACTTTCGTAGGAATCGATGAAAAACCGATAAATTCCGCGATGGCCATCTGCATGATCAGAATATCCATGAAGGCAATCCTTTCCAAATCCCAATTCCTGGTGTTGATTTTAATATACTCAACATACTCTTTCCTGTTCGCAATTGACTTTCTTAATAGTTCCAGTGCAAACTCCTTATCCTCAGGAATCCTTTTTCCTTCAGGATTCTTGTAAAGATCAAGCAAAGGGTTCTTCTGCTGTCCATCTTCCCTGAACCTTTTCAGGGTTTTAATCACCATGCTGATCATATATTCCAAATCGTCCGTCCAGTAAATGCTTTGCTCCTCCAACACCTGCTCCAGACTTTCATTAGGATAAATCACATCGGTAAGAAGACGTCCAAAAAAACGTATTTCGTCCGACATTGACACTTTCCCGGCATTCATAAATTCTTTGAAGCCTTCATAGTTAACTGTTTCCTGGTATAGTTCCCGAATCAATTCAGGATAATTGGCCCATGAAATCTTTCTGTTCTCTATATAGCGCAACAACTGGTCACAGTTTCTCAACTGACCAATAAGATTCGCATCTATAAAACGGGTATTCGGCTGAAGATCTTCATCAGATGGTACATGCTTCTTGCGGGCCAGCTCAATTCTCGATTCGGCATAATTTGCTATATCTATCAAAAGAATAAATATAGAATGATACAAATCATAAGCTTTATTGACATTGTAAAGCAGTTCCTTCTCAGCTAACGACACCGATCCGATACCATTATTGTAATATGCATACAATGTCTGAAGTGCCTTTATTCGTAATTGCCTTCTGCTGATCATTGATAAAGAACCTCTGTTTTCTGTTTAATTGCGGCAAATTTACACTTTTTTCTAATAATATATGGCGATAAGACAGTAGCAATCTGAGAATTATTTGAATATTACCAAAATATTTTACATTTTTGAACTAGAAACAAGGATTGCACAACTACGAAACACGAACTAAAACACCAATGATGAACGAAGAAGGATCAGGAAAAAGAGATGAGATGGTAAGTGAAAGTACACGGGATGAAATTCACTCTAAAGTTGTACGCGCCGGAAAGAGGACCTATTTCTTTGATGTGAAAGCAACCAGGCGAAATGATTACTACCTTACCATTACAGAGAGTAAGAAACGATTTGGACGGGAAGGTAAGTTATTTTATGAGAAACACAAGCTTTTTCTTTACAAAGAAGACTTCGAAAAGTTTGCGGATGGATTGAATGAGATTATTGAATTCATTCGGGAGGCAAATCCCCAACTCACAGACCCAGAAGAATCGCACGACTACGACTCTCAGTCAAATGAGTACAATGAACCTGCAACCGCGACGACCGGCACAAAAGATTTTACCAACGTGGATTTTGAGGACCTGGATGACAGCAATAGCTAAATCAGGCTAAATTTGCTAAGTCGGTAAATGGTGAGTAAAATTATACCTACTGTCAGATCAAGTCCTAACTATTACAGCTAAATACTTTTCCAGGGTGTTGCTATCATCTGAATGATTATCCAGGTTTGGTACTGAAAAGAATCAGTTGTTTGTTCTTTTTTCAATAAAAGCTTCAACCTCATTAAAAGTGAGTTTCCTGACATTTGTAATGATACAGTTTTCCCGCAGAAAATCACCATATTGATTACATTCAACAATACATTCATTAAATATTTCATTCACAGGATGCTGTATCGGTATCAGCATGGTCATTGCCGCAAGAAAGCCTGATGAAGTAAAATCCTCAATTTCCCCGTCGTACCTTTTCAGAACAAATGAAAACTCATTCCGGATGATCCTCTTGTGTATACCGCTTAGAACTTCCCTGTTGCGGGCTATTACAACCACAAAGTACCTGAGTTTATTCTCCCTGCCTCCCAGTCCGGTCGAAATAAACACCTGGTTTTCCTCCAGAAAGTGACTTTCAAGGTGCATTCTCGATTCCAGCAGGGCAAGCATACTCCATTCACGCAGCTCTTTGTCGGGATCATTGGCATATGCTTCGATGGCCCGGAATGCCGATACATCCTCCATTGTTGCCAGCCTTGCAAGTATTTGTTTCTTTCGTTTGACCGGAAAATCGTTCTCTTTCAGAAGTTCAATCTGATCAAGCGCCCAGTTGTCGTCAAATTCAGATGACAACCTCTTAGAGTATTCGAAGTACTCGATCTGGAGATCTACATCAATATTATCCTCCATAATGCTGACATTCCCCGGTACTGTGCCGATCAATTCCCTGATCTTGTCATATAGGTTTTCGCTCTCTTTCACTAATTCAATTTAATATACTTCTATGTACCACTCATAACTGACTATGCAGGTTAGAATAAACAGGTATTTTACCACAGACAGTTTTTCTACTGTTCCAATTAATTTATATAAATGTATAAAATTTTGCTGACTGATAATATATATATAAGTTAAATAATGTTAGGATAAAAGCCATTCAACCAAAATTGCAATAGTTTTATTACATTTGGGAGATTTGACTTACTCTGGGAATCTTTTACAGAATCTAACCATAAGAATTAATGGAAGTATTATTAATTGTCGTAGGGCTTGCCCTTGTCGTTATTGGCTTTTTTGGGAGTGCTTTACCTGTTCTGCCCGGACCGCCACTTTCCTGGGCAGGCCTTCTGATGTTACGGTGGACCGACAGGATAGCCGACAATCCCAATTATGATAACTCGCTCTGGATCATGCTATTTATTGTTCTCCTTGTAACGATACTCGACTATGCAGTTCCGGTATGGGGAACGAAAAAATGGGGCGGGTCAAAAGCAGGCATGTGGGGAGCCACCATTGGGCTGATTATCGGTCTTTTTCTTGGACCGGTTGGCATTATCGTTGGACCATTTGTCGGGGCATTTATTGGTGAACTCATCTCGGGAAAACGTGAGCAGGAGGCTCTGAGGGCGGGCTGGGGATCCTTTCTGGGCTTTCTGCTGGGTGTCGGGATGAAACTGATGGTTTGTGCAACGATCCTCTTTTTATTTATATATTATCTTGTCCGGTAAAAACCTTGTAAAGATTTCTGCCACACCTGGCAGTGCCTGTTCTCCCGGTTTAATGTAAAGTTTCTTCTAAAAACATGGTGCCTTCTAACATCACCGAACTTAATGCCATGAAACTGTCGGAACATGATGCCCTGCAACAGTCGTCACATAACGCCGTGATACATTCAGTACATAACGCGTGAAACAGTCGGAACATTTTCTCTTTTGCCATACAGAAAACTACACCTTGTCGGATGCATGAGACTTATTGATTCAATGCAGATTATTGTCCCAGTGTGGCGACCATAACAGCTTTAATGGTATGCAACCGGTTTTCTGCCTCTTCAAAAACAAGTGAATGCTCTGATTCAAAAACCTCATCGGTGACTTCCATTGCCTCCAAACCAAATTTTTGAAAGATTTCTTCACCTACTTTTGTCTCCCTGTTATGAAAGGCGGGTAAACAATGCAGAAACTTCACCTTTTTGTTTCCTGTTTTTTTAACTACCTCGCTGTTTACCTGATAGGGCCGCAGTAACCTGATACGTTCTTCCCAAACCTCATCCGGCTCTCCCATCGAAACCCAGACATCTGTATATAGGAAATCAACACCCTTGACACCCTGGTCGACGCTTTCGGTAACAGTAATTTTTGCACCGGTTTCTTTTGCGATTTCCCTGCACTGATTCACCAGAAATCCGGCGGGCTGACAATCCTTTGGCGCAACAGCTCTGAAGTCCATTCCCATCTTGGCGGCTCCAACTAAAAGTGAGTTCCCCATGTTGTTCCTGGCATCGCCCAGGTAAGCAAATGCAACCTGATGCAAAGGTTTATCGCAATGCTCCATCATGGTCATAAAATCAGCCAGCACCTGCGTCGGGTGAAACTCTGTTGTCAGCCCGTTCCATACAGGAACGCCGGCATATTTACCAAGCTCCTCTATAACATCCTGACCAAACCCGCGGTACTCGATACCGTCATACATTCTTCCCAGAACCCGTGCCGTATCTTTCATCGATTCCTTCTGACCGATCTGCGTACCGGACGGTCCCAGATAGGTAACATGGGCACCCTGCTCGTAGGCAGCAACTTCAAATGCACACCTCGTGCGGGTTGATGCTTTCTCAAAAATCAATGCGATACTTTTTCCAGCTAATCTGTGTACCTCTGTTCCACTGTATTTTGCGCTTTTAAGCGAAAAACTCAGATCGAGTAAAAACCGAATCTCCTCCTGTGAAAAATCAAGAAGTTTTAAAAAGTTTCTGTTCTTTAAATTATATGCCATAATTGTCAGCTTTTTATCCTGTCTGCAAAAATAATCTAATCTTCGTATTCCATGGTAATTTTTGTACCATAACTTTTATCCTCCAGCTTGAATGCTTCAGTAATAACACTTTTCGATCCTCCGGATTTTATAAAATCCAGACATGCCCTTATCTTGGGAGCCATATCACCTTCACCAAACATGCCATCCCGCAGATAGGCTTTCGTATCAGCATAGTTTAAAAATTCCTTCTCCTCTTGTTGCGGTGTACCATAATGGATGTACACAAAGGGCACATCAGTAAGAATGTAGAATTCATCTGCACCGATCCGTGAAGCCAGCAACGATGAAGCCAGGTCCTTGTCAATAACTGCCTCTGCCGGACGAACCCTGCCCTCTTCATCGATATAAACAGGAATTCCCCCACCTCCCGCAGCTATAACAATTGTTCCCTGCCTGGCTAGGGTCTCAACCACATTCTCATTCATAATACCAATAGGTGAGGGTGAAGGAACTACCCGTCGCCAACCATCCTTTCTTTTCTTCTCTTCCTTGAATATCCAGCCCTTTTCTGAAGAAATTCTGTCAGCCTCCTGTTTTGAACATATCTTCCCTACACGCTTCGAAGGATTCTTAAAAGCCGGATCATCATTCCGCACAAGTACCTGTGTAACAAGTGTTACAATCTCTTTCTTAATTCCATATTTATTCAAAACATTTCTAAGCATTCGCTCAACCATATAACCGATGCCTCCCTGGGAATCGGCCACACAGATATCCAAAGGCATTTGAGGAATCCTGTAGATAGTCTCCCCGGCATCATTTCTCATCAGAATATTGCCTACCTGCGGACCATTCCCATGTGTAATTACCAGTTCATATCCTTCACGCAGCAAATGGACCAGGTTTTCCAGCGTGTCTGTTGTATTCTGCTCCTGCTCATCAATGGTACCGGCCTGATCATCCCGCAGAAGCGCATTACCGCCCAGGGCAACCACAGCTACTTTTGTCATATTTTCAGATTTAAGAGAATACAAATCTAGATGATTTTTCTGCCGTTTGAGTAGGAAAACAATGATTTAAAGCATCAACCACCATGTTATACAATAGATTATCCGGGATTATTTCGTTTTTGGTTTGTATCCAGACTACAAACACTTTGCATTGTTCAACACTCTTTCCTATTTTTACCAATATTTTATATGCATGCATCATACGATCAAAACCATTCTCCTGCTATTAGTCTGTCTGGGCGTTATTTATGGCTGCAGGCCAGCCGATCGCAAAAAGGGTGAAACAGAAGCAGATTTCATTGAGTACAGGGTGGTTTACCTGGAAAACATGGCAGGTGATGTGCCCACTAAGATGCTTCCAAACATCATGGAGGCATATTACAGCAACAGGTTTATAAAAACAAGCATCACAGGGTTTTTCGGACAGTTCGCACTGGTGCAGATTGCTGACCTGCGCCAAAATTCCGTAACAACCCTGATCAATTTTTTCGGAAATAAAGTACGCTACACCGGCAAAAAAGGCGAGATACCTGTGGGAATCAAGGAGTTGAAAAATCCCGAAGTACTCTTAACAAACGATACCTCTATGGTATGTAACATGCTATCTAAGCGGGCGGTTGTAAAAACCGACTATAGCCAATTTGATGTTTATTTTATCGAGGATATCAATATCAGGTCGCCCAACATCACTACCCCATATTACTTTATAGATCACGTGCTTTCCGATTTCAGGGTGCAACTAAGTGTACTCAAGATGCAACTTATCATGCAGCACCACGAAAAAAATACTGTCGATTATGCTATCTTCGATATCCCAGAGGATTACAAACAGGTTTCCAGGGAATCAATGGAAGCAATAATTAACAGCCTGTTTACAAAAGAATGACCGTCCTTCCTGCGTTATTATTATCTTAGTGAATTATTTTATTATGTCATTTTTCCAAATAAATACATAAATTTTCCGCGAAGTGTGGATGGCTTAATTGAAAAGATCAACAGGTTGCATTTTCTTGTTTATTTTAAGCAACGGGGAAAAAAACAAGAGCAGGAACCTCATACACCCGGAAAATATAAGCAATGAGCAGAAAAAAGAAAAAACCAACTGCCGGTAGAGCCAGGGTCAAAGGTACCTTCAGGTTTCTGAAGGATGAAAGATTCAGATATGCAACAGGAATAGTCCTGGTACTTCTCTCATTTTATCTGTTCCTTTCATTTATCTCATACTTCTTCCACTGGGAAGCGGACCAGGACTTTCGTTGGTCGGATGTCTTCTCCGGACCTGAGATTACCGTTAAAAACCAGGGAGGGAAATGGGGAGCCTGGCTGTCAGATCTTTTTATCAACAGATGGTTTGGTTTCTCAAGCCTGCTCTTTCCGTTCATCATGCTCGTCTGGGCCATCAGCCTGTTTGGTATTAAGACACTGAAAACAACTGCAATTACACGCAATACCCTGATTCTGATTATCCTGTCATCGATCCTGCTAAGCTTTCTCTTTGGAAGTGCATCGGGTTTCCTTGGCAGCGGGCCAGGTGGTTCACATGGGTACCACATCAGCCGCTGGATGATCGCGTCGATGGGCATAGCAGGTACCGGATTCGTAATTCTAATCACCTTCTCTGTGTTTCTGCTCTTCACTACCCCCGTTCTTCAATCCTTTAAAAACCTCAAAAAGCGGAAGACTTCAGACGAAACAGTCCCTGGATCAGAGGAAGAAAACCCGAAGGAAACTGTTTTCGGACATCAATCAGCCTTCGCGGAAAATGATATCCACCCTCCGGAAAAAGAATCCTCCCATACAACCTTTTATCCCGGAAAAAACGGGGGATCGCACAGTGGCACCGCTAGTTCTGAAAATGATGAACAAAACGATAATATTGAAATCACTGTGGAGAAGGAGTCGATTGAGGACCAGGTGGAAGATGATGATTCTGCAGGTGAACTGCAGGATTACGACCCCACCCTCGAACTGCCCCACTATAAGCTTCCCCCTTTGAGCCTTCTGAAAGATTATGATGCCGGAGATACAACAGTTACCAATGAGGAATTGATCTCCAACAAGAATAAGATCGTTGAAACACTTGCGTCATACAAAATCAGAATCGACAAGATAAAGGCAACCATCGGTCCGACTGTAACCCTCTACGAAATCGTCCCGGCCCCCGGCATTCGGATTTCAAAGATTAAAAACCTGGAAGACGATATAGCGTTGAGCCTGGCAGCACTCGGAATCCGAATCATCGCTCCCATTCCAGGGAAAGGTACCATCGGAATCGAAGTGCCCAACCAAACCCCCAGGATCGTATCGATGAAGTCGATACTCAGTTCAAGAAAATTTCAGGAGTCAGACTTCGAACTGGCCATCGCCCTGGGAAAAACCATCTCGAACGAGACTTTTACCTTCGATCTGACCAAAATGCCGCACCTGCTGGTAGCCGGTGCAACCGGACAGGGAAAATCTGTAGGACTTAACGCGATCATCGCGTCACTGCTCTATAAAAAGCACCCGGCGCAGCTGAAATTTGTCATGGTCGACCCGAAAAAGGTAGAGCTCTCACTCTTCTCACGAATCGAAAATCACTTCCTTGCAAGGCTCGAAGGTACCGCAGAGGCGATTATTACCGATACCCAAAAAGTGATCAGCACACTCAATGCCCTTTGTGCTGAGATGGACCAGCGCTATGACCTCCTGCAGATGGCCCACGTAAGAAACATCAAGGAGTACAATAAGAAGTTTATCTCCAGGAGACTCAACCCGGAAAAGGGCCACAGGTACATGCCTTTTATCGTTGTTGTGATCGACGAGTTTGCTGATCTCATCATGACCGCGGGAAGATCGATCGAAACGCCGATTTCAAGACTCGCACAGCTGGCCAGGGCCATCGGGATTCACCTGGTGATCGCAACTCAGCGACCTACTACTAATATTATCACCGGGGTGATCAAAGCCAACTTCCCGGCAAGGATCGCGTTCCGCGTCTCCTCGGGTATCGACTCCCGCACGATCCTCGACGGACCAGGGGCCGATCAACTGATCGGCAGAGGGGATATGTTATTTCTGAGCGGGAACGAACCGGTGCGAGTTCAATGCGCATTTATAGATACCCCGGAAATAGATGATCTCACAGGATTCATCAGTGAACAAAAAGGATACGAAGGGGCACTGGAACTTCAAACGGTAGACGAAGATACAGGCGAATCTCCGGAAATCGACCTAAGGAAAAGGGACGATCTTTTCGAAGAAGCTGCCCGACTGGTGGTCCTTCATCAGCAGGGATCTACCTCCCTGATCCAGCGTAAGCTGGCCCTGGGCTATAACCGTGCAGGTCGTATCGTCGACCAACTTGAGGCAGCAGGCGTACTCGGACCACCCGAAGGAAGCAAGCCCAGGCAGGTTATTCCTAAAGATGATTTCAGTTTGGAACAGATTTTGAATAGCCTTTAATAAACCGTTTAGATGAGAGTATTATTTATATCAGTTCTCTTATTGCCATTGGTCGTTTTGCAGGCACAAAAAGATGATGTTGCAAAATCTTACCTGGAAAGAATAGCGGGTGACCTTAACCCGGAACATACCATTAGAATTACATTCGACTATATCCGGGAGGACCAGCAGGACGGAAGCATCATGGAAGGTAAGGGTATCCTGACAATTCAGGGTGACAAGTATAAAACTGAGCTGGAAAATGCAGTTATCTGGTTCGATGGTACAAAACAGTATTCGCTGCAAACTGAAATCGAAGAGGTTTATATCAGTGTACCTGATCCTGATAACAAGGAGTTTATGTTTTCCGACCCGGTACGACTACTACGAAGCTATGAGAAGGAATTCAAATACCGTTATATGGGAGAGAACAGCATCCGGAATATCCCGGCAGAGGAGATACAGCTCTACCCTGAAGAACTCGGGGGACCCTATGCACTTATCAAGCTCTTCTTTTCACCGGCTAAGAATGACCTGAAAGCTATTGTCATCCGACATAAACAGGGAATTCTCTATACCATGATCGTAACTGGTTTTGAACACATTGATGATCCTGGAAGTGAATTCTTCAGGTTTAAAGAGGAGGACTTTCCGAATGCCGACGTCATTGAACTTCTCTAGAAAGCAGCCTACTCCGGATAGGCAATCCTCGCGTGATAAATATTGATCAGTTTCTGTTTAAATATCTTCTTAATCGTGGTAATATCACTGAATGTAATATCAGCATCTGAATACTGCTCTTCAGCAGTCTGATGCGCCACGATCTGATCTACCAGTTTATTCAGGGATTCTTCATTAATCACTTTCATACTGCGTGAAGCGGCTTCGACCGAATCAGCGATCATCAACACCGCCATCTCCTTCATGTAAGGTTTGGGTCCCGGGTAACGGAAGTCATCAATATCAACCTCTTCCTCAGGATTGTCGCTGATATAGGATCTGTAAAAATACTGGACAGTAGAGGTGCCATGATGCGTAAGGATAAAATCTATGATCTGCTGGGGAAGGTTATATTTCTTTGCAATCTCAACCCCATCCATAACATGGTCAATAATAATCTTCGCGCTTGTTCTAAAATCTATCCTGCTGTGCGGGTTATCTCCGTCACGCTGATTCTCAATGAAGAAATAGGGATTGTTCATCTTCCCGATATCATGATAAAGTGCACCGGTTCTTACAAGCAATGGATTACCACCCACCCGGAGTACTGCCTCCTCCGCCAGGTTAGCTACCTGCAGTGAATGTTGAAACGTTCCCGGTGCCTGTTCTGCAAGCTTTCGCAGCAGTGGCTGATTGGTATCGGAAAGCTCAAAGAGGGTTGCGTCCGAGAGGAATCCAAACAACCGCTCGAAAATATAGATTAGCGGATATACTGTAAGGATTAATAATCCATTCCCTCCAAACCACAGGAGTTGTGTCCAGTCAACCCCATCCAGTGTCCCCTCCTGGAGCAGGGAAAGAATGACATATACCAGCATGTAGGTAATGCTGACAAAACTTGCGATAAAGAACAGGATGCTCCTTTTATAATAGGAGCGCATCGAAAAGACCGCAACGACACCAGCTAAAAAGTTCATTAACAAAAACTGGTAACTATTTGGTATCCAAAATCCTGCAAGTAGAAGAAGCAGGAAATGTACGAACAGGGCAAACCGAACATTGAAAAATGTCTTCAGGAAGATCGGGATAATAGCAAAGGGAATGACATAGTAGCTGATGGCATCATTGTTCACTGTCACTTTTGTCAGCGCAACCATGATCACAATCAATGAAAGAATATACATAGTCTTTGCGCCGCTTCCCATCATATCCTGCCTGAAATTTGTAACATACCAGAGCAGAGATAAAAAAAGAATAGAAATAAGAATAAACTGACCGAGGTTTATCACCGGGTAATTTCTGATAACATTGGCATTTGACTCATATTCCCGGCGGAGCGACTCCACCAGCTGAAACTTTGAAGGTGAAACCAACTCACCCCGCGAAATAATGATCTGCCCCGATTGTACCATGCCCAGTGTTCTGCTGATCTCATCAAGTTTGGTCCTTAATACATTCCTTGTCATCGCCTCATTATAAAAAAGGTTGGGCCTGATATACCTCGCAATTGTAACCCTGGAAAGTATACTGCTCTCTGAAAGGGAGGTATAATCCTTCAAGGCATTGATCACGTATTCGTAAGCTCTTTTTTCTGTAAAAATGGCTGATAACATAACCTCATCGGCCATCTGTCTTTTTCTGACAATTACCTTTGTTTCGTCAGCATCCTGCTGCTGAATTACCGGATGCATCTCAATAATTCCCGTGCTGTAAACATGCTTTAGCAGACCAGGCAGGGTATCCATAAAATATTTCTGAGAATTACTTAAAAGGGAAAGATTAATACCGGCCGTGTTATTTTTTTCCGCCAGATCATCTCGCAAATCTGCCAGCACCCGGACCGCAACCGCTGTATCAAGTGTAAAATATGGTTTGCTTTGTCGCGTAATACTGTCAATTTCCCTGGTAAGCTGTGCCTCATCTTTGTAAATGGGGAAATCAAACGGAGCTATCAGGTTTTCATGCTTCCAGGGCCTGTTTTTAACATATTCATACTGGAATTTTCCTTCGCGGGGGTACATCCAAAATACAAGAAGGATACTAACCAGGTACAGCAGGTAGATATGAATCCTTTTCCAGTAAGTAAGAAACCGCTTATATATTTTCATCTATAACAAGTATAACTATATTCAAACAAAGATACATCATATATAACAATTTCAATAACCGGTTTTGTTTACTACTTTAGTGCCAGCATAAAACGGTCGAATCAAGACACTCAATAACCGATAAATCTGATCCTATGGAACAATCTGTAAACCGAACAGGGATCTCGTTGCAGGGATATATTCCCGTTAGAAACGAACCCCGCGAAACTGCCGGTATGGTCACCCAGGTGCTGTTCGGAGAGTACGTTGAGGTTTTGAAGGATAATGCCAATTGGTTTTACGTGAGATTGTTGAATGACAATTACCAGGGCTGGGTCGACAGGAAATGTATTGAATTTACCGACAAACACGAATGTCTTCCAAATATTGTAGTTCGCAACAGCGTTAGGATAGACAATATTACCACCGGATACCCGGTCATTCTTCCAATCGGGTCATCACTTCCCAAACCTGAACACGGAATATTCTTACTGGCAGGAAATGAATTCCGCATAGATGATACGAGGGGCTATTGTAACCCCTCTGCTGTTCCTCTGGAAGACCTGGTCGATGAACTGGTCTCAATCCCCTATTTATGGGGTGGAAGATGCGGATTCGGATTCGACTGCTCAGGTCTCACGCAGTATCTCTGCAGGGTTGCCGGAAAAGAGATTCCCCGGGATGCAGCCGACCAGTCAGCCACCGGGCAAACAATCAATTTCCTTCATGAATCCGAAACAGGCGACCTGGCATTCTTTGGCGATGAAGATGGGGTCATCCAACATGTAGGCATGTTAATTGGAAATAACCATATTATACATGCCTCCGGAACGGTTAGGATCGACAGGATCGATCAGCATGGTATTTACAACAATAGATTAAGCAGGTACACCCATATAATCAGAGTAATCAAGAGGGTCCTTTAATCAGGTTTCAAGTTCAAACTCCTGCTGAATTTCTGAATTGAATTCTGGTTTGAATGCCTTTCGGAAATTTACCGGGAAACCCGGGTGGGCACAATGTAAGGCTCTGTGAGATTAAATGATCATACCGGCACCGACAGTATTGTTTGTTGCCTCATCAATAATGCTTACACTTCCGGTGATCCTGTTCTCTTTATAGCTGTCGTAAAAGAAGGGTTTGGTGGTCTTGATACTTATTCTTCCTATTTCATTCAGCTCAAGGGTGTTTTCTGCACCAATCTCCTCCAGTGTATTGATGTTCACCTTGTATCTCAGCTCCCTGATGACACACCGTAATTCAGCTGTTGTATGACGAATGGTATATTTCCCGTTCAGCATCATCGGCTTTTCGCTAAGCCAGCAGACCATCAACTCGATCTCCTGTCCGATATTCGGAAGGTTTTCCGCATCAACGATCATGTCACCCCGGGAGATATCGATGTCATCGCTGAGTGAAAGTGCGACGGACTGTGGAGGGAACGCCTGTTCGAGGTGACCGTTCATTACATCAACCGACTTTATTGTTGTTACCTGCCTGCCAGGCAAAACAGTAACCTTGTCACCAGGTTTAAAAACCCCTCCCGCGATTCGTCCCGCATAGCCCCTGTAATCGTGAAACTCCTGGCGCTGGGGCCTGATCACATACTGCACAGGGAACCGCTTGTTCTTAATATCGACATCACTGGTGATGTCGATTGTTTCCAGTAGCTCAAGCAGTGAAGGACCTTTGTACCAGTTCATGTTGCTATTCCGTTCGACCACATTATCCCCTTTCAACGCACTGATCGGAATGAAACGTACATCCTTTAAATGGAGTATGTCACTTACAGGTTCAAACTGCCGGAGGATATCCTTAAATACCTGCTGTCTGTATTCCACCAGGTCCATTTTGTTTATACAAATAGCTATATGTGGGATTCCAAGCAGGGAGGCGATGTAAGCGTGCCTTTTGGTCTGCTCCAGCACTCCGTGCCGCGCATCGATCAGTATAAGGGCAAGATTCGCAGTGGATGCGCCGGTAACCATGTTTCTGGTATATTGTACATGTCCGGGTGTATCTGCAATGATAAATTTGCGCTTTGGTGTTGCAAAGTAACGGTATGCTACATCAATGGTGATCCCCTGTTCACGTTCGGCCCGTAATCCGTCTGTTAACAGTGCCAGGTTAACCTGTTCCTCTCCCCTGTTTATACTTGCGGTCTCAAGTGCCTCCATCTGGTCCTCGAAAATGGCTTTTGAATCAAACAGGAGGCGTCCGATCAACGTGCTCTTTCCGTCATCCACACTACCAGCTGTAGTAAACCTTAACAGTTTCATATCCAGGTAACCTGGTGCCGGGTTGTTATCTGTGCTCATATCTCAGGATATATCTTTACTACTATATTATTGAACGTACCATAGCTGTCGTATCTCAGACAATTGCCAGCCTGGTTTAGGAATTGTATAACGTTAGAAGTAGCCCTCTCTTTTACGGTCCTCCATGGCCGCCTCAGAGCGCTTGTCGTCGTAGCGGCCGCCTCTCTCTGTTGATCTTGCTGCAGCGACCTCCTGAATGATATCTTCCAGGGTATTGGCAGTTGAAAGGGTCAGGCCGGTGCAGCTAATATCTCCGATTGTTCTGCACCGCACATCCCTTATTTCGGTCTTTTCGGTCTCCTTCATTTGCATGAAATCGGCTTTTGCGAGCCATACCCCGTCGCGGTTAAATACTTCTCTTTTATGGGTGAAATAAAGGTCAGGAATTGGAATATTCTCAAGATATATATATTGCCACACATCCATTTCGGTCCAGTTACTCAGTGGGAACACCCTGAAGTGTTCGCCCATTCTTTTCTTGCCATTAAAAATGTTCCAGAGCTCCGGACGCTGGTTTTTCGGGTCCCATTGACCAAATTCATCCCTGTGGGAGAAGAACCGCTCCTTGGCCCTGGCCTTTTCCTCATCCCGCCTGCCGCCCCCAAGTGCGGCATCCAGTTTCAGCTCCTCGACCGCATCGAGCAGAGTAACTGTTTGCAGCACATTCCGGCTGGCATTCACACCATGCTCCTCCACGGCCCTGCCAGAGTCGATTGAATCCTGAACATATCGTACCAGACACCTGCCACCGGTATCTGCCATCAGTTGGTCCCTGAACTGCAGTGTCTCCTTGAAATTATGTCCCGTATCAATATGCAGGCATGGAAAAGGCACCAATTGTGGCCAGAAGGATTTCCTGGCAAGGTAATACATCACGATGGAGTCCTTTCCTCCGGAGAAAAGCAATGCCGGTTTTTCAAACTGTGCCGCCACCTCCCTGATCACATAGATCGCCTCAGCCTCAAGCTCCCGGAGATGGGTAATGGAATACGCGCTCATAATCGGAAATTGAAGTTTCTGTTTATAGTGGGACAAAGATAGAAAAAAGTTGGGGGAATCCATCGGACAGACAATCAACAGATCTCAACAAGCAAAACTTTAGGCGCAGATTTATTCATCTCTGATAATCAGAAAGTTTTATCAAATTCAAAATTCTCAATTGTCTCAACCAATAGCCTGTAGATTTCATCCTAAATCTCCTACTGTGAATCATAGGAAGGTGTGAGGTTTTCATCTCGCATGATTGCTTCAGAATAGGGAACAGAATCCCATATAAGCTTCCACCAAATTGGAAAAGAAAGTATGATTATTAAAATGTAGTTTTGAAAGGCATGAATTAATCAAGAGTTACCGAGACCCAGATCGTCAAGACCTTAAATCAGTAAGAAGCAGGAAGAACAGCAGCCGAGATCTGTTGAGAATATGGTATCACCAGGGAACCTATTACAATTCAAAGTGCAAATACAGAGTTATGAACTTCTCCCAGTTGAATAGATTAACGGAACTTGAAGAAGAGAATAACAAATTAATGAAGTTATACGCTTACATCAGCCTGCAGAATCATGCCCTAAAGGATCTGATCGAAAAAAAAGCAGTAGTGGATAATCCCACTACTGCCTCTTTATTGTCAAACATTATTCTATCAGTCAGATGAAATAATCATCAACAAAAGAATGATATAATTACTTTATTTCATTTTTCAATCCGGTACCTATATTTATTCGTACGTTACTTTGTTCAAAAGTAGAGTTACTTTTCTTGCCAGTCCCGGGAACTGGCAAACTATTTGGCAAGGCACCCATCTGATTATTATCTGCATCAGAAATACCTTCATTCGCCTGAATTTCTTTTTGCGGGATCGGCCATAGGCGATATAGTGCATCGACAGGTATATTAAAAATTGCAAGTGCTCCATAATTTGTTATAACATTGCCACCTTCTTCTTTGTAGCGAATAGCTGGTTTTTCCAGACGCATTAAGTCGAACCATGACATGCCTTCGCCCCAAAACTCAATCCTACGTTGTAACCAGACTTCATCCTGTAAATCCGTGGCTGAAGCGGCCTGACTGACAAATGATTCATCACGATATGTATTCACCCAGTTCTCAAGCTCAGTTATACCACCGGCTAAATCACCACCCATAGCTTTAGCCTCTGCTATAATCAGATACATTTCAGAAGCACGCATCAATGGGAAATCGTTGGAATTCTCAGGATAAGCGAGTTGTTTATTTGTTGGTGCAAACTTTACACTAGTGTAAGGTTTTAACCCAAATGCAAACCAAATACTTCCTAAATCAGGCGTATATGAATCTCCAGTCCAAGATTCGTAAGTTTCAGCTGCTTCACCACTTTCTTCATAAACAGTAAGGGCTGAGGCCTGATAGTCTTCGTTCAGAAACCATCCTTTGCGAACATCGGTTTCAGGAATTTCGTCATACAGCAATTTGTTTACTTTTTTCCAGGTTCCAACAATAGTAGTATACCCTCCATAACCAAAACATAAATTTGTGCACATTGAAGTGAAATTACAAATACCGGATTTGGTTGCCGCATCATTTGTTGTTATAATACAGCCCCACATAATACCGTTGTCATTAACGTCATCAAATGTTGGAACTGAAACATCATCCATTGTCATTGGAGTTTGATCGGACAAATCAAGTGCCATGGCAGCATCAGAGGCAGCCTCATCCCAATTCTGCATTACTAGATGTACACGTGCTCTCAAGCCATAAGCAACTGAAAGATTCACCGCAGACTTGTCAACGCGTGAAGGAATATCATCGCCTGACAGATACATGATTGCTGAGTCTAAATCATTCGTAATTCTCGTATAAACTTCCTGCACTGTTCTTCTTGGATTATCAATCAATTCTGCCTCAGTTGTATTTTCAGTCACGATCGGAACAGCAGGTTTATTTTCATTTCCCTTATATGTAAATTGATATAATTGAACCAGGTTAAAATAATCATATGCGCGTATCGCAAGTGCCTGTCCAATATAACTTTTGGCGATACGGTCAGTAGTACTTTTATCAATTTTTCCAATAATAGAATTTGCCGTTCTGATTTGTTTATAGAATTGATCCCACACAACACGCGGAGCGCGATAAGTAAAATTCCGGTTTGTAAGGTCTTGTTCTCCACTAAACCAGTTATATCCGGATACATTTCCAACAAGGTCCTGTCCGTTATGATCCAGTTTAGATGCAATACCTGGGATCCCGAAATCCTCCTGGTAGTTTGTACTGCCAGTGGTTGCAGGCCAGGCCTTCATTATAGAATACATTCCATTGATCTCAGATTGAAGTTTTGAAGCGTCCTGGGCAATTACTTCCTTGATCTGGTCCTCAGTTAATGTTTCTCCATCCGGATAAACATTCAGTTTTTCTTCACATCCAAAAAACATGGATATGACTGCCAGAATAAATAAATGTTTGATATTTTTCATGTTAAAATAATTTTCTGTTAAAAATTGATTTTCGCACCTAAAGAAATTCTTCTTATAGGTGAGTATATGAATTCAGTTCCTCCACAAAAACACTGCCGTGGGTCAAGGCCTTTTCTTTTTGAGAATAATGCAACATCATCGGCTGCTGCATAAATCCTTAACCTGTCAACATTAATTACATTCATAACACTTTTAGGGATTGTGTATCCCAAAGTTATGTTATTAATGCTGAGATAATCCGAATCAATTAAGAAACGGCTTGAAGTTGCTCCGATATCTTTTCCTCCGAAGTCAACAGCGGGGATGTCTGAATTGGGGTTTTTATCGGCTGACCAGGAATTAAGGATATCTTTATGAAAATTAGTACCTGCCTCACTTGCTTGTCCGCCATGCATTAAATTCTGATAAATATAATCATAAGTTAGGCCACCAATGCTGTAGGTGAAAGACATGGAAAAATCAAAGCCATAGGCTTCTATTATCGTACCAAAACCACCTGAAAGATCAGGTAAAGATGTTCCAGGGCTATCACTATTTTCTTTTGCGGATGCCTCTGCGTAATCTTCAGTGGTACCATAAGTTCCGTCGTCATTTGTAATACGCCATTGCGGCGCACCAGTTTCAGGATTCACACCAGAATAAATTGGGTACCAGTAATCGTAAATGCTTCCTCCTACCCTGTATATACTTCTTCCTGAGATATATCCGTCAGGATCTGAGAATTGTTCAGGCAGAGAAAGTATTTCATTTCTAAAATGGGTACCATTCATATACACAGACACGTTGAGATCAGAAGTCCGGACTATGTTTGTTGTAAGGCTGAACTCTACTCCGCGATTTCTCATTGATCCGATATTATCGGGGTATTCACTATAACCGGCAGAAGCAGGTACAGGTATATAATACAACATATCTTCTACCTTCCTGTTAAAGAACTCAAGGCTGGCATCAAAAAGGCCATTTATCAAAATGAAATCAAATCCGGTATTAAGGTTATAGCTTGTTTCCCAGGTAATATTCCTATTTCCTTTATAATCAAGCTCAATCGCAAATTGATCATTCGAATTTAATATGTTAAATTGATCCTGATATGGCTGATAATTTTGTATACCCTCGGAATCAAGCAATGCATCATTACCCTGAGCGCCATAACTGGCCTTAAACTTAAGAAAATCAACCCAGTCGGCATTGCTTAAGAATGATTCCTTATGAAGGAGCCATGAGCCACCTACTGACCAGAAATTACCCCAACGATTATCGGAATGGAACCTTGATGATCCATCTCTTCTGTAACTTGCTGATAAGAAGTATTTTTGAGCATAGTTATACTGTAATCTTGAAAAATACCCCTCAACAAAATATCCATTACTATCTGATCCTGTTTGCTGGCGAAGTATGGCATTCGACAATTCCTCACTTTCAGGGTCATAAAGATTATACTTAATCCCGTATTTTTCAGTCCATTGTCTGTCATATGTTTCGTGGCCTAACAGGATTTCTAAATTATTATTACCGAATGTGGTGGAATAATTTAATAATTGCTGCAAAGTTAATGCCCCGTAGCGGTTAGCTTCTTTATAAATATTTCCACCAAAATCGGCCGTCTGTCCGTAATAGGCATTTCCTTTGTCAAGATACTTCTGATTAACAATATCATACGCAGCATTAAAGGTAAATCTTAATCCCTCCAGAATATCTATCTGCGTGAATCCTTTCACTGAAAATATATCTGAGTTATAACGTTGAACGTCTAACTGAAGATCAGATGCCGGATTAGCAATAGACATAATCGGACGGGTTAAGCCGGGATATTCGCCAGTACCATAATCATAGAGTGTATGCCCGTTATCATCAACTATAACATCACCATTACTGTCTCTTACATACAAAGGATAAATTGGAGCAACAATACGACTAACGAAAAACAGGTTTTTAGAGCTTAATCCTTCCTGATTATCAGGATATCTATTCTCGGAATTTGTGTATGAGATATTTCCTCCAATTTTTAACCAATCTTTCAGCTGATAATCAGATTTTAACCGGGCAGTATAACGCTTTAATCCTGAATTAGAAATAATTCCCTCATCATTCAGGTAGTTCATTGATAAAAATGTAGTTTGCTTATCATTACCACCACTGATAGAGAGGTTATACTCCTCTCTCATTTGATTCTCACCAAACAATTCATTATACCAGTCATCATTAATTAAATAATAATCGTCCGCCCATACACGTCCAAGAGAGGCATTTGGATTAACCTTACCATCAGTACCGATCAGATATTGTCCTTCAGGTACATCATAAATATTGTATTCCAATCCTTGGTCACCAAATAATAATTGATTCGCGCTTTCATGTGCTTCAGCAGGAGTAAGTCCGCCATTCAATTGATTTCTGTAAATTCCTTCATAATATTTCTCATAATACATGGCCGGATCAGTCATAATATCATATTCCGGAATAGAGCGTTGGCTAATTCCCCGGCGAACATTAAGAGAAATATCCAACTCGCCCATTTTCCCTTTCTTTGTTGTGACTAAAATCACACCATTAGCGCCTCGCGCACCATATAATGCTGCAGAAGCTGCATCTTTTAGTACAGTTACAGATTCGATGTCATGTGTATTAATGGCAGAAAGAACTTCATCATAAGGAATACCATCAACGACATAAAGGGGTGCGCTTGATGCACTCAATGAACCGATTCCTCTGATCCTGATATTTGCTGAGGTACCAGGCTGTCCATCATTACTGGAAACCTGAATACCAGCTGTAACACCAGTCAGCGCCTGGGATAAATTCGATACCTGTCTTCTTTCGATTTCATCACTATCAACAACACTTGCGGCTCCGGTGAATGTTTCTTTCGTTGTAGTGCCATATGCTATAACAACAACTTCATCCAAACCCAAAGCATCAGATTCCATCACAACATCAATTATGGAACGACCTTCTATTTCAACTTCCTGCGTTACCATTCCAACGAAGCTGAATACTATAGTACTTGCATCAGCAGGTACGGAAAGAGAATAATTACCATCAAAATCAGTTACAGTACCAATTGTTGTACCTTGTACTACAACTGACACTCCGGGTAATACAGATCCATCTTCAGCCGATGTCACTTTACCCTTTACCTCGGATCCCTGTGCCTGAAGATTAAAACCAACAAACACAAAAACAAGTAAGGTTAAGAATACATTTCTTTTCATAGATAAAAGTTTAGGTTAATATAATTATTCAATTCAAAATTGACTCTCGATCCCAAAACTAAATAAAAAAATAATCAAAAAAAAAATGCGAAAAAAAATTATAGGTTATATGTAGGTGTTAAGGGCAATATCTTCTTGAGCAGAAAGGCAAAGGTCAATCTTAAAATCTAGGCCTGGTCTTTGTTTCATGATATGTTTTCATCTGCTTTTCTTTATATGAAGCAATGAACTTTCATAAAACCTGGTTTATTACTTGAGTTGTATTGATTTAATAATGTGTGTGTTATGAAATGTTACACCGGTTCCGGCCAGATGTTACCGGCTGATGCATCAAATCAACCCCGTACCAGACAGGCTAAAAAGAGACTGGGCTTTATTTAATTTAATTCTAAATAACAACGTGTATCAGTAATACTGCACGATTCAGATGTTGTATATCATATTTTTCATCACAAGTAATAAATAACGTTTTAAAGAATCATTTTTTTGGACACAACAGCTTCATAGGTACTAAGCTTAATAAAATAAAATCCACTGCTCCAGCCATCCAGGTCTATTCTGATAAGCCCCTGGGCTGTATTAACTGAATTTCTATATACACTTTTTCCCATTGAATCAAATATTACAAGATCCGCATTTTGATTTCTTTCCGGACTGTCCCATTCAATGACAACCCAATCTCCGGCTGGTTGCGGGTAAACTTTTATCCCACTTCCTGAAGTCGCCGGGTTATCTGAAAGGAACCTTATTACCTCCAGAAACAGGAAAAACGTTCCTTCTGCACCTCCTGCACTACCGTCTACCTGTATCCAGTATTTCTCACCTTCCATGAGCAGCAGCTCTTCAATAACAGGATTAAAATCGATCGAAGTGACATCATCATTGGCTCCTATTAACGTGTAATTGCCAGATTTCAGAGCTTCAATATCATCCGCATGGTATACTGCAATCTGATTATCCATCCCGTCAGAACTAAGTTCGTAAGTACCCGAATGTTCAGGAATATAATAGAACCATACACTATTCTCAACAATATCTTCTCCAGTGCCATATTCGTCGCACCAGGAGTCCTGACCTGTACATGAGGTAAATGGAGGAACAGGCTCTGACTCCTCAATACCTGCGCAGAAATTTGAATACTCCCCGTTCGTTCCGACAGATATCTCGATTGCATCTGCAATATAATCATTGCTGCGTGGCTCATGCAGTATCAAAGAATATGAAGTATCTACCGAACACTTACCGTGGTGACCTGTTATGTTCAACATCAAAGTTATGGTGGTATCTGGTCTGTTCGTCATGATCACGGTGGCGCGATCGAGCGAGTCTGCGTTTATCTCAAAAAACCCAGCTGCACTCCCTCCAAGCGACCAATCATAGTTCGCGGTACCCGCGGCAACAAAAGTCAGGCTGTCAAAATTCACCAAACAATTATCTTCTGGTGTAACAGGGTAAGTTTCAATCTCAAGTTCATCTCCGACAGAGATCACTTCACGAAAGGTTTGTGACTTCTCACCCGACTGGTTGGTAACAATCATTGTTACATCATGAAGCCCTTTCTTGTTAAAAGCTACAATCGGATTCTGCGATTGGGCATTAGTTCCGTCAAGGAAGGTAACATCTTCAGGTTTAAAGGACCAGTTCCAGGCGATGGGTTGAAAGGATGAGTAATCGATCAATCTGATTCCTGCAGAGTCACATACCTCAGAAAAAGCTGTGAAGAAAAATGGGTCGGAAAGGTTTTCAGCCGGATAGTATCCATCAATTTCCTTCATGTTGGTGGAATTAGGATCGAGAAAGGACTGAAGTGTCTTTCCTGTTTCCGATTCAATTGTCCACGAATAATCGATCTTGCCGTAAAAATCGACATTCAGGGCGCCTCCATGTAACTGACCGATGATCTGTCCTTTGTCATTAAAAAGAGGAGAACCGGAAGATCCTGAATTGGTTACACCCTTATTAAAGATCAAACCCCAGTGACTACCCGGCGGGGTTTTAACATTTTCTTGCCATGAAATCTCTGATTCAATACTTATGGCTCCAGAATCAGCGATTGCTATCTTTTTGGTCCTCCCGGTTGGATGATGAATACCTGCATTATATTTGCCCGGATCCCCGGAAATATTCCAACCAGCAAAATAAGGTTGATAACTTGCGGGAGGTGCACTATTAAACAAAAGCAATGTGTAATCGGAATCCTGCGCTGTGGCTTTAAGTTTTGCACCCGAAAGAGTAGAAAAGGACTTTATAGCACCATTACAACCTATCGACTCAAAATTGAAATAGACGATGGCAGTGTTGGCAGCTTCTTCGCTACTTAAACAATGATTGGCTGTAAGAAAATAGGGTGTTCCATCATTATTAACATTATTGATAAAAGCACCACTACATAAATATCCGTTCGATCCTACCTGAAACGAGATCCTGCAAACCGAATGTTTTTGATTCTGCCAAAGGGCTCCTTCACTACAGTTTACGTTGATATATCCATCAGCATCCTCATTCGTTCCAATCTTCTCAAATACCCTGTAACCCTGCCCTACAGAACCAATTTCCAATTGTCCCTCATATTCGCTGTTGTAGGGTTCAAAATACTCGACAATTGCTGTGGTGCCTGCTAAATCAGCAATCATCAGTGTATTATCGGACCGATTATTCCTGTTGGTGAAGGCCCCATAAATTTCATTGTAATTCTCACTGTAGATATATAACATAGCTCCGGGAGGTAAGTCGAATATACTAAAAAACAGTTGAATTGATGTGGCATGCTCACCGGTAACCTTGTATCTCCAGATTCTTCCATCCTCCTCGGGAATATCGGTCACCTCACCTTCCTTCCGGATATCGATTATAACATCCTCAAAAGTTGAATACCGGTTGGTAGTTCCGCTTCTCTCATCTTCCCTTAGTAACGCCTTAATATCCTGCGATTTCAACATGTACTCCGGCAGCTTAACAGTGCTTTTCATATATATTCTACCTTTGTAGCTGTATGGAATTCCCCCTTCGGAGACCTGTGCCTCAGCGGTACCATAAAGAAAAAATATCATAAGAGGCAGGATGAACCGAAACCTGTTTGCCATATTAGAAACTATCATGAATATGAAACTTTTTAATCATGAAAAAAATCACTCTTCAAACACATAAGAAATACACAAAGTTACTCCTTTTTTTCAAAACTGCTCATCCCTCATATCCTAGTTATACAAATGCAACCATCATTGTTTAAAAGATGGATCAGGGGTCAATCAAATCCAGCCCATCCGACTGTTCATTTCACATAGATACATAACAAAAAATCTATTTTCAAAGGTTATATTTGTATAAATCAAGTTTGCCTGAAATCATGAAAGTAATACTACCTACAACAGGGATCATCCTTTTTTCACTCTGCATTTCCGCCGGTGCGCAACCACTTGGCGTTACTACGTTAACAGATATCTCCGATTTCATGCAGTCGAATTACAACTACAACAGGGAGTATCGGGCCAGCAGCGCGATGATTGAAGGGTCCCCCTACCTTTCGGAGGAGTTTGTAGCAGGATCGCTTAGTTACCGCGACTCCTATTACAGGGATTTGCAATTACGCTATAATGTGTATGATGGACATTTCGAATTTAAATCGGAAGATGAGATTTTATATTTCGATCCGCGATATACCGAAGTCGATACTGTCTGGATTGGGAACGATACTTATATATTCCAGGAATACATCGAAGCCAGGAACGTGAAAAGAAGCTATATGCAATTGCTGTATGACAGCGACGGCATACAGGCATTCAAACAATATGAAATTATTCTTCTCGAGCCCGAACCGCCCAGAGGATATGAAGATGCCAAACCGGCAAGATTTCAGCAACGGCCCGAAAGATTGTTTGTAAGGTTTAAGGGAGACCCGGCGCAGGAGTTCCCGGGAAGAAAATCAATTCCTGAACTGTTTCCCGCCTATGCTGATGAATTGATCACCTATACCAAAAAAGACCGGCTGAGGTTCAGGAAGCCGGAGGATCTGGTTTTACTCTGCAAATACTATAATAGTCTGATGCAATAACATTACCCTGACTACCTGGTAAACCGAATCATACACAGCGTATGATTTATAGTTATTCCTTGACACATTATTATAATTCTTTTTGATACCAGCTATTTATCACCTGTCGTCATCGTCTGTCTCCTCCCTGCAGCGATTTGCCCGGCTAATAATTTAAGCACTGATGGCATTCTTTTCCATTCTTTTTGAGTTTTTTCATTCACCTCTGTCTCTCTCCCCATAAGGCATTCAGGGCTCATGCTTTTAATTGAATTCATTCTTTGAAAAAATAGTTGCTGAAAACGTATGACTTTTTTGGCCCTGTCTCCACTAATCTGATATAGGGGGCTATTGTAAATGAGCTTCCTTCTCAGGAAACAACGATTAGATTATTAACAAAAAATGGAAATCACGGAAAAATCAATTTCTCTTATTGCAATTCTCCTGCTCAAGATCATTGTTTACGGACATTTTTTTTCGGGTTACACAGAATTCTTTACACTACCGTTAAAAGTTGACTAAATGAATACGATTTGTGACCAAATGACTTCAGGAAGATACTTTTCCATCCCGATTAATGACTTTTCCAACTCAAGAAATGACTTTTCCAACTTCAGGAATGACTTTTCCATCCCGATCGATGACCTGGAGAGCTCAATTGATGACTTATGAAACACTTCTAAACAACGGAAGTATTGTGCAAAGCTTCAATATCCTTAATTATTCATTTAATGTTTTCACGGGATTTTATTAATCTGTCAAAGTAGAAACAGGAACGCCCTGCTTACTTACCAGGTATTAGTGAACTCAATTTTAGCCCTGCCATTCGTTACTTGCGATCTTTGAACAGAGTAGTTTTAGCTAAACTGATCATCTCCCTTTTATCGGCTTCGCCGCATTAATCCAGGCTCGTACTGTTTCAAAATTAAAAGTTACTTTTCAATTACAGACCCATTTTCTCTGATACAAGTGCTTTCAGCCGGTTTTTTATCTCATCAGATTCCGCCTGAAGCTTCTCTCCCTCCTTCAGCATCTTCTGCACCATTTCATGCTCCTTCACATCCGCGGCGTTCACCAGCACATTGAGCCAGGCCCCTTCGATGGCTGCGTGGATCGCAACCACACCCACACCGGCATCGGTGATGCTGTTCGGATTTCCCCTGTCGATCATCGCCTCTGTCACTTCATACCCCTTAAAAGCGGTCCTCATCACCTCCAGCGGTACCTCTATTGCAACGATGGTTGCCTCCGCTATCGCTTTTCTGCGGCTATCCTGCTCCTCAGGAGTCGACTTCGGCTGCCCGAATGCCTCCATGATTATATTGAACGCATTGGTATCCTCATCCACCAATTCCAGCAACTTCTCCTGTACGATTTTGCCTTTCACTGCCCACCCGGAGAAATAGTCCCACTGATCGTCCCAGCCTCGTTTATGCGACGAGATATTGGCTACCATGGTTCCCAGTGCAACACCCACCGATCCTATGTATGCACTTACCGATCCTCCGCCTGGAGCAACCGACTCTGACGCGGTCTCCTCCAAGAACCCCTTAACGGTAAGATCCGCCAGCCCCGAAGGCTGACCTGCTTTCATCTTATACTCAATGATTTTTTCGGCCGGATCGAACGGTCCCAGTTCATCGAGTCCCATCGACTTTACCGCGATTTTGATCAGTTCGGCATCCGATACCCCGAGTGACCGGGACTGCTTGCGAAGAAAGTGCCTTCCGGCGTCGAGCATCGCCTTCAGCGGCACCAGTCCAACAATCTCAGATCCGGTTACCCTGATACCGCGTGCCTCCGCCCTTTTGCATACCCCGTCGAACGCTTCGTGAATGGAAGTTACAGATATATTGGTAAGGTTCATCGAAATCTGCGCCACACCGTACTCCTCGATAAACCAACCGATTGCCTTCACCGCCTTCAGGGTGCCGGGAATCATCACGGGATTGCCTTGCTTATCCTTAACGACCGGACCGGTAAGGGGGTTGCCTTCCCTCTTCACCCTCCCCCGCTCGCGCACATCGAATGCAATCGCATTGGCACGCCGGGTAGAAGTTGTGTTCAGGTTAACATTGTAGGCCACGAGGAAATCGCGTGCTCCAACAGCAATGGCGCCAATGCGGGGAATAAACTCCGCGGGACCGAAGTCGGGCTTCCACTTTGGATCGTTCAACTTCTGTTTCAGCCCTTCATATTCGCCTGATCTCACCGCGGCAAGGTTCCTGCGCTCCACTGCCAGGGCAGCATTCTCATAGCAGTAAACCGGGAACTTCAGCTCGTCGCCGATACGCTTCGCCAGTTTGCGGGCCCATTCCACTGTCTCTTCCATGCTGATGCCTGCGATGGGAATCAGCGGACAGACATCGGTGGCACCGAACCGCGGATGCTCACCAGTGTGTTTGGTCATGTCGATGATCTCCCCGGCCTTCTTTACTGCGCGAAAGGCGGCTTCTATGACATATTCCGGTTTGCCGACAAATGTAACCACAGTGCGGTTGGTCGCCCTGCCCGGATCAATATTGAGCAGTTTGACACCATCTGTGGATTCTATTTCACCGGTTATTTGCCTGATTATTCCCATGTCGCGGCCCTCGCTGAAATTGGGAACACATTCGATGATCTGGTTCATTGTAATGGTTTAAATATTCCCTGTTCTGTTTAATAACACTGGCCACAGTCTTACCCCCTTTGTAGGGGGCCTGAAATGTCTGTACAAAAGCCAATGCCCTATAATAGACTTAATCATAAAAGTCGAAAAATCATAAATCTGCATGACAAAGGTTTTCAATGGAGATAAAATCCATTGTTATACCTCCTCACCATGTAGTATCACCTCTGCAATCAGGTTACTGCCAAAAGCATATGGTAAAAAATTGATTCCCGGGATGGGCTTTGTAATGACCAGGTTTGCAACCTTGCCTTGTGTTATGGAACCATGTGTTGACTCAAGTCCCATAGCATAAGCCCCATTGATCGTCACAGCATTGATCACTTCCGCTGGCAGCATCCTCATCTGCATCATACCGAGCGACATGATCAGGTTGATGTTTCCTGAAGGGGACGACCCGGGATTGTAATCTGATGCCAGCGCCACTGGTAGTCCGGCATCGATCATCTTTCTGGCAGGTGCATATTGCATTCCCAGGAAAAGGGAGGCTCCCGGAAGAAGGGTTGGCATGGTTTCTCCTTTTACCAAACATGCAATCTCCTCCTCACCGGTAAATTCAAGATGGTCCACCGAAAGGGCATGGTGTTTTACCGCCGACTGGACTCCCCCGGAATAGTCGAGTTCATTGGCATGAATCTTGGGTCGCAAACCGGCCTTCACCCCTGCCCTTAAAATCCGGTTGGTCTGCTCGGGAGTAAAAAAACCCCGTTCGCAGAAAACATCAATGAAATCGGCAAGATGCTCCGCTGCAACTTCAGGCAGCATCTCATTGATCACCAGATCGACATACGCATCGCGCCGGTTGCGATACTCTTCCGGGAAGGAGTGGGCCCCCAAAAAAGTTGTTTTCACGCTTAGCGGGGTCTCCTGCCCGATCCGACGTGCAACCCTGAGCATTTTAAGCTCATCTCTAACAGTAAGTCCGTACCCGCTTTTTATCTCCACCGCACCTGTGCCAAGGGAAATGATCTCATGGGCCCTTTCAACCGATTGATGAAACAACTCCTCTTCGGAAGTTTGCTGCAACAGTTTCACCGAGTGAAGGATTCCCCCGCCTCTGCGCGCAATCTCCTCATAGCTCAGTCCCATCACCTTGTACATAAATTCATCCTGCCGGCTTCCTGCATAAACCAGGTGGGTGTGGGAATCGCACCAGGCAGGCAGCACAACACCACCTGCTGCATCAATTACCTTGTCAGCCTCTGGAGGGGGCGTCTCATTACCATAACCGGCAATCCGGCCGTCTTCGATCAGCAGCCAGGCTTGTTCGATTGTCTCAATCCTCGACATCGCCTTGCCGGCGAGCCAGTACTGATCCCGTTCGAGAATTCCTGCCAGTGTCGCTATATTTTTTATTAGTTTTCGCATGAAGCGAAGATATGAAAAATAAGAGACGGGTGAAATGTTATGGGACAGCAGAGCGCCTGTTTACAGCTTTTCGGTAGTTATTCTGACCAGATCAGCCAGAATAACAACCATACAGCGGTAAGATTCTAACCTTGTTTTTAACGCCGGTGCCATAGTTCTTCGATCAGGAAAGCTGGCATTATGCTATAAAAAATAAGGATCCGCTTACAGCAGTTCCAGGATTTTTGCAACAAGCACACCGAGATAGTTTCCTATCGCATACCCAATTACCCCGATGATCATCCCGGGCACCATCACCTCCCTGTTTTTCAGGGCAGCGGCAACGACAGGTACGAACGGTGGTGAATTGGAAAGGGCCGTAGAGGTAATGATGAAGTCATCATTGGCAATCCCAAAAATTTTTGACAGGAGGGAGTGCAGAAACAGTGATCCGGCCATCGCCAATGCAATGTAAATGGCAATATTGGCGAGAAGACCGGCAGATTCGGGAGAGAAAATCTCCTTCAGATCAGCCTTTGATGCAACAATTACGCAGAAAACATAGATAAAATACATGCCCAGCTGAAACGATTTGCGGTTTCTGCTCACTGCCGGAACAAGAGAAAACAAAATACCAAGTGTTGTAACAGTTAGTATTGCAGCAGTGTCCTTGCTCTCTCCTTCAAATAAAAAGGTCATTCCAAACCCTGCCGCAAAAACAATAAGGGCAAATCCAAACGCTTTTATTACACCGGGAAAATGTTCCTTGCTGAAAAATCCCGTGTAAGATTCAAAAGCACTGGCAGTCTGCATGGCATCTATATCGCTGTACTCATCACTGTGCCTGTAAGGTTTCAGGTACATCCCAAAGAAACGCCTGGCCCCTGTGATCAGGAACAACAGAACAACAGCACCAATTGCAAGATCAACCGTATGAGTCAGGATATACAGATCCTCCTCCACATTCAAACCCCGTGCGATTGCTGCCAGGTTTGGTGTTCCCCCGGTATAGACCCCGATTAACAATCCGCCGATCTTATGTGCCTCCGGTAGTCTGTCTTTCAGCAGGAAATAGCCGAGAAAGACCATAACTACAACGGATACAACACCGAGGATCAGCGACAGAAAGGTGTACCGTGCCATTTTAATCCATTTAAGGATATTCTCCGAAAAGAGTACCAGGGGGATACCCAGAAGGATGGTTGCGCCCATCAGGTCGCCCTGAAAAGACTCCATCCTCTCAGGAACTATACCGGTATTCCCGATGATAAGTCCGCCGACATAACAAAAAACGATCACCCCGATTCTTTTTATGATGGTGTATCGGCCACTCATAGCCAGTAAAAGTGCAGGGAAAAGAAAATAGATCAGTACAATAATGACATTCATTGCATTACCGGTTTGGTTAGCTGGTAAATGTAAAATTTTTTTTTGAAAACGCTCGAACCGGGGTGGTTTAGATGAATTTATGGAGGTAACTGTTTTTTAGGAACAGGAAGGCTGAAAGAAACAGGATAAGCCACGGCATTGATCGCATACACTAACCCGGACTATCTGAACCTCTCTGCCTCTTTATCGTCAAATGGTATATCCTCCCCGACCGGCGGACAATCCTCGAAACTCTTCTCATATTGCTGGATGGCACGCAGGCTCATACCCATGCTGGAGAACCCCCCGTCGTGGAACAGGTTTTGCATAGTCACCTTCCTTGTTAGATCCGAAAAGAGAGTAATGCAATAGTCGGCGCACTCCACAGCCGTAGCATTCCCCAACGGTGACATCCTGTCGGCAAAATCTTCCAGCTTGTCAAAACCGGCAATTCCGCTACCGGCTGTAGTGAGGGTGGGTGATTGAGATATTGTATTGATCCGTATCTTCTTCTCCCGGCCGTAAATATAACCGAAGCTGCGGGCGATCGACTCGAGGATTGCCTTGGCATCGGCCATGTCGTTATATCCTACAAAAGTTCGTTGGGCCGCCACATAGGTGAGTGCCACCACTGAAGCCCATTCATTGAGTGCATCCCTCTTCCTGGCTGTACTCAGTATTTTATGCAACGAAAAAGCTGATACATCAAGTGTTTTATGGTAGTACTCATACTTCAATTCATCGTACTCAATACCTTTACGAACATTGGGCGACATTCCAATTGAATGCAGGATGAAATCTAATTTTCCGCCTAGCTTTTTCATCGACTGGTCGATCAGGTTCTCCAGATCATCCAGGTTAGTGGCATCCGCAGGGATGATCTCTGCATTGCACTTCTCCGCCAGCTCATTCATACTTCCCATGCGCATTGCTATCGGAGCATTTGTCAGCACGAACTCAGCGCCCTCCTCGTGCGCTTTTTCTGCGACCTTCCATGCAATGGATTTGTCGTTGAGGGCACCAAAGATCAGTCCCTTTTTTCCTTTAAGCAGGTTATACGCCATAATACATAATTTTGGTTGTAGCAATGATAAAACAAATCAACTTGTTGTTTGTGCGAGAGCAGGCTTGTATTCTTTATCGCTCAGTTCTTTAAACGCATCATATACCCGAAGATAGTTCAGGTCCGCAAAAGGCTGTTGCAACTGGTATTCCTAAAGCTTTAAAAGCTCCCTGGCATTGGAGATAGCAGCATCGGTAAGCTTTTCTCCTGAAAGCAATTTTGCAATTACCGTTACCCGTTCAACAGGAGAAAGTTTCTTAATGTGTGTTACGGTAGCGTTGCCTTCATCCTCCTTATACACCAGGAAATGCTCCTCACCCTGAGAGGCAACCTGCGGAAGGTGGGTAATGGCGATCACCTGGCGACCCCCCGACATTCGTTTCATTATCGCACCCATCTTCTCAGCGATTTCTCCACTCACACCAGCATCGATCTCATCGAAAATGATCGTGGGAAGACCCTTGAAATCCGACATCAGACTTTTGATCGAAAGCATGAGCCTTGATATCTCCCCGCCTGAGGCTACCCTGGATATCTCCTCCGGGGGTGACTGCCTGTTGGCTGAGAAGAGAAACCGTACATCACTCATTCCATTGGGACCCGGATCGGCTGTTCTGTCGACCTTTACCAGGAACACGGCATTAGGAATACCCAGTTGCTTTAACTGTGCTGCAACCCTCTGCTCAATCAGACCGCCGCTCTCCAGACGGGAGGCATGCAGTGCTTCCGCCCGATCCTGAAGTTGCTTGCGCATAGTATCCAACTCATTCTCAAGCTTTTTTAGCGTTTCATCAGAAAAGGTAATGGTCTCGATTTTAGTGCCCAACTGGTTGCGTAAAGCAATCAGCTCATCTAAACCTTTCACCCTGTGTTTTTGCAGCAGGCTGTAAATCAAATCAATTCTTTCCCTTGTCACCTGAAGCTTCTCCGGGTCATGATCGGTCCGCTCGGCCAGTGCCAGCATCTCGGTCGCTACATCTTTTAATTCAATGTAGGCCGACTCGAGGCGGCTTGCAAATTCTGCTGAAGGCGGATGCACGCGTCCACTTTTCTTTAGCAATGAAACTGCCTCATTTACCAGGGTGAGGACATTTCCCTCTCCCGAAAGTGCGTTCCCGGCACCTGTCAGCGAAAGCTTGATCTCCTCGGCATTCTCCAACTGCAACAACTCCTGTTCAAGCTCCTCCAGTTCATTGGGTTTCAGCGCCGCTTTAGACAACTCGTCGAACTGGTACCTGTAGAAATCCAGTTCACCGCTAATTCTTTCGATCTCTTCCCGCTGCTGCTTCAGCACTGCTCTTTTATTGAGCCAGGCCTCATATTGCGCACGGTAACTGATCAGCTCCTTTCTGTTCTCACTCACGTAGTCGACCACATTCAACTGGTAGCTGTGGTCACTCAGGCGGAGACTCTGGTGCTGTGAGTGGATGTCGACCAGCTGATCGCCAAGCTCCTTCAGCACTGCGAGCGCAACCGGGGTATCGTTGATGAACGCACGCGATTTTCCTCCCGGAAGAATCTCGCGCCTGAGAAACATGTCACTGTCAAAGTCAAGATCATTCGATGTAAAAAAGGGCCTGTGCTGCTCCCCGATAGCAAACTGTCCCTCAACGACACATTTTTCAGTCTTATTAAACAATACGGAAGTATCAGCACGCTGACCGAGGATCAGGGAAAGGGCCCCCATCAAAATTGACTTACCGGCACCTGTCTCTCCGGTAATCGTGATGTACCCGGAATAAAAACCGATTTCAAGGTTTTCGATCAGGGCATAGTTGCGAATCTTAAGGTTGCTGATCATTAAAAATCTACCTGGTTGTTATCTTCCAGGATCAATTGATATTTGTTTTTATTTGACTGGTCCATTTCAATAAGCATGGCATAGACCCTGTTTTTCTCCTCCGGGAAGGATTCGGAAAATATCTTCGAGATCTCATCGGCCTTGGCATCAAAAACGACCTGCAGCAAATGCATATATGGGTCGGGTCTGCTCCGGTACACCTTTTGCAACAACTCCAGCGACCCGGCGATCTCCTCCCTGCCTTCGTTCACCTTCGATTCCATTATATCAAGACCGTGCCGGTGATATCGGTAGTAAAACTCCCGCACTGGTGCATATTCGCTGTCAATCATATCCTTCACCAGCCAGAAACGGCTTTTATGCGACATATCATCCACCGGATTCCATCCCTTCTCATTTGAATTCTGCGCGTTGATCACAACCTTTTCTGCATTTTCATAAAACTGCGTACCCCCATCCAATTCGAATGAGTCGTAATCGAGCCCAAGGACCATGTAAGCATAAAATGCCAGGATGGATGTAAGATTTGAAGTATAAGAATTCAGGTCGAACTCAAGCGGTTCAAATTCAATGTATCGAAACCGAATATCATTGTCAACAATGTTGAACATCGTAGTAATGTAATTGGTGTTAAAGACCGGACGACTCGACTGTACAGTAAGTGTACCCCTGAACTCATCGGCAGAGATCCTCTCGGTGATATTGAACAGGAGGTTGCACTCAATCCGCTCCTCCATGGTGTACACATGGTTGGTCCACACCCTGTTGTTCATGAATTCATAGATGGCATTCTGCATGGTCTCAAAGACCTGCTTGTTGGAACCTTCCACCTTCTGGCTTATCACCTGTACATTGCACTTTAGCTCCTGTGCTTTTGCGCCGTATATAACTATTGTTAATAATATGGTAACAATGAATCTATGCATCGTTCAGCATTTTTATGGTCTTTTCAACAATATCGCGGGCAACCTCCGTTTTAAGTTTCAACCCAAAATTATCAATATTCCCCGACTTATCAATCAACATAACTTTATTCGTCTCCGTACCAAATCCGGCTCCTTCGTCCTCCAGGCTGTTCAACACGATCAGGTCCAGATTTTTCATTTTTAATTTCCCAGTTGCATTTTTCAATCCGTCGTTCGTTTCAAGGGCAAAACCTATAAAAAACTGATCCTCCCTCTTTTTCTTACCCAGCTCTGCTGCAATATCTTTTGTGGGCTTCAGCCGGATCGAAAAATCGCCCTTCCCTCTCTTAATCTTCCGGGAAGCTGAAATATCGGGTGTAAAATCGGCAACTGCAGCAGAAAACAGGGCAATATCAGTTGCCTCAACCCGATCAAGGCAGGCACTGTACATCTCCGCAGCAGTAGTAACCCTTACCACCTTCACCATCCGGTTAGCAGGACCAAGAATGGTTGGACCGGCAACAACGGTTACATCTGCACCCCTTTGTGCAAAGGCATCTGCTATAGCAAAACCCATTCTCCCGGAAGAGTGGTTTCCAATATAACGGACGGGATCGATCGCTTCGTGTGTCGGGCCTGCGGTAACTAGGACCTTTTTATTCAGGACTTTTTTTTTTCGCCTGACTGAAACTCGTGGATGAACTGAAGAATCTGTTCAGGTTCCTGCATTCTTCCCTTGCCGGAGAGACCACTGGCCAACTCGCCTATTGCCGGAGGGAGTATCAGGTTTCCGAATGACTCAAGGATCTCCAGATTGCGTTTTGTAGATGGGTGCGCGTACATGTCCATATCCATCGCCGGTACCACGATTACAGGACAACGTGCTGAAAGATAGGTTGCTACAACCAGGTTGTCGGCAATGCCATTGGCCAATTTCCCCATCGTTGTGGCAGTGGCAGGAGCTATAATCATTAAATCCGCGTTTACTCCAAGTTCTACATGACTGTTCCAATCGCCATCCGATGTGTTGAAAAAGTCTGAAAGAACGGACTTGCCGGAGAGTGCAGAGAAGGTAACCGGGGATACGAACTCTTTCGCCGTAGGGGTCATCAGCACCTGCACACCGGCACCCTCCTTCATCAGGAGCCGAAGTAGTGATACTGACTTATAGGTGGCAATGCCACCTGTAACTGAAAGAATGACCCTTTTACCGGAAAGTTCCATAAGTGGTGTTATTCTGCCTGCTCGATATCTTCGTTGATCCTGTGATAAATGTTTTGATCATCCATTTCCTGGAGAGCAATAAGGCTGGGTTTCGGTAACCTTTCAAAGTATTTCGAAATCTCAATCTGCTCCGGGTTCTCAAAAACCTCCTCCAGGTTATCAGTATAAGATGCAAACTCCTCCAGTTTCTGGTTCAACTCCTGCTTCATCTCCACACTGATCTGGTTGGCCCTCCTGGCCACTACCATAACGGCTTCATAAATGTTGCCCGTTTCACGGTCATTTGCTTCAAGATCCCTCGTTACTGTTGTAAGAGGTGCTTTTGTCCTTTTGTAATCCATACTAATTTTCTGTAATATTCATATCCAGGTTATTCTGGATGCTGGAATAAATCTTTTCAGCATCCTTCATATATTTGCTTTCAGGAAATTCAGATTTGAAAGAGAGGTATTCATCGGCAGTAGCCTGCATCCTCTCTTTTTTCTTGCTCTCCACACTATTGTCGGCCAGCAGGTAAGATGATCTGAGGATCAGGAACATTAACTCCTCACGGTACTTAGTGTCGGGATATGCCTTGAGGCTGTTTCGCAATGCGATCACGGCCGACTTGTAATACCCCAGGTCGTAATACAGTTTTGCACTGTTATATGACTTCTCTACAATCTTGTCACTTAGTTCGGCGATCAGCTTTCGGCACTCATCGACACGGGATGAAGTCGGGTAACTTACGATATACATTTTCAAGGCGTTGATTGCCTGGAAAGTAGACTCCTGATCGAGTGAGGGTCGGGGCGACATCTTGTAGTAGCAATAGGCTGTCATGAACTCGCTCTCCTCCAGGTATTCACTGTTTGTGTAAGTCGTTGCCAGTTCATTGAAATAGTGCCCGGCCAGGATATAATCGCGTTGACCATAGTAACTCATAGCCTGATAGTATTTTACAGTATCAGCCTTGGTGGTTCCTCTGTATATGTTCACAACCTGGTCGAACAGTGTGGCTGACTTCACAAACTCACCGGCCTCAAAATACTCCATGGCCTTTTCAAACTTAACCGGGTAATCCCTGCTTTTCAGGATTTTCTCATATTCACCGCAGCCTGCCAGCAGCAGCAGTGCCAACAGCATCCAACCAACTTTATGATACCCAAATTTCAACATGGCGCAAAAATACAATAAATGAATGAGATGAACATACAATTTCAATCAATATTTACAAGACCAGGTCTGTAAATAATAAATATCGCAAGTTTCACTGTTTCAGCTGGCATTACCTGTACACTGTTCCATGAATTATACAGATCAGGGTAAACCACCGGATACAGGGAAGAGTACTAAACCTGCTATGACAGATTCGGGCCCCTGTTTCAACAGGTACCCAAACATGTCCCAGGTATAAAAACCTGCGTGATTATCAGTTAAGTACTATAACGTAAAAACATAGATCAAATTTTGCGCCAAACTGAAAAAAGCCTGAAATTTGTCCGCTTTGCAAAAAACAGTAAATTTGCCCTCAATATTAACTTAAAATTAAAGCGCAGTGGATATTTTCGAAAGGATTACTACCGACAGGGGCCCGATTGGGCAATACCAGAAAGCCGGACATGGCTACTTTGCCTTTCCGAAACTGGAGGGAGAGATCTCATCACGAATGAAATTTCGTGGCAAGGAGGTTTTAACATGGAGTTTGAACAACTATCTCGGATTGGGAAATCACCCTGAGGTGCGCAAAGCTGATGCCGATGCTGCTGAAGAATACGGGATGGCCTACCCGATGGGGGCAAGAATGATGTCCGGGCAGACAAGAAAACATGAAGAACTGGAAAAAGCGCTGGCAGAATTTGTTCAGAAGGAAGCTGCATACCTGCTGAACTATGGCTACCAGGGCATGGCATCTATAATCGATGCGCTTACAACAAGGAATGATGTGATCGTCTATGACTCCGAATCACATGCCTGTATTCTCGATGGGATGAGGATGTCACTGTCAAAACGTTTTGTTTTCCCACATAACAACATGGAGAACCTGCAAAAACAGCTTGAGAGGGCCACCAAGCGTGCAGAGCAGCAAGGCGGAGGCGTTTTGGTCATTACTGAAGGGGTTTTTGGCATGGCAGGTGATCTTGGAAATCTGAAGGAAATTGCTGCTATGAAGGAGAAGTTCAGCTTCAGGCTGCTGGTCGACGATGCACATGGGTTTGGAACGATGGGTGACACAGGTATGGGAACAGGAGAGTACTTTGGCGTCCAGGATAAGATTGACGTATACTTCTCTACATTTGCAAAATCAATGGCCGGTATCGGTGGATTCGTTGCAAGTCATAAAGAGGTGGTTGATTTCCTGTGTTACAACATGAGATCGCAGATCTACGCCAAGTCGCTTCCGATGCCGATGGTGATTGGTGCACTGAAGAGACTGGAGATGCTTAAAACCAAGCCTGAACTCAGAACCAAATTGTGGGAAATTGTAGACGCCCTCCAGAATGGACTGAAAGAGAACGGGTTTGACATAGGAAAAACTGAATCTCCTGTAACACCTGTTTATATGCATGGCGGATTAGTGGAGGCCACAAATCTGATCCTCGACCTGAGGGAGAATTACAACATCTTTTGTTCGATGGTAATCTACCCGGTAATACCTAAGGGAGAAATCCTGTTAAGACTTATCCCTACTGCGATGCATAACCTTAACGACGTTCATGAGACCATTGCTGCTTTCAAAGAGTGTGCAGCCAAGCTCAAAGCAGGTGAGTATAAAACCGAAACGTTCCAGGATATATCGAAGCTAAGGGTATAATCCCTGCCGTAACTCTTCAGTCGGAAAAGAATAACGGCCATCCGCACAGGAACGCCTGATCTGCTTTATTCAAGCTCTCCCAGGTACCTTTCTGCATCCAGCGCTGCCATGCAACCGGTTCCTGCCGCGGTAACTGCCTGCCGGTATACATTGTCCTGCAGGTCGCCTGAGGCAAATACACCGGGCACATTGGTTTTGGTAGTGCCCGGAATTGTTTTAACATAGCCGCTTTTGTCTGTTTCGAGGTAATTTTTAAAGACATTTGAATTGGGTGTATGCCCGATGGCCAAAAAGAAGCCGTCGATCTTAACATTCACGATTTCCTCATCCGATTCCCCCTTGTTCTTATAAAGGTCAACCGACTCAACAACTTTATCGCCCTTTAGCTCTTTGGTCTGGTGTTTCCAGAGTATCTCAATATTCTTTGTATTAAAGACCCTTTTCTGCATTGCTTTGGAGGCCCTCAGTTCATCACGTCGCACGACAAGGTATACCTTTTTGCATAATCCTGACAGATAGGTCGCCTCCTCAGCGGCAGTGTCGCCTCCGCCGACAACTGCAACAACCTTATCCTTGAAAAAGAAGCCGTCGCAGGTGGCACAGGCAGAAACCCCGTTCCCTTTAAACTTTTCTTCAGATTCCAGTCCGAGATATTTTGCCGTTGCACCGGTTGCCAGAATCACAGCATCGGCCGAAATCACTTTTACCTCATCGATTGTCACCTTCTTTACCTTTCCGCTGAAATCGACTGCTGTAGCCATTCCAAATCGAACATCCGTACCAAACCTTTTGGCCTGGTTTTCAAAATCGGTCATCATCGCTGTACCATCTACCCCTTCCGGGTATCCGGGATAGTTCTCCACCTCTGTTGTTGTGGTAAGCTGACCGCCCATTTGCATACCGGTATACATCACCGGCTTCAGGTTGGCACGGGCAGCGTAGATCGCTGCAGTGTATCCGGCAGGACCCGATCCAAGGATTAGGCATCGCACATGTTCTGAAACATCTTGCGGTACAATTTTCCCATCCTCAAGGGGCTTTTTACTATCCATTTGTTTAAACAATTCCATCTTTATCGTTTTTACCTTTTCTGATCTGAAAAATGTTGCAAATACTATAGAACCTTTTGTCCATTTACTGACATTTGTTCGGCAGATTCCAAAACAGAACAACTGCTTAACAGGTTTCAGTGCGCAAATGTACAAAATCGGAGCCAATTAGGATGATGTCAGTTTTTTAACACCTGAAAATGACAAATGGACTATTCCCAATGCTCATCTGTGATATTTGTTACTGACGGATTGGCAGGGTCGGCAGTAAATATGGGGACAGCCAACAATTCGAAGGCATTGGAATCTAAACCATAAATCAGGTCAATATTTTCCCTTTTCGGAAGAAATAGTTAAATTCGCGATAACAAATGTTCGGGGTGTAGCTCAGTCCGGTTTAGAGTACTCGTCTGGGGGGCGAGGGGTCGGAAGTTCGAATCTTCTCACCCCGACAAATAGGTGTTGAAACACAGGTTATTACATTTTTTTGAACCATGTTTTGAACCAAAAATGCAAAAGACCTGTCAGAAACGGCAGGTCTTTTTCGATTTGCACGCCAATAAATCAAAGCTGTGGTCTTTTTCTGTTATCCTGAAACTTCATATATTCCAGTCTCCACCGGTATTGTAACTCCGGGCGAATCCCTAATTCTCCGGCAATCTCTTTTGAGTTGCCCGTTACATACCAAAGCTCAACCGGTACTTGCCAGAATTGCGGATCATACTACGTTCACGGTCTTGTCATTCCGGCAATTTACTGCATTTATTGCAGCTTAACTTGCCGTACAGCATCCTGGGGTTTATCCAAATGAACTTACCCCAATAATCAGGACAGCAAATGCTGTTGTCTGTCTGACCACTAATCTTCGATCAGCTCCCTGATCCGCTCGATCTGCTTCTGCTTGTTCACCTCCCGCAGCGCCTGGGCGGTTTTGGTAAAATACTGATGACCTGAAATGAACTTTACCTGCAACTTGTTCCAGTCGTTCAGCGTCCCGATCTTATTTTGTTCCTTCAACTCCTTGTAGAGCATGTTCGACACCGGGATCATATCGCTCCTGCCAAGGTAATCCAGGTCGGCATCGCAGATGATCTTCTGCAGCAGGTCCTTTGGCTGCGGCGGCATTTTTGTCGCCATGATCACCTCGCACACCCGCTCAATTTCCTTTTCCGTATAGCCATAACCCGGGAGGATCTTCCTGGCCAGCACCGTCCCTTCGTACTCATGGTCATCATATCCCACCGTATGTCCGGCATCGTGGAACAGGCCGGCCGTTTTTAAGATCAATATATCCGAATCATCCAGTCCTTCGGCCCATCCGATCAGTTCCACTTCAGTAACCACATCCACCGTATGCTTCACGTTGTGGTAATACAAATAATCGGGAAGCTCCTTCTCCAGCTTGTCGAGGATGATCTCCTGCAGGTCGGTGAACTGGATCAGCTTGAACTTGGTGTCGAACATTGAATTGGCCAGCAACCGGGATCCTTCCTGCGAAAACTCCTGCCGCAACCCCCGCACCTCAAACATTTCCAGGTCGCCCTTGTACTTTACCGGCAGTTTCCCGTAATACTCGCACATAAAAAACTCCTTGATCAACTCATAGGTCATCACCGAGACCAGCACCCTGCCACTCTCCCCCACCCCCTGAACCCGATGTGCAATGTTCACTGTATCTCCCTTGATATCATAGCTCACCTTCTTTTTCCCCGAAATAGTTGCCGTTACCGGACCGGTATGTACTCCCAGGCTCATGTTCCATATCTTCTCTGAGCCTGAACCTGAGCGAACCCGAAGATAAGCCTGCATTTCCAACGCAGCCATTACAACCTGTATCGGGTTGGTGATATTCTTCACCGGGATTCCACCGGCCGCCATGAAGGTATCGCCGATCGTCTTGATTTTCTGAATCTTGTATTTTTTCAAGATGTTGTTGAACTCGATCAGTACTTCATCCAACTGGTCCATCAACTCCTCCGATCCAATCCCGTCGGTCAGCTTATAAAACCCTTCGATATTGGCAAACAGCACCGTCGCCATCTTAAACTTCTCAACCACCGGCTGTTCTGCTGCCCCTGCGACAACATCACCTCCATCAATTCGCTGCTTCAACCGCTCATTCTGTAAACTAAGCTGCTCAATAGCCGTCTGCAGCTTCTCATTCTGATCAATCAGCTCCTGGTTCTGCTTTACCAGTTTCTGTATCCGCTTTAATAATTCATCGCTCTTCTGACTCATACGTATGATCTCTTTTGCACTTTCGATCCACCCGATTCTCAGACCGGCCAAAACAATAAAGTTAAAAATAATTTCTTTTTCTCATTTTTTAATTTTTAGTTGGGTATTTTTGCTTATCGGGGGATCACATCGTTGGCGCAGACAGGTGCACTCCCACCTTGAGATCGCGCCTCTGCTGCTGCAGCCATGCGACCACCCGTTTAATATTTAATTGTCATTGCAGACCAATACGAAGACATTATGAGATATATCGTAACTTTCATTCTTCTACTGCTGATTGCCGGTCAGAACGGGTATTCACAGCGCAACCAGGAAAAGAGATTTACCGTAATGTTTTACAATGTAGAGAACCTGTTCGATACGATCGACCATCCCGATTTCAATGATGAAGAGTTTACACCCGGCGCGTCGAAGATGTGGAACAGTGAGAGGTACGAGAAGAAACTGAAGGACATTGCACGGGTGATCCTTTCACTTCCTGAGAAGGAACTACCAGGGATCATCGGATTTGCTGAGGTGGAGAATAGGGAGGTGCTGCTTGACCTGGTGCAGCAACGCGGACTGAACCGGGTCGGATACGAGGTAATCCTGGTTGAGGGCAAGGATCCGCGAGGAATCGACTGTGGACTGATTTACCGGCCGGACCTGTTTAAATACAAATTCCACAGGATGGTGAAGGTAGAGGACCTTTCAGGAAAGGAAATACCCTTGCGACCCATCCTTCATGTGCATGGTGACGGTCCGGATGGCGATCCTCTCCATATTTTTGTAAACCACTGGAAATCCCGTTACGGCGGTGTAAAGGAGACGGAGCATCTGCGGGTTTACTCGGGTATTGCACTAAGGAGGGAGCTCGACAGACTGCTTTCAACAGCTTCGGAACCACGTGTTATTATCATGGGCGACCTGAATGATGAGCCGACCAACAAGAGTGTGTATGATGTGCTGCATGCCGGTAATAAGAGGAAGAATATACTTCTGAATGATATGTATAACCTTCATTACGACAAGCATAACCTCGGATCGGAGGGTACGCTAAATTACCGGGGTGAGTGGCAGATGTATGACCAGATTATAGTCTCCTATCCGCTGCTGATTAGTGAAGATGGGCTCTCGACCACCTTCGACGGCGGGAATATACTGATAGAGGAGTGGATGCTCTTTCACGATGAGCGCAGCAATTTGAAACTGCCCGACAGGACCTACGGAGGTGACAACTATTTTGGCGGGATCAGCGACCACTTCCCGGTATATGTAACCTTCACCTGGTAAGATATGGAGTTCAGACTTACATCAGAATACACACCAACAGGTGATCAGCCGGATGCTATACGGCAACTGGCGGAGGGATTTAAGCTGGGTGAGAAATACCAGACATTGCTGGGTGTCACCGGCTCAGGAAAAACCTTTACAGTTGCTAATGTAATCCGGGAGCTCAACCGGCCGGCGCTGGTTCTAAGTCATAATAAAACCCTCGCAGCACAACTCTACAGCGAGTTCAGGCAGTTTTTTCCGGAAAACGCCGTTGAATATTTCGTCTCCTACTACGACTATTACCAGCCGGAGGCCTATATGCCTGTCACCGACACCTATATTGAAAAGGATCTGTCTATTAACGAGGAGATCGAGAAGCTGCGGCTCAGCACAACATCTTCACTGCTGTCAGGACGCAGGGATGTGATCGTGGTCTCCTCGGTATCCTGCCTCTATGGGATCGGCAATCCGGAGGATTTCCACAGTACAAAGATTGCTATACGACAAAGCCAGATGATCAGCAGGAATGTGCTGCTGCGAAAGCTGGTGGACAGTCTCTATTCCAGAAACGAGATCGATTTTAAACCAGGAACCTTCAGGGTACGAGGTGATACGGTTGATGTACACCTTGCCTACAGCGATAAAGGCTACAGAATAGAGTTCTGGGGTGATGAGATAGAGGCGATCAGGTCGTTTGAACCCCTGACCGGTCATATCCTGGAAACCCATGATGAAGTTACAATATTTCCGGCCAACATCTTTGTAACCACACCGGTACGGATCAGGCAGGCGATCGATCAGATCCAGGACGACATGATGAAACAGGTTGAGTTTTTTAAAAAGCACAGCCGGTTTATTGAAGCACAGCGCATTGAGGAGCGTGTAACGTATGACCTGGAGATGATACGTGAGCTGGGGTATTGTCCGGGTATAGAAAACTACTCCCGTTATTTCGACGGCCGGGCAGCCGGAACACGCCCTTTCTGCCTGCTCGATTATTTCCCTGAGGATTTTATTACCGTGGTTGATGAAAGTCATGTCACCATTCCACAGATCCATGCAATGTACGGTGGTGACCATGCCCGTAAGAAGAACCTCGTAGAGTACGGTTTCAGGCTGCCGGCTGCGGTTGACAACCGACCGCTAAAATTCGATGAATTCGAAGAGATCATTGATGCCACACTTTATGTATCGGCCACCCCTGCCGACTACGAACTTGAGAAGTGTGGAGGCATCTATGTAGAGCAGGTGATCCGTCCGACCGGACTCCTTGATCCGGTGATTGAACTAAGACCAAGCCTGAACCAGATCGACCACCTGACGGGCGAGATCAATAAACGTGTGGCGGGCAAGGAGCGTATACTGGTAACGACCCTCACGAAAAGGATGGCAGAAGAGTTGTCGGCCTACCTGACGAAGCTGAACATCAAGACGGCGTATATTCATTCAGATGTTGACACCCTCGACAGGGTTGAAATACTGGACGGGTTGCGAAGGGGAAAGTTTGATGTACTGGTGGGAGTAAACCTGCTGCGGGAGGGACTTGACCTGCCAGAAGTGTCGCTCGTGGCGATCCTGGATGCCGACAAAGAGGGATTTCTCCGGTCGGAGCGTTCACTCACACAAACAGCAGGAAGGGCAGCGCGACACCTGCATGGAAAGGTGATCATGTATGCAGACAAAGTGACACGTTCAATGCAGAAGACGATCGACGAGACCAACCGGAAGCGGGAGAAGCAGCTGAAATATAACGAAGCAAACGGCATCACGCCGAAACAGATCTTCAAAACGACAGTATCCCTGTTCGAGCAGAATCGTGAGATGCTTGCACGAACAGGAGCCTACGCTGATCAGGCCAGGACGGAAATTGCCGCCGATCCCGTTGTAAAATACATGAACAGGGAGGGATTGGAAAAAGCAGTTGACAATGCCAGGAAGCGAATGGAAAGGGCAGCACAGGAGCTTGACTTTATCGAGGCGGCACGGTTCAGGGATGAGATGTATGCCCTTCAGGAAAAGCTGAATGAAATGCCCGCCCCTTAAAAAACAAGGCCGCAGTGTAAAAACACTGCGGCCTTGAGTCAGTTCAATCAAGCATGTTATCCCAGATAGGTCTTTAATAGTTTGCTTCTTGAAGTGTGTCTTAACCGACGGATCGCTTTTTCCTTGATCTGTCTTACCCGCTCGCGGGTTAATCCAAATCTTTCGCCGATCTCTTCAAGTGTCATTTCCTGACATGCAATTCCAAAAAAGAGCTTAATGATATCCCTCTCCCTCTCTGTGAGTGTGGCAAGGGCACGCTCCACCTCCCGGGCAAGGGATTCATTAATCAGGGAGTTGTCTGCGTTTGGCGAATCATTGTTCACCAATACATCAAGCAAACTGTTGTCTTCACCATCAACGAAGGGAGCATCTACGGACACATGGCGGCCTGAAACCCGCAGTGTATCTGAGACCTTTTCCTTTGGCAGCTCTAAAGCAGCAGCCAGTTCCTCAGGCGTGGGCGTACGCTCATGTTGCTGCTCGAACTTAGAAAACGCTTTGTTGATCTTGTTTAACGAACCAACCTGGTTCAAGGGTAAGCGTACAATTCTCGATTGTTCGGCAAGTGCCTGAAGGATTGACTGACGGATCCACCACACCGCATAGGAGATAAACTTGAACCCCCTTGTTTCGTCAAATTTTTCAGCGGCCTTAATCAGTCCCAGGTTACCCTCGTTGATAAGATCGGGAAGACTAAGTCCCTGGTTCTGGTACTGTTTTGCTACTGATACTACGAAACGAAGGTTGGCCCTGGTAAGCTTTTCAAGTGCCTGTCGGTCACCTTTCTTGATCCGTTGCGCCAATTCCACCTCTTCCTCAACAGTGATCAGTTCCTCCTTACCAATCTCCTGCAAATACTTATCCAATGATGCACTTTCACGATTGGTAATGGATTTTGTGATCTTTAACTGTCTCATTGATTTCCTCCTTGAAAAATTAGAATTGAAAAATTGATGTAAACTTAAAATCTCGCAAAGGTACGATCATATTTGTTTACATTCAATAAAATTAATAAAAAAATAAAGAAGACCTAACACAGGCCTTCTTTATCATAACGAATTGTTAAGATTTTTAGTATCTTCCTACATACCAAAAGCGTAGTATGACTTCGATCCATCTCCATAAACCCCTTCAATAATTACCCCGCCATCCACATTACTCAGAACATCGGTTATATCTTTAACACTGTTTACAGGAGTTTTGTTTATTGAAGTGACCACAAATCCCTGTTTAATACCAACTTTCATAAACTTGCCCGGCTGCAGTGCTATCACCCTTACTCCGCTGGTGATTCCAAGTTTTCTCTTTTCAGAATTACTGAGTGTTTCAAACCTCGCACCAAGGACCTCGATGATTTCGTTGGTTTTAACGATATCTGTACTTCCCTCCATGTTACGTAGAACAACATCAAATTGTTTCAGGTCCCCTTTTCTTTTCAGGATCACTTTCACCCTGTCTTTCGGCCTGTACTTGCTTACCTGCTCCTGTAGCTGGGAAACTGAATTCACCCTGATATCGTTAATTGAGAGGATCACATCGCCCGACTTGATGCCGGCATCTTTTGCAGCACCGTTTTCAGAAAGATCCACTACGTAAACACCTTCCGTATCTTCGAGTCCCTCCTCTTCTGCCAGGTCGGATGTAACATCCCTGATTGTTACTCCAAGGATTGCACGCTGAACCTCACCGAACTCAATAATATCGGATACCACTTTCTGGACGATACTCACCGGCACCGCGAATGAATAGCCTGTATAGTTGCCTGTACGTGAAGCGATGGCAGTATTTATCCCGACAAGTTGTCCGGCAGTATTCACCAAAGCTCCCCCGCTGTTACCGGGATTAACCGCTGCATCGGTCTGAATAAAAGATTCGATGGAGAACTGGTTTCTAAGGATATTTATGTTACGTGCCTTGGCACTCACGATGCCTGCAGTTACCGTAGATGTAAGGTTGTACGGGTTTCCTACAGCCAACACCCACTCTCCGAGTTGCAATTGATCGGAGTTGCCATATCTGATGATAGGTAATTCCTTGGCATCGACCTTAATAAGGGCGAGGTCGGTCGTTGGATCGGAACCGATCAACTCAGCCTCAAATACCCGTCTGTCGTTCATCGTAACCTGGATCTCATCGGATCCGTCGATCACGTGGTTGTTTGTAACGATATAGCCATCTTCGCTGATGATCACACCAGACCCGAAACCTGTTACGGGCCGCGGTTCTGCTTCAGGAGTGATCCCGAAAAAGAACTCATATAGCGGATTCACTTCGGTTTCGCGAAAGGCGGTTGTTTTAACATGCACCACTGCATTCACTGAGGAAGCTGCAGCAGCGGTAAAATCCATGGTAAACCGGTTCTCAGCAACCGGGTAACTGATCTGTCTGGCCTCTGGTAATCCCGGTATTTCTACAATACGCGGCTCAGGTTGGAAGAATTTTGCATAAACAAAAACTGCAGCCAGTGCCGAGACCAGTGTAATGCTGAAAATTGTTATAATATTTCTTGATTTCATTTGGATCCTGTTTTTTAGTTTATAAAGTTTTTATCTTTTACACAATTTAGCGAAAACGCCCTGTTTAACCAGGCGCCGGTAAAAGGAAATCAAAATCCGTGCCCTGGTTCCAAAGTAACACCAGGTTAACAAAAAAGTAAAGAAAAATATTGTAGTTTTGTCTTCCATTTAACCTTTTTTAACGATACAACCGTTTTGAAACTGCAATTTTGGAAATATCACGGTTCAGGTAATGATTTTATCATGATCGACAGCAGAAAAAGTGTCATGTCCGATCGCTCTCCCTTACGAATAGAGGCATTGTGCGACCGACATTTTGGCATAGGAGCTGATGGGCTGATCATTCTGGAATCGTCGGATCTTGCCGACTTCCGTATGAGCTATTACAATTCAGACGGTCTACCCGGATCGATGTGCGGTAACGGTGGTCGTTGCACCGCCCTTTTTGCAAAGCGTTCAGGGTGGACTGCGGGCGATTGCAGGTTTGAGGCCGCTGATGGATTGCACAGGGCGTTCCTGCTTCCTGGCGACGAAGTAAAGCTGGAGATGCATGATGTCATTAGTATTCAGAAGATTAATGAGGGATATGTACTGGATACAGGCTCTCCACACCTTGTTATATTTGTAGATGATGTGGAGCAGGTGGATGTTTTTACACTGGGAAGAGAATTCCGGTCGGACAGCCGATTCGTAAATGGAACGAACGTCAACTTCGTTCAGAAGACAGGCAATGGAATATTTGTCAGAACTTACGAAAGAGGTGTAGAAAATGAAACCCTAAGTTGTGGAACAGGTGTAACAGCCGCTGCCATGGCAACATTTCTTAGTGATGAAAATTTTGGATACCCTGTTGCGGTAAAAACACGAGGTGGTAACCTGCAGGTTGAGTTCAACCCCTCGCTAAAGCGCGACAAATTCACAGGAGTTTATCTGACCGGACCAGTTGCTGAGGTATTTGAAGGTGTCATTGATAATGAGGATATTAAAGATTAAAATAGTTTAAGGTTGCAAAGATATGCATCAGTGGCATCAGAGCTTCGAACATAATAGCATCACCAACATAATGGACCGAGCGATGCCGATTATGCATTTTTCTGTTGTAATTGTTCAGCAAAGGCCAGGATGCTGTCAAAATCGATCTCGGGCATAACCTCCAGACGCTCCTTCTTACGGGTCATGATCTTCTGCATCAGGTTCATCTTCTTAAAGTTAAGCTCACCTCCGAAGTAACTTTTCGCCAGAGAATGGTTCAGTAAAGCTTCAGGAAACACTGTCTTCAATAATTCATCCTCATTCTCGCCGGGATCGACGCAGCAGATAAAAAGCCCCACTTCAACCTTGAGGAGCTTCTCCAGGTTGTCGAGGCAGAATTTCCGTACTGCCCGCTGAATCATCCCCTCGTGAATGGAGCCACCAATAATCACAGTCTGGTACTGGTCAAAGTTGATCTTGCGCCGCCTTGTAATCCGGTACATATCGACGCCTGGTCCGAGGTCCTCCTTTAATTTACTGGCGCACTGTTCCGTACACCCAAGTGTTGTTGAGTATGCAATAAGTGTCTTCATA
>CAZIIU010000010.1:0-79894 GCA_964539395.1 uncultured Bacteroidaceae bacterium
ACTGCGTTCCTGATTCTTGTCAGATAATCTGCAATCGGATCTGTCATTTTTCTCTGTTTAAATTCTTCTGTTTAACAATTACCAGCTGGCTTTTTTAATTCCCGGGATTAATCCTGTAGATGCCATCTCTCTGAAAGTGATCCTGCTGATTCCAAACTGGCGCATATATCCTTTTGGTCGACCGGTTAACTTACACCTGTTGTGCAGCCTGATAGGGTTTGAGTTCCTTGGAAGGCGACTCAGTCCGACGTAATCGCCTTCAGCCTTCAGACGTGCTCGTTTTTCGGCATACTTTTTAATTAATTTCTGACGCTTAACTTCGCGTGCCATCATTGATTCTTTGGCCATATTGTTATTTTTTTACATTTTTAAATGGTAAACCAAATTCTTTCAACAGGGCAAATGCCTCTTCATCTGTTCTTGCTGTGGTTACAAAAGTGATATCCATGCCTGAAATCCTGTTGACCTTATCAATATCTATTTCCGGAAAGATGATCTGCTCTGTGATGCCAAGGGTATAATTTCCTCGCCCATCCAGTTTGGCAGAAATACCATTGAAATCGCGAATTCTGGGCAGAGCCACATTAATCAGACGCTCCAGGAATTCATACATTCTTTCCCTCCGCAATGTGACCTTCACGCCAATGGGCATTCCTCTTCTTAGCTTGAAGTTGGAAATGTCCTTTGTAGAGAGGGTCTGAACAGCCTTTTGTCCGGTAATCTGGGTCAGCTCCTCTTCGGCTGAATCGATCAGTTTTTTATCGGCAATGGCCTGTCCAACTCCGCGGTTGATAACGATCTTTGAAAGTCGGGGAACCTGCATGTTACTGCTATAACCAAATTGTTTGGTTAGGGCAGGCAGGATATCCTCAGCATACTTTCTTTTTAATGTAGGTATATATTCCATTATTTGATCTCCTCACCTGATTTTTTTGAATATCTGATTAATTTACCTTTTTCATCTACTTTTCTTCCGATCCTTGTAGCTTCCCCGGTAGATGGATCGATCACATTGAGATTTGAAATATGGACCGGCGCCTCCTTCTTGATTATTCCACCCTGGGGGCTATCGGCATTAGGTTTGGTATGTTTGGAAACCATGTTTACACCCTCAACAATGGCCCTTGAGCGTGACTTCTCAATTTCAAGAACCCTGCCCTGCTGGCCTTTGTATTCACCCGAGTTCACAATCACGACGTCTCCTTTTCTGATATGTAATTTCTTCTGCATTGGCTTTTTCTTTATATTATTACAGCACCTCCGGAGCCAGTGAAACGATCTTCATGTGCTTATCGCGAAGCTCTCTGGCAACCGGTCCGAAGATACGGGTACCACGCATCTCATTGGCAGCATTCAGCAATACCACGGCATTGTCGTCAAACCTGATGTATGAGCCATCATTGCGTCTTACCTCTTTTTTTGTCCGCACAATCACTGCCCTTGATACTGTACCTTTTTTAATCTCACTTGATGGAATTGCACTCTTAACACTAACGATCACCTGGTCGCCAATAGAGGCATATCTCCTTTTGGTACCACCAAGTACCCTGATGCAAAGCACCTCCTTTGCACCACTGTTATCTGCTACCGATAATCTGCTTTCCTGTTGTATCATAGTTTATTTGGCTCTTTCAATAATTTCTACTAGTCTCCATCTTTTGTTTTTGCTTAACGGCCTTGTCTCACTGATCTTGACAGTGTCGCCCGCATGGGCACTATTCTCTTCATCGTGCGCCATAAACCTGGAGCTCTTATTCACGAATTTGCCATAAATCGGATGCTTTACCTTCCGCTTTACAATGACTACGATGGATTTATCCATGCTGTCGCTTACGACAACACCGACACGTTCTCTTCTTGTTTTCCTGGTAATATCTTCCATGTTATTCTTTGCTTTCTGTCTGCTCAGCAGCCTGTCTGGATCTCAATTCAGTTTTTAGCCGGGCAATGATCTTGCGGGTTGCCGGTAGTTTATTGGGATTATCCAGGGGTGAGACGGCATGGTTCATCTTCATCCTGGACAATAGATTCTCTTCCGTATCGATTCTCTCAATAAGCTCCGCTGTTGCCAATTCTCTGATCTCAGAATTCTTCATCTTTATTACTATTTCAATTCATAATCACGTCTGACGACAAACCTGGTCTTTACAGGAAACTTTTGCGCACCAATTCTGATCGCCTCTTTCGCCACATCAAAGGGAACACCTTCGATCTCAAAAATAATCCTTCCAGGGGTAATAGGATACACAAAACCTTCAGGGGCCCCTTTTCCTTTACCCATCCTTACCTCAGCGGGTTTCTTGGTGATTGGCTTATCGGGAAATATCCTGATCCACAACTGTCCCTCCCTCTTCATATGACGGGTAACAGCCTGACGGGCGGCTTCGATCTGGCGGCTTGTGATCCAGGCCTCTTCAAGGCACTTCATTCCAAATGAGCCAAAAGCAAGCGTATTTCCCTTCTGCGCATTTCCTTTCATGCGCCCCTTTTGCATTCTCCTGTATTTTGTCTTCTTAGGTTGTAACATTACCTTATAATATTAGGGTATTCTGTTTTACTTTCTTTTATTTCTCATTCCGGCTCCGCCACTTTTCGGCTTCACATTCTTGGCCCCTATGTTTGGTGAAAGATCTCTTTTTCCAAATATCTCGCCGTTACATATCCATACCTTGATACCCAGCACTCCCACCTTTGTATGTGCTTCTGCCAGGGCATAATCGATATCGGCCCGCAGTGTATGCAACGGTATTCTTCCCTCCTTGTAAGTCTCCGCGCGGGCCATCTCCGCACCACCGAGTCTTCCGCTGATCAATACTTTAATACCCTCGGCTCCCATTCTCATTGTTGAAGCGATTGCCATTTTTATTGCGCGACGATAGGATACTTTTCCTTCGAGTTGCCGTGCAATGTTGTTGGCTACGATCGTTGCATCCAGCTCTGGCCGCTTAACCTCAAAAATATTGATCTGTACCTCCTTGTTAGTGATCTTCTTCAACTCTTCCTTCAGTTTGTCAACCTCCTGTCCGCCTTTTCCGATAATAATACCCGGACGGGCTGTATTTACGGTAACGGTGATCAGTTTCAGGGTTCTCTCAATAATAATCTTCGAGATACTGGCTTTTGCCAAACGGGCATTCAGGTACTCCCTGATCTTTACATCCTCAACCAGCTTGGTCGAATAATCTTTGCCACCAAACCAATTGGAATCCCATCCCTTAATGATTCCTAACCTGTTACCTATCGGATTTACTTTTTGTCCCATATATGCTATTTTTCTTGAGATTCTACAGATTCAACATTTTCCGCCAGTTGCCGGCTACCCAGTACGATTGTTACGTGATTCGAACGCTTTTTGATCCTGTGGGCACGGCCCTGAGGTGCAGGTTGAATTCTTTTAAGTGTACGCGACTGGTCAACAAATGCTTCTTTAACAATGATATGGCTCTCCTCAATACGAGCTCCCTCATTTTTTGCCTGCCAGTTGGCAACTGCCGAAAGCAGCAGTTTTTCAACATTCCGGGATGCTTCTTTATTGCTGTACCTGAGCATGTCAAGCGCTTTGTTCACTTCAATACCTTTAATCATATCGGTAACGAGCCTCATTTTCCGCGGTGATGTCGGACAATTTCTCAATACTGCCTGGTACTGGCTCTTTTTTGCCTCTTTTACCTGCTCGGCTCTGATTCTTTTTCTGGCACCCATTGTATATGGTAATTTAGTATTTCTTATTTCTGTTTTCCTCCATGTCCCCTGAAAATCCTTGTCGGTGCAAATTCTCCGAGTTTATGTCCGACCATATTTTCCGTGATATAAACAGGGATAAATTTATTCCCGTTGTGAACAGCAATAGTATGGCCCACAAAATCGGGGGAGATAACGGATCTCCTCGACCATGTTTTTAATACTGACTTCTTGCCTGTATCATTCATGTCCAGGATTCGCTTCTCCAGTTTAAAATCTATAAATGGACCTTTTTTTAATGAACGGCTCATATACTTTTATTTTTTAGATTTTCTCTTCTCAACGATGTACTTATTGGACTGTTTCTTTTTTGCCCTGGTCTTGAAACCTTTAGCAATCAGACCTTTTCTTGATCTCGGATGCCCGCCAGAGGCACGACCCTCACCGCCACCCATTGGATGGTCAACCGGGTTCATTACCACACCACGAACGCGGGGACGTCTGCCGAGCCAACGACTTCTGCCTGCCTTCCCCGAATAGGTCAGACCATGATCCTTGTTTGAGATCTGTCCAACTGTCGCACGGCAGGAAACCAGGATCATACGGATCTCACCGCTGGGAAGCTTCACATTGGCATATTTCCCGTCACGCGAAGTAAGTGTTGCATAACCTCCTGCACTTCTTACAATCTTCCCACCCTGACCTGGTTTCAACTCTATATTGTGCACATCGGTACCAAGAGGAATCTTTGAAAGGGGAAGAGTATTTCCAACTTCCGGCGGACAATTCTCGCCTGATTGAATGGTATCTCCAACCTTAATATTTTCCGGAGCGAGGATATACCTTTTTTCGCCATCTTCATAAACAACCAATGCAATATAAGCGGATCTGTTAGGATCGTATTCAATGGTTTTAACCGTAGCGGCCACTTCATCCTTGTTTCTTTTAAAATCGATCAGCCGGTAACGCCTCTTGTGTCCACCTCCCATGTAACGCATTGTCATCCGCCCCTGGTTGTTCCGACCACCCGACTTCTTGATCGGCCTGATCAGCGACTTTTCAGGTACAGAGGTTGTTACCTCTTCAAATGAGGGGATCAGTTTTTTTCTCTGGCCTGGTGTTACAGGTTTATACTTCTTTACTGGCATAATTTCTCTATATATTGCTGTAAAAATCAATTGCTTCACCGTCTGCAACAGTTACGACCGCCTTTTTATAGGCATTGGTCTTACCCCTGTTCACACCCGATCTGGTATATCTCATCTTCCGTTTGCCTCCATAACGCATGGTGTTTACATCAATAACCGTTACTTCATAAAGCTCCTCAACGGCTTTTCTGATCTGCAGCTTGTTGGCACTCCTTTCTACAATGAAACCATACCGGTTGAACTTCTCTCCCCCGGCCGTCATCTTCTCTGTTACTATGGGTTTCAATAAAATATTCATAACTTTATTGTAATCTGATTATTTATGCTTTTTTCTGCAAAACGTCGATTGAACTTTCCACAAACAATAGTGCTGACGCATTCATTATGTCGTATGTGTTTAATTCAGAAACGGTTACAACCTTGGAATTCTGTAAATTTCGCGACGACAAATATACATTTTTATTTCTTTCATTTAAAACTAAAACTGATTTTTTATCGTCCACTTTCAGGTTTTTACGTATATCACTGAAATCACTGGTTTTCGGTTGGTCGAGTGTAAAATCCTGCACGATCATCACCTGGTTGTTTTTCACCTTGTATGATAGTGCCGATTTACGCGCCAGCTCCTTTACCTTTTTATTCAGTTTCAGGTCGTATATTTTTGGCCTGGGTCCAAATACCCTTCCACCACCCCTGAAGATCGGGTTCTTAATATCGCCAAAACGTGCGGTACCGGTACCCTTTTGTCTCTTGACCTTCCTGGTGCTTCCCTTCACTTCTGAACGCTCCCTGGCTTTATGGGTACCTTGTCTCTGGTGCGTAAGATATTGTTTAACATCCAGGTAGATCGCATGATCATTGGGCTCGATGCCAAAGATATCCTTATCCAGCTTCACTTTTTTGCCGGTACTTTTTCCCGTGATATCAAATACTTCTAATTCCATTACTTCTCAATTATTAAATATGAACCATTGGATCCCGGCACAGAACCTTTCAGGATCAGGAGGTTATTTTCGGGAATAATTTTCATTACCTCAAGATTAAGGATCTTCACCTTTCTCCCCCCAGTCTGTCCAGCCATGCGCATTCCTTTGAAAACCCGTGAAGGGTAAGAAGATGCTCCCAGTGAACCGGGTGCTCTGTCCCTGTTGTGTTGTCCGTGGGTTGCATCACCAACACCACTGAAATTATGTCTTTTTACAACACCCTGGAATCCTTTTCCTTTTGAGATTCCCGACACATCCAGCCAGGTGTCGTTATTGAAATAATCTACGGTGATCACGTCACCTGCTTTCCAGTCCCGCACAAAACCTTTGAGTTCAATTACCTTCCGTTTAGGTGTTGTGCTTGCCTTGGCAAAATGGCCTTTCATTGCTGCAGTGGTGTTTTTCTCTTTCTTCTCATCAAAGGCCAGCTGAACGGATGCATAGCCATCGCTTTCCACTGATTTTACCTGCGTCACAACGCAAGGTCCGGCCTGAATTACGGTGCAGGGGATATTTTTCCCTTCCGCATCATAAATAGAGGTCATTCCGACTTTTTTACCTATTAATCCCGGCATGCTATTAAAATTTTCCTTGGTTAAACTTTTATTTCTACTTCAACGCCACTGGGCAGCTCCAGCTTCATCAGTGCATCGATGGTCTTTGGCGTTGAGCTGTATATGTCCAGCAGTCGTTTATAAGAACTCAGCTGAAATTGCTCCCTGGCCTTCTTGTTCACGAAAGGTGAACGCAAAACGGTATAAATCCTTTTGTGGGTAGGAAGTGGTACCGGACCATTTACCACAGCTCCTGTTGACTTCACCGTCTTAACGATTTTTTCAGCTGACTTATCCACCAGATTGTGGTCGTAAGACTTTAATTTAATCCTGATCTTTTGGCTCATTACTCACTGTTATTGATTTACCTTAAGCTTTTTTTAATAATTCGTTTGAAATATTCGGAGGCACCTGCTCAAAATGGCTGAATTCCATGGTAGAACTGGCTCGTCCCGACGACAATGTTCGCAGTACCGTTACATATCCGAATTGCTCTGCCAGGGGAACCTTTGCCTTGATCAACCTGGCACCCGCCTTGGTGTCCATTCCCTCGACCTGACCGCGTCGTTTGTTCAGGTCCGAGATCACATCTCCCATATACTCTTCCGGTGTTACCACCTCTACCGACATGATCGGCTCCATCAGCACCGGACTTGCTTTTCTACCTGCCTCCCTGAGTGCATACCTTGCAGCAATCTCAAATGAAAGCTGATCGGAATCTACAGGGTGGTAGGACCCGTCCACCAATCGAACCTTGAGGGAGTCGATCGCATATCCGGCAAGCGGACCATTCAGCATGGCGTTTGTAAATCCCTTTTCAACCGATGGTATATATTCTTTGGGTATATTACCTCCCTTAATTTCACTGACAAATTGCAATCCTTTTACCCCATCATCGGCCGGGGAGATGTATACCTCAATATCTGCAAATTTTCCCCGTCCACCGGTCTGTTTTCTGAACACCTCCCTGTGGTGAACCTCTTTTGTGAGAGCCTCTTTATAGTTCACCTGTGGGGATCCGACATTGCATTCAACCTTAAACTCTCGTTTCAGGCGGTCGAGCAATATCTCCAGGTGTAGTTCGCCCATTCCGCTAATAATAGTCTGACCAGAGTCGGGATCGGTCTTTACCTGGAATGTTGGATCCTCTTCGGAAAGTTTACCGAGGGCAAGTCCCAGCTTATCAATATCTGTTTGTGTTTTTGGTTCAACGGCAATTCCGATCACAGGCTCCGGGAATTCGATCGACTCCAGGATCAGGGGCTTATTCACAGTAGTGATCGTATCACCGGTCCGCAACTCCTTTAAACCTACCACGGCACAAATATCACCTGCTTCAATCTCCGTTTTCGGATTTTGTTTATTGGCATGCATCTGGTAGATCCTGGTGATCCGTTCTTTCTTTTCCGTCCTGTTATTCAATACCATCACCCCCTCTTTAAGCATGCCCGAATAGACCCGCACATAGGCCAGTCGCCCGACAAAAGGATCTGTTGCGATTTTGAAAACCAGTCCGGCAAGAGGATCATCATTCCTGGGAGCCCTCTCCTCAACCTTATCAGTGTTGGGATTGATACCTTTTACAGTCCCAACATCCATCGGACTGGGCATCAGGGCCACGATACCATCGAGCAGGCGCTGAATTCCCTTATTCTTGAATGCCGAACCACAAAACACAGGCGTAATATCCATATTGATGGTTGCGCGCCGGGCATATTCCATAAACTCCTCTACAGTGATGGAGCTCCTGTCCTCAAGAAACCGATCAAGCAAGTCGTCGTCAGAAACACAAACTGCCTCAACCAGCTTCTCCCTCCACTCTTCAACAGTCTCGATCATCTCCTGCGGAATGGCACAATACTCATATTTCATACCCAGCGTCTCATCCTCCTTCCAGACAATGGCCTTACGCTCAATAAGGTCTACTATCCCCGAGAAATTGTCCTGTTCACCAATCGGCAACTGCAAGGGCACCGGATTTGCCCCAAGCTTATTCTTGATCTCTCCTACCACTCCAAAAAAATCCGCACCAACCCTGTCCATCTTATTGATGAAAGCAATACGCGGCACCTTATATTTATTTGCCTGCCGCCAAACTGTTTCCGATTGGGGCTCGACGCCTCCAACAGCACAGAAGACCATAACGGCACCATCAAGCACCCTCAATGAGCGCTCTACCTCAACAGTGAAGTCGACGTGACCCGGGGTATCAATTATGTTGATTTTGTATTCCTGGTTGTTGTATTTCCAGAATGTTGTAGTGGCTGCTGAAGTGATTGTAATTCCACGCTCCTGCTCCTGAACCATCCAGTCCATAGTAGCTGCTCCGTCATGAACTTCACCGATGCGATGGGTAATACCTGTATAGAACAGAATACGTTCTGTGGTGGTCGTTTTCCCGGCATCGATGTGCGCCATGATCCCAATGTTTCTGGTATTTTTTAGTCTTGGGTTCATTACCTGCTGCACACTTACCTGCTAATACTGTCTCTTATAATCCTGTAAATTAAATTTTGTTAAAACCTGAAATGGGCAAATGCCTTATTTGATTCGGCCATTCTGTGCATCTCCTCTTTCCTCTTGAATGCACCGCCTTCCTGATTGTAAGCCGCAACGATCTCGGCTGCCAGCTTCTCACTCATTGATTTTCCCGGACGCTTCCTGGCAAAAAGGATCAGGTTTTTCATAGAAACTGAAACCTTGCGCTCCTGCCTTATTTCAACAGGTACCTGGAACGTGGCACCACCTACCCTCCTGCTCTTTACCTCAACCTGCGGCGTAATATTATCAAGTGCCTCCTTAAAAACCTCGAGGGTCGACTTCTCAACGCTTTTCGTTTTCGCCTCCACAATGTCCATCGCACCATAAAAGAGGTCGTACGCAACACTCTTCTTTCCGGCAAACATCAGATTATTTACAAACTGTGTTACAAAAGGATCCTTATATTTGGGATCCGGTAACAAAATACGCTTCTTTGGTTTCGACTTTCTCATTACCTGTAAAGGATTTCAATTATTTTTTCTTCGGTCTCTTCGTGCCATATTTTGATCTGCGTTGAGTGCGGCCCTCAACCCCTGATGTGTCAAGGGCACCACGGATCAGGTGATATCTTACACCCGGGAGATCCTTTACCCTTCCTCCCCTGATCATCACGATTGAATGCTCCTGAAGGTTATGGCCCTCACCCGGGATGTAGGCATTCACCTCCTTCTGGTTTGTTAACCTTACCCTTGCCACTTTTCTCATTGCAGAGTTTGGCTTCTTTGGTGTAGTTGTATAAACCCTTACACAGACACCTCGGCGTTGCGGACAGGAATCCAGTGCAGGAGACTTGCTTTTGTCTATAAGCTCCTTTCTACCCTTACGTACTAGTTGTTGAATTGTAGGCATTTATGCTTATTACTTTTATTTTTTAAATAATATATTGTTCAAAATCGGGTTGCAAAGGTATTCTTTTTTTTAAAAAAACAAGAAGAATTCAGGTAAATATTTTATATCTGTAACTCACCCGATTTAGGTCCATTACCTTGATTTATTCAAAATTTTATTACTTTTGCTGTCCGAATCAGAACAGGCAGATATAGAATAACTTAATTGATAACACACCATTTATCGTATGAAAAACTACACAACCGATCGGGTCAAAACCGTTGCTCTTACGGGTAACGCGGGTTCAGGAAAAACAACCATGGCTGAAGCAATACTGTTCGAAGGGGGGATTATTGAGCGCAGGGGGGATATACGTCACAATAACACTGTTTCTGACTACAACCAGATAGAACAGGAAAATGAATCCTCCATCTTCTCCACTGTCATGTATTCAGAGTACGATGATGCAAAGATTAACATTCTGGATGTTCCGGGGGCCGACGATTTTGTCGGAGGAACGGTTTCCATCCTCCACGTTGCCGACGCTGCACTAATGCTTATCAATGCCCAGCATGGTGTTGAGGTAGGAACTGAGATCCACAGCCGCTGGCTTGACAAATTCAGCAAACCGGTCATGATCGTAATCAACCATTGTGACCACGACAAGGCGAACTTTGACAAGGCATTTGAGTCGGTAAAGGAGAGCTTCGGAATCAATGCTGTTCTGACACAATTTCCAGTTAATGCCGGTCCCGGATTCAATGCTATTGTCGACATCATTAAGATGAAACAGTACACCTACCCTAAGGAGGGAGGTAAGCCTGAAATAGGTGATATTGATGCTGAGCACCAGGAGCGTGCAGAAGAACTGAGGAACGAGCTGATTGAAAAGGCTGCCGAAAATGACGAGAAGCTCATGGAGCTTTTTTTCGAGAATGACGGACTGACGGAGGATGAGATGCGTACAGGGATAAAGGCCGGGCTCTTATCAAGGGGAATGTTTCCAATCTTCTGTGCATCAGCCGAAAAAAATATCGGTATTGGCAGGATACTGGAGTTTATTGCTGCTGTTGTTCCTTCAGCCGACCAGCTCCCTGCAACAAAGACAAAAGATGACAAAGAGGTTGCTGCAGATTCTTCTGCCCCGGTCTCGCTGTTTGTCTTCAAAACCTCGTTTGAATCCCATATCGGAGAAGTTAATTTTTTCAGGGTGATGTCGGGGACAGTCACCGAAGGCATGGATTTGACCAATATAAGAACCTCCAACAAAGAGCGGTTATCACAGCTTTTTGCCGCATACGGAAAGCATCGTACAAAAGTAACCCAGCTTGCAGCAGGGGATATCGGGTGCACCGTAAAACTTAAGAACACAACCACGAACGATACGCTTTGCGGACCGGGAGCATCTTTTGAGTTCCCAAAAATAGCATTTCCCAATCCAAAATACAGGGCAGCCATCAGGCCAACCAGCGAAGGCGATGAGGAAAAACTCGGCGAAGCACTCAACAGAATTCACCAGGAAGATCCGACCGTGCTCGTTGAATACAGCAAGGAGCTGCGGCAGATCATCATACACGGACAGGGTGAGCATCACCTCAATATTGTGAAGTGGCACCTGGATAATATATATAAGGTGGAGTCAGAGTTCCTTCCCCCGAGAATTCCCTACCGTGAAACAATCACCAAAGCGGCACAATCCGACTACAGACATAAGAAGCAATCAGGTGGCGCCGGACAGTTCGGTGAAGTGCACATGATCATTGAGCCCTATATCGAGGGAACGCCTGAGAAGTCTGCGTTTAAAATCGACGGAAAGGAATACAAAATGTCTGTCAGGGGAAAAGAGGAGCACAAACTCCCGTGGGGCGGAACACTGCAGTTCATCAACTGTATCGTGGGCGGTTCGATCGATGCCCGTTTCCTCCCTGCCATCCTGAAAGGGGTCATGGAAAAAATGGAAGAGGGACCACTTACAGGGTCCTATGCCCGAGATATCAGGGTATATGTGTACGACGGAAAAATGCACCCTGTTGATTCAAACGAAATTTCTTTCATGCTTGCTGGCCGGAACGCTTTCAGCACTGCGTTCAGGAATGCCGGACCGAAAATCATGGAACCGGTTTATATTGTAGATGTGTTTGTCCCGTCAGACAGGATGGGTGATGTGATGAGTGACCTGCAGGGTCGTCGTTCAATCGTATTGGGAATGTCGAGTGAAAGAGGATTTGAAAAGATCTCTGCAAAGGTTCCCCTGGCGGAGATGTCGAAATACTCAACTGCCCTCAGCTCACTGACCAATGGTCGTGCGATGTACTCAATGTCCTTTGACGAGTATGCACCTGTTCCCGGTGATATTCAGGACGAACTGCTGAAGGCTTATGCAGCCGAACAGGAAGAGGATTAATATTGATACTGTTTATTTCCTGAAAGGGCCTCCTCCGGTGGAAGCCCTTTTTTTGATATTCTTCTCAAAGAAACCTGTAGCTTATCTACTATTGTGTCGCAAGCAGGCTTTCCAGTTTCTCATCCAGCCTTTCGCCACGAAGGTTAATACCGATCACTACCCCATGCTGATCAAGCAGGAAATTGGAAGGTATCATCTGGATACCATAATCCTGTACTGCCTGTGTGCGGGCACCTTCCATGGTGCCAAGCTGATAGGGCCAGTCGAGCCTGTCCTGTATCACCGCCTTTCTCCAGGCTTCTTCATCACGGTCGAGCGATACAGAGAAAATTTCAAAACCATCCCCTTTGGTAAAGGATTCCTGTTGGTATTCGTCATATACCCTCACAAGATGTGGATTCTCCAGTCGGCAAGGATTGCACCAGGATGCCCAGAAGTCTACCAGTACCAGTTTGCCTCTCATCGAACTGAGATTCATGATCTCCCCTTCGAGGTTGGGCATCGAAATCTCCGGTGCCCTCAGTCCAAGAGTGTGTCCGACGGGAAGAGCCTCAATTTCCGGAGGCATGGTATAAACTACCTCACCGGTGGTTTGATCAGAATGTCTGTTTCCACAGGAGGTGAGCATGAGTATCACAACTGCTGTAAGGGCATAAACTGTTTTCTTCATGTTGATCATACGTTTTTATTCATTCTTTGCCACGGTTGTTAGTTTCACAGGCCAGGGTTACTATTACCGACATATCAACCTTTATCGAATGTACTATTCTTCACGCAGGATCGATGCACCCAACCCGTTCAGACGCACATCGATCTGTTCATACCCCCTGTCGATCTGCTCAATATTGTGAATGATGCTTGTCCCGTCTGCGCTCATGGCTGCAATAAGCAAAGCTACTCCGGCCCTGATATCAGGAGAACTCATGTTGGTAGCCCTGAGTTTGATCTGATTGTCGAGTCCAATGACCGTGGCACGGTGGGGGTCGCACAGGATGATTTGTGCCCCCATATCAATAAGTTTGTCAACAAAGAACAGCCTGCTTTCAAACATCTTCTGATGAATCAGTACACTCCCCTTTGCCTGTGTGGCAGTTACCAGAATTACACTGAGCAGATCGGGGGTCAGACCGGGCCAGGGTGCATCTGCGATGGTCATGATCGCTCCGTCGATAAATGTTTCAATCTCATAATGGTCCATCGCCGGTATATGAATATGATCTCCAACTTTCTCTACACTGATTCCCAGTCGCCTGAACGATACAGGAATAATACCCAGTTCATCGTAGGCAACATCCCTGATAAGCAGATCCGAACCGGTCATCGCTGCCATCCCGATAAAGCTCCCGACCTCGATCATATCCGGGAGTATCCTGTGACGCGTTCCCCGGAGATAATCCACTCCGTGAATAGTGAGCAGATTGGATCCGATGCCTTCAATGTTTGCCCCCATGGAGACCAGCATGCGGCAAAGCTGTTGAAGGTAGGGCTCGCATGCGGCATTATAGATCGTTGTGGTACCTTCGGCCATGACTGCTGCCATAAGAATGTTGGCTGTACCGGTAACAGAGGCCTCATCAAGTAACATGTAAGTTCCTTTCAGCTTTTTTCCCTCTACTTCGAAACAGGACCGATCGATATTAAAACTGAATGTGGCTCCTAACTTCCGGAAACCGATAAAATGGGTATCGAGCCTGCGCCTTCCGATCTTGTCACCGCCCGGTTTTGGGATAAAGGCCTTCCCAAACCTGGCCAGCAGGGGTCCCACAAGCATGACGGATCCACGCAACTCAGTTGATTTTTTGTAGTAGTCAATGCTTTCGAGATATTCCGGATCGATCTGGTTGGCCTGGAACGTATAGGTTTTATCATCAATCCGGTCAACCATCACACCGAGATCGCCCAGAAGTTCGATCAGTTTGATCACATCGCGAATGTGTGGAATGTTTTCTATGGTGACCTTTTCGGGAGTAAGCAGCACTGCACAGAGGATTTGAAGTGCTTCATTTTTGGCACCCTGCGGCAAGATTTCTCCTGCAAGTTTTTTACCACCTTCAATGATAAATTTTCCCATAAGCAGGATCTACTTTCAATTTTTTACCGGGTAACAGTGGTCCTATAAAAGCAAAATCAGCTGTAAAATCAGGATTACTGCCTCTTTTTACCCCCGCCCTTTTTCTTTCTTACATTCTTGGCCAGAATCTCGCGTGTTTCGGGCAATACGAGGTCGGGACTAAGCTCCAGGCGGTTGCCCGACAGTGTGACCAGGTCCTCAAGAATCTCCCGGTCGTCAACCGCTTCCCTGTTCCAGGTAAGATATGACTTTTTCATATGGTAGGCGATCATCTTAACCAAATCGTGCTTCTCTTCACCATCCTCCATTGCGACAGCCTTTTCTATCATCATTACAATGGAGTGTCCGTAATGCTTGAAGCGGATCTTCTTATGGGGATAAGGCACCCTCTTCGGCTTCTCATTCAGCATCTCCCTGACTGGCTTCTCGTATGGAGAATCAATATCGAGCTTAAAATCTGAAATTACCATGAGGTGATCCCAAAGCTTGTGTTTAAAATCGGCTACATCGCGCAGGTGGGGATTCAGGTTTCCCATAACCCCGATAACTGTCCTTGCTGCCTTATTTCTTTCTTCCCTGTCTTCGATTGTCATAAGATGTTCCACCATCTTCTGAATGTTACGCCCGTATTCCGGGAGGACAAGTTTCTCCCGGCTTGTATTATAATCGTATGTCATGTGGTAATAATATACAGCAAAAGTAGTGCTTTTAATCCTGATCATAAAACTTTTAGTAAAACTTGTGTCGGTATGCGGATAATCCGGAAGTAAAAAAATGCCCCCGGCATCATTATCGCGGGGACAGGCTTCCCTATAAACCTGTCTTCCGGAGATGGGAATGCCTCTTCCCTAATGTTCCGCCGGATCGGCACAGAAGTGAATCCAGTGCGACACCCCTGCATCGGAATGTGAACCAAACCTGCACAACGAAAAGATTACTTTATATCCGAAAGCTTTAATTTGGCGAACTTTAGCAGCAACTGCTTTTTGCCGATGGGGAACATAACAGTTGCCTTTGTGTTGGGAACAACGCCCTCTATATGAAGTACCTCACCCACACCGAACCTCGGATGTTCTACTTTCATTCCAACCTCAATATTATCGATAGTTAGAGAGGCAGAAGATGATGCTGTTGCTCTGTCCATTTTCAATAGCTGCTTCTCCCCAACAGTCTCCCTCGATTTGCGCTGTAATGAAGGGTATTTTCCTACAGGGGCATTGCGTTCCCTGTAACGCTCCTCATCGTTCGTCTGGATGACCGAAGGATAGAAGTCGTGTGGCAGATCAATAAAGTCTTTATGAACCTCCCTGATAAACCTGCTGGGAACGGTGACCGTTTCGATACCCCAGCGGTACCTTTTTGCGGCAAAGGTAAGGGTAGCTGACTTTTCTGCCCGTGTAACTGCAACATAAAAGAGTCGCCGCTCCTCTTCAAGTCCCTTCATATCGCCTGCATTCATCGGTGAAGGAAATAGCTCCTCCTCCATTCCTGCGACGAACACATGCCTGAACTCCAGTCCCTTGGCAGCGTGAATAGTCATAATGCTCACCTTATTAAAATCCTCCTCCAAATCTGTATCTGCATCCGTCAGCAAAGTAACATCCTGAAGGTATGTGGCAAGTGTCAGATCCTCATTTGAATCGAGGTTGTCGGTGTAATCCTTAATCCCGTTCAGCAGCTCTTCAATGTTTTCATAACGGCTGACTGCTTCGGGAGTTTTCTCCGACTGAAGGTCGGCCATAACGCCGGTTTTCGTGGCAATGGTATATGCCAGATCGAATGCCTCCATCTCCTGCAGCCTGGATTTGAACTCCCTGATCATGTTGGTGAAGCTGTTCAGTTTTTTAACCGTCCCCTGGTTCAGATCGAGACTCACCTGGTCGAGATGATTGAGTACCTTCCACATCGAAGTGTCGAGCTTTCCTGCATATTCAGTGATCTTTTCAACGGTTGTTTTACCGATTCCCCGTAGCGGATAGTTGATCACCCTTTTAAGCGCCTCATCATCTTCGGGATTCACAACGAGACGGAAATAGGCCAGCAGGTCCTTGATCTCCTTGCGCTGATAAAAGGAGACCGATCCAAACACTTTATAGGGTATATTGAGTTTCCTGAGGCTCTCCTCGAAGATCCTCGACTGTGCATTGGTGCGGTAAAGGATCGCAAAATGAAGGTAGTCGAGTTGTTCTCTGAAACGGAGATCGGAGATCGCATTGGCAACTGCAATGCCTTCCTCCCGGTCGTCCCGCAGTTTCATTACCCTGATCTTCTCACCCAACTCCTCCTCCGAGAATATCTTCTTGGGGATCTGCTCACTGTTTTTTGCAATTATGCTGTTAGCCGCATCAACGATCATGCGGGTCGACCTGTAGTTGCGTTCCAGCTTGAAGAGCTGGTAATCGGGATGGTCCTTCCTGAAGTTGAGGATATTCTCAATCCTCGCCCCCCTGAAAGAATAGATGCTCTGCGCATCATCGCCCACTACACAGATATTATTATGACCGGCGGAGAGCTGCCTGATAATCTGATACTGTGAATAATTCGTATCCTGGTATTCATCCACCAGGATAAAGTCGAACGCCTGCTGATATTTAACGAGAACTGCGGGATGGTCGTTAAACATCAGATTGATCTGCAGGAGGAGATCATCGAAATCCATCGCTCCGAATTTTTTACAGCGGCGTGTGTAATGACTGTAGATCTCTCCCATTTGCGGTCGGCGCGTCGCCATATCCTTTGTCCGTATCTCATTGCTGTTTATATAGATTGAGGGAGTAATAAGGTTGTTCTTCGCATAAGAAATACGGTTGTATACCTCTGCCGGCTTATAGATCTTTTCGTCCAGCTTAAGATCCTTGATGATCTGCCTTACCAGGTTCCTGGAGTCGATGGTGTCGTAGATGGTGAAGTCTGACGGGTAGCCGATTAGTTCGGCCTCTCGTCGGAGAATTCTGGCAAAGAGTGAGTGAAATGTACCCATCCACAATTGCCTGGCCAGGTCGTATGAAACCAACTTTGCCACACGCTCCTTCATCTCCCTGGCTGCTTTGTTGGTAAAAGTAAGTGCGAGGATGCGGAAAGGTTGTACACCCTGTTGCAACAGGTAAGCCACCCTGTATGTAAGCACCCTTGTCTTCCCCGAACCGGCCCCGGCCACCACAAGTGCAGGTCCGCGATACTTCTCAACCGCCTCACGTTGAGACTGATTCAACTCCTTTAGAAAATCTTTCAATTGCACCTCCTTTTTTCGGCTGGCTAAGTTAGTATATGGTGTGGGGAAGACCATCCTGTTTAAGGATTTTTTATTAACTATTTATGCTGACCATGGAGCTCCTACAGGAGCTGGTAAAGCTCCGTTAAGAGTTGTAGTTCTGTAAAGCAGACTACCAATAAGATACCTCAGGCTCCATTCGGAAAAAACAGCGGATTATTGTTCCTTTCACCGAAATGTTGCATTTTTGTGCCGTTCGCTATGACGTATAATAAATTGCAGAATTTACGTTTTAGAAGTTAGGACATTTTTTAAACTGCCTCAATAAGCAGGAGCGTCTCAGTATTGTGACAAGAAAACGGAAGGGAGAAGAGCCCGCTTAATAGCAAATAAGATCAGTGAAAAAAAATATTTTCGAAAATACAGCAGAAATAAATTCAGTCGGTTCGTTAAACAGATTGTATTTGCTTACAATCTTTATTGAAAAAAGAAGTGAAATACCTGCATGGAATTAAATACCTTCCGGGCATCCGGATGTTTTTCCTTAAGTACCTCCGGCGATGTTCGTCCCCGTATACTGGTAACCTGACGGGTATTATGCTGCTTATTCTATTAACGGTTGGAGGAAAGGCTTTTGGTCAGATCACCTCACCGGATGCCGATGCGGTAAAGACTCTCTCATTTACCACATATACCGGTGAAGGGCAGCTGTTCGTATTCTACCAGTCGAATGGAAACCTCCGGCCGGGATCCCTCATTGCAACAGGTCCTGCAGCCGGGAACTTTGATATTGTCTGGACGCAATATGATCCTGAGGACGACGGGTTCACAATCCCCCGCAAAGCAGAAAACAATGTAACCAGTTCAACTATCACCGGGTTGGACGACGGCGCGTATCGTGCGCAGATCTCAAATGGTGATATCGACACCTCCTTCATCGCCTGGGTGATGCTGAACGACCTCCTGGTGTGGACGGAAAAAGATGAAAACGGCGAGTTGGAGTCGTTCAGGTCGGGTTGCAGTGATGGGAACTATATCATTATAGCCGGAGGGGTAGAGATCGATACTTTCTACTATTATGATCCGGTATCGCACGAGCAAATTCTTTTTGCAAACGATTTTGAAATTCTCTGGACCAGCGATAACCCTGATCTGACCATTTATAATCCAACCAACAAAGAGGCCATGGGGGCCAACTATTCCAATGAACCGCCATACAAGGATACATTTTACTACCTGTCAGCAACAGACAGCACAGGCATGACAGAGGTCGACTCGGTACTGTATATTACCAAACACACCAAAGCAGAATTCACAGTCGAGTACCTGGATAAAATTACCATGAATTGGGAATCAGACCTTGACACGGAGTGGGCGGCAGATAAGGGTAGCCTGGACGCCCCACTGACAACCAGGTTCTTTAATGAATCTTTAAACGGGGTTGAGTTTACCTGGGTTTTTTTTGATACTACCAGTGAAGAAACAGGAATTAATAGTATAGATTCCGTCTTCACCACAGACCTTAGTTTTGAACCGGAATTTACATACTACACAGCCAATAAATACTACTACCCTTACCTGGTTTCCAAAAGCGATGCAGGCTGTGTAGACACCTTCCGGCTGGAAGACGGGATCAGGGTTGTACCGTCGCAACTCATCATCCCCAATGTTTTTACTCCAAACGGTGATGGCAAAAACGACGAATTTAAATTCAAGCACCAGTCGCTGAAAGAGTGCAGAGTTTCCATTTCCGATCGTAGAGGGAGGGTGGTTTACAGGGAAAAGATAGATAATATCTACGAATGGGAGGGTTGGCGAGGTACGATTTTGAATACAGACCGGCCGGCACCCGAGGGGCAATACTACTACGTTGTCGAAGGGTTGGGATACGATAATGTTGAATACAGGGATCCCAACATCCTTGAGCAGCGAAAGATCAACCGCCAGCAGGGAGGGGGAACAGGAACCGGAGATGAACCGGACCAGCTCAATATTTATACAGGCTGGTTGTACCTGTTCCGAAGAACGGGAGACTTTTAACCTGCACCAGCCAAATCAACAGATCTGATATGAAGTTTTTCAGGATCACCATCATCACAGTTATTGCACTGATAATGGCCGGGTTCATCATTTACGCATCCCGGAATGATCCACAGCAGCAGCTGCTCACCTCAATGGAATTCCTCGCAGCACACCCGATCTACCTGATCAGTGCAGTCTTTTTGCTTACACTATTCAGCAACATGACAGGCCTGCCGGTTCTCTACCTGGGCGTAGTCCTCGGCTTTTTTCTCCCTTACCTGCCGGCACTGGCCCTCGCCTGGTCCATGCAACTGGTAGCCGTGATGTCCACCTTTTTCATGGTAAGAAAGCTCTATTACACCTATTTCCTTAAAAAATACGGTCAGAAAAAGCTGATCAGGCGGATCAACAAGCGGATCAGGAAATACGGGTTCTGGACAGTGGCCTTAACGAGAGGTGTCTACTTTATCCCAACAAATATCATCAATTTCAGCTTTCCGTTGAGCCGGATCACTACCAGGCAGTACATGGCAGGTACCATGGCCGGACTGATCCCGGAGTGCCTGATCAATGTCTCTACCGGATACCTGCTCAGGCACCAGTTACTCTTAGTCGATGCACCGCAGCAGAATATGCTGAAGATCATTCTTACCGGAGGCTTTCTGCTGCTGATAGCTACACTCTTCCTGATTCTGCGTTACAGAAAAAAACAGACTGCAAAAAGCAGGCTTAGGAAGATCGTACCCATGCTGGAAGATCAATAATACGAATATATCGCTTTAAATCACAAACCCTTTGCACCTTCATTTTATAAATACCAAACTAACTTTTTTACTCCTGCCAATTCAATCCTGTCATTTTGTCAATTTCTATAAATTGGCAGAGTATTTGACAACAATAAAGGGATTTTTGATGTTTAAAAATGGATAAAGAGATGGGAAGAAAATCACAAAAGACCGAAAAAAAGGATGTAATGAATGAAAAAAAGGTGACTGAAGAGACTGTTGGAAAGCCTGATGCAACAGGTGGAGAGGCCGGGAAAGCCGATGAACAAGGGAATGGAACTACTGAACCATTCAGCGCTGCAACCTCTCAGCAGAAAGGGTATCCCAGTGGAGACGAGGCTGTTGCTGATGAGCCTGGAGTGACAAATGAACCGTCGGTAGCAGGAGCAGATACGGATGAATCCGCAGCCGGGGAAGCACAAGGAGATATTACCAGAGAGCAGGAGCTAGAAAATAAACTGGCAGAATTGCAGGATAAATACCTTAGATTGTCAGCCGAGTATGACAACTATCGCAAAAGGACCCTGCGGGAGAAGATAGAGCTTCAGGAGGTGGTCCGTGAGGATGTATTTATCAACATTCTTTCGGTCGTGGACGACCTGGAGCGGGCAATGGAAGCGGTAAAGGGCGCAAAAGATATCGAGGCAGTTAAGTCAGGAATGGAACTGATCCATTCCAAGTTCACCAAATACCTGAACGGTCAGGGAGTAAAAGAGATCGATGCAATCGGCAAGAATCTTGACACAGATCAGCATGAGGCAATCACTAAAATTCCAGTAGAGAACAAGAAGAAAAAAGGGAAAGTCGTTGATGTGGTAGAGAAAGGTTATACATTGAGAGACAGGGTGATTCGTTTTGCAAAGGTAGTAATCGGGGAGTAACCATATGGCAAAAAAAGACTATTACGACATACTTGAGGTTTCTAAGGATGCTTCACAGGACGAGATCAAGAAGGCTTACAGGAAACAGGCTCTGAAATACCATCCTGACAAGAATCCGGGCGATGCAACTGCCGAAGCAAAATTCAAGGAGGCTGCCGAGGCATATGAGGTATTGCGTGATCCGGAAAAGCGAAGTAAATATGACAGGTTTGGTCATTCGGCGTTCGACGGAGCAGGCGGATTCGGAGGAGGAGGTATGACCATGGATGATATCTTCTCACAATTCGGCGATATCTTCAGTGGTTTTGGCTTTGGTGGCTTTGGCGGTTTCGGCGGTGGATCCCAGGGACGTCGTCGTGCAGTTAACAAAGGATCCAATCTGAGGGTTACCGTGAAACTGAAGCTGAGCGAAGTCGCCTCCGGTGTAGAGAAAAAGATCAAGGTTAAAAAATATATTGCCTGTGATACATGCGGTGGAAACGGTGCAAAAAACGGAACTGCAACCTCAAACTGCAATACCTGTCATGGCACCGGCCATGTAACACAGGTCACCAACACCTTCATCGGACAGATGCAGACTCAATCCACATGTCCGAACTGTCGCGGGGAGGGAAAAATAATCAGCGAAAAGTGTGAAGCATGCTATGGAGAGGGGATCGTTAAGAAAGATGAAGTTATCAGCATTAATATCCCGGCCGGTGTATCGGAGGGTATGCAGCTGAAGATGAGCGGAAAGGGGAACGCTCCCCGGCGGGGCGGTGTAAACGGCGACCTGATCGTGGTGATCAGGGAGGAGGAGCACAGCGAACTGTTTCGTGACGGCAATGATGTTGTGTTCAACCTCTACCTCAGCATGCCACAGGCCATCCTTGGTGATACCGTGGAGATACCAACGATCGACTCACGTGTGAAGATTAAGATTGATCCGGGAACGCAACCGGGAAAGATTCTTCGCCTCAGGGGCAAGGGTGTTCCCGATGTAAACGGCTATGGCAAAGGAGATCTGCTCGTGAATATCAATGTATGGATGCCGAAGAACATTAGTAGCGATGAGAAGAAAATGGTTGAAAAAATGCGCGGATCAGAGAATTTTGTACCACAACCAATGAAGCCCGACAAGAACATATTTAGCAGGATGAAAAATTTTTTTGAATAGCAGGAAAAGCGTTTCTGCTGAGGTTCAACCCGGGTTAAACTTGTACTTGTAATACATAACTTTTATGATAAGCCTTATATGGACTTACTGAACACCCTCGGGGTTACAAAGGACTTCCAGGGTCACCGTGCCCTCGACAATGTCTCTGTTAGTGTACCAAAAGGCAGCATCTTCGGCTTGCTCGGCCCCAATGGCGCAGGGAAAACAACACTGATCAGGATCATCAACCAGATCACTGCCCCCGACACAGGGAGGGTCATTTTCAATGGTAAACCACTGCAAAAGGATGATGTGTTCCGCATAGGCTACCTGCCTGAGGAACGCGGACTCTACAAGAAGATGAAGGTGGGCGAACAGGCGCTTTACCTGGCACAGCTGAAGGGTCTTCCACTGGCGGAAGCAAAAAAGCGGCTGAACCACTGGTTCGAAAAATTTGAGATTAAAAGCTGGTTTAACAAGAAGGTGGAGGAGCTTTCCAAGGGAATGGCACAGAAGGTACAGTTTATCACCACGGTGCTTCACGAACCGGAACTGCTGATCTTCGATGAACCATTCAGCGGCTTCGACCCCATCAATGTCAACCTGCTGAAAAATGAGATACTCCAACTTCGTGAAAACGGTGCAACCATCATCTTTTCGACACATAACATGTCTTCTGTGGAGGAGTTGTGCGACCACATTTCGCTGATCAATGAGTCTAAAACCATCCTCGACGGTTCGGTGGCAGATATCCGAAAACGGTTCAGCTCCGATATCATAAGCGTTGGTTTTGAGGGGGATGCAGAATCAGTAAAAAACAGACTCAATAAGAAGTTTGAGATACTTGAGATCAGGGAGAACGGGATCGGTAAAGAGGCCCGGATCAAGCTCTATGCCGGAGCCAAACCCAATGAACTAATCACGGATCTGGCTGCATTAGCCACCATCCACTCCTATAATGAGGTGATCCCCGGAATGAATGATATTTTTATCCAGGTGGTTGAATCCGATACAGCAGTGAACAGTAAACGCAGAACATCATGAGCAGGAAGGTGAGCCTTATCATCAAAAGAGAATACCTGACCAGGGTCAGGAAAAAGTCATTTATCATTATGTCCATACTCGGACCGCTGCTTTTTGCCGCACTTATGATCCTGCCGGCTGTCCTGGCAAATCTCGAAGACAAAGAGGTGAAAGAAATTGCCGTGATCGATGAATCGATGGTGCTCACCTCTTACTCCTCCGGCAAACCGACAAGCGTCATTCCGGAGACAGAGTATCTGAAGTTTACACCCCTGGAGAATGTCGAGATAGAATCCCTGAAAAATGATTTTTCATCCACAGGGTATTACGCATTACTGTATATTCCCTCCAACATATTCAGCTCCGAACGCGCAATCCTCTATTCCGATAAACAACCCAGTCTGGATGTTTCCTCGCACATCCGGAATGCTTTGGAGAAAGAGATTGAAAACCTGAAGCTGGCAGCCAATGATATTGAAAACCTGGATCAGATTCTCAGGGAAATAGAGACCAGTATCAGGGTTTCCAACATCAAGTGGACCAAAGGTGGCGAGGAGAAACGGAGTAATACCGGGTTGGTAATGGGTATCGGTTATGCATCCGGACTGATGATTTACATGTTTATATTTATTTACGGATCGATGATAATGCGCAGTGTTATTGAGGAGAAGTCGAGCCGCATCGTCGAGGTAATCGTTAGCAGTGTAAGGCCGTTCCAATTAATGATGGGAAAAATCATCGGTGTGGGTTTGGTGGGGTTAACCCAGTTTGTGATCTGGGTAGTTTTCACCGGTTTGCTGGTTACCGGGGCCACCATGGTCATGGGAAACTCCCTCCAGCAGGGAACAGCTCCCGTTGAACAGGTACAGGGCACCGATCTTTTTGCCGGGAATGATGCTGAAGGTGCGGTGGAGGAGTTCGCAGGAGATGATGCGTTCCTGGCTGATATCTTCGGTGCCTTCGAATCGATTGAGCCGGTGAAGATCCTGGTGGCATTCCTCTTCTTTTTCCTGTTTGGATACCTGATGTACGGATCGCTCTTTGCGATGATCGGATCGGCGGTCGACAACGAGACGGAGACCCAGCAGTTCATGCTGCCGGTCACCCTCCCGCTGATCCTCGGGATAATCCTCATGGCCAACGTGATGAGCAATCCCGATGGTCCGCTTGCTTTCTGGTTCAGCATGTTCCCGCTCACTTCTCCAATAGTGATGATGGTACGCATGCCGTTCGAGGTGCCTGCCTGGGAGATCGCGTTATCTGCCTTCCTGCTGGTGATCACCATTTTCGGGGCGATATGGATGGCAGGAAAGATATACCGTACAGGTATCCTTATGTACGGAAAAAAGATCACTTACAAGGAGCTGTGGAAGTGGCTCAAATATAAGACCTGATCATGCCTGTTGCCATTCTCGATTTCGGAACCAACACGTTTAACTTGCTTGTTGCAGAGAGAAACGGAGATTCATTCAATGTACTCTACACCGGAAAGGAGCCTGTAAAGCTGGGCCGGGGAGGGATTAACCGTGGAGTGCTCACACCGGAAGCGATGGAGCGAGGGTTTGCTGCCATTGCAAACCATATGAAAACCATCGAATCGTTTGATACCTGTGAGATCCGCGCCTTTGCAACTTCGGCCATACGCAGTGCGTCCAACGGAATGGAGTTTGTGCAGCAGGTTAAGGAGCGGTTTGGATTCAGGACCCGCATTATTGATGGAGATGAGGAAGCTGCATTGATCTATGGTGGCATCCGGGAGTCGGTCGACTTTGGTGACGAAACCGCGTTGATCGTGGACATCGGCGGAGGAAGCATCGAGTTTATTATCTGTAACGCTAAAGGTATCTTCTGGAAACGCAGCTTTGAACTGGGCATGGCACGGATCATTGAAAAATTTCCTGTGAGTGAACCTGTTACCACCTGTGAGATTTCCGCGATCGAGGCGTATTATTCCGGAGAGCTGACCGCGCTTTTTGAGCAGGCCGACAGGTACGGACCGACCATCCTCGTGGGAGCGTCGGGAACATTCGACACGCTCGCTGCCCTGGCAACGCACCGGTTCAGGTTGCGATCCCCCGATAAGAGCTCCATGGAAATAAAAATGGAGCATTTCCACGAAATCCATGAGCTGTTGCTGAACTCAACGACAGAGGAACGGCTGAAGATGGAGGGAATGGAGCCGGTGCGGGTGGAGATGATCGTACCTGCGGTGATTTTTATTAATTTTGTACTTCAAAAATGCAGACTTCGCACATTCAGGCAATCGCATTATGCCCTGAAAGAGGGGGCGATGGCGAGGCTGGTGAAAACATAAATTATTGCTACTATGTCAAAGATCCTAGTTATAGACGACGAAAAAAGCATCAGGAACGCTCTCCAGGAGATACTTACCTATGAAAAGTTTGAAGTTGAGCTGGCTGAAAACGGTCGGGAAGGCTTGGAGAAGTTTAATACAGGCAGTTTCGATGTGGTGCTGTGCGATATCAAAATGCCGGAGACGGACGGTATGGAGGTGATGGAAAAGATCTTTGAAACCGGCAGAGATGTGCAGGTGATCATGATCACCGGACACGGGAACGTGGAAAACGCTGTGGAAGCAATCAAGAAAGGTGCATATGACTTTATTCAGAAACCGCTCGACCTTAACCGGCTGCTGATTACAGTGAGAAACGCACTCGACAAAACTACACTGGCTACTGAGAACAAAGTGCTTAAAAGAAAGGTTAGCAAGGCATACGATATGGTGGGTGAGTCGCCGGCGATCAGGCAGGTTAAGGAGATGATTGAGCGGGTGGCCCCTACCGATGCGCGTGTGTTGATCACTGGTCCGAACGGAACCGGCAAAGAGCTGGTTGCACGATGGCTGCATGAAAAAAGCAACCGGGCAGGGGGACCATTCGTTGAGGTGAACTGTGCAGCGATCCCCTCGGAACTGATCGAGAGTGAACTGTTTGGTCATGAGAAGGGCGCCTTCACTTCGGCAATCAAGCAGCGCAAAGGAAAATTTGAACAGGCCGACGGGGGTACAATCTTCCTGGATGAGATCGGTGACATGAGCCTTTCGGCCCAGGCCAAAGTGTTACGTGCGCTTCAGGAGAATAAGATCACCCGGGTGGGTAGTGATAAGGATATCAATGTGGATGTGCGAATACTTGCAGCCACCAACAAGAACATGAAAGAGGAGATTGAGAAATCGACCTTCAGGGAAGATCTCTATCACAGGCTGAGCGTGATACTGATCGACGTACCGTCGCTGAACGACCGTCTGGAGGACATCCCTGTGCTGGCCGAACATTTCAACCAACTTATTTGCGCAGAATATGGCAAAGCGACGAAGGAGATCACCGATGATGCAATTGAGGAGTTCAGGAAGATCAACTGGACCGGCAACATCCGTGAATTCAGGAATGTACTGGAACGGCTGGTAATATTATGCGACCAGAGGATAGAAGGTAAGGATGTGCAGGCCTTTGCAAGACCTATATCCAATTGATTACCAAACATGCTCATATATATTATTTCTACTTTTCAAACTGTCTGGTAAAATGGATATTAGTACACCAGACAGGATCATGGCCGTGAAATAACTGATCTATGAACTGGAAAACGGCTATAAAGCATCTGAAAACGGAAAAAAGGATTAACTGTTTTCGATGATCTGTGTGCATCAGAACTGAAAATAGATAAATGGCTGGAGGTCGGCCGACCAGGACTGGTAGATAACGAAGACCACAACAACCGCGATGAGAACCTTGGCCCAGACAGGTGTATTGATGTACCAGTTAAGCAGCGCAAGTTTCCACTTGTTCGATATCCAATGGGTCACATATCCCAGCAGCATCACCAGGAAGACCCATTTATAGGATACCAGCACATCCGGGATCACTGAGGCGTTGAAGGAGTGTGCCACCTGGCGCATCAACTCATTGGCATGCTCCATGGAGTCGGAGCGGAACCAGATACGGGTGAAGGTGATGAACTGAAAGGTGATAAATATTTTCCATATCTTTACTGCCCTGCGCGTGCTGTTTTCATACGGGCTGACTTTCCTCCAGAGCTTGTAAATCACCAGCCCGATTCCGTTCACCCCACCCCAGATAAGAAACTGCCAGCTTGCTCCGTGCCACAGTCCGCCCAGCAGCATGGTGATCATCAGGTTCACATCTGTCATGATCCGTCCCCTGCGGTTCCCCCCGAGCGGAATGTAAAGGTAATCCTTCAGCCACGAGGAGAGCGAGATGTGCCACCGCTTCCAGAAATTGGCCACACTGGTGGCCTTGTAGGGGGAGTTGAAGTTCCTTGGCAGTCGGAATCCCAGCAGCAACGCTGTGCCTATAGCAATATCGGTATACCCGGAAAAATCAACATACACCTGCAGGGAGTAGCCGTAAAGTGCCATCAGGTTTTCGAAGCCCGAAAAGCCGGCTGGGTTGGCAAAGATCCGGTCGATGAAGTTCACCGCGATATAGTCGCCGATAAAGATCTTTTTAAAGAGTCCTTTCATAATGACAAAAATGGCAAAACCAAACTCCTCCCGCGAGAGGCTGTATCGTTTATAAATCTGCGGCACAAACTCGGAAGCCCGAACGATCGGTCCGGCTACCAACTGGGGAAAAAAGGAGACATAAAAGCCGAAATCCAGGATGTTTTTCACAGGGTGTACCCTTCTTCTGTAGAGGTCGATTGTATAAGACATTACCTGGAAGGTGTAAAAGGAGATTCCGACAGGAAGCAGGATCACCGACGTGTCGAAATGCGAGCCCGTAATATTATTGGACCAGCGGGCAAGGTGGTTGACCACTTCGATGTTGGTGTTGAAGATATTGTTGACCGTATCGACGAAAAGGTATGTGTACTTGAAGTAGGAGAGCAGGATTAGGTTGATAAAAATACTGAAGAAGACAGCTAATTTGCGGTTTAACCGGTTTTCTGAGGCATGGATCCAATTGCCGAGGTAGAAGTTGGCAAAGGTTGAAAAGACCAGGATCAGGAAGAATAGTCCGGATGTTTTCCAGTAAAAGAAGAGGCTGACCAGGAAAAGGAAGGCATTGCGCAGTGCCATCTGCCTGTAAATACAGGAAAAGGCTATGAGCACTACCCCGTAGAAGATCCAGAAGTAGAGCCTTGTGAAGATCAGCGGGTTATCCGGGTTGAATAGGAATATGTCGCTCAGCCAGGGCATGAGGTAAAGATAGGAGGAAATTGTACATATGAACCTCCTGTTGCAAAAAAAGGAGGGTTCCGGACCTGCTACTACTCCCGGTACCAGCTTGCATAGTGCAGGTAGTTCTCCGCGATCCCCTCGATCATCTCTCTGGTCTGCCGCGGGTCTACCTTTTTAAGAAATTTTGCTGGAACACCGCCATAGATGCTGCCCGGTTTTACCACCGTATGCTGCAGCACCACCGATCCGGCGGCGATGATGGAATTCTCGCCGATATCGGAATAGTCGAGCAGGACGGACCCGATGCCGATCAGGCTGTTTCTTCTGATGCGGGCACCGTGCACGACCACGTTATGACCGATGGAGACATTGTCTTCGATCTCAACGACCGATTTTTCGAACAACGTGTGCAGCGTGCTCCCGTCCTGGATATTCACCCGGTTACCGATTCTGATCGGGTTCACATCACCCCGCAGCACCGTGTTGAACCAGATGGAGCAGTCGTCGCCGATCTCCACATCGCCAATAATCGTTGCATTCTCGGCCAGGTAAGAATTCTTCCCGATCTTAGGAGTAAACCCGCGTACTGATTTTATAAGTGCCATAGCCATCCGGTTTTGTACAGTGCAAAAATAGGCAATTAAGATAAACAGCGTTCAGGCTGAACGGCATATCTCAGCTTATTTTAGTGAACCGGACCGCTGTTTTCGTACTCCAGCATCACTGCATCGAAGAACATGCCGGCCATGAGGTTGGCGCCGCGGGGTGTGAAATGAATATAATCGGGAGTGGCCAGCGGCGGATCGGCAAGCACGAAGTTTTGCATTGAGTTCTCACCACCCATCGCAGCGTACATGTCCCAGAAAGCGCAACCCGATTCCAGCGCCGCCTCCCGCAGGGCATCGCGCACCGGTTCAAGGGATTCCCATGTTACAAGGCGGCCGCTCTCTTTTTTCGACATATCTGCCGGACCGATCACAATGATCGGAACTTCCGGACAAAGCCGTTTCATAAACTTCAGCTCACGTTTGAGAAACCGCTTGTATTCCGATGCATTTTCGATATAGGGTACCACATTGCCCCCGAACTGCATGAGGATCATGCCCGTGTTCAATGAAGTAAGCATGGTATCAAGCAGATGCCTGTCGAACCTGCTGAATTCCAGTCCGGAACTCCCCCTCATTGCGATGTTGTCGACCTGTACCCCGGCATCCGGATCAAAACCGATCCCGTAGATCCTCCCCCCCTCTTTCAGATCAAACTCCAATTTCACTTTTCGGGGCTCAAAACCAGGCCGGAAGGTGAGCTCCTGGTAACCATCCCTGATCACCCGAACCGTATCAGAGATCGTATCATTGAAATGTACCGCCACCATACCCCTGCCTGTATAAGAGTGAAGAAAAAGATTCAGGTTCCTGAATTTCGATGCTCGTTTTCCAGGAAGAAAGGTAAACTCGAGGGAAGGCAGCTTTTCCTCCCGGACCAGTGGCACTGCAGTAAAGCAGGCCATCGCACCATAATTATTATGTCCGAGGCTGGAATCGCGCCTCCCAAACCCGGTATACCTGGTCCAGTGGCCCGAATAACTCTCCCTGAATACGGGGTTCCCGGAGTAAAGTGGTATGGCAGGCACCATTCCGCAACCCGATCCTCCGAAAACCCTTTGAAACCGGTACCTCAGAAGGGCAGTCATCCTGTCGTTCTCGATCTGTGAATCACCATAATGCACGATCCTCACCAACTCCCCCTTCTTACGCGCCACGGCGGCTGTCCGGAAGAACCACGCCAGCTCCGTTAAAGCCCGGTCAGAGAGCTCAAGCGGATGTACCCTGCCACGGATGCTGTCGATACGTATCCTGACAAGTGAATCGGTACTGTTTGCTGCATCTCGGTCACGGGAAATTGATCCATCAGGGACATCGCGGGGAACAGCCCCAGGCAGACTCCCGGCTGTAGAATCCCTGTATTGTGAATCAAAGGGGGAATGGACCGTCACCGGGAGGTTTGTGTCTGCAGGGTCAGAAGAATGGTCAGATGAGAAATGATCCATAATTGTAGTGCCGACAACAGCATGATTTGCAGCAGAATCATCCGTTACCGGAGTATCGCCGGCATCAAACGATCCGCCCGCCTTATAACTGCCCGGTTTTGTAAAAGAAAACTCCCATTCCGGATCTTCCGACAATTTTGAGTTTCTGATCAGACTATCGGTATATGCAGATTCTGTTGAGACTGGAACGAACAGGTCTGATGCAGAGACAAACCTAAGTTTCATCTCACTACCCAGCGGTATCCCTCCATCAGGAAATACAAGGGATAGTCCCAGCAGTAATCCTCCAACCAGCAGAAAAAATATGAAAATCCGAAAAGGCTTCATCATAATTAATCCTACAATTTTATTGCCAGATCTCTAATTAAGCAAATATCGTTCAAACCACAGCTAGTTTTTTGCCTCTCAGAATAAACTGTGCGGTCCGATGAAACCAACGCGGTGAGCTGACTGCCTATGTCATGAAACTTCAAAGGCTGGGGTTGAAAATTCTCAATTCAATATGGCGTTCAAAGTCAGGCACAACTCAGATCTTTTTAATCCTGATCTTCTGACCCGGTTGTATACGGTGACTGTTAGAGAGGTTGTTCCAGCGTGAAATATCGGAGTCGGTCACACCCGGGAATTTTCTTGCGATATCCCAGAGTGTATCGCCACGCTGCACGGTATATGTGATAAACTCCCCATCGTTGCCTGTATCCGGGGCTGAACCGTTGGTACCGGTAGAACCTGCATCGGCGGCACCTGCATTACCTGATGAAGTTGCGGTCTCATGGGTAGCCCGACCGGCAAACGCCTGCTTCTGCCTAAAGGTCATGCTGTTCAAATCTCCATACCTGTTGCCACTCCCTTTCGGCTTGTATATTACCAGTTTTTGTCCACTCCTGATCAGGTTGCGTGAAATATTATTCCAATACCGGAGGTCCGACAACCTAACATCATACCAATCGGCTATGTATCCGAGGTTATCGCCCGATTTTACAGTATAAATGAGCTTGTCGTACTTATCCGCAGGCAGGTCGGCAGGCCGCAGACTTGAACGGCTAACCGGAGATGCAAGCAATTTGTCGGTATTCAGGTAGACTGAATCTTTATATGCCAGAATCGAATCCTGCAGATCAATGAACGCACCTGTTCTCGAAAGCGGCAAGACCAGGCTGTAAAGCTCCTTCTCAGTTGCCGGGATAATATCATACCTGTATTGCGGGTTGAGGTCCCGCAGCTGTTGCACTGGTAACCCAAGCACTTCCGAAACCTGCATCAGGTGGAGCTTCTGGCCGATCACTATCGTATCGGTATGCAGCTCAATCTCCATCGGTATCCTCTCCAGCAGGTGTTCCCTGTGGAAGTTCATCGCGTAAGTAGCAGCGATAAAAGCCGGAACATATCCACGGGTCTCCCTGGGCAGGTAGTAATAGATCTCCCAGAAATCGCGTTTGCCAACCGACCGCCTGATCGCCTTATTTACATTTCCCGGTCCGCAGTTATACGCCGCCAGCGCCAGTGTCCAGTCGCCATAGATCCCATACAAACTTTTCAGGAATCTCGCCGCTGCATGGGTGGCTGCCAGGGGATCGCGACGCTCATCCACCAGGGAGTTAATCCGAAGGTTATACATACGCGCGGTTCCGTACATAAACTGCCACATCCCCACGGCACCGGCACGCGAAACTGCACGTGGATTCAGTGCTGATTCAATCACGGCAAGATATTTCAACTCATAAGGCACTTCGTAAAGATCAAATACCTGCTCGATCATCGGGAAGTAATAATCTGAAATAGCCAGCATCGACCGCATCTGCTCCCTGCGTTTGATCGTGTATACGTTGATATAATTCTTTACCAGCCGGTTATACGAAAGGTCGATCACGGAAGGTATTTCTGCCAGTCTTGCAATATAGACCGAATCGTGAAAGTCGGGAAGCAACGTATCGGTCGTTCTGAAAGCCTCATCATCGATCACCGCCTCGAGCGAACGGTTGATATAGTAGACATTAAGCAGACTGTCGAAGTTCTTTTCGAACTGAAAATCATATACCTCGTCCGGGATCTCCCTGCTCAAGGCTGAACCGGCTGGCCAGGGTACGGGACTGACCGTATCCGGTAAGGAAACTCCTGTACTGTCATCCCTCCTCTCCACGGCGGACTGTTCCATGACCTGCTCCTCCATTCCTACCTGTAAGCCAGTATCATATGAACCCACATTCACTGCTGCTGCAGGTGCACAACCATTCAACCATGCAGCTGCCAAAACGGGTAGCAGACTTCTCCTCATCATTCAACTTCCTTTTAAAATGTTAGTTTACAACTTATTCCGTAATTACCCGCAGGCCTACCGGCGGGCAGGTACAGCGGTTTCATTGCCGGTTCCACCCTTATCGCAAGGTCGGGGCTCACATCCCAGAAAAAGAGGTGTGCATCCACATAAGCGTCGAGCACCTGGAGGGCATAGGTGGCTGCAAGTGTGATATAGCTCAGCTCCAGTTGTCTGCGCCACAATCGCAGGTACCGTTCGTTGAAATCGCTTGGGTCGTCGGTATAGTTCTGGCTCGACTGCCTGTAACCCTGTGTATTGAAATGTATCCAATAACCCACCACCCCGAGGGCACCGTAAACGATCGGTATTTTGAAGTATTTTTTATTATAGACCTGACCGAGTCCGGGGAGAATCAGTGCATAGGTCATCGCCTTGGTTGGTGAATGTTCAATATCCTCCCTGTTTACCTGATCCTGCCTCTTTTTGCCGGTTGAAATCCTCAGGGAATCCTTCGATGAGGGATTCCTCAGACCGGGCCCGGTGTTGTCCGGGGGATTGATTTGTTCGTCCGTACTGTCAGGATCAGGCGGTCTGACGCCTGTTACAGTATCGTTCACCGATGCCTCACCCTGTACGGAAAGGGAAACCCCTAAAAAAGCGAAAAGGAGAATCATCCCAACAACTCTCCTGAACCCTGATCCCCCAATATCGGAATTTTTTCTTGTCATGCATCGGGTTTGTCGAGAATGCTTACGATCCTTTGCAGATCCTCATCCGATTTAAATGGAATAACAATTTTCCCGGCTCCTTTTTTACTTCTTCTAAAGTCGATCGTGGCTCCGAAAAAGTGTGAAAGGTGCTCGCGAAGGTTTTCATATTCATCCGGCTCATCTTCAGAGGGTCGCTTGCCGCCGGATGGCGCTTCCTTCAGCTTTTTCACCAGTGCCTCTACCTGCCGGACCGACAGCTCCTGCTCGACAGTACGTTTGAAAGCCTCCAGTTGCACAGCTTCATCTTCAACACCGAGCAGTGCACGTGCCTGTCCCATAGAGAGTTTCTTCTCCCTGATTCCTGCCTGAATATCAGCGGGAAGTTTCAATAACCGCAGGTAATTGGTTACGGTGGCCCTCTTCTTCCCTACCCTTTCACCCAGGGTCTCCTGTGTAAGATTTATCTCCTCCATCAGGCGCTGATAGGAGATTGCCACCTCGATCGCGTCCAGATCCTCGCGCTGTATATTCTCTACCAGGGCCAGCTCCAGCATATTCTCGTCCTCGGCCTCCCTGATGTATGCCGGCACCTTTTTCAGTCCGGCCTTGATCGCTGCCCGCAGCCTTCTCTCACCTGTGATCAGCTGGTACCGGTTCTCATCCACCTTCCTGACAGTCAGCGGCTGAATAATCCCATGTTCCCTGATAGAGACCACCAGTTCCTGGAGTGAATCCTCATCAAAATTTGTTCTTGGCTGAAACGGATTCGCCTCAATGCTCTTCAGCGGAATTTCATTGGCCGATGTAGCCATTTTGATCAGCTCACGGGTATCCTCACCTCCCTGATCGATCAGGGCGCCCAATCCCCTTCCTAATGCATTTTTCTTTGCTGCCATTGTATATGGTTAAGAATCGATTACTTTATCCTTCTGCTTCAATGCTGTTGCCTCGTTGTTCTGAAGTAGCTCACGGGCAAGGTTGAGGTAGTTTACCGCCCCCTTTGAATCGGCATCATAAAGAACTGCCGGCTTGCCAAAGCTCGGAGCCTCGCTTAACCTGATATTTCGCTGAACGATGGTATCGAAGACCATCTGCTGGAAATGCTTCTGCACCTCTTCCACCACCTGGTTGGAGAGCCGCAGGCGTGCATCATACATGGTGAGCAGGAAGCCTTCAATTTCCAGTTCTTTGTTCAGTCCCTTCTGGATAATATTGATTGTATTAAGCAGCTTACCGAGCCCTTCCAGAGCAAAATACTCACACTGCACGGGTATAATCACCGAATCGGCTGCTGTAAGGGCGTTGACGGTGATCAGTCCCAGCGACGGTGAACAGTCGATCAGTACATAATCGTATTTGTCACGCACCTTTTCAACAACGTTTTTCAACATATATTCCCGCTCAGGCATGTTGAGCATCTCGATTTCGGCACCGACAAGGTCGATATGAGAAGGAACCAGGTCGAATCCTTTTAACTCGCTGTTAAGTATAATCTTGTTCGGGTCGACATCATCGATCAGGCATTCATAAATACTGGTCTTCACTTTCTTGATATCAAACCCGGTTCCCGAAGTTGCGTTGGCCTGCGGATCGGCATCGATCAGGAGTACCTTCTTGTCGAGAATGGAGAGGCTCGCACCCAGGTTAATAGCGGTGGTCGTCTTTCCAACCCCTCCCTTTTGATTCGCCAGAGCAATAACTTTACCCATCTGATACTTTCTTTATTACAATAAAAACGGAAAACAAAGTTACTATTTTCAGACTGGTTGCCTTATTTCATGTAGTTTTATTGTAAACAATCAATTTATACTTTATTAACAGTTTATCAACAATATTACCAACTGCAAATATAATGGATTTAACTCCAAAAATGATATGTTATAAATCGGGCGCCGTTTTATTTTACGGTCCGGCTGATCCTGTCCGGGAAGTTTAACGACCGGAAGCACTTTTTGAAACGCTGGTGCGATTCTGAATCAAAAAGCGTATCTTTGCAGGCTGACCATATTAATGGATGAAAACAAACAGATGGCTTGTGGTCGTTAATCCTGCTGCCGGAGGTGGTAAAGCGGGAAAAGACTGGCCGAAGATCGAGAAACTGCTTATTGAGCATGGGGTCATGCACGATCCGGTGTTTACAAACCGGAGGCTGCACGCGATGGTATTGTCACGACAAAAAATTGAGGAAGGCTACAGCAGGATCATTGTAGTAGGGGGCGACGGCACCATGAACGAGGTGATCAATGGAGTGTTTGCCCAGAAACGAATTTCCACTACGGAAGTGATGCTGGGAATGGTACCGGTGGGAACCGGGAATGACTGGGGAAAGATGTTTCACATCCCTTCGGAATATGAAGCAGCCATTGAAACGATTAAAAACCAGAAAACCTTTGTGCAGGATGCCGGCGTGGTAACCTATTTCAAGAGCAGCAAGAGCTGGCAGCGTTACTTCATCAATATCGCAGGAATGGGGTTTGGCGCCCGGGTAGTGGCCCGTTCCAACGCCCTCAAAGACAAAGGAAAAAGCAGTCAGGGACTCTACCTTGCCACACTCTTCACCAGCCTTCTCAGATACAGGTCGATCAGAGCACAGATCAGTATCGACGGAAACGCATTCAAAAGAAAGGTTTTTAACCTGAATGTGGGGATCGGCAAATACAACGGTGGAGGGATGATGCAGGTTCCGCATGCCATTGCCGATGACGGATTGTACAGCATCACTCTGATCAGAAAGATGGGGAGACTGAATGTGATCGCCAACATCAAAAAACTCTATAACGGAAAGATTACCTCGCACAGTAAGGTTGAAGCCTATACCGGGAAGGTGATCAATGTTGATTCCCCCTCCCTGCTGCACCTGGAGACCGACGGAGAGACGCTCGGACACTCACCCATGGCGTTCCAGATCATACCCAGGAGCGTAAAGGTGATTGCGAACGGAATATCGGCATAGCCTGTTGTGTCTATAAAATCCCTGCCGGTACCAGTTCTATCTCGAACAGCCTGGGCCAGTATTTACCTGTAACAAAAAGCCGCTCCTCAACGGGATCCCAGGCAATACCGTTAAGAACGTTCGTATCGGGCTTACGGTCTTTTACTGAAAGAATCCCTTTCATATCGACTCGTCCCTCCTCCTTTCCTGTTTCCGGATCGATAATCACAATCTCGTCGGTATAATAGCGGTTTGCATATATTTTCCCGTTGATATATTCCAGCTCATTCAGATCTCTCACCGGTCCTTCGTTGTTATAAACCTCTATCTGCCTCTTCACGGTAAACATGGCCGGATCAATAAAATAGATGATATTGGTACCGTCGCTCATAATCAGCTCATCTTCCGAATTGGTGAGACCCCACCCCTCCTTGTTCTGGTAGTAAAACTTTTTTATCTCCTCAAAGGTGTTAAGGTCATATACAAAACATATCTGCGATTTGTAGGTAAGCTGGTATAACCTTCCATCGAAGATTGTAATTCCCTCCCCAAAAATGTCAGAAGCATTATTCCTGATCTGGATCACCTCACCGTTGCTTAGACGTACTTTTCTTACCGACGACTGGTTGTAGTTACCGGTTCCCTCATAGAGCCATCCATCGTAATACAACAGTCCCTGGGTGTATGCCTCCACATCATGCGGATAGGTGTTGGTTACCCGGTAATGGTATTGTACCGGTTCGATATCTGATAGCAATTCTACCTGAACGCTGTGTGTCTCTGAGCTGCCCCCTTCAAAGTGAAGCCTGGTGCGAATACCGGTTTTGCCAGGGCTCAATCCGGCTGTAGAGAGAAAGGCAGTATCCTTACCATCGTATACAACCGACAGGTGCCCCCTTATAAAAAGCTCTGCTGAATCGATCTTCAAAGTATCTGGCAGGCTAATATATACCGGTATATCCTGCCCTGCCACATAGCGATCCCCCGGTACGGGCTGATGAAGGGTAGTGATTTTCTGTGACTGCTGACCTCTTTGTCTGGTGCGACCGGGCTCACTGCTTTTCTGATTGCAGCTGCCCGCGGAAACAATGCTGAGAATGAAAATGATTGCTATGCTGTTAAGTTTCATTGCGTATGCTGATTATCTCCCGAAGATACGGCTTAACAGCGTTCCTCTTCGCGGAAGGGTTTTTCGTTCGCTTGCAACTGTGGGGTTGAGTTCGGGGTGGATGATCTGCCATATCTCTCCCCACCCGGGAAGTCCGCAGATATTGCGGTCGTCGATGTAGAAATCTGCCTGTATCTTTCTGCTCACTTTCTGTTCATCGAACACCTCTTCGGGGTAGTTTTTGTTGACCGCATAAAACTCGATCCCGTTCCTGCGACAGAACTCAACTGCCTCATCGAGTTCCCTGCCGCTTCTGTATGTCCACAGGATGAGCTGGTGTCGCTGCTCCTGCAACTTCTTCAATGTCTCAAATGCAAACAGAAGCGGCCTTCCGATCTCCGGATATTTATGCTCCACTATCGTACCGTCAAAATCAACTGCGATCTTCATAAGCCCTCTACATGTTTCAACTGCTCAAAAATACCAATTTCCCGATAAATGCATTACCCGAAGGCAAAAAACCTACTCACATCTGCGGAAAATACCTGACGAAGAGAATAATGCAATATTGATCCAATCTGCATAAGGGTAAAGAGGATGGCCGGATCCCGGGTTATAATAGATCCTGATTAAAAAAGGTCATTTACCGATAAATACCTCTCCCCGGTGTCATAGTTGAAAGTCAGTATCCGCGTTCCGGGGTCGATTTCGGGCAGCTTTTTTGCCACCGCGGCAAGAGACGCACCACTCGATATCCCGCAAAATATTCCCTCTTCCTTCACCGATCTGCGGGTAAACAGATAGGCATCCTGCTTCTCAACAGCCACTGTACCATCGAGCAGGGATGTATCGAGGTTGGAGGGGATGAAACCCGGACCGATACCCATGATCGGATGAGGCGACGGCTCCTTTCCGGCGATCACCTGCGAATCGAACGGCTCCACGGCATAGACCTTCAGGGAGGTCCATTTTTGTTTCAACACCCTGGCCACACCACTGATATGTCCACCGGTACCTACCCCGGTAATCAGGTAATCAATCCCGTCAGGAAAATCGCTGATGATCTCCTGTGCGGTGGTACGCTCGTGAATCCCCGGATTGGCCGGATTGTCGAATTGTGAGGGGATCCAGGCGTTCCCGATCTCTTCTTTCAGCTCGAGAGAACGGGCAATGGAGCCCTTCATTCCGGCTGCTCTGTCGGTAAGCTCAATCTCTGCCCCATAGGCTCTCAGGATGCTGCGCCGCTCAACCGACATGGACTCGGGCATTACGAGGATCACGCGATAACCTTTCGTGGCACCTGCCATGGCAAGACCGATACCCGTATTACCTGAAGTGGGCTCGATAATCACACTACCACTTTTGAGAACCCCGGTTTGCTCTGCGTCCTCGATCATGGAAAGTGCGATCCGGTCCTTGATGCTCCCGCCGGGATTGTTTCGTTCGAGCTTCACCCAGACCTCATGATCGGGAAATAATCTGCTTATTCTTACATGCGGAGTATTACCTATAGTTTCAAGAATATTGTTGTATTTCATGGTTGATATAAATTAAACTGTTTGTGGATGCATCCAATTCATTGGTCGTTTAAAGTGATAATAACGCCATCACTGCTTATGAGGCCTGCCGGTTAAATGACATAATCGAGCGGCGGTTCAAAATCCTTGCTGTCGCGCACAACTACACGGTGCTGCCGATAGACCACAGAATGGGGCAACACGCTCTCAGTAATCCAGGTATTGCCTCCAACAATGGTATCGTGACCGATCACTGTTTTTCCACCCAGAATCGTACTGCCGGCATAGATTACAACATTGTCCTCGATGGTAGGATGTCGCTTCTTACGGGCCATATCCTTTTCTACCGTGAGCGCTCCGAGTGTCACACCCTGGTAGATTTTCACATTCCTGCCGATCTCTGCCGTCTCACCAATTACGATTCCTGTACCATGGTCGATAAAGAACGGGGTTGCAATGGCTGCCCCCGGATTAATGTCTATGCCTGTTTGTCCGTGAACATACTCCATCATCACCCTGGGTAAAAGCGGTACCTTCATTTTATACAGTATGTGCGCCATCCGGTACACCGATATGCAGTAGAAACCCGGGTAAGCCAGAATCACCTCCTCAACGCAGCTTGAAGCAGGATCGTACCGGGAAATGGATACCGCATCCTCTATCATGGCATCATAAGCCTCCGGGAGTTCCTCCATAAACTTTTCTGTCAGCTTTTCGGGAGTAGCAGGAATCGAGTTCCTGATGGAAAAGAGCAGGTCCTTCAGTTCCAGCGAACATCGCTCCAACTCAAACCGGATTTCATTCTCATCGACCTTACAGTTAAGCTTGATGGGGAAAAGTATATGTACCAGGTTATCAACAAATTCGTGGGTCTTTACCATGGAGGGGGCCTCCATACAGAAATCCCCGTTCACTTTACTCAGGTGTTTTGCAAATGCTTTAAAATTACTCATAACTGAATGCATAATATTAATAGTCCGATTTCGACAATAAGCCAGTCCTCCTAAACTAACACCGTTACTGTCGGATTGTTAACAGAATCATTGCCAGCGACAATAAAATATATCCCAGTATCACCAGTGGCAATCCTGGCAGACCACTGAGAATGAATATAATAATGGTAATTATGATCAACAGGTAGCGCGGCAAATTTGGAATGATTTTAAAGTTAGTGAATTTCAATGAGAGCATCGGCAGGGGGATGATCATCAGGGTTGCTGTAATGAGCATTACACAACAAATAAACCATGCTGAAAGGGGTTGACCGTAAAATGTTCCGGTACTGCTTATTTCAAAATAAATCCCTGCCCAGAAAATTGCAAATGCCGGAGTCGGCAGTCCGGTAAAATATTCGGACGGTGGCATCAAATTGTACCTGGCGAGCCGCAATGCGGCAAAAACCGGAACGAGTAATACGCTGATCTGCATGATCTTAATAAAAACAGAGCCTGCACCTGACAGACCAGAAACAGGCGGTACAGTCACCGATCTACCGTTCATTTCTGCAACACCGGGATTATTCCCAACGGCAGTACTCAACAGTATGAAGATCATTGCAGCCGGCAGCAGTCCGAAACTAACAAAATCGGCAAACGAATCGAGCTGCCTGCCGGTCTCCGATGTTACCCTGAGCATCCTTCCGATGAACCCGTCGGCAAAGTCGGCAACAACAGCAACAGCAAAAAGTATCATTACGGTAACCGGCTGTTCTGTGAAAACAAACCAGACAGCGACAGACCCCGCAGCGAGGTTCAGGAGGGTAATCGTATTGGGAATCTGCTTCTTCATGAAGAGTATTGGCATTGATCAGATGCAAAGTTAGCAAGTTTGCCATTTTAAAGTTTGTATCGTCAATGAAATTATGAATACATACAAACCATGTATCTGATTGGAACGAGAATAAACCAGGTTTAAACATTCAGTATCTCGAGCCTCCCCTGCAGCCCTGCCATCCCGGAAAATAAAGGCTATGATCCCAATTACGTCCAGCTGTCTATGCAGGAATAGGAAAAAACCTTCTTTCCCTGCACACAGTGGCCCTGGTACGTTACTACTTTAATTTCCTCCTTTGCAATCTCAATTAAAATAAGCCTCTGTTATACAGCTTCATATGAATGAATTGGTGCCTGGTTGATAAAGACTGGTTTCAACGATGGGTCCGTCATGCAAAATACTTTTTAGGATTTAAAAAGTTTCATCTTTTTTTACCTATATTTACCTGGAGCAAAAAGTATTCTTTACCCGTTTTCATTAAATTTGCGGCATCTCACGTTTCGTTAACGAACTCTAATGATAAACTTTCAGCTATGAAAACAACCCTTTATCTGCTGCTTGGGGCAGCAGTAATTTTTACCGGCATTTTACCTTCCTGTAAAGAGGATAAACAAAAGCAACCGAATATTTTATTTGCCATTGCCGATGACTGGACCTGGGAGCATTCGTCATTCAATAATTATCCTGAACTCAACACCCCAAATTTTGACATGGTTGCAAACCAGGGTATATATTTCGAGCGGGCATACTGCAATGTCCCTTCCTGTTCACCTTCCAGGGCAACGATTTTAACCGGTAAAAACGGGTGGGAACTGGATGAAGGCGCCAACCTCTGGGGATTTATTCCTGAAAGATTCGCACTGTATACCGACCTGTTGCAGCAAAACGGGTATTTTGTAGGATATACCGGCAAAGGATGGGGCCCGGGGAAATTTAAAGCTACTGGCAGAGAGGTGAATCCAGCCGGTAAAGCTTTCAATGAATTTCGCAACGAACCTGATCCGGGTGTGCGGGTGTGTGAAAACGGCGTCTATAAAATAGATTATAAAGCCAATTTCGAAGCATTTCTCAAGGAGAAACCTGATGAGCAGCCTTTCTCATTCTGGTACAGTGGTATTGAGCCACACAGGGATTATAGTTATGGCATCGGCAAAAGCTCGGGAAAGGACCCTGATAATATAATTGTGCCGGAATTTTTTCCTGATGATACACTTGTGCGCAATGATATACTTGATTATCTGTGGGAAGTGGAATGGTTTGATATGCACCTTGGTAAAATGTTGGAGTTGCTTGAAGAAAGAGGTGAACTGGATAATACTTTGGTTGTAGTGACATCTGACAACGGCATGCCTTTTCCCAGGTGTAAAGCAAATTTATACGAATATGGAACTCATATGCCCCTGGCCATCATGTGGAAGAAAAAAATCAAAGGAGAACGGCGCATCAGTGATTTTGTGAGTTTTATTGATTTTGCCCCTACCTTTCTTGAAGCTGCAGGACTTGATGTCCCGGAATCTATGACCGGTAAAAGCTTGATGCCACTGCTGTTGTCAAAAAAATCCGGACAGATCGACCCGGACCGGGATCATACTTTTACCTATAAAGAACGTCATGCCTGGGTACAGCCGGATGGCGACATTTGCCCGTTTCGTGCCATTCGTAAGGAGGACTGGCTCTTAATCTGGAATTTAAAACCGGATATGTGGCCGGCCGGTCATATCAATCCGCAATACAACTATTGTTCCTGTCCTTTCGGAGATGTAGACCATAGCCCGACGAAAACCAATATCCTGGAACTGGCAAAACAGGGAGATTCCACTTATTACCGGCTTGCATTTATGAAACGGCCTGAATACGAGTTGTATCATGTTTCAGAAGATCCCTATCAGATCAATAATCTTTCCGGCAAATCAGAATACCAGGAAGTGCTGCTGGAGCTGAGTGGTGAGCTTAAAGCATACCTCCATAAGACGAATGATCCCAGAATGAAAGGAAATGGCTCCGTATTTGTAAACACACCGTATTCCGGAATTTTCTATTAGCAGGATACTTTACAAGGCACCTTCCGGATAGATCAGGAGATATTTCATTGCTTAAATAGAATACTACATCTTTTAAGTAAAAAATTATATGTATTATTTGTACTGCCTCTAAATAGCCTCTCCTTTTGGGCACATTGGCGACACAACCTGCTACAAACCTGACTTTTTTGTATTTTTAGATTTTATTGAATCCTAAAGACCCCGGATACGGTTATTCGAATTATAGTCGTAAATTTCACATCCTTAATTTACCATGAAAAGAATACTGATTGTAATCGCTGTACTCATGTTCCTCACCGCAACAGATGGTCAGGACCTGGCTCAGCAATCGCTTGAAATCGGCGTAGAAGAGAAGCTTGGAAACATGATTCCCCTGGATGCCTTTCTTTTTAACATTGAGGGAGACACGGTATATCTGCGCGACATATACGACAAACCAACGATCATCTGCTTTGTCTATTACCGTTGTCCGGGTATCTGCTCTCCGCTTATGGACGGACTGGCGGAGGTCATCGACAAGTCCGACCTGGTAATCGGCCGCGATTACCAGGCAATTACTATCAGCTTTGATCCTCGCGAATCGGCAATGCTGGCTGAACGCAAGCGCAACAACTACCAGAACCTGATGGAAAAGGCTGAACTGGCAAAGGAGGGATGGACCTTTTATACGGCCGACAGTGCGAACATTGCACGGCTCACCGCTGCGACCGGATTCAGGTTCAAGCCTGTAGGCAACGACTTTATTCACTCCGCCACGCTGATCGTCACCTCACCACAGGGAAAGATCACCCGGTACATGAATGGCATCTATTTTCTCCCGTTTGAGCTGAAGATGTCGGTCCTCGATGCCAGTGAGGGAAAGACAGGTCCTACGATCAACAAGGTATTACAGTACTGCTATTCCTTCGATCCTGAAGGACAGGAATATGTATTCAACATCACCAAGGTAGCCGGAACGCTGATCATCTTTTTCGGGCTAATCATTTTCCTGGTACTGATTTTAGTAAAACGAAAAAAAACAAAATAACCGCAAACCTATGTCTGAAACGAAACAGCAAGATTCACCTCTCAGCTACCTGCAGGAAACGGGTGGCAGGAAGGGAATCTTCAAATGGATACTTTCCACAGATCATAAAAGAATAGGACTCCTGTACCTCTATTCGATCATGGCATGGTTCTTCATTGGAGCCACCCTGGGACTGCTGATGAAGCTGGAACTCATTGCCCCAGGCAAAACACTGATGGCCGCGAAGGCTTACAATGCCACGTTCACTGTTCATGGTGTGATCATGATCTTTCTGGTCATCATACCCGGTCTGCCTGCTGTATTCGGAAACTTCCTGCTGCCGATACAAATCGGTGCAAAAGATGTAGCTTTCCCGAAGCTGAACCTTCTGTCATGGTACATATACGTGGCAGGATCGATCCTTGTGATCGCTTCTCTGTTTACAGGCGGCGGTCCTCCTGATACCGGCTGGACCTTCTATGCTCCTTACAGTTTCAAGACCGGTACCAACATGCTTCCAGCAGTACTTGGGGCGTTCATCCTCGGTTTCAGCTCGATCTTAACCGGACTGAACTTTATCGTTACAACACACAGGCTCCGTGCACCCGGGATGTCCTGGCTGAAGATGCCACTTTTCCCATGGACCCTGTATGGCACCGCCTGGATACAGCTGCTGGCCACCCCGATCGTGGGAATTACCCTGCTAATGGTGATCGGCGAACGGGTATTTAATATTGGCTTTTTCGATCCGGCCAAGGGAGGCGACCCGATCCTCTACCAGCACCTCTTCTGGATCTACTCCCACCCGGCGGTTTATATTATGATACTTCCGGCAATGGGTGCGATCTCCGAGATCATACCCACCTTTGCAAAAAAAACGATCTACGGTTATCGCGCCATGATCATTTCCACAATGGCAATCGCCTTTGTCGGATACTTTGTCTGGGGCCACCATATGTTCACCTCCGGTATGAGCGGGACGGCACTCTTTACTTTTTCCATTCTGACATTCCTGGTAGCTATTCCAAGTGCCATCAAGGTCTTCAACTGGGTGTCTACAATGTACCAGGGATCGATCTCCACCGATGTGCCATTTCTCTGGGCCGCATCGTTTGTCTTTGTATTCATGATCGGCGGTTTCACCGGATTGGTGCTGGGGGCATTAGCTACCAACGTACACCTGCACGACACCGCTTTCGTTGTGGCACATTTTCATTTCATCGTGTTTGGTGGAGCAGGATTTGCGTTCTTCGGAGCCCTCCATTACTGGTTCCCGAAAATGTACGGCCGGATGTACGATAAATCATGGGCCAAAACCGGATGGATCTTGTTCTTTATCGGTTTTGTAACTCTCTACGGCCCAATGTTTTATCTGGGGATCACCGGAATGCCCCGCAGGTACTTCGACTACCTTCCCGATTACCACGGACCGAATATCATCTCTTCACTCGGTGCTCTTGTGATGGTTGCCGGCTTTCTGATAATCGTGATCAACCTCATCAAAGCAGCCCGGTCGGGTGAAAAAACTACCGCTAACCCCTGGGGAGGCACCAACCTGGAATGGCAGATACCATCGCCACCCCCACTGGAGAATTTCGATGAGATCCCCACCATCGACAAAGCAACCTATAAATACGATTAAAACGAATGCATATGACAGTTAACGCACACAGGGACGATATCGGTTCAAAGCTCGGTATGTGGCTCTTTATATTTACGGAGCTACTTCTGTTTGGCGGTCTATTCATCACCTACGCTGTATACAGGTATATGCATCCGGAGGCATTCCACCTGGCAAGCCAGGAACTGGATGTACCCATCGGGACCATCAATACCATCATCCTGCTGATTAGCAGCGCAACGATCGCCATGTCAATCACAGCTATTCAGCAGGGGAAGAAGAAACTCACTTTGACCCTCATCGGTTCGACCATCCTCCTGGCAGCTATCTTTTTGGTCAATAAGTACTTTGAGTGGGGGGCCAAATTCGAACATGGCATCTTTCCCGGATCGGATTACCTCGATCAACTTGGATACGGCGATGTGCTTTTCTTCGGACTCTATTTCTTTATGACAGGGCTGCATGCATTTCATATCATTATTGGAATGGTGCTACTGGGATTCATCTTCTACTATGTAAAGACCGAACGCCTGAAAGCCGACAATTTTCAGTTGCTGGAAAATGGCGGACTATACTGGCACCTGGTCGACCTGATCTGGATATTCCTGTTCCCGCTGTTTTATCTAATCGCTTAAACCAGAAATCATGGCAGACGAAAAACACCATATCATTCCGTATAAAACCCTGCTGGGTGTATTGGGCGTTCTCATTGTACTTACGATCCTCTCCGTTTCAATCACACAGATCGAGCTGGCACGTTGGAGTACCCCGGCAGCGCTGCTGCTGGCAGGAATCAAATCAACCCTGGTGCTGCTCATATTCATGCACCTGAAATACGATATGCGGATTTTCAGGGTGATGGTGGGACTGATTATTGCACTTGTGCTGGTTGTAATGATCGTGACAATGCTCGATTACTTTTTCAGATAACACGATAAATTACCGATTATGTACGATATAGATCCTCAGAATGCTTCCAATTTTGTTGCCGGTGTCGACCTGGCGTTCATGATCATCCTTGGTGTTTCAATCTTTCTCCTGATTGCAATCACCACCGTGATGCTGATCTTTATCCGTAAATATCGTAAAGAAAAGCATCCGAAGGCAATACAGGACGAAGGCAGCGTTAAACTGGAGATCATCTGGACCGTGATACCTATTCTGCTTGTACTGGTGATGTTTTACTTCGGTTGGATGGGCTGGAAGCCAATGACAAAACCACCTGAAGATGCCATGCGGGTAACCGCCATCGCGCGTATGTGGAGCTTCCAGTTCGAATATGCAAACGGTAAGAGAACCGATAGCCTGTATGTACCGGTAAACCAACCTGTGATACTCGACCTTAAGGCGCTTGATGTATTGCACAGCCTCTACATCCCAGCCTTCAGGGTAAAAGAGGACATGGTACCGGGCAGGGACAAGGTGATGTGGTTCATTCCCGGGAAGGTCGGCGCATATGATATTTTCTGCACGGAGTACTGCGGACTGGACCACTCTTATATGTTCACCGGGGTGCATGTGATGGAAGAGGAGGCTTTTGAGGCATGGCTGAGCGATACAACAGCAGTAGACCCCGTTGTGGCGGAGGATGCAACACCGGCCGAAAGGGGCTACCAGGTGCTGGTTAAAAACGGCTGTAACGCATGCCACTCCTCCGATGGCTCCAGGCTGGTAGGCCCTTCGTATGTTGGCAGCTGGGGAAAAATGCAGGAGGTTACTGCAGGAGGACAAAAAACCGAGGTACTGGTCGATGAAGAATACATCCGCCGTGCAATCTATGAGCCGAATGCGGAGATCGTCGAGGGGTACAACAGCGGATTGATGCTCTCCTATGAAGGGCTGGTTTCGGAAGAAGAAGTTGATTTGATCATCGAGTATATCAAAAGTCTGAATGAGTAAAGAGAAACAGGGGGGGCTTCTCTCCTCTGTACTGCAGCTGGGCAAAATAAAAATATCGGTGGCTGTGGCGCTCACCGGATTCCTGGGATACTATCGTGCCTCAGGTGATGTTTCCATGGTCCTGCTGTACACCCTCTCCGGTATCCTTCTGCTGGCAATGGGATCTGCCACCTTCAACCAGGTACAGGAACGGCACACGGACAGGCTGATGGAGCGGACCGCTCAACGACCACTGCCTGCAGGCAGGATCTCCCTTGCCGGTGCAGTTACCGCGGGATCGCTCCTCTCAATGGCGGGATTGATCCTGCTGCTCCTGACCGGTTCACTGGCGGCGGCAATGATCGGACTGTTCACCCTGCTCTGGTACAACCTGGTATATACTCCCTTGAAACGGATCACACCTTTCGCGGTACTCCCGGGTGCAATCATCGGAGCCCTGCCCCCGCTTATCGGGTGGACCGCTGCAGGTGGTGCGCTCCTTGATAAGGAGATTATCCTGATCAGCTTCTTCCTGTTTATCGGTCAGATGCCTCACTACTGGCTGCTCATGATGAAGGTGGGTGATGAGTTCAGAGATGCCGGTCTACCTGTGATCACAGAGTTATTCACGAAGAATCAACTGCGAAATATCAGTTACACCTGGATCATTGCTGCAGCGCTGTCTGTAACGATTTTCCCTGTGGCCGGAATCATGCACAGCAATTTTATTTCGCTTGTAATGCTCACCGGTGTAATTTATTTTCTCATTCGGATGTACCTGCTCTCCTTTCGAGGAGAGCTTTTACAACAATGGCGCAGGGCCTTTATCACCGAGAACCTGTTTTACCTGTTTATCATCCTTATTCTTATTGGAGATAAATTTTTCATGTTGTACCTTTATCTGTAAGTTGATGCGTATGTTTGGCAATACATCATATTAACCAATTGATTACATGTGATTTAACCAAATATTACAAACTGAAACGTGGCTTAAATAAAATCCTTGAAATCCGAAACAAAAGACCCAAACAATGAAGCAAATTGCAATTATCCTGACAATGGCCCTTATGGCAACCTCCTGTATCAGGGTGAATGAAAATCCAATTCCTCAATTCAACATGTCGCAAATGGCAGCTAAAGACGGACTGTTTGTTCATGTTAAAAAGGGAGCGGATAATCCCCACGAGGTGCTTATGGCCCTCAGTATGGCCGACAAGTTCTCAACCGACCATAATGTCCTGATCTATTTTGATATCGATGGAATCGAAATGGTCACCAGCGATGCCCCCAACCTGGTAATGGAACCATTCGGCTCGTCGGATGAGCTCTTTGCAAAACTGGTTAATGCCGGTGTTACGATCTATGCCTGTCCGGGCTGCATGGAAGTGCACGGCGTAAAAGCCAGCGATCTCAGAAGTGCTGTTTCACCAGCAGTAAAAGAAAAGTTCTTTGATTTTACCGACGGAAGGATCCTGTCTGTCGATTATTAAACATTAAATGCCGTTAGCAGCAGGTTAATTGCTCCACCTGGTATTTCCGTCCGGAAAATAAGCAGTTCCTGTATACAGTCAGCCACAATAAACTAAACTTTATTAAAAAGAATATCATGAAAATAATCGGAGTATTTCTTATCACAGCACTGTTTGTATCTGCTTGTAACAGCGGGAATAAAACGAAACAGGAGAGCGCTCAAAAGGAGATCAGCATGGAGAACCTTGTGGAGGTGACCATTCCAGTACACGGCATGACCTGTGCAGGGTGTGAAAATGCAGTGAAAAAGAGTATCAGTTCGCTGGAAGGGATCGGCGAGGTGACCGCCTCCCATACCGATTCAATCGCTAAGGTTAAATACAACAAAACAATTGTTACACAGGAAGAGATCGAACTAAAGATCGCCGAGGCAGGATATACCGTAGGAAGCCACAATTAGCATTTTTACTCACGTGTTCGTCGAAGCGTAACAATGGCTTCGGCCGGAGGGTATGTTGTCTGAAGCCGCAACTAAATGCAGCCCGGAGAATCTGAGCCGGCTGGAAATGTATCATCTTTCAAAAAAACTGCAACAATCGCCCCTCCTTCTTCGTCATAATAGCAGGAACTTGTAAAATTAAAACACTGACATTATGATGAAACAAATAGTACTTCTGTCGGTTCTTATCTTTCTGTCGCCGCTGCTTGCAGCACAACAGGACACGCTCAGGTTTGAGGAAAATGTTAACCCAGAAGACTCAGTTGAATATGAGCTGATAGTAATGGATCCAGGCTATGAAGCCTTTCTGGCAACACAAAAACCTATGGAGTTTTATTCACAACATTACTATGAAAGCTGGAACCACCGATACGTAATGGAATGGAACAGCCGGCATTCTCAACCCCTGGCCTATGGCGGTATGTATGAAACCTACATTGATTATAGTCCGCATATTGATTACGGATTGGAGCTCAACTATAAGTTATACTACTATTTCCGGTTTTTTGAAATGAAAAATGGAGTGAACCTGTTGCCGGAACGACAATTTCGTTACCGGCCTTAAACGGGGCCCTCCGGGTTCAGCTTGTCTGATACCGGCACGTTTCCAGGTGGCATAAAAAATTAATTCTACACATGATGCTCCAGGCACTCCTCCAAGTATGGGTGCTGTCTCGGATAAAGGTTGGCCCTTGAAAGGCTGTATCCCACAACTAAAACAAACAGTCCGGCAAATCCGAGGAATCCGCCGATCTCAGTGAATCCCAGAACCTGCTTCCCGACAACCCCCGGAAAGATCTGCAGGTAAAGATCTACAAACATTCCAATCAGCAGCACCGGGATAATGATTTTCAGGGTGAGCTTGCTCCTGCGTGTCCTTGCAGGCATCATGATCACAAAGGGGATCAACCAGTTGATCACCACATTGGAAAAGAATAGCCATCGCCACTCTTCCGTCTGCATCCGGGTAATAAAATAGACGGTCTCCTCAGGAATATTCGCATACCAGATCAGCATGAATTCAGCAAACCAGAAGTATCCCCAGATAATACAGATCATAAATATATAACTTGAAAAGTCGTGCAGATGACTTTTATTCAGAAATCCAAAATATCCAAACTGATTCAATAGCAGTACGATGAAGGTAATAATCGCTGCAGCATGATAAAAGGCCGAAACAAAATTCTTCAAGGCAAACAGCGCACTGTACCAGTGTGGATCGATCGACATCACCCAGTCGAAACCGGCAAAGGAGAAGGTGATCAGGATTACGAAAATAAAGATCTTCGCTGTATGTTCCGCCTTTCTGAATATTCCCAGTCCACCCTGTTCATCCTCCTTTAGTGATAAGCGCCGCAGCATTGTCGCCAGCAGGATCCACAACACGAAAAAGACCACCATCCGTCCGGCCCAGAACGGCAAGTTCAGGTAGGGCTGTTTGTGCTGCAAAACAGGATCGTGTGCCATTGCATCTGTATGCGACCAGTGGTAGAGTGAGTGCACACCAAAGATCATCACAATGAAGAGCACTGCCGCCACCGGCAGATACATCCCTATTGCCTCGGGCACCCTTATAAACCCGGCCGACCAGCCAGATTGTGTAACCCGCTGAAGTGCCAGGAAAAGGACAGCCCCCACCGCCAGTGAGACAAAATAGACGTTATTCAGCAAAAAATTGGCCCAGGCCCGCACGGGATCGGCAACAAAGCCGGCGATGAACGCTGCCAACCCGGCCGCGATCAGCACAAACGCCAGGATATAAAACGAAGATGATAATCTGATTCTCTCTTCCATTGGTTACTGTTTTTCAAAATTTATTTTAATACAACTTTTTCAGATTATCTGTTACCACATTCACTTTTTCAACTCCCTGCTTCACAACTGCTGCACAGGTAACCAACCTGAATGAATGATTCAACCTCTCCATCTTCACTTATTGCTGTAATACTGCCCGCATATAATGCACGATCTCCCAACGTGCATCCTGTGCAAGCATTGCACCATGCGCCCCCATCACACCATAACCCACTGTAATTGCATGATAATACTCCCCATCGGTCCGCACCTTAACAGCCTCACTTGTCAGATTCGCCGGCGGATAAGGGTACCGCCCGCTGGTAAAAAGTAACCCCTGGCCGTCGCCCTGTGCACCATGACACATCCTGCAGAACATACTATACAGCTCTCCGCCACGTGTTATATGCTCCTGGTGAGCCGGCAGTGGGTTGCTCAACTCGCGACCGGCCCGCGCCAGGTCTTCCAAACTTTTCTCATAAGCAAATGGTACCATCTCCCTGGGGATCGTCCCTTTCACCGGTGTGCGCATGGTGAGCCCGTCGGAAAAATTCTCATTGGGCGCCCATGTTTCATACGCCTCAGAATAATACATATCGGGCGCATAATCCCACCCGGTGCTGCTTCTCGTCCGGTCGCACGACACCATCAGCAACACGGTCACCGCCAAACCGATCAGAATCTGTTTTTCTTGCATATGCTTTGCTCTGTTTCTCATTGTTAAATCGCTCTGTTATCGCTGAAGAAAATCATCATTCAAACCGCTGCTTATACCTCAATGATCTCCTCAGCCCCGAGGTCGTCTAAAAGTTGTAATACCCTAGCCTCATCAATCTTCTCCTTCTCAAGCAATATCACAAACTTATCGTCTGTTGCCCCCTCGTGCCAGATCTTTTTCTCCACATTCGGCCAGATCCGTGCCTCTGCTGAAAAGGTAAACAGGCTCAGGATCGTTACGGCGAAGATGGTCAGCACTATTGTTACCACCAGGAATGAAGGGAAGGCGTTTGTTGGCTTACCGCCGTAATTCAACGGCCAGGAGATCACTGCCGTATAATAAAGGAATGCCAGTATCGCCGCTGCAGCAAGCAGTCCGTAAAACCACGATAGGGTAATAATCCGTGTCTTGCCCCCGAGATGCTCCAGGACATGGTGCACCGGGAAAGGTGTGAAGACATCAGCGATCTCCACCTGCTCCTTTTTAAGCGCATCGAAGGCCCGTATCAACGGCTCGTCGTCGCTGAAAACTGCTACGATATGTTTCTTGTCTGCCATTTTCACTTCTTTTTATCCAACAGGAACAACCCCTGCGGGTTTTCCTCATCGGAATATGTATTTTTCCCTGTACTGTTTGTCCTGCCTGTAGACCTAAATCAGGTTTTACCCGGCAGGTTCCATTTGTCAATGCTATTTTTTCAATTTCAACTTATTCACCATCTTCACCTCGTGTACCGCGATCATTGGGATGTACCTGAAGAAGAGCAGGACCCCTGTCGAAAAGATTCCGATCGTACCCAGAAACACCGCCACTTCCACGAAGGTAGGTGAGTAACTGGCCCATGCCGAGGGCAGGTAATCCTTTGCCAGTGAAGTGACCACAATGTTGAACCGCTCGAACCACATGCCGAGGTTGATCAACAGCGCGATCACAAAGACGATATTCAGGTTGTGACGAATCTTTTTGAACCACATCAGTTGTGGGATCAGCGCGTTACAACTGAACATTGCCCAGAACTGGAAGGTATACTCGCCTGTGATCCGGTTCCTGAAGAAGGTGAACATTTCATACTCATTGGCCGAGTACCAGGCAATGAAGACTTCCGTGATATAGGCCGTACCCATGATCAGCGACACGAACACAAGGATCTTCGCTACATTGTCGAGGTGCCGGTTGGTAATGAAATCCTGCAGTTTATAAACCTTCCGGATAATCACCATCAGCGTCATAACCATCGCGAATCCGGAGAAAATCGCTCCTACCACGAAATAGGGTGGAAACAGCGTTGTGTGCCACCCCGGTTCCACCGACACGGCGAAGTCGGTCGAGACGATTGAATGTACCGACACTACCAGCACCGCTGCGATCCCGCCAAGCACAAATGCAAGCCCTTCGTATCGCTTCCACTCGCCCGCCGAACCGCGCCATCCCATGGCAAAGAAACCATAAACCGCCTTCTTCACCTTCGAAGTGGTGGTATCGCGTATCGTGGCAAAGTCGGGGATCATTCCCAAAAACCAGAAAGATGCCGAAATCAGCAGGTAGGCAGAGATCGCCATGAAGTCCCAGAACAGCGGGGAGTTATAGTTCACCCAGAGCGGACCGCGTGTGTTGGGGTACGGAATGATATAGAATGCATCCCAGATGCGACCCATATGCAGCGCGGGAAATATCGCAGCACAACTCACCGCCACCACTGTCATTGCCTCCGCGGCACGGTTGATCGATGAGCGCCACTCCTGCCGCAAAATAAGCAGGAAGATAGAGAAGGCCGTTCCGGCGTGACCGATACCGATCCACCAGACAAAATTAATGATCGCCCAGCCCCAGCCCACAGTATTGTTTACACCCCATGTGCCGATCCCTCTGGCGATGGTGACATACATGGCCCAGAAGCCTAACAGCATCAGCACGGAACTGATCCCCATTCCAGCCAGCCACCACATTTTGGGTCGCTGGTACAGGGGCGAGTTGATCTCCTCTGATATCTGTCCCAGGGTTTTGTTCCCCAGGATCAGCGGTCCTCTGATCTCGGTTTTATACATGTTCTCCTTTTTTACCTAACGCTTGCAAGAAGACGTCGACAGCTGCGTTGCGCCTGTCTTCAAAACAGTCATTTATCCAGAGTAAACTCCTGTTTTTCAGTCATGTGCCACCGCTGAATCTTTGATGGTCCGCAATTGCATACCCTAAACCAGACAGAGGGCAGGCATTGCTCCAAACGTTTTCTTTACAGGCATAATAACAATAATTTTTCTTGTACTTAAACTTTTTCCTTCGCTGCCCGCCCGGGCCCATCCCCTTCCGGTTTGGTATTCCGCACCTTCGTGAGGTACCCCACCGACGGCAGCGTGTGCAATTGTTCGAGCAGGTGGTAGTTGCGCTCCTCCTTCATCTTTTTTGTCACCTCCGCCTCCCGGTCGTTCATGTTCCCGAAGACCAGGGCGCCGGTCGGACACGACTGTACGCACGCGGGCTGTATCTCACCGTCGCGCAGATGCCGTTGCTCCAGCTTCGCCTCCATCTTCTTCTCCTGGATCCGCTGTACGCAGAACGAACACTTCTCCACCACACCACGGCTCCTGACGGTCACATCCGGGTTCAGCACCATCTTCCCGACCTCGTTGTTCATGTTATAATCGAACTCTTTGTTGTCTACATATTTGAACCAGTTGAAACGCCGCACACGGTAAGGACAGTTGTTGATACAGTACTTCGTTCCGATGCACCGTACATATGCCACCTGGTTCAGCCCTTCATTGCTGTGCATTGTGGCCGAGACCGGACAAACATTTTCACAGGGTGCATGGTCGCAGTGCTGGCACATCACCGGCTGGTGATATATTTTCGGATTCTCAGGATCATCGCTGAAGTACCTGTCGATACGCATCCAATGCATGATCCGCCTGTTCTTTACCTCCTGTTTCCCAACAGTAGCAATATTGTTCTCCGCGATGCACGACACAACGCAATTGTTGCACCCCATGCATTTATTCAGATCGATCGCCAGTCCCCAGTGAAATGCATCGGTCTCCACATCGGGGTACATCGATCCATGGTGCTTCTCCGCCTCCAGATGGAAGTGGTTCCCTGCGTAAGCATCTCTTTTATACTCCTCCAGTGTAGTCTCCCTCACGATCGGCCTCTCCTCCATGTTGTGGTGGGTCTGTGTCCGTGCCAGCTCATAGCGCTCCCCGGTCTTTTCAATCACAACACCTTCAATAACATACTCCCGTTGTCCTTCACGCTCCTGCACAAATGCATACGCGTTCATCCCTACAAGATTGCCTACCTTACCGGCCACTGTACGCCCATATCCGAGTGCCAGCGAACATGTTCCCCCCGCCTGACCTGCCTGTACCAGCACCGGCACCTTTATACCGTTCACGGACACCACATCCTCATCCTTCAGTCCGCGCTCCTCTGCATCTCCCACCGACACTGTCAGGTAGTTGTCCCAACACACCTTTGTCACCGGATCGGGCAATTCCTGAAGCCATGGGTTGTTCGCATGCCGACCGTCGGCCAGCCCGACCGAAGCATACAATGTCAGCGTCATCCCCGCCTGTCTCTCCGGTGCTGAACCATCGGCATCCTGCTGTGCCTGTGCCACTCTCTCCTCCTGCTGTGTCATCCTCTCCTCCTGCTGTGCTATCCTCTCCACCTGCACCTGTTCAATCCTCAGCTCCGGCAGCCTGAACTCTCCGTTATAGGGTTTCTCTGTCAATCGCACCTCAAACGTCCCCCGCTGCAGTATCCCGGTCCACCACGCCCTAAAATCCAACCCGCTTTCCGCGAGTGGGTAAATATTCTCCTTCCAGTACTGTTGCAACACCTCGTCGTAGCCGGTCTCCCTGCTACTCCACGCCAGCAGCGAATCCTGAAACGCCCGGGTATTGTACAACGGGTGTATAACAGGCTGTTGCAGGCTGAACGCCCCTTTCAACGGTTCGGCATCGCCCCACGCCTCGAGGTAGTGGTGGTCGGGTGCAACCAGTTGGGTCACCTGCGCTGTTTCGCAGATAGTGCTTCCGGTATAAACAGACAGTCCGGCATCTTTGATTATCCGCCCAAGCTCTACGCCAGCGGGATCGCTGTATACCGGGTTCACGTTGTGCATGATCAGCAGGCCGACCTCCTTCTGCAGCAGCGACTGCTTCAGCGCTGCAAAATTCCGGTCGCTCCCCTGTTTTAAATTGATGGTTCGGTTAAGATCGAGTGTTTCTCCGTAGTTGCCCAGCATCCTGTTGATCCCTGCGATCATCAGCTGCACCTGCAGGTCGCTCGCCCCGCCGGCCACGATTGACGATCCCCCGTTATCGAGCAGATCGCTCACCAGGGAGGTGGTATCGAACCCACATTCAGGGGCCTGTATCGGCGCCTCCCCCTTTTCGGTGGCAATAGCATTGAATATTTTCGCGATGATCGCTTTGGCCTTCGCGGGCGAAACGGGATACCGCTCATCGGCGTTAGAACCGGTGAGGGAGTAGCCTGCCTCGAACTGGATATGTTTCGACATACTGGCCTTTTCGCTGGTAACCGTCCGTTTCGCAGCATATCCTCCTGCAAACTCCACCGGTGTAAGCCAGGTGCCGAGGAAATCGGCATCGAATGAGACAATCAGATTTGCCTTATCGAAATGATAGCCCGGGATTACAGACCTGCCGGTAAGCTGTCTGTGTGCCTCGCGAATTGCTTCGGCAGATATTTCGTCGTAGACGATCCACTCCAGCGAAGGGTGCGCCAGCTGCAGATCTTTAATAAGCCGGATTGTTGAAGGACTTATGATGGTAGAGGTGAGCAGTACCTTTCGTCCGCTGCCCTGCTCTCTCAGCTTCGCGATGACCCGGGAATCTATCTCCTCCCAGTCAACCTCCTTCCGCCCTTCAGACGGACCCTTCAGGCGCGCCTGGTCGTATAGCTCCAGCACCGACGCCTGTACACGTGCCGTAGTACCACCACCTGTTACGGGAGATTGCTTGTTGGCCTCGATCTTGATGGGTCGGCCGTCGCGTACCTTCACCACGACCGGACAATGCTCTGTTCCGTCGAAAAAGGTGGAGGCATAAAAGTTCGCTTTCCCGGGAGTGATCTCTTCGGGTTTAATCAGGTAGGGGATCGCCTTTTGCACCGGCTTCTCGCAGCTGCTGGTGATCGCAGCTGTGGCAAAGCTGAATCCCACCAGTTTCAGGAAATCGCGTCTTGATGCAGAGGCTCCGGCGATTTTCTCACTCCCCAGGTCGAGCACAAGATTCTTCTGCTCCTCTTCGGCAACTTTCTCTGAACGGGTTTCAGGACCGTTTGTATATTCATCCAGACTTCTCCAGTATTTTTCCATTCCGATATATTGTAATTTATTCTCTCTTCCGTTTGTCGCAACACATTTTATGTTGCAGTACCGTTCATCCGTTCAGGACCGTTCATCCGTTCCGGACCGTTCATTTGTTCCTGACCGTTCATCCATTCCGGACTGTTCATCGTTCAGGATCATTCATCCGTTCAGGTCCATTTTCCTGATGCTGCCACTGTCTGTTTCAGTTGTTCACCGGATTATCATCTCTTTAATAATGACACTTCGAACAATCTGTTCCGCCCACCAGATCCGCTGTAACACGGTCGATCTGACCATCCTTCATCGCCTTGTGCAGTTTCTCATACTCTTCGTAAAATACGTTATCATAAAACTGCACCTCGGTATCGCGGTGACAATTCACACACCAGCCCATGGAGAGGTCGGTGACCTGGTGGATGCGGTTCATCTCCTCAACCGGACCGTGACAAGTCTGGCAATCGAGTCTGCCAACTGTGACGTGTTGTGCATGACTGAAGAAGGCGTGGTCCTGCAGGTTATGGATCCTTATCCACTCAATGGATTCTCCGGCCTCATGGGCCTGAAGTAACTTGTCGATCTCATACCTTCCCGAGTTGGTACCCTCTCGGATGATGATGTGACAGTTCATGCAGAGCTCTGTCGCCGGGAATCCTGCCGATTTACTATGTGCAGCTGTATGGTGACAATAATTGCAATCGATCTGGTTTTCTGCAGCATGAACCTTGTGTGAAAACTTAATGGGCTGGTCGGGCTCGTAGTTCTCCTGCCTCCCGAGCGCGATTCCTGCATCGAGCAGCAACTGGATCTGCCAGCCAAGTGCACCAACAAACAGAACCCCCAGGATCCACTTTCTCTTCACTTTTTTTAGGAACACAACATCGATGACAATCCATGTGAGCAGGGCACCCAGAAGAAGAAACAGTAGTATTTTATTGATGACAGGTTTTTGGGTGCTGAGTCCCTCCTCCTCAAAGTGGTTCATAAACTCCTTGATCAGTGCAATCTCTGCTTCATTCAGGTTGAAAGATTCATGCACTACCGCCATAGTTTTACCGGTAGGATTCATCACCGCCCTGGTGAACTCATCGACACTCCGCTCTTTATACTTATGGGCAATCTCCCAGGCATTCGGGTTCCAGTTGAAAGTATCGATTTCCATTGTATTGTGGCAGTCGGCACAGGCGCTCTCCTCAAACTTCCCCTCGATCAGTCCGTAGAACAGCCGCTCCCCGCGTTTCACAGCAGGTGAATATGCTTCACCGTGATCACCTTCCTTCACAGCTTGTAAGGGAACAATACACAGAAGTAACAACAGACAGATCAGGATCTGCAGCCTGGCAATCCCCGGGTTCCTGGGTTGACTTCCCGCTGTATGGTTAAAATCCCGGATCAGATTACCAATCCGGCGGGCCCGCCGGTCCCATCTTTCCCGGACATTTTCTTTCATCTGGCGCTGTCCGGCAGAATTGCCAACATGCAGACCACTCCGGTGAAGGACAGTAAGTATTTTCGAAGGCAGCGGGCACCTTATTTGATGACAGGTATGTGTCATGTACAAAAGGATTTGTTGATTTATTATCAAAGTTACTGCTTGTAATTAGCTAACTATTAAACTATTGATTTCATAACCCCGCAAAACAGTCCCGGCTGCCAATTGATCAGTAAAGAGCTAATTTAAAGTTTCTGCGGAAGATAATCAACACGGAGCATTATATTTATTCTTTCGGGACAATAGTTGTCTAATTATTATTTAGACCAATTCCAGTAAAATAAAACCGACCCACTGCTATCCGGGAATAAAAAACAGACATGACTGTCCGGTTACAGATTGTAATAAAAAGGCATTCAGCAATACTATGAAGCAGCTGTATTCAAACCTGAATTTTTTCCCGGGCACTTTTATATTTCTCCATTGACAAATAACATATCGGCAATATTTTCTATCTTGCGGCTCCAAAATAAAAGGGTACATGGCGAATCTCTTTTCAGCATATTTCCTTCCTGTCACCCTGGCAGTCATTACACTCGGGATGGGATTATCAATCACGCATCAGGATTTCAGAAACGTCTTTTTTCGACCGCGTGCGGTACTTATCGGCATCTGCTGTCAGATCTTCCTGTTACCGCTTATTGCCTTCAGCATTGCCCTGCTTACCGATCTCGACCCCTACCTAAAAGTCGGTCTGGTAATTATTGCTGCCTGTCCGGGTGGCGCCACCTCCAACCTGGTCACCTACCTTCTAAACGGCAATGTTGCGCTTTCAATCTCGATGACTGCATTGAACAGCATCATCACACTGGTGAGTATTCCTGTAAATGTAAGCATTGCACTAATGGTCTTTCTGAATACCGATGCGGCGGTGAGGCTGGATGTCTGGGATACAATTCTCAAAGTGTTTCTGCTAACGATCGTGCCTGCATACATTGGTGTTACCATCAGGCACCGCAGAAGTGACCTTGCCGAGCGTCTGAACCGTCCTTTAAAGGTTCTGCTTCCCTTAATTCTGCTGGTGGTATACATGGGGGTATTATTCATTGATGAGGGTGACAAGAGTGCTACGCGGAACGATTTCTGGAACCTGCTTCCGGTAACACTCACCCTGAATGCAATGTCGATGTTCATTGGCTGGCAAGTCGCCTGGCTCTCCCGCCTGAAGCGACGTGAACGGTATACCATTGCCATTGAAGTGGGACTACAGAATTCGGCACTTGCCATCTTTGTGGCCAGCACGCTGCTCGGTAACCGTACCATGGCACTGGTGGCCGTTGTATATGGCTCTTTCACCTTCTTTTCCACGGCGCTGTTCGGCTGGGGAATTAAAAGGTTGGCCAAAAATTAGCCTCAGAAGCTGTTTTCTTACCCGATTAGATGGGTGCCCCCGGATCCTGAGAAGCATTCAAAGTTAACCTTCATTGTATAAATTCACCCCGACAGCTGCTCACAACTCCTTCATCAGCGGGGCTCCGGCCTGCCTAAGTTGGTCCTCCAGTTGCGGAAGTGTACTGTTGACAAATTCCTTAAGCTGCTTCTTCACCGGCTGCAACTCGTCGATACCCGTTTGAAGGCTCTCCCTGTGCATGCGGGTCGGACCATAGGAGGATGCCAGACCGAGCTTTGCAACTGAGAGTCTCAGTCCGGGTGTATTTTCCTGCTTCTCCCCCACTTCCTCTTTTGTCTTTTTACCGTTCAGCTGTTCATCGATCCCTTGCAATTGCAGTTCAGCCTTGTAAATCTCTTCCAGCAAACCGCCGGTATTCTTTTTAAGCCTGAAGCAGGCATTCTTTGCCACCTCAACCCTGTTCCGTGCATCATTCAACGCTTTCCGTACCGTTGCATAATCGAGTATAGCCGCTTCAAGGTCCTTCCTGAAAGCCTCTCTTTGGATTACAGGCACCGGTTCAAGCACTCCGTCATAGAGGGATCTCACAGAAAACCCGACTGCATCAGTCATCTGTTGCACATCCCTGTTCTGAACTGCAAAAAGGGTAGCAGTGTAATCTCCCGGTGGAGCGATGAAGCCTTTTGATCCAACCTCCAGCTTGTCCGATCCCTCTTCCGGATCAAGCCCACTTGCTGATGCATACTTCAGGTTCCAGTTAACCCGGTGGATCCCCTTTTTCGCCGGTGCCTTCACATGGTTCACAACTGTACCGGCGGTATCCTTCACGGTAATTACCAGGAAAGGTTTATCCTCTCTCAACTCCTTCTCAAGGGTTTCCCATCCGGGGAACGGGATATCGCTCTCAGTGCTGTTTAACTTCTTCTCTATATTTTGCCTAAGCTCTTTTAGCGACTTCATATCCTCCTTCAGGTAATAAGTAAAAATGGCTCCAAATGGTGGGTTTTTGGCCCGGTACTCAGAGTTGCCGGGTGAGACGGTCACCCTTTTGGGTTGGTACAGGAACGCGTCTTTTACAGGAAAGAGGTGGGCTTCGTTTTGTAGCAGATCTGATGTAAGCTCGCGGAGCGGAGTCATATCATCGAGGATATAAAAACCACGACCAAACGATGCCGCCACCAGGTCATTTTCCCTTCTCTGGATGGTGATATCGCGGAATGAGATAGTTGGGAGTCCGCTCTTCATCCTGTTCCACGTTTCGCCGCCATCGATCGTGAACCAGATACCGAACTCGGTAGCGGCAAACATCAGCTCCTTTCTCACATGATCCTGTACCAGTCTCCATACAAGGGTCCTGTTGTCGATCCCTCCGGTGATTACTTTCCAGCTCTTCCCGGCATCCGTACTCTTTATAATATAGGGGTTGAAATCACCATACTTGTGGTTATCGAGTGCTGCATAAACCGTATTGGCATCAAAAAGATCGGCCCTGATATCATTCACAAAGGCTGTAGCAGGGATGTCTCTGATGGAACCGACATCGATCCTTCGCAATGTCGCCCCGCCATCTTTGGTCACCTGAATAATCCCGTCGTCTGTTGCAGCATAGAGAATCTGCCCATCGATCGGTGATTCTGCCAGCGATGTGATGGTACTGTAGTTCGACATCGCATAAACGTCCCATGGATTGTCCCAGCTCTGTTTGCGTCCCATAACAGGCAATTCGATACGCTCCTCTCCTTTGGTGAGGTCACCCGAAATGGTTTTCCAATTGTCTCCCCGGTTGTCGGAACGCCAAACACGGTAAGAGGCTGTATAGATCCTGGCCGGATCGTGTGCACTAACAAGAATGGGGGTATCCCAGTTAAAGCGTTCATGCGGTTCCCCTTTCCCTGCCTGGGGTTGAATAAATACGGTTTCGCCTGTGATCCGGTCGATCCGGGAGATGTATCCCTGCTGACTCTGTCCGTAAACGATTCCGGGATTACCTGGTTCGGTGGCAGTTTGGTGACCGTCACCGCCCAGGATATGTTGCCAGTCGGCATTCCTGATTCCCTCTGCAAAAACGGTTCTCGACGGACCTGCATGGGTACCATTGTCCTGCGTTCCCCCGAACACATAGTAAAATGGTTCGGTATCGTCAACTGCCAGTTTATAATATTGTGTCACCGGCAGGTTATCGATAAACCGCCAGTTCTTTGTCAGATCAAAGGTCTCATAGATTCCCCCGTCGGTTCCAACCAACAGATAATCGGGGTCGTTGCTCCTGAAGCATAAAGCGTGGTTATCCACATGCTTGAGCTCCTCATTCATTTTTTTGAAGGTTTTTCCATGGTCGTTCGAGATCTGCATATAGACATCGACCAGGTAGATGGTTCCTTCGTGGTGAGAGGAAGCATAAAGTTCCTGGTAGTAATGCGGACCTGTACCACCAGCAACTGCATCAGACTGCTTGGTCCAACTGCTGCCCCTGTCGCGCGAGATATACACTCCGCCGGTCCGCCTGTTAAGCTCGATGGCTGCGTAGATAATATCTGAATCGAAGGGTGAAACGGCGATACCGATCTTCCCCATATTCGATTTTGGCAGTCCGGTAGTAAGCTTCTCCCACGTTTCACCGCCGTCGGTGCTGCGGTGGATGCCCGAACCGGGTCCTCCGCCCATGTATGCAGCCACGGTTCTGTGGCGCTGCCATGTAGCCGCATATATTGTATTCGGATCGTTGGGATCCAGGGCGATATCTGTTGCACCGGTCCACTCGTTGTCGCTCAGAACCAGGCGCCAGTTTTCCCCTCTATCATCCGATTTATACAGGCCCCGCTCGCCCCCCTTGCTCCAGAGTGGTCCCTGTGCAGCCACGAACAGGGTATTGGAATTTTCTGGGTGAACGATAATTTTTGAGATACGTTCGGAGTTTATGAGTCCCATGTTTTTCCATGTTTTTCCCCCGTCATCGCTCCGGTAGACACCATCGCCATATCCGGCATGACGACCACCTACATTTTCACCTGTACCGACCCAAATGGTATGAGGGTTGGACGGGTCGATGGTCACGCAACCGATTGAGTAGGATGGCTGGTCGTCGAATATGGGTTCCCATGTTACGCCGGCGTTAACTGTTTTCCAAACACCTCCTGAGCCAACTGCCACATACCATGTGTTTTCGTTCCAGGGATGGATGGCTATATCTGCAATTCGTCCGGAAGAAAAAGCCGGTCCGATATTCCTGAACTTCAGTCCTTCGACCAATGAGGAATCGATCCCTGCGTTCTGCCCCCGGGCTATGAGGGTGCTGCCCAGAATGAGGAGGATGATTGTAACTGATTTCATAAAATTGAATTTGAGATTCGAACTTAACAAATATAAAGAATTCCCCGGTTTACTATAATGAACCAGCACGAATGATCGCTAAAAGCAGTGAATTGGTTTCAAATTGAAGTTAACGATCTTTGACACTGGATTTTACTTTATTTATACATTTCTTTTGCAGTTGTGAATTGCTTTCAAATTGTAGTTTAACGATCTTTGACACAGGAGCGGAATATCTGACAAAGATGGTCAGCTCGTTGTGAATTGCTTTCAAATTGTAGTTTAACGAATTATAAACAGTGGCCTATCTGAACAAATGCAGAAAACCGCTAAGTGAGGTTTCAACGGGTGTTTCGGCGCTTCGGATGGTGTAGTAGTAAACCCCTTCGGGGGCCTCACGGCCACTGGCTAACCGCCCATCCCAGCGGATTAATGGTGAAACGGAATGGTAAACCAGAAAGCCCTCCCTGGTAAAGACTTCAAGTGTGTACACGTAATCACCCGGGGTGGTTGCCTCAAAAAAATCATTTACTTCATCACCGTTGGGGGAGAAGACATTGGGTAACATGAGCTTTTTTGATACCGGAATTTTCCTGGTAACAGAATCGGCACAACCTGCAGCATCCTCTAGCTTTAAAAACAGTTCATAGATTCCATCCTCCTCAAAAAGATACTCTGCTGTGCTGTCATATTGCTCGATGCCATCAGGAAACCGCCAGGTATAATTGATATTGATCCCTTCCCCCGGGATATAATAGGCCGCTCTGAACAGGTAAAGATGTTCCGATTCGGAAGCTGAAATATCAGTGTACTTAAAATCTGCATAAGGTGTCTCCCCTACTTCGATAAAACCAATCTCCTCCAGCACCCTGCTGCCGTCCAGCACACAACGCACATCATACAGACCCGGTTCACTGTATGTATGCGAGGGCGACAAGGTGCCGGCAGCTGATGTGCCATCCCCGAAGCTCCAGGAAACCGAGCTGTAGTTTTCCAACGGCAGTGCATTTTCAAGCCCGAAAACAAGCTGAAGGCTATCGCACCCCGCACGCTTGTCGGCCGTGATGCTCTCCTGGGCATAAAGGCCAATCTTAGTCAACAGCAAGAAAAGCAGTATATGAATCTTTCGTTGTATCATTATATAGATGGCGGCATCATTCTGCCATCATTAAATATTGGGTCGGATAAAGTTATTAAAAAAAAACGCTCGGATAAAATTAGTTATAAGGTTGTTATTATCCTGTTTATAAAAATAGCTTTTATTATCCTTGCCGAAATTGTACTTTTACCCGGGACAATCAGGGGGCGAATTTTCCAATTCTTCAGATAGCTAACGGATCTGTCCCTTCTAATACCGGAGCAAAAAATGAAACAGTACCTGGACCTGCTGGAGCATGTGATGGAAAACGGGACCCGTAAGGAGGACCGTACGGGCACGGGTACAATCAGTGTTTTCGGGTACCAGATGCGTTTTAACCTGGCAGAGGGGTTCCCGCTGCTGACCACCAAAAAGCTCCATATAAAATCGATCATCCATGAACTTCTCTGGTTCCTTAAAGGTGATACCAATACAAAATACCTGAATGAAAATGGTGTGCGGATCTGGAACGAGTGGGCAGATGAAAACGGCGACCTTGGCCGGATCTACGGCTACCAGTGGCGGTCGTGGACAACGTCCGATAAAGAAAATATCGACCAGATCAGCCAGCTGATCGACTCCATTAAAAAATATCCCCACTCCCGCCGACATATAGTCAGCGCCTGGAACGTTGGTGACCTCGATAAAATGGTGCTGCCACCATGTCATATCCTGTTTCAGTTCTATGTGGCCGACGGAAGACTGTCGTGCCAGCTCTACCAGCGCAGTGCCGATATCTTCCTGGGTGTACCATTTAACATTGCATCTTATGCACTGCTGCTGATGATGGTATCACAGGTAACGGGACTTGAGGCAGGTGATTTTATACATACACTGGGCGATGCCCATATCTACCTGAATCACATCGAACAGGTAAAACTTCAAATGTCCAGGGAGCCGCGACAACTTCCCAGGCTGAAGATCAACAGCAAAATACAATCGATCTTCGATTTCGAATTTGACGATTTTGAGTTGTTGAACTACAACCCGCACCCCCATATAAAAGGAGAAATATCAGTCTGATATGGAAGGCATTAAAAGTAATATTTCAATAATTGTTGCCATTGCCGAAAACAACGCCATCGGCAGAGACAACCATCTGCTTTGGCACCTGTCAGACGACCTGAAAAGATTTAAACGACTAACTACCGGTCATACGGTAATCATGGGGCGAAACACCTTTCATTCACTGCCGGACGGTGCACTGCCCAACCGCAGGAACATTGTAATTACCGCTATACCTGATGAGCATTTCAATAATTGCGAAATGGCATATTCAGTTGAAGAGGCACTGGATCTGGCCGGCGAAACAGATGAATGCTTTGTAATGGGCGGCGGAATGGTTTACAGACAATTACTGCCTGTGGCAGACCGACTTTACCTGACAAAGGTTCATGCATCTTTCGATGCCGACACTTTTTTCCCGGAAATAGATTATACTGATTGGAAAGAGATAAAATCGGAATATGTTAAAGCTGGAGAAAAAAATGAGTTTCCGCATACTTTTTTCATCTTCAAACGCAGATAGAAACTGGTATGTATAGATGAACTTCCTTGTAAATAATCGTGGAGATGATCTGCCGGATATTGTTTAATATATAAAAAGAGGTTAATTTAGGTCCTCAAACCAAAACGCACTGAAATGAAAAAAGTACTGCTAACACTTACTGTCTTACTACTGGCAACATTTATCGCCAAAGCGCAGGCCGACAGGATCACCGGTGAATGGATTACGGCAAATGACTCATCATCTGTTAAGATTGTGAAACATACCAATGGCAAATACGTTGGAACGATCAACTGGCTGATGGAGCCCCTGGATAAAAACGGGAAACCAAAGACAGATTCCGAAAATCCTGATCCCGGAAAGAGAAAAAATCCGATTATCGGTCTCAAACTACTCAAAGGATTTGAATACGATGCCAATAAAAACAGATGGGACAACGGCACCATTTATGACCCTGACAATGGTAAAACCTATTCCTGCTACGGCTGGTTCGAAGGTGGTAATTATGATGTGCTCTACCTGAAAGGTTATGTAATGGGAATGAAATTCCTTGGCAGAGAGACTGTTTGGAAGAGAAAGCAATAAAAGTCACCATTCCTTTTTTTAACCTGATGGTGATACCACTATAACCCACTTAACCTAAACTACAATAGCCGTAATACCGGCAGAAAAGCAGATCCCCGGGGGTCTGCTTTTTTTCATTTCTACCTTTGTAAACCGTTCAATTTCGTACACAGCTGTTCAATAACGGACATTCCAACCTGCAGATATAAAGCTTGCATTCGACACTTACATGCTGATTATTTGTTTTTTATACCTTTTGGCATGCAGATTGTAATTCTATTATCAACAAATAAAGGTCCGTTGACTTTACAGTAACGGGTTAAGAAAAAAGTTCTTTTTTAGGTTTAAGTGGTTAATATAAAAAGGGGTCTTAAACGTCCCCTTTTTTTTTGCTTCAGAAGTAGTGAAGGGTACGGAAGATGCTAAATAAAAGCCCCCTGACATGGTATGTCAAGGGGACTGAATGAACAGGGTGGAAGATCGGGTTCGAACCGACGACCTCTGGAACCACAATCCAGCGCTCTAACCAACTGAGCTACGACCACCATATTATTTCTGAACCACCAAAAACCGCTGAAACCCTAAAGGACTGCCTGCCGACACTGCCTACAAAGCATTCAGGATAGATCGTTTTCGGGAATGCAAATTTAAGGAATAATTTTCTAAGATAGAATCATCCCCGGAAAAAAATCATGAATATTGCGATGGCTCATTGCAGGTTACCGGTTGGTTTAGCCCGATTAACAACATCCTTATCAAAGTCCCGCACCAGCCGGATATACCACACCAATGTAACAACCACCACCAGGAAGCTTGCTGCACTGAACAATCCGAGTGCCAACAGGATATCCTGCTGCCAGATTCCAACAACCATCCCGCCAATCCGCAGTAAAAGCCTGATAATATTGAGTAGAAAAGCTGTTTTCTGCAGCGAAAAAAGGTCGGGTATAAAGGTAAGCTGATTGGCCATAAAAGCTGTGAAAAACCAGGGGATCAACAATCGCATATACCTCCCCGACTCTTCCCATTCTGCTCCGAAGATGGTGCGAAAAATCAACGGTCCGAATATTCCTGCAAGCAGAAAGGGGATGATACCTATCTGAAAGGATCGCTTTATCAGCATGATCACATCCCGCCTGATGGAGATGCGTTCATTATATTTCAAGATAACCCTTTGAGAAAAAACCTGTTCCATCGAATTGGTCACCAGGTTCATCGGTCTGAAGATCATCGTAAACCCCAGGCTGTATAACCCCAGTTCTGCCGCTCCAAAATAGGCTCCCAACAGAAATACCGGTAATGAATTGGAAATATTGTTCACGAAGTTGTTAGGGAGGTTAAACCCGGGAAACCGGTAGTATATGGCCGCAACCTCTTTCATCCCGGCACGGGAGACACCCGAGAAATGCATCCTGAACTTATGCAGCCAGCTGAATAAAAAGTATCCAACCCCCGCAACCTGTCCTGCAATCGCACCCAGAATCAGTCCGCCACCAGCCGGCACAGCCCCCGAGGTGGTCAGCTTTACCCCCGAATTAACGATCGATTGTGACAGGTTACCAACTGCAGTGTTTCGGAAAAGCTTGTGCCTGTTGTGCCAGTAAATCGACACCTGGAATAATCCGATCAGCATGGTCGACAATGGTACAAACCATAGCCACTTCTCTATGCCCGGCACCTGGAATCCTCCTGCGATCTGCTCTCTGAAAAAGATAATAGCAACCAGCAGAACCAGACTCACCCCGATCGATAGTAAAAAACCAAGCGCAGAAAGGTTCACTGCCTTTTTATCGTCGGCCGGCATTAATATCGCCAACTGATACCTGCCCGTGGATATAATTCCTGTAACAGAAATAATGCCCATATACAACGAAAACAGCCCGTGTTCATCAGGGGTGTAGATTTTTGTTAAAACAGGGTAGATAGCCAATGCAATCAGCTGCGCAATCGTTGAGCCGGTCATGAGCATCGTCACATTCCTGAAAAACTCAGTGTTGTATATTGATCTCAGCTTCTTTCGCATAACCAAAAGTAGCTATTTTCTGCAAAAATGGCAGTCGGCCCGCAACAAAACCGTTTGGCATGCTGTTTGACAATAAGATTAATAAATTATTGCAATGAGAATGATGAGATCATCCAACCCGGCCATGACGGGAAAAATATTTGAAAAGACAGCCGCCACAAGCGAGCAAACCGGTGCCATGACGATCAACGGTACGATCAATAAAATAGGAGTACTTCTTTTACTGGTGATCGCGGGAGCGGCCTACACGTGGAACAAGGTTACCGGGCTGGATCCGGCAGGGGCACAAACATATATTTTCATAGGACTGATCGGTGGTCTGATCGCTGCGATGGTAACGATCTTCAGACCCCGGTCTGCAGCAATTACTGCCCCCATTTACGCGATTCTCGAAGGACTTTTCCTCGGCGGAATCAGCGCTATGATCAACCAACAGTACGAGGGTATCCCCTTCCAGGCAGTACTACTTACGATCGGCACACTTTTTAGCATGCTATTCCTCTACCGATCGGGATATATCAGAGCAACACCAAAATTCAGAAGGGGTGTGTTAATGGCCACGGGGGCAGTCTTCTTTGCCTACATTATAAGTTTTCTATTCAGTCTGTTCAATATGAACATCGGATTTATGCACAGCTCAGGCCCGATAGGAATTCTCATAAGCCTCGTGATCATAGGCATAGCTGCCCTGAACCTCATCCTCGATTTCGACTTTATTGAAAAAGGTGCACAGATGTCGGCTCCCAAGTACATGGAGTGGTATGGTGCATTCGGACTGCTGGTTACACTGATCTGGTTATATATTGAATTCCTCAGACTGCTGTCGCGGTTTGCAGGCAGGGATTAGTATCCGGAATAATTAGGAAACGATCCGGACAGGTAATAAATAACATGCTGCAACATCGGCTATTATTGAAAATGGTGCGTATATTTACCTGCCATTTTTTTAATAGTTGCCAATGTCAGATCTGGAACAATATTTTCGAAAATTCAGGAAGAATATTGTAGGTTATCAGCAAGAGTTCCAATCGCCCTATGGCATAAAAAAGATCTATTATGCCGACTGGATCGCCAGCGGACGGCTATACGGTCCTATTGAAAACAGGATCACCCATGTTTTCGGTCCATTTGTGGCCAACACCCATTCGGAGTCAACTACCACCGGTACCCTGATCACTAAAGCATATCACTATTCACACAAGTTCATTAAGAAACATGTGAACGCAGGTCCGAACGATGTGATCATCACTGCAGGATTTGGAATGACTGCCGTGATAAACAAGTTAATGAGGATCCTTAGTATGCGGGGATGCGGGGGCGCCGACCACGACTGTGTGAAGGGGATGGACAAACCGGTAGTGTTTGTCACCCATATGGAGCACCACTCCAACCACACTTCCTGGTTTGAAACCATCGCCGAGGTGGTGCAGCTACAGCCCGACAAAGATCTGCTGGTCGATCTCAACGATCTGCACGATAAACTGGAGCTATATAAGGACCGTACTTTTAAAATCGGATCCTTTACCGCCTGTTCGAATGTAACAGGTATCTGCACACCGGTTCACCAGATGGCAAAGCTGATGCATGAATACGGTGGACTGGTATTTGTAGATTATGCTGCCGGGGCGCCCTATCTGCATATCGACATGCATCCGGAAGATCCGCTTGAGAAACTGGATGCTGTATTCTTTTCGCCACATAAGTTCCTTGGCGGACCAGGATCTTCGGGGGTACTGGTGTTCGACAAAGCGATGTATAAGCTCGATGCGCCGGATAACCCGGGAGGGGGAACGGTCGACTGGACCAACCCATGGGGAAAATACAAGTATGTGGACGATATCGAGGCTCGTGAGGATGGAGGAACACCAGGATTCCTGCAGTCGATAAGGGCCGCACTGGCCATTGAATTAAAGGAGCAGATGGGGGTAGAAAAGATCCTGGCACGGGAGAAGGAACTGCTGGAGATTGCATTCAGCGGACTATCCGGCATAGCGGGTATCGAGATCCTGGCTGAGCACATCAGGGAACGGATCGGGGTAATCTCTTTTTATCACCCTCAGATACATTTTAACCTTATGGTGAAACTGCTGAACGACCGGTACGGAATACAGACACGCGGTGGATGCGCCTGCGCAGGAACTTACGGACACTACCTGCTGGAGGTTAGTTACGACCGCAGCAACGAGATCACAGAGAAGATCAGCAGCGGGGATCTGTCTGAAAAACCGGGCTGGGTTAGATGGTCTCTGCATCCTGTTATGAAGGACGAGGAGATCCATTATTTCATTGCAGCTGTCAAAGAGATCGTTGAAAATATTCGTACCTTTGAAAAGGATTATGTGTATGTTCGTTCAAAGAATGAATACATTCACTCCTCCGAGGTGAACTCTAACCGTGATAAAAAGATATTGGATTCCTGGTTCAGCCTGGATTAGGTAAGTGTAATGGAAGTCAGAATTGTAAACGACAAGAAAACGAGGAGAGCCTTCCTGAACCTCCCAAGAAGACTCTATAAGGACGACACCAACTATGTCATTCCTTTCGACAGGGACATTGAGGCAGCATTTGATCCCCAAAAGAGTGTCCATTTTAAACAGGGAGATGCCTGCCGTTGGATCTTGCTGAACGATACAGGGAAAGTTATCGGCAGGATTGCCGCCTTCTATGAAAAAGACAAGGTTGAAGCCGACTACGCCCACAGCGGAGGCTGCGGTTTTTTCGAGTGTATTAACAGGCAGGAGGCCGCCAACACACTCTTCGATGCGGCTGCCGGGTGGCTAAAAGGAAAAGGGCTGGAAGCGATGACCGGACCAGTGAACTTCGGGGAAAATGAATCAAACTGGGGCTGCCTGGTTCACGGGTTTGAACCGCAGGGCTACGGAATGGCCTATAACCTGCCTTACTACAAAGAACTGTTCGAAAATTACGGCTTTCATCTCTTCTACAGGCAGTATAGTTTCCACATCGACATTGAAAAACCCTTTCCGGAACGGTTCTGGAAAATCGCCGAATGGATCAACCGGCGTCCGGGATACAGCTTCAGACACTTTGAATACAAGGATGCCGATAAGTATGTGAAAGATACGGTTAAGGTCTATAACGAGGCATGGCCCCTGCTGAAGGAAGATTTCACTCCACTGGATCCAAAGGCGGTATATGACCTGTTGCAGAAAGCAAAACCAATCCTCGATCCTGAGCTCTGTTGGTTCGCCTATTATAAAGATGAGCCAATTGCCTTCTTCACCTTTCTGCCCGATGCAAACCAGATATTCCGACACCTTGACGGTAAACTTAACCTGTATAACAAACTTAAGTTCCTGATTATGCGACAAAGGAAGGTGATGACCCGTATGCGAGGCAATGCTGCGGGCGTTTCGCCCAAATACCAAAACTCCGGGGTGGAGTCAGGCGTAATTTACGAACTGAAAAAGGTGGTCGACAGAAGACCCCAGTACAAGCAGGTGGAACTTTCATGGGTGGGCGATTTCAATCCTAAAATGATATCCCTGTACAAGGCTACCGGTGCTTACCATGCCAAGACACATCATACCTACCGCTACATGATCAACAAAACAATCCCCTACCGCCGCTTTATGCCGGAAAAAGTGGACGAATCGGTGCTTCCCGATGCTGGTAATTGATTTGTATAAGGATATGCATCTGATCTGTGAAAAAGTTTTGTATAAAAGTGAAACATGATTATCTTTGCAGTCCGTTTCAAAACAGAATCTTAAAAGGCATAAAAATAAGACCAAGATGAAAAAAGGAATACATCCGGAGAATTATAGGTTAGTGGCATTCAAGGATATGTCGAACGAGGAGGTTTTCATTACCAAATCATCTGCAGCATCCAAGGAGACCATCAAGATCGAAGGTGTTGAATATCCGCTGATCAAGGTGGAAATCTCCAACACATCACACCCTTTCTATACCGGTAAGATGAAGCTTGTAGATACGGCCGGACGTGTGGATAAATTTATGAACAGGTACAAAAAGCATTACGACAACAAGAAGTAAGGCTTCACCTGTTTTTTTAAAAATAAATGAAGTGTTTTGCAGTTGCGGAACACTTCTTTTATTTAGTAGCTGCCAATTACAAGTAGCCCTCTTTGCTATAATTTGTGTATATTTGTCTCAGGATGCCAATTGTCTTGACTATAAAAGGTTATACACATTTGAAATGAACCTGATACTATTCGACGACCAATACCGCGACAACCTGTTACCGCTTACATTTACAAAGCCTGTTGCCGAATTGCGTGTTGGCATCCTAACCATCCGCGAAAAATGGGAAAAACGTCTGAATCTCAAGGGTTCCTACCTCACGCAGGATTACCTCCAGACTAAATTTACCACCCATATTACAGATACCAACCTGCTTGTCAACGGTTCCCTCCTACCCAACCCGTCACTTACTGATGCGGTGCAAAAACTGAAAACCGGTCATTCCCTCAAAAAGGGCAACACTCTTCTGGCAGTAAAAACTGCATCAGGGAATTTCAATCTGAACAATGCTGACCTGATCAACAAGGCAGCAGAATTCCCCGGAGAGACTGTACTCATCGATTTTCCCTGGAAAATTTTCACTTACAACGGACCGGAAATCGCAGCCGATTATGCCCTGCTCACCTCCGGTCGCAAATCGGAACCTTTAAGCGAAACGGTCAGTGTGCTGCACCGTGAAAATATATTCGTGGAGAAGGGGTTCACCGGGGAGTATTTTACCCTGAACGCCTCTACCGGACCAGTCTATCTGGGAAAAGAGAGTGAGATCATGGAAGGATCTGTGATCCGCGGTCCTTTTGCTCTGGGAGCGCATTCCACCATTAAACTGGCCGCGAAAATCTACGGTCCTACCACCATCGGACCATACTGCAAGGCCGGGGGTGAATTAAACAACGCTGTGTTGCAGGGATATTCCAACAAGGGACATGACGGTTTCCTCGGGAACGCTGTGCTGAGCGAATGGTGCAACCTGGGTGCAGACACCAATAACTCCAACCTGAAGAACAATTATACGGAGGTGAAGATGTGGAACTACCCCTCGAACAGGTTCATTAAAACAGGACTGCAGTTTTGCGGACTTATCATGGGCGATCACTCCAAAACCGGGATCAACACCATGTTCAATACCGGAACTGTTGTTGGTGTGAGTGCCAATATTTTCGGGGCAGGGTTCCCGCGCAACTTCATCCCCTCATTCTCATGGGGCGGGGCAGTCGGACTCGATCATTACAAGTTGGAGAAGGCCTTTGAAACAATGGAGCAGGTAATGCACAGACGAGATGTAAAGCTTACAGAAACCGACAGGGATATTTTCAGGCACATTTTTTATGAGACAGAAAAATACCGAAGGTGGAATCATTAAGGTACGGAACATCAGACTTGCATTAAGGATATAAAAGATCCTTACAAATTCCGAGGCTGCACTGCATTGAATGTGCCTGCAGAAAATACAATCCTTTCGTTTTGTTTATCGCAACAATATCTCATCGAAGTCCTGTTCAAGTTTCGCATCCCGGATCCAGTCGTAGAGTGTCAGTATCCGCAGGCTGTAGAAATAGTCCCAGTAATTTCTCAGTGCCTGCACGTAACCCCTTCGGGCTACATCTTTCTCTTCAAGAGCCACATTCAGGTCGAGCACATCTATTTTCCCGATCAGGAACCTCTGCTTGGTCACCTCATACCGCTTCTCAGCGATAGTATCTGCCTTCGAAGCAATCTGTAACTGCTCACCCTGCAGGTTAAACTGCATCACCTGGAGGAAAATCTGTTGTTCAAAGTCACTGCGCGACTGGATCACGTTGGTTTTCACAACATCCTCGGCCGACTGTGCCATCCTGTACCTCCCACGTCCAAGTCCCCAGTCGAGAATCGGTATTTCAAACCCGACCCGCACCCGCTGCTGGTCCTCCGGATCTACATAGACGCTGCCAAGATCGTCCGCGTTCTTACTCATCCCGTATAATGCGAACAGGTTTGCCTGGATGCCTTTCTGGGAGCGGGCCTGCGCCACACTCTGCTCCGCCTCCAGGAGTTGACGCTGCATCTCCAGTATCTCCGGATTGTTGGTATTAGCCTCCTGAAGCGCGCGACCCAGATCGATTTTTATTTCAGGTATCTCATCGGGAACAACCAGCTCAATATCGACCATTTCGCTGTACCCCAGAAATGAACGCAACCGGAACTTCTTCACCTCCAGGTCAATATTCGCGGCATTCAGGGCCGTACCGGCGTTCAGGTAGCTCAGTTCCATTTGCAACAGCTCATTCTCCGCTATCGTGCCGAGGTTGTACCTCCCCGTTGCAATATTATAGAGGGTGTCATTATTCGCGAAATTCTTTTTTGCAATCTCCAGGTTGATCTGTGCCAGGATCAGGTCGAAAAAATAGCCCACCGCCCTGTTGCTCACCTGTTCAAGCGTATGGATCAGGTCCTTCTTTGCCTCCTCGTATTTCGCCGGTTCTATCTTTTTCTGCCATTTAAAGGCATTGTATCCGTTTATCGGCTGCCTGAATCCAATAGTGAAAGGATATGCAAGGTAGCTCAGATCGGGGTTGATCCCCAGGTTGTCGATCCGTTGCAAACTCGAATTTAAAAAAACACTGCCTCCTGTAAGTCCCACGTTCTGTGAAAACTGCATCTCCAGGGAATTGTTCATGACCGAACGTGAGACGAAATGCTCTGTACCATCGTCGCGAATCACCTTATCGATGGAACGATTGAAATCCGGTAGTGTTGAGTTAAGGGTCAAGGATGGCAAAAAGCTCGCCTGGTAGGTCCGGTATTCCCAGTAGCTGCCCCTGAACTGATGCCGGGCCATGGTGGCCATGGGCGACTGCTCACGGGCAAGCTCAACGACATCATATAATGTCAGACGAAGTCTCATCGTATCACCCTGTGTATCTCTCTGTATATCTCCCTGTGCAATTACAGAGGAAGCAACTGCCACGATAAAAACAAAAACAAATGCAGGTTTCATATCGAAAAGAATTTCCTATTCATACCTTAATGATTCTATTGGGTCCTTTTCAGAGGCTCGTTTTGCGGGTGAGTATCCAAAAATAACACCCACTGAGGCCGACACGAAAAAAGCGATCATCACACTTACCGGGGAGACAATGGTAAGGATGTCGGCAAACCTTGTAATCATCGCCGATGCGATCACACCGAGCAGCACACCTATAAGTCCGCCAGTTACGCTAATCAATACAGCTTCTGCAAGGAACTGTACCACGATATCCATCTTCTTCGCACCGATCGCAAGCCTGGTACCAATCTCCTTGATTCGCTCCATCACAGTGGCAAACATGATATTCATAATTCCTATTCCCCCCACCAGCAGGGAGATACTGGCAATTGCACCCAGCACGACATTGAAAATGTCTTTGGTGCGCTGCTCCTGCTTCAGCAATAGTTCCGGGACTGTAATCTCAAAATCGTTTACTCCCTGGTGTCTGCGGAGCATCATCCGGGCAAGAACATCCGTCGATGGATTCAACTGTTTCGAATCATTCACCTGCACGATGATCCTGTCGAGCTGGTGGTAATTACCTGCTGTGTTCTGATTTGGGGAAACACTTATCCGGAACCAGGGGCCCCATCTGATTGTGTTTTTCGAACGCAATGCCTGAAGCTCCCTGTTCTGAAGCCTCAACAGCATCGCTTTTACAGGAACATATATATTGTCGTTCATTACATTTACACCGATATTCTCAAAACGTGTGAGGTTGACATTAGATTTCTCCAAAACACCTACTACCTGCAGCCATACACGGTCGAATTTAATGTATTCTCCAATGGGGTCAGTTTTCGGGAAAAAGGTGTTCTTGATATTTGCACCGATTACGCACACCGGTATTCCGTTTGTCTCCTGAAAATCATTAAAATAAGTTCCACGCTCAAGCGGCAGATTAAAAATATCAAAGTATTCGTTTGAGACTCCGAACAGCTTGGCAGATTCCCGCTTCCCCGCCTTTACAGCGTTTGAGCTCATAACAATCTCCGGACTTACCTGTTTAAGTGTTGGCAGTATCTTCCTGATAGCATCCACATCCTTCAGAGTCAATCCAGGCGAAAACTTTCTCTTTTCCTTGTTTTCGCCATTACCCTCAGTACCTTCAGACTCTGGTACGGTTACAATCGGAGTGATCATTATATTATTGACTCCCACCATTTTGATCTGCTCGAGGATCTCCTGCTGGGCACCCTTTCCGATGGCCAGCATAGTGATCACTGCGGCAACGCCAAATATTATTCCCAGCGCTGTAAGCAGGCTTCGCAGCTGATTCGCCATGATCGACTCGATGGCTATAACGATATCATGAAAATAGCGGCCCATCATTACCTGCTTTGGTTATTTCTCCTCATCTGTGGCGATGGTGGACCTTTTTTCCTTTCTGACGCTTTTTTCTGCTGATTCTCCTGCTGTCTTTTCTTTTCCAATTCTCTCTCCCGGATAATTTCCATCAGCTCCAACCCCTCATATTTAAACAGGTCAGGGTCGGTGGGTGTTGACAGGTAAACTACATCCCCCTCCTTTAAACCCTGTTCAATGATGATTGAGTTCTCGTTTGTCTCACCCGTAAGAACAACTCGTTTAAGCCTGCTCTTAGTGTAAACAAATGTCAGGCTGTCATTGGCATGCAAAGCTTCCAAAGGCAGGTATAGCACATCGTCAAATACTTTTGTAATAATCCTGTTGCTGGTAGTCATCGACGGGCGGAGAATGGTATCACGTTCATTCAGTTCTATTCTCACCTCGAAAACTTTGGCATCGGTATTTGGAAGCTGCTCACCGATATTTGCGACCTCAATCACTTCACCGGTAAACACCTTCTCGGGAAAAGCATCGACTCCAACCACTACATTTTGCCCGGAATTTACTTTGCTGATATCAATCTCATTGACATAAGTTTTTGAAATCATTGAGGAAAGATCCGGCAGTGTTGCAACAGCAAGATCCCACGAATTGATCTCTGATCCGGCAGTCCTCTTCTCACCATTCCACTCCCTTTTATAAATCACCATGCCCGGGGCCGGCGCCCTTATATCAAACTGACTCAGAACTTCTTCCATATCATTCATACGTCGCTGCTCCCTTATCAGGTTTAGCTCGGCCTCCCGGATATCACCGCGTGCCTGCTGTACCCTTAGCTCATAATTATCCCTGGCCTGGTCATAAGCTCTTTGTGCCTTCTCAAGGTTGATCTCAGCCTGGCGGATGGTAGCCGGAGGTTCAAATTTCGATTGTTCGAGGGTAATCTTTGCCTCCTCCATATTAAATTTCAGGTTGATCAGGTCATCCCGTAAACCCCTTAATTCAATCGTTGTATCCAACTTTGTACGCATCAGTGAGGTCTCAAGTGTCTCGATCTTGTCCAGCACATCCTTTAGCTCATTATCTGCCTCCGACCTGTCGAGCGTCGCCACCCAGTCGCCCGAGTCCACTACCGTTCCTTCCGCGATCAGGTTCTGGATTTTCACGTTCCTGATGCGCATGTTACGTCCCCGCAACGCAGATGGCCCATTGATCTCGGTCTCGTTCAGTGCCTGCAACTCTCCGGTTACAACTACTGCTACTTCAAATTGACCACGCTGCACCTCCGTTTCCAGCATTACCTCTTTTTCCTTGCCCGACAGGGCGGAATAAATCAGAATACCGATTACAAACAGGGCAAGGGCGATTGCTATTATTAACGGTTTCTTTTTCACATTGTTAACGATTATTGTAATTGACGTTACTGAAAATATCCAATGTATTTTGCTATCGGATGCGCAATTGGTTGAGCAATGAATACCTCAACCTTGCTCCTCTATTTTCTCCATCAAATCCCCGACCATAGTCCGGGCCTCCTCCAATGTGCCGGCCTCGGCATATACCCTGATGACAGGCTCGGTATTTGATTTTCGAAGATGGATCCAGCCCTTATCAAAGTCAACCTTCAACCCATCCTCCCTGTTGATCTGTTCACCTGAATAGTACCTCTCCAGTTTTTCAAAAAGCTGGTTCATATCTGTCCCGCTTCCAAGGATTATCTTGTTCTTCACCATTCTGTAAGCGGGATAGCTCGTTCGCAGTTCACTGCATGTGCTGCCGGAAGTTGCCATGTGGCTCAGGAAGAGCGCAATACCTGCCAGGGCATCCCTGCCGTAATGAAGGGCAGGGTAGATCACACCGCCGTTCCCCTCTCCGCCGATCACACAACGTTCCTGTTTCATCTTTTCAACCACATTCACCTCTCCGACTGCTGAAGCAAAATACGTTCCCCCGTGCTTTTCTGTAACATCGCGCAAAGCACGTGTTGAAGAAAGGTTGGAACAGGTGTTCCCGGGTGTGTGTCGCAATATATAATCGGCAACAGCCACGAGTGTATATTCCTCTCCGAACATCGTTCCGTCTTCACAGACGATTGCCAACCTGTCCACATCGGGATCGACTACAAAGCCCACATGAGCTCCCTTCTCTTTCACCAGCAAAGAAATATCCGACAAATGCTCCGGCAGGGGTTCAGGATTATGAGGAAATTCACCGGTTGGCTCGCAATAAAGCTCCATCACCTCCTGTACACCCAGTGCATTCAGAAGTTTAGGAATAATTATTCCACCAACTGAGTTCACACAGTCGATTGCCACACGAAATCCGGCTGACCTGATCATTTCGGGATCCACCAGGGGAAGATCCAGTACACCCCTGATATGATGCTCATCCATGCCTGATACCTCCGACATTTTTCCGAGAGAATCTACATCACTGTATTCCATATTAGCACCCCCGACCAGTTCCAGGATCGTATCCCCTTCAGCAGCTGAGATAAACTCCCCTTTACCGTTCAAAAGTTTCAGAGCGTTCCACTCTTTTGGATTATGACTGGCGGTAAGTATAATACCACCATCGGCCTGCAATACCGGAACCGCCATTTCAACGGTAGGTGTTGATGCCAGACCGGTGTTCAACACATCAACACCCATTCCCATGAGTGCACCGGTAACGAGCTTCTCCACCATCAGTCCGGATATACGGGCATCACGCCCCAGTACCACCTTTGGTTTGCTTTTTCCGGTCGCTTTCTTCAGCCAGGCTGCATAGGCTGCTGCAAATTTCACTGTATCAACCGGGGTAAGTCCCTCTCCTGCCAATCCTCCTATGGTTCCCCTGATTCCTGAAATCGAAGTAATTAATGCCATGAAGTATATTAACTATGCTTATATTTTGATAGCCACGGGTTCAGAAAGTTTAACAGCACACTCCATAAAACGGGCATTTGCCTGGAATATTACTCTAAAACAGATCATTTAAAGACTAACAAAGATAGAAAATTTATCATTAGTGTCCGACTAAAAAAATAAAAAGAAGGGTACTCCCCTGAGGT
>CAZIIU010000011.1:0-79101 GCA_964539395.1 uncultured Bacteroidaceae bacterium
TTAATCAATCAACTCTTAAATTCTAATTTTACAGAAACAAAGTTACGCAGCGATTTCTTGTCTGGATATACAAAAAAGGAAACTTTGCATAGCTTCTCTACCAGCAGATTTTCTGCTGGAACAATGCTATGATAACCAATTATTGATTTGAATGTTGTTAAGCCTGTGGCTGGTTGTCACTTGAAACGATGAAGGATGACCGGGGGGGATCACTGCCCAATCGACGCATTTTTATGTTAAGTTTGGTAGCTTTGCCCTCCCTGACAATCACTCTGTTAAGCTTCATTTCCTCATAAGAGACGTAGGAAATACTTAGCTCGTTTACACCCTGGGTTGGAGCAGGAATAGAAAAGCATCCATCAAAATCGGTAATAACTTCAGCGCCACTTGAGGGATGTTTAATGGTTGCACCTGTAAGAGGTTCACCGGATAGCTGGTCAATTACAGTCCCAGTAATGACCATCTCCTGGGAAAACATGCTAAAGGAGATGAAAAGCAAAATGAGAGAACCGAACAGCTTTTTAATCATTGTATTATGTTGTATGTTTACCCTGGCCAAAGTAAATACCGCAAGCTTATATTAACGTTACTCAAATGTTAGACAATCCTTAATTTTTACCTGTAAAGTTAATTAATCGTTAAGTTACAGGTGCTTGCAAAAATAGTGTTCAACTCATTTGAAGAATTCACATGGATTGGCATTAAGACCTGCATAATTGCTGCGACATATTGTTGTAAACAAAGAATTTAATAGCTTGAACATTCATTATCGAAAGTTGTTTTAATAACCTGAAGAAACTTGAATAAATGGACGATCCAAGAAACAGACAATATACCAATGGTGAGATTACCGTTTTCTGGAAACCTTCAAAATGTATCCATGCAACAACCTGTTTCCGTGAACTTCTCGAAGTATTCAATCCCGGAAAACGTCCATGGGTGAACATGCAGGGAGCCCCTACAAGGAAAATAATTGAGGTTGTAAATAAGTGTCCCACACAGGCACTTGCCTGGAAGTACAACAAGGACATGGACCAGGAGTCGCTGGCATCGAACACCACCGGATCTGAAGAGGCCACTCCTGAGACATTGGCCAAAAGCGGAGAGGCAAATAAAACTGCAAGTATAAATGTAATGAAGGATGGACCGATTGTTGTTGAGGGTTCTTTCGAAGTAACAGGCGCAGATGGAATTAAGTTGAAAACAATGCAAATGACCTCATTCTGCCGATGCGGCGGATCAAAAAGCATGCCCTACTGTGATGGGACTCATCGAAAAATTGGGTTTACAGATACAGACAGCTAATGGAAAAGAATATTGCCCAGTTTAAAGTCATAAAGAATGGACCATTACAGGTATCCGGAAACTTTACATTGTCAGATTCAGAAGGAAAATTAATCACAAGACAGGGACCGCTTTTCCTATGCAGGTGTGGAAAGAGCTCTGATAAACCCTTCTGTGACGGCTCGCATAAAAAGCAGGGGGTTAACCTTTAATCGATTCCTCTGTTAAAACCATATCTTTGCATACTCAGTAAACAATATAAACGGGTATGTCAAAAATCAGCATTTTCTCGGAAACAGATTATATTCAAGGGGTCATACTTCATCCTCCCGGACCGGAAGTTGAGAATATGACGCCACAGAATGCAGAAAGAGCATTATACAGCGATATTCTTAATCTCGGTGTTGCAAGAAGGGAATATAACCAGCTCGAATGTGCACTCCAGCAAATGACAGCGACGTACAGGGTTGGTGATCTTTTAAGAGATATCCTTCAATCAAATGAGGTAAAGGATAAGATCATTAAAAAAATCTGTTACACTGAAAAGCGACCCGAACTGCTGGATTACCTGATGGAAAAGGAACCTCGTGAGTTAAGCAGGTTACTTATTCAGGGGGTTCCCCTGAAAAGGGATACGCTTACAAGCTTCCTCAGCAACGAGAACTATGCGCTCACTCCGTTACACAACTTCTTCTTTACAAGGGACTCTGCCATTGCATTGTTCGATAAAGTACTGATAGCAAAAATGGCCAGCGAAATTAGGGAAAGGGAAGCGTTGATCATGGAAGCAATTTTCAATTTCCATCCTAAATTAAGATCGCAAACGATTGTACCTGAATCCCAAGACATTTCAGGCAACCGGATCACCATTGAAGGAGGTGACTTAATTGTTGCCAGAGAGGATATCATTCTGATTGGAATAGGATCAAGAACGACAACACAAGGTGTCGATTTTATCATCAACCATCTCAGACAGGAGAAAAGACCAATTCATATCATCGTTCAACAACTACCAGACAAGCCGGAGTCCTTTATTCACCTGGATATGGTGTTTACACTCCTCGACCATGATGTATGTATGATTTATGAGCCGCTGATATTGCGCCCAAACAGATATGAAACGGTCTATGTGGAACTTGATAACGGAAAAGTAAAATCCATAGGTACGGTAGAACATATTCCGGCGATCCTTTCGAGGCTTGGAATGGATCTGAAGTTAACATTTTGCGGGGGGAAGAGCGATCCTGGAGTTCAGGAGAGGGAGCAATGGCACAGCGGTGCTAATTTCTTTGCCACAGGTCCGGGAAAAGTGATCGGATATAACAGGAATATCAACACACTTGATAACCTGGATCAAAATGGATTTGAAATACTTAGGGTCCAGGATATGCTCAGTGGAAAAATCAACCTGGATGATTATAATAAATATGTACTTACAATTGACGGGAGTGAATTATCAAGGGGAGGTGGAGGTGCCAGATGCATGACCATGCCATTCCGTCGAAGCAGCGGCTGAACTCGCTGACTATGATGATCACCCTACTTATCAGGCTCCTTCAGGCAGCCGGATCAAAGCAATAAGACTTCCCTAAAACAGGCGATATGCTCTTCGATACAGCTTAGATATCTGTTTGTTTATCAATCAGTTATTTGTCAACTACTTCTTATAACTCTTCATAGCTATAAAATAACGATTGATGGAGAGAATTGCTCATTAAGGAAACAGGGAATCTCTACATGTAATATGTAATTCTTTCAGAACAAAACCCCACATCTGCGATATTTGGTTGTTAACCGCCATTAATCAGAGAGAAAAATAATCGCATAGAACTGTATACATGTCATTTCGCTTTGAAACGCTCATTTAGAATTTGTAACCTATTATACAAGGAGTTATGATAAAAATCAATGAGGAGTTTCTCCAGTTTTTATGGAAAAACCATCATCTCACCGGAATCACGGTCTACTCCCCTGAGAAATCTGAAATCAGGGTGGTTGAACCCGGCATACAAAATCTGGACGCTGGTCCGGATTTCTTCAATGCGAAGGTGGTGATCGACGGAACTACCTGGGCTGGAAATGTTGAACTGCACATCAACGCATCCGACTGGATCAAACATGGTCATTCATCTGACAAGACTTACGATTCAGTTATATTACATGTGGTGTGCTTTAACGATTGTGAGATCAGGCGTATGAACGGAGAACTAATTCCTGTTGCAATGCTAAGATTCCCGGCCCTTATGTGGAAAAAATTCAATGAGTTGATGCATAATGGAAAATGGATTGCCTGTCAGGATTATCTTCATAATAACAGCCGTTTACACATTGCTCAGTGGACATCCTCCCTGATGGTAGAAAAATTAATGCAAAAGTCTGAATTTATCAGAAAGAATATGGAGGGGCTGCATGGGCACTGGGACGCTGTATTTACAAGGATCCTTTTTCGCACCTTCGGACTACCGGTGAATACAATTCCATTTGAAATGCTTTCCCTCCTTGTACCCTACTCACTCCTCCTGAGAAATAAAAACAATTTGTTTGTCCTGGAGTCAATACTATTCGGTCAGGCAGGAATGCTTTCTGTAGCATTGCCTCAGGATAAATATTCTGAAAGTCTGAAACAGGAATTTTCCAGGTTTTCCGGAAAACTTGAAGCGACCAAAGTTCCCGGACACATCTGGAAGTATATGCGAATGCGACCTTCCTCCTTTCCATCACTTCGAATCGCCCAACTGGCAGCACTCATACACCTGCGTCATCCGTTCCATCAACTCATAAAGCAGTTACCGGATATCGATGTATTACACAAAATGTTCAGAGTAAGGGCAGGCGATTACTGGATCAACCATTATCAATTTGGAAAACAATCAAATAGCAGGATGAAATACCTTGGTCCGGACTTTATCCAAACACTAATCATCAATTGCATAGTACCATATACGTTCTATCATGGAAAAGAGACAAACAGGCAAAAATATTGCGACTACGCCATATACCTGCTTGAAAAGCTGGCTCCAGAAAAAAACCTGATCATAAAAAAATGGAGCGCCAACGGAATCAAATGTGCTAATGCATTCGAAAGCCAGGCACTTTTATACCTCTATAATCACCTCTGCAAACACAAGCGTTGCCTTGATTGTCAATTCGGTAATAATATGTTAGTTGATGGTGGAACAATTTCGTCTGAACCCATTATCAGAGAGGATTGATTTTTAGCGATATTTTCTGAAGTCCCCGGACCAGCAGCATGACAATAGATAATGTACAATCAAAAATGGACAAAACAGCTGGAAATCAGTAGCAACAAATTTATAATGAGTGTTGATATATTCAAAAAAATAAATACCTTTGCAACTCTAAAATTAAATGGATTTAAAGGATAAAGTAGAATGTATTTAACGGCTGAAAAGAAACAGGAAATTTTCAAGAAGTACGGCAAAGAAGAGACCAATACTGGTTCTGCAGAGGGTCAGATTGCTCTTTTTACCTACAGAATCAATCACCTCACTGAACACCTTAAGATCAATAAGAAGGATCACAGCACACAACGTGCACTACTTCGTCTTGTTGGAAAACGCAGAAGCTTGCTTGATTATCTAAAGGAGAAGGATATAGTGCGATACAGGGCTGTTATCAAAGACCTAAAAATAAGAAAATAGGATTGTTTATTAGTCAGGGAAGGGCAATTTAATAATTGCCTTTCTTTTTTATATATATATATTATTAGAAAACTATTATGTCGAAACCAACACCAATTATAAGGACCATCGACTTAGGAGATGGCAGGGAAATTAAGATCGAAACCGGTAAGCTGGCGAAGCAGGCTGATGGATCGGTTATTGTAAGTATGGGAAGTACAATGCTACTTGCAACAGTTGTTGCTGCAGAAGAGGCCAGGGAAGATGTGGATTTTATGCCTCTTTCAGTTGAATACAGAGAAAACTATTCAGCTTATGGACGTTTTCCCGGTGGGTTCCTAAAAAGAGAAGCCAGACCAAGCGATCATGAGATCCTTACTTCACGCCTGATAGACAGGGCACTTCGTCCACTCTTTCCGGAAGATTTTCATGCTGAAACCTTTGTCAACGTCTCATTGATCTCTGCGAACGGGGAGACTATGCCTGATGCACTTGCGGGATTAGCTGCTTCGGCAGCACTAGCAGTTTCTGATATCCCGTTTCGTGGTCCAATAGCCGAAGCAAGGGTAGCCCGTATCGATGGAGAATTCATAGTTAATCCGACCTTTTCTGAGTTAAAATCTGCCGATATTGATATTATGGTGGGTGCAACATACGACAATATCCTTATGATCGAAGGTGAAATGGCTGAGGTCTCAGAAGAAGAGATGCTGGAAGCAATTAAATTGGCTCATGAAGTGATCAGGCCCATGTGTGCCGCTCAAAAAGAGCTCGAAAAAGAGTGTGGAGCTACAAAAAAAAGGGAATACTCACATGAAGTGCACGATGAAGAGCTTAAGGAGTTGGTATGGAAGGAGTTGAGGTCTGATTGCGAAAAGGTGGCAGCATCGGCTGATAATGATAAGCATGCTCGAAGTGCGGCATTTGCCAAAGTCAAGGATGATTTCATCGAAAAACTCGTTGCAGAAAAAGGCGAAGAAGAAGTCAACCAGAGATTGATCGACAAATACTATCATGACCTTGAGAAGGATGTGGTAAGAAACCAGATTCTGGATAAAGGTGTTCGGTTGGATGGAAGAAAAACCGATGAGATCAGGGATATCTGGTGTGAGGTTGATTACCTTCCCGGAGCACACGGTTCAGCTGTTTTTACCCGAGGTGAAACACAATCACTTACTACCGTTACTCTTGGAACCAAGTTGGATCAGAAGATGATAGATGAGGTACTCACCAAGGGCACTGAAAGATTTACTCTTCACTACAATTTTCCCCCTTTCTCAACAGGTGATGCCCGACCAAACCGCTTTACCAGTCGACGAGAGATTGGTCATGGTAATCTGGCTTTCAGGGCATTAAAAAGAGTTATCCCCAAAGAAGAGGACTTACCATATGCTTTAAGAATAGTATCCGATATCCTTGAATCAAATGGTTCCTCATCAATGGCAACTGTCTGCGCAGGAACACTTGCCCTGATGGATGCAGGGATCCAGATCAGTAAGCCGGTTTCAGGGATTGCAATGGGTCTGATTACAGACCCGGAAACTAAGCAGGTTGCAGTTCTTTCAGATATTCTGGGTGATGAAGACCATCTTGGAGATATGGATTTCAAGGTAACTGGTACCAAAGATGGAATTACCGCCACTCAGATGGATATTAAAGTAGAAGGTTTGTCATATGAAGTACTTTCACAGGCCCTCGAACAAGCTAAAAAGGGAAGACTACACATCCTTAATATCATGAGCGAAACCCTGGCAGAACCAAATCCGGATTTTAAACCTCATGCACCAAGAATTGAAAGGCTGGAAATAGATAAGGAGTTTATTGGTGCCATTATTGGTCCGGGAGGCAAAGTAATACAGGAGATACAGGCAACAACAGGAACTACCATTACAATTGAGGAGATAGACAGCAAAGGAATTGTTGATGTCTTTGCAGCCAATAAGGATTCCATTGACGCGGCAATGGCACATATTAAAGGAATCATTGCAGTTCCGGAAGTTGATACAGTTTACAGCGGTGTGGTTAAAAGCATTCAGCCCTATGGAGCATTTGTGGAGATCTTGCCGGGAAAAGACGGCTTGCTTCATATTTCCGAAATAGAATGGCGACGCCTCGAAAAAGTTGAAGAGGTATTGAAAGAGGGTGATAAAATCCAGGTTAAACTGATCGGTATTGAACCAGGATCCGGAAAGCTAAAGCTTTCAAGAAGGGTGCTACTTCCAAAACCAGAAGGCTATGTTGAACCGGAGAGGCGCCCAACGGGAAATCACAGGGATGGAAGAGACAGAAGAGATAACCGCGACAGAAGAGATAACCGAGACCGCAGAAGGGATTAGGATTCTGATCGATACGTAAAGCCGCTCTACCGAAATGTATTGCGGTTTTTTTTATGTCTGTTTGGTAATCATATTAAAAGTTATTAAGCATAAAAACATCTTTGTTCTTTCACTTCCAAATAAATATCTTTACGCATTAACCAACCTATGATCGAAGTACGGTTCTCTCTTAAACAATAGTTAAAGGAATACATCTACCTGCCAAATCCAAATTACAATGAAAAAAACAATAGTTTTAACTCTGCTAATTACACTCTTTATGTCATGTAAGACCAAAAATGAAAAACTGGTGTATCCGGAGACAAGGAAAACTGATCACATTGATGAATATCACGGAACTAAAGTGGCCGACCCGTACCGCTGGCTTGAGGATGATAACTCTGAGGAGACAAAAGAATGGGTCAGGGGACAAAATAAGGTCACTTTCGGATACCTGGAACAGATTCCTTTCAGAAAGAAATTGGAGGAGCGGCTAACAGAACTGTGGGATTATCCAAAAATGGGTAATCCGACTAAAATAAGCGGCATCTATTTCTACTCCTATAATTCGGGGCTACAGAACCAAAGCGTTATCTATATGATGAAAGGCCTGGAAGAAAAGAGCGAGATATTCCTTGATCCAAATCTCTTTTCCGAGGATGGCACAATTTCGCTGGCAGCCTTCTCAGTTTCAAAAGACGCAAAATATGCAGGATATGGTATCTCAATGGCAGGATCTGACTGGAGAGAGTTTTTTATAAGGGATATAGAATCCGGAGAAGACCTCAAAGACCATCTTAAATGGATCAAGTTTTCAGGAATGTCGTGGTACAGGGACGGATTCTTTTACAGCCGTTACCCCGAGCCAGAAGAAGGTGATAGATTAACCGGAACAAACAGGGACCAAAAGGTCTATTATCACAAAGTCGGTACTCCTCAAACAAAAGATCAACTTATTTATGAAGACCCGGATTTTCCACTGAGAGGTTTTAACGTAAACGTTACTGATGATGAACAATACGCCATTATTACCTCAACTGAGAGCACCAGTGGAAATGCCATTGGATTTAAAAAAATGGGTGATAATTCGTTTAAATGGCTCGTTAATAGACACGACAAAGATTATTATGCTGTTGGAAATAAGGATAATATTCTATATGTAAGAACCAATCAGGATGCCCCCAGGTATAAACTGGTAGCCATCAATCTTGATAACCCTGCACCTGAAAACTGGTCCGATCTGATACCAGAAAGTGAACAGGTGCTCCAATCTTGTTCCTATATCGGAGGCAGATTAATCGCCTCTTACCTGAAAGATGCTTATGATATTGTAAAAGTATTCGATTCTGAAGGGACATTTCTACATGACATTGAGTTTCCGGGCATAGGATCAGTAGATGGATTTAATGGTGACGTAGATGATGAGATCACATTCTATACTTTTAACTCCTTCAATTATCCTCCTGTTATTTATAAATACAATATAGCAGGCAACACCTCAGACGTCTTTTATGAATCTGAAATCGATTTCGACGGGAGACAATATGAGACAAAGCAGGTTTTCTTCGAAAGCAAAGACGGAACAAGGGTTCCTATGTTTATCGTTCATAAAAAGGGATTAAAACTGAATGGAAAGAACCCAACGCTGCTATATGGCTACGGAGGCTTTAATATTACTTATAAACCCTCCTTCTCCTCTTCACGAATCGCGTGGCTCGAACAGGGTTCTGTCTATGCCCTTGCAAACATTCGAGGAGGGGGTGAATACGGTGAAGAGTGGCATTTGGCAGGCACTGTCCTTAACAAACAGAATGTTTTTGATGATTTTATAGCTGCTGCTGAATACCTCATCAACGAAAAGTACTCCTCACCTGAAAAGCTTGGAATTATAGGGGGATCGAACGGCGGATTACTCGTCGGAGCAGTTTTCAACCAACGACCCGAACTGTTTGCTGCTGCCATTCCGGCCGTCGGAGTAATGGATATGCTTAGATTTCATAAATTTACCATCGGGAGATACTGGACCGCTGATTACGGGTCCTCGGACAATCCTGAACAATTTGAATACCTTTATGGATACTCCCCGTTGCACAACATCAGCGAAGAAAAAGAATACCCGGCTGTAATGGTTACAACGGCAGATCACGATGACAGGGTTGTGCCGGCACATTCCTTCAAATATATTGCAACACTGCAGGAAAAATATAAAGGCAATAATCCGGTAATTATTCGGATTGAGACTGATGCTGGTCATGGAAGTGGTAAACCAACCACTAAACAGATTGAAGAGATTACAGATCAGTACGCTTTTTATTGGTACAATATGGATTTCAAGCCCAAATTCTAAGCTGAGATTGTCTGATGTTTCAAATACCTGATTTGTAGTTTGGTCAAACAGCAGGGTAGAATTCTTTAAAAATAAAGCTTGTCATGAAAAAAAAACATGGCAAGTTTTCTATTTTTATACCTCGTTGTTTCATAAATATGATCGATTTTAATTATATCGTTATTGAAGGAAATATCGGTGCAGGAAAAACATCCCTGGCAACCAGGCTGGCCAAAGAGACCAACTCAAGACTCATCCTTGAACAATTTGAAGAAAACCCATTTCTGCCAAAATTCTATAAAGAACCTGACAGATATGCATTTCCGGTCGAATTGACATTCCTGGCCGACAGATACCAGCAACTCAAAGAAAAAATCGCCCCCAGAGATCTCTTTCAAACAAAAACCGTGAGCGACTACTATTTCTTTAAATCTTTGATATTCAGCAGAAATACCCTTAAAGACGACGAATTTTTGCTATACAAACGGTTGTTCGAGATTATACAGCAACAAATTATTAGGCCCGATATTTATGTTTACCTTCATGTAAACACAGATATATTAATCAGTAACATAAAAAAGAGAGGGAGAGGTTACGAAGCCGACATAACTAAAGCGTACCTTGATCAGATACAGAAAAGCTATTTTGATTTTATTAAAACCCATCGTGAGATAACCTCTCTTGTGATTGATGTAAATAATATCGATTTTGTCAATAACAAAAATGACTACATTAAAATAAAAAATGCTATTTTAGGCCGACGATATGAGGCTGGAATGAACATGGTCATACTCTAGCATTGCATTGTAAATGCTTATTTATTTTATTTTTAACAAAAACATTAGTAAATTTGTGGTTAAGAGAAAAATGGCAACAACTATTTTAAATCAAAACAAATAACCAGATCGCTATGAAAAAAATTAGAAACTCCGCTCTTATTATTCTTGCAGCAGCTGTCATCAGCAGTTGTGGTGGCCTTAACAAGATGGTTAAGGATGCCGACCAGGTGGCATACAAGGTAACCCCCGAAGTGCTTGAGATGCACGGTGGTGAGGTTGATGTTAAAGTGGATGTAACCTATCCGGCAAAATACTTTAATAAAAAGGCCATACTCACTTTAACACCGGTTGTTAAGTATGCCGGAGGAGAAACTGAACTTGATCCGATTGTAGTTCAGGGAGAAGATGTTACAGAAAATAACAAAGTGATCAATTACAAAACAGGTGGCAGAGAATCAGTATCAGATGTCTTTGATTATACTGATGAAATGATGCGTTCCGAACTCATGGTGAAGATCTCTGGTGAAGCCAAAGGTAAAACTGTACAGTTTGAAGATATAAAACTGGCAGATGGTATTGTTGCAACTCCGACTCTGGTTGAGGTAAACCCGAAAGTTCTCACCATAAGTGATAAATTCAAAAGAATTGTACCTGATGAATATGTAACAGATATTAAGTATGTTATCAACAGGGCCGATGTTCGCAAGTCGGAAACTTCTAAGGATGATGTAAAAGGGATGACTGATTTCCTTAAAAAGGTTGATGAAAATGAGAGGATCGAAATGACAAAACTTGAGATTTCGGCCTATGCCTCACCTGACGGTCCTTATGATTTTAATGATAACCTATCGGAAAAAAGGCAGAAATCGGCTGACAAGTATCTTCAAAGCACACTCAGGCAAACCAAGGTTGATGTAGCAGATGAACTTTTCGCACTGCTTTCTACACCGGAAGATTGGGATGGATTCAAAAAGCTGATGGAAGAATCAGACATTCAGGATAAGGAGATGATCCTCCGTGTTCTTAGTATGCATTCGGATCCCGAAGTGCGTGAACAGGAAATCAGGAACATCTCTGCTGCATTCGAAGAGATCAAGGAGAAGATTCTCCCCGACCTCAGAAGATCAAAATTCACTGTAGCTGTAAATAAGATAGGATGGAGCGATGAGGAACTGAAAGCCCATTGGAAAGAGGGAACTGCTGAACTAAATTTGGAAGAGTTGCTGTATACCGCAACATTATATGAAGATCTTTCCGAAAAAGAAGCAATCTACAGAAAAGCCATTGCTAACCATCAAAAATGTGTGCGTGCACACAACAACCTGGGATGGGTGCTGTTTAAGCAGGGCAGATTCGATGCTGCAGAAGCATCTTTTCTGGCAGCAAAAGAGATGAAGGACCATGATGTCGTCAACAACAACCTGGGAGCAGTTGCACTTGTAAAAAATGATGTTGAAAAAGCCGGTGAACTTCTTACTTCAGCACTCGGTGCCGGATCTGACGTAAACTATAACCTCGGGATCGTAAACATCATTGAAGGTGATTACAGCAAGGCCCTCAATTATTTTGGAAGTGAGGATTCCTATAACAAAGCCCTTGCCCTTTACCTGAATAAGAGTGATGAAATGGCTTTCAGGACCGCAGTGAACCTGACTGATGAAACAGCAAAACAGTATTACCTGGTTGCAGTTGTTGCCGCGTCCCAACAGAAAGACGATGTTGCTCTTGAGAATTTAAGGGTTGCTGTTTCAAAAGATGCTTCCCTGAAAGAGAGAGCAAAGAAAGATATCGAATTTGCAGCTCTCTTTGAAAATGCTGAATTCAAAACAATTGTGCAATAAATAGGATTTTCGATAAGGTTAAAAAGAGGCTGTATTTCATTACAGCCTCTTTTTTTTTATCCTCGAGCCCCCCAACCGGGTGTGAAACACAACTCCTTATAACCCGATGATCGATCCCTGCAGCTTTTTAAAAAATTCCCAGAGTAAAATTCCAACTGATACCGAAATATTCAGGGAATGCTTCGTTCCATATTGTGGAATCTCTATGCAGTAATCACTGAGGTCAAGTATTTCCTGGTCAACCCCCCTGAGCTCATGACCAAATACGAGGGCATATTTTTTATCGGTACGCACGTTGAATGATTCCAGTGTGACGCTTCCAACAGCCTGCTCTGCCGTACAGATTAGGTATCCATCCTCCCTGCATTTTTTCAATGCTTCCCTTGTATGTCTATAATACCTCCAATCTACCGATTCAGTGGCGCCAAGCGCAGTTTTATGTATCTCTTTGTTGGGAGGAACGGCTGTAATTCCGCAAAGTGCAACCGATTCAATCCGAAATGCATCGGATGTGCGGAAGACAGATCCAGTATTATTCATACTGCGCACATTATCTAGAATTACTCTAACCGGGATCTTCATCGATTCTTTGTATCGGTCAACATCCATCCTTCCAAGTTCTTCATTAAGCAGTTTCCTCATTGATGATCGCTTTTTGCGAAAATACTCAAACTATGTCGCAGTATCCCGAAAAAAAATAGATATTTTTGCTCCTGACCTATTGAACACATTATGAATATCCACGAATATCAGGGAAAAGAGATTTTAAACCATTTTGGGGTACGTGTGCCATTGGGATTTATAGCAGAATCCCCTGAAGATGCAGTTACTGCAGCGGAAAGAATAACACAGGAGACCGGGGCAACGACATTTGCTGTTAAGGCTCAGATTCATGCCGGGGGGAGAGGCAAGGGAGGTGGTGTAAAGATCGCCAATAGTATCGATGAAGTTAAAATGTATGCTGCATCAATTCTCGGCATGACACTTATAACACATCAGACCGGGAAAGAGGGCAAATTGGTACGAAAAGTACTTGTTGAACAGGGAATCTTCTATCCCGGAGAAAATGAACCTGAAGAGTTTTACCTGAGTGTTTTACTTAACAGGGCCACAGGAAAAAATATAATAATGTACTCTACTGAAGGGGGTATGGATATTGAAACCGTGGCTGAAAAAACTCCTAACCTGATCTTCAGGGAAGAAGTTGATCCGGCTGTTGGCCTGCTGCCTTTCCAGGCAAGAAGCATTGCGTTTAACCTCGGTGTAAATGGATCTGCATATAAAGAGATGGTAAAATTTGTCACGGCTCTTTATAGCGCTTACGAACGTTCGGATGCATCACTGTTTGAGATTAATCCGCTTTTTAAAACTTCCGACAATCTTATCATGGCAGCAGATGCTAAGGTAAACCTGGATGACAATGCACTTTACCGCCACCCTGAATACGCAGCTATGCGAGATATCCATGAGGAGAATCCAACAGAGGTTGAAGCCGGAGAACACAATCTTAATTTCATTAAACTCGACGGAAATGTAGGATGCATGGTGAATGGCGCCGGGCTAGCTATGGCAACAATGGATATCATCAAATTGTCGGGCGGACAACCTGCCAATTTCCTTGATGTCGGAGGTACTGCCAATGCGGAAACTGTTGAGGCCGGATTCCGCATAATTCTCAAAGATGAGAACGTAAAAGCTATCTTAATCAATATCTTTGGCGGCATTGTAAGATGCGACAGGGTTGCTCAGGGTGTGGTTGATGCATACAAATCAATCGGGAAAATACCAATACCTGTAATTGTAAGGCTGCAGGGAACCAATGCTGAGGAAGCAAAAATATTAATCGATCAATCAGGACTTGCCGTTCATTCTGCAATTGGCCTGCAGGAGGCAGCAAATAAAGTTAAGGAATTGGTTTAGATCAACCTGGCCTTCATAAGCAACTCTTCCATTTGATCGCGGTATTCAATTGTCCGCTGCCTGGCAGAGATCTCAAACTTGCTTGTCACATCAGTGTATATAATTGAACGACTAACGTTAACCAACAATCCACAGCGGTCGTTATGACCATTTATAAAGACATCCTCAAGACTGCCTCCCTGCACACCAATACCCGGAACAAGAAAAAAGTGGTCGGGTGCAATTTTTCTGACAGATTTAATATACTCAGCTTTTGTGGCACCAACTACAAACATCATGTTGTCCTTATTTCCCCAGGCCATTGCCGTTCTTATCACCTTTTCATATAGTGGCCCGTCTCCCTCCAATGGCATCTGTTGAAAATCCTGTGAGCCGACATTTGATGTAAGTGCAAGTATAATGCTCCATTTATTTCCGAAATCGAGAAAAGGCTGGATACTATCCCTCCCCATATAGGGAGAAAGCGTAATCGCATCAAAATCAAGGTGATTAAAGAATGCGTTGGCATATAAATTGGATGTATTACCAATATCACCCCTCTTTGCATCAGCGATCAGAAAAATATCAGGGAAATTTTTTCTGATATAATGCACTGTCATCTCCAGACTCATCCATCCTGCAGTTCCCATGTTTTCATAAAATGCCATATTGGGTTTGTACGCAACCACAAGGTCCTCGGTTGCATCAATGATCCGCTTGTTAAACTCGAAGATAGGGTACTCCTTGTCAAGCAGTGCCTTGGGTATTTTGTTAAAATCCGTATCTAGTCCAACACATAAAAAGCTGGATTTTTTTTTGATGTTCCGGAAAAGATCGTCTGAGGTCATATCTGGTTTTATTAGCTTTCCATTCCACTCTCTTTCAGTTTTTCTGCATTCTCTGCTACATGGAGCTTATCGATTATTTCATTTATATCTCCATCCATTACTGCACCCAGGTTATAGAGCGTTAGGTTGATCCTGTGATCTGTTACACGGCCCTGGGGATAGTTATACGTTCTGATTTTTGCAGAGCGATCTCCAGAAGAAACCATCGTCTTACGTTTACTGGCCGTTTCCTCCATACGCTTTTGATATTCGAGGTTATACAACCTCGTACGAAGCTCTTTCATTGCTTTATCGAGGTTCTTCAGTTGAGATTTTTCGTCCTGGCATGTAACAACTATTCCGGATGGGATATGTGTAAGCCTGATCGCGGAATAGGTTGTATTCACCGATTGTCCGCCAGGTCCGGAAGAGCAGTAGGTATCCTTTCGGATATCCTCCTGTTTTACCTCAACTTCAAAATCGTCGGCTTCAGGAAGAACTGCAACAGTAGCAGCAGAGGTATGCACCCTGCCCTGGGTCTCTGTTTGTGGTACACGTTGAACACGATGAACACCTGATTCATATTTCAAAACACCATATACACCTTCCCCTGAAACCGACATGATGATCTCTTTGTAACCGCCAACTGTTCCTTCGGTAAAACTAGTTGTCTCAACCCTCCACTTCCTTGATTCTGCAAACTTGAGATACATCCTGTAAAGATCGCCTGCAAATATACTTGCTTCATCCCCCCCGGTACCTGCCCGGATCTCGAGGATCGCATTCTTGTCATCTTCCGCATCGTCGGGTACCAGCAACAACTTGATCTTATCTTCTATCGGACCCTTCTTACTGATGAGTTCATCAAGCTCCTCCCTGGCCATCTCTCTCATCTCCATGTCAGATTCACCGGCAATAATCTGCTTTGCTCCCTCGATATTACTCAATAGATTCCTGTAATTTTTATATGCCTCAACTACCGGTTCAAGCTGACTATATTCCTTGTTCAGTTTCACGTACCGTTTCATATCGGATATAATATCCGGTTGTGAGATTAGTTTCCCCACCTCTTCAAAACGTGCTGAAATCCCTTCAAGCCTGTTTAATATCAGATTCTCATTCATCTCGATTAATACTTAATATGTATATTCACCCTGATCTGTTTTGATTGTAAGCATATTCTTGTCAGATTCTTCAACGAAACCGATAACTTTTGCATTGATATTAAACTCCTTAGAAATCCTGATCATTTCCTCTGCTGCCCCTGGATCGGTATAAATCTCGAAGCGGTGCCCCATATTGAATACCTGGTACATCTCCCTCCAATGAGTCCCCGATTCCTCCTGTATGATCCTGAAGATGGGAGGGATATCGAACAATTGATCTTTAATAATATGGACCTTATCCGAAAAATGCAGCACTTTTGTCTGAGCACCTCCTGAACAATGTATCATACCGTGGACCATACTCCGGTAATCCTTTAGGATAGCAGCCACTAAAGGTGCATAGGTCCTTGTAGGCGATAGAACCAGCTTACCAATATCAACACCAGGGTCATCTATCCTGTCCGTTAAATGATAAGACCCCGAATAGATCAACTCTCTCGGAATCTGGGGATCAAATCCTTCCGGATATCTTTCAGCAAGATAATGTGCGAAAAGGTCATGTCTTGCCGAGGTAAGTCCGTTGCTGCCTATTCCACTATTATAGAATTTTTCATACGAAGCTTTCCCGGATGAGGAGAAGCCGATTATCACATCACCTGGAAGAATCCTGTTTTCAATAATCTCAGACCGTCTCACCCTGGCGGTTACAGTTGAATCTACAATGATAGTTCTGACCAGGTCGCCCACATCAGCCGTTTCTCCACCACTTGAATGAATGTTAATACCCATCGACCGAAATTCTGTAAGAATCTCTTCAGTACCTTTGATAATGGATGAAATGACCTCACCTGGAATATTCAACTTGTTTCTTCCAATAGTAGAACTAAGTACTATATCGCCGGTTATGCCAACACACAGAAGATCATCAAGGTTCATAACAATAGCATCCTGGGCAATGCCCTTCCAAACCGAAAAGTCTCCTGTCTCCTTCCAGTAAAGGTAGGCAAGTGCCGATTTGGTACCAGCTCCATCAGCATGCATCACCATACAATAATCAGGATCATTGGAAAGATAATCGGGAATAACCTTGCAGAATGCATTTGGAAATAATCCTTTGTCGATTCCTTTCAAAGCCTGATGGACATCCTCTTTCGATGAAGAGACACCACGAGCTTTATACCTTGAAAAAGTATTCATAAAAAATCACTATTGCTCTGCAAAAGTACGAAATAATAGAGAGACAGCATTCATTGCCGACCAATGAAGCACCATCTCTTTTTTATCAATCATTCACCCTTCGGAAAAATGATAATGGTACTGTCATGCCTGCTTAATTGCGTGGGATGTAATCCGTTGAAAGCACCCTGAACTCTGTTCGCCTGTTAATCTGGTGTGCCTGCTCCTGAAGCTCAGTTGGCAGTTGATTAATAAAACTTTCTGTAAGTACATCATCCATCTTGAGGAATGGGTAATCCTCAAGAATCTTCTCATCCACGATCTTGGGCTGCGACTCTCCATATCCCCTGGCCTGAAGTCTGTCAGCTGCAATACCTTTCGAGATCAGGTAATCAACTACAGATTGGGCACGCTTTTGCGACAGCTCCATATTGTCGGCCGGAGCGCCCCTGGTATCGGTATGCGACATCAGTTCGATGGTTACATTTGGATTGTCATTGAGGGTTTCCACAAGGTTATCAAGAGAAACCATTGATTCAGGTCTAAGATCCCACTTGGCGAAATCATAGAAAATATTCGGAAGTTCAATCACCTGTTCTGTGGACGGGAGGTAGATTGTAACATCAAATTCACGACTTTGATCAAGACCTTTTGTTGATTCTCTGGCCTTACCACGCAGGTAACCCTGCTTTCCTGCGATAAAAACATAATCTGTTGAAGGTTTAAGCATAAAGCGGAACGCTCCATCTTCTTTTGTGGTAGTTTCAATGGTTATTCCATCACTACCTACAGCAGTCACTTTCGCCCCTTCCAGAAGCTGATTGGTCTGGTCGTCCCTTACGACACCATTTGCTGCAAATTCGAGTGGTGGCAGAACAAATGAATAAATATCATCATTACCCCTGCCCTTACGGCTTGAGCTGAAAAAACCCCTTTCCGATTCAGCTTCAAATACAATCCCAAAATCATCTTCAACCGAATTGATCGGTGATTTTAGGTTTTCAACAACCCAGCTTCCCAACTCATCTTTCCGGGCTTTAAAGATATCGAGTCCACCAAGACCTACCCGTCCTTCGGAACTGAAATAGAGTGTTCCATCGGGATGCACATAGGGAAAAACTTCATTCCCGGGGGTATTTATCTCTTCACCAAGGTTTTTAGGAGTTCCCCACTCACCCCGCTCATTTGTAACCATCCAAATATCGTTCTCCCCAATACCCCCTGCCATATTTGAAACAAAAAAGAGTGTCTCACCATCAGGTGAAACAGCCGGATGTGCCGCAGTAATGCTATCTCCCAATATTTTTAGATTCTCTGGTTCTCCCCATTCACCGCCTGACCGCTTTGCTGAATAGATCTGGCAGGCCAGTTCCTGACTTTTCGCCACTTTACAGCGGGTAAAGTATACCAGAGAAAAATCACTGGAAAAATTAGTGCTTCCATCTTCAAATTCAGAATTCAATGCCTCAACTGGGACTGGTACACTCCATTTTCCCTTTCGGTCCATCCTTGAAGAGAATATATCGGCAAAACTCTGACCTGTTGCACCATGTTCTTCATTCCCTTGAGAGTCTTCCCGGGTAGAGGTAAAATAGACATCCATATAATCGGCACCTGCAAAAGAAGGACTCCAGTCGCGCTGAAAGGAGTTGAAATAGCGCATATTCTCAACGATGTAGCCTGTAGGATTATCGATCCACTCCTGTGCAATTCTGGCCGATTCTATGCCCCATCCTCCACGCGGGTCATCAGGAATAAGGTCCCTGTAAGTCTCAAACTGCTCTAAAGCCTCTTCAAATCTTCCGTAGCGCATCAAAGATTGACCATACCGGAGATAAAGGTCCGGGTTTTGATAGTCCTGCATGAGCGCTTTCCTGTACCAGAGAGTTGCCTGTCTTGGTTCACCGATAATTCGGTAACACTCACCGATCCTAAAGATAATCTCTGACTGTTTATCCTTGTCCGAAACCTTCCCGTATGCTTTCTTGAAGAGGTCGATGGCTTCATAATACTCACCTGCTTCGTAGGCAGCATTTGCCCGAAAGTCTCTCTCTTTTCTCTGCCCTTCAGCCGGTTGAACAGCTATTGTGAGCCCTATCACCATCAGAACTGTTATACCCTTGTGCATCATGTAAATATCTGGATAGTATTTTCAATAATCCCTAAAATTACAGCTTTTTCCCATATAATAAAACGCATAAACCTGCTCTGTTCTTGTATGCACTAATTACTGAATAACAATTCCCGGTATTTCGGAAGCGGCCACATTTCATCATCGACGATCAATTCCAGTTTATCGATATGATACCTGATCTTTTCCAGAAAAGGAAATATGTCTTTTGAATAGGCAGCAGACCGCTTTTCCACTGATTCAATTTTATTGGCAACACTACGGGCCTCAACCATTTGATTAACCATATTTTTTATCTCAGTAACACGCTCAGATATTTCCCTGATCAGATCAACACGGTTTCCGGAAAGCTCCTTATATCCATCGCCATAAAGCTCTTTGAGCAGTGCAACATTTTGCATCAGCACATTTTGATATTTCACAGCTGTTGGTACAATATGATTAATGGCAAGATCACCCAGAACACGCGCCTCGATCTGTATTTTCATAATGTAGTTCTCAAACATGACCTCAACCCTGGCGTCAATCTCATTTACCGTAAGGATACCAAGTGAATTAAACAGTTTCTTGGCCTTTTCGGAGTGATATGCACGAATTGATTCAGGCACATCCGTAATATTGGTTAAGCCTCGCTTTTTCGCCTCCCTGACCCAATCTTCACTGTAATTGTCTCCTTCGAATCTGATTGGTTTGGAAGCAATAATAAGCTCCCTCAGCACCTGAAATACAGCTTCATCTTTCTTAACCCCCTTTTCAATCAGATTTTCAACAGAAATACTGAACTCCCTCAATTGGGCAGCAACAGCTGCATTCAGAACTGCCATAGGGGTTGCACAATTGGCACTGCCCCCAACCGCCCTGAATTCAAAACGGTTTCCGGTAAATGCAAATGGTGAAGTTCTGTTTCTGTCGGTGTTGTCTAACAAAATCTCCGGAATTTTACCAATATCTAGCTTCAATTCAGTTTTCTCATCTGGTGTCATTTTTCTGTTTGTCACTTGTTCCTCTATCTGGTCGAGCATTTTTGAAACCTCTCCTCCCAGGAAGCAGGAGAGAATTGCCGGCGGAGCTTCGTTTGCTCCCAGCCGGTGTGCATTCGATGCAGTGATAATGCTCGCACGCAGCAGGTCCTGATGATCGTAAACCGCCTTAATGGTGTTCACAATAAAGGTAAGGAACTGCAAATTAGACTTTGGATTTTTTCCGGGGGAGTGTAAAACTACACCTGTATTTGTTGATAATGACCAGTTATTGTGTTTACCGGAACCATTGATTCCCTTGAATGGCTTCTCATGAAAAAGCACCCTGAAACCATGGTGCCGGGATATCCTCTTCATAAGCTCCATGGTAAGCACATTCTGGTCAACAGCAAGATTGCATTCGCTGTAAAGTGGTGCAATCTCGTATTGATTGGGAGCTACTTCATTGTGCCTTGTTTTCACAGGAATCCCAAGCTTGTATGCTTCGTATTCCAGCTCCTTAAAGAAAGAACTGACCCGTTCCGGAATTGATCCGAAATAATGATCATCTAGCTGCTGATCCTTTGCTGATGCATGTCCCATTAGTGTTCTTCCAGTGAGTGACAGATCAGGCCGGGCATAAAAGAGAGCCTCATCCACCAGGAAAAATTCCTGCTCCCATCCCAGGTTTGCCTGAACACTGGTAACATTTTTATCAAACAACTGGCAAACTGCTGTTGCTGCCACATCCACCGCATTTAATGCCCGTAACAAAGGGGTCTTGTGATCCAGCGCCTCTCCGGTATACGAGATGAAAATCGTTGGTATACTGAGTGTATCCCCGATTACAAAAGCAGGCGAAGAGGGATCCCATGCAGTGTACCCCCTGGCTTCAAAAGTGTTTCTTAATCCACCACTTGGAAAGGAGGAGGCATCGGGTTCCTGCTGCGCAAGTGCCTTTCCTGAAAATGACTCTACCAGGTAGCCGTTCTCAATATGATCCAAAAATGCATCATGCTTTTCAGCTGTTCCACCGGTTAATGGCTGAAACCAGTGTGTGTAATGTGTCGCACCCCTGTCAACAGCCCATGCTTTCATCCCTACAGCCACTGCATCAGCCATTTTTCTGTCGATCGGTATACCCCTGGAAATTGCCTTTTTAACATGATCATAGGCATCCTGTGCCAGATACTTCTGCATCTTTTTGTCATCAAACACATTATTGCCAAAATAATCCGCCACCTCTCTGGATGGCGGATCAACACTCCTTGGGGATCTGCTATTGATCTTTTCAAGTGCTGAAAACCTTATTACTGCCATAACTTACAAAATTTTAATTAATGTTTGCAAGATAAGCAGAATATTTGATTACAGCATTTAACACCCCCTTTTTGTTAAAGGCCATTAAAAAAAAACAGGGCATCCTTTGTAAGATACCCTGATAAAAATAGGATGCTAGCTGTATTAAACTATTCCAACATCAGTTAGCAACTGACTCCTGGATGAATTCTGTAAGAACTTTTGCAGATTTTACTGATTTAATAATGACGGCAGCCACTTTGTAAGGATCGGCATTGGAAGCGGGCCTCCTGTCTTCAAGTCTTCCCTTCCAGCCATTTTCAATGGTGGAAATGGGTATGCGTATAGAGGCCCCACGGTCTGAAACGCCATAAGAAAACTTATGGATCGATTGTGTTTCATGCAATCCAGTAAGCCTCTGTTCATTGTCGGCGCCATATACAGCAATATGGTCTTCAATATGTTTACCAAACTCTTCACAAATTGCGGCAAAAATCTTTTCCCCTCCTTTATCTCTCATAAACCCGTTTGAGAAATTGGCATGCATACCAGACCCGTTCCAATCACCCTTAACTGGCTTGGGGTGAATATTGATGCGCACACCATATTTCTCTCCAACACGTTCTGCAAGATATCGTGCAACCCAAGTCTGATCACCAGCCTCCTTAGCTCCTTTGGCAAATATCTGGTATTCCCATTGCCCTTTCATTACCTCCGCATTGATCCCTTCGATATTCAAGCCGGCCTCTATGCAGGCATCCAGATGCTCCTCAACCATGTGACGCCCAACAGCAAACTCTGCACCAACTGAACAGTAAAAAGGTCCCTGAGGCGGAGGGAAGTACCCAGGTGCTGGAAATCCAAGAGGTGTATGGTGGTTCAGATCCCAAAGTACATACTCCTGCTCAAAACCAAACCAGAAATCATCATCATCATCATCAATGGTCGCCCTGCCATTGGACGGGTGTGGAGATCCATCGGGATTCAAAACTTCGGTCATTACCAGATATCCGTTCTTTCTCTGTGGATCTTTACAGATAAATACAGGCTTTAACAGGCAGTCAGATTTACTTCCGCTTGCCTGTAGGGTAGAAGAACCATCAAATGACCAAATTGGCGCATCTTCAAGTTTACCACTAAAATCGGATACAACAAGTGTTTTACTTCTCATCATCTGCGTTGGCTTGTACCCATCAAGCCAAATGTACTCTAATTTCGATTTCATAATAGCAATTGTTTATGTTATATTCGTGTTTTTATTTATATACCCCTATTTTTTTATGGGTATATGTATAATTCAATTATTATTTAGAGTACAAATATATGTTAATTGTTTTAATTATATGAAACTTATTTATAATTTTTTTTCTATTCTTTCATTATTATTATATATTTCTTTAACTGTAATATTGTTTTTATTGATATTTTGATTATTTCATTGAAATGTTTTTTTTATTCATTTTTTTTCTTTACTCCTATTTTTTATAGGGTATAAGAATAATATTATATATATTTGAGATATTAACTTGTTTTATACAATAACCTATTTCCAACATGGCTGTTCGCTGTTTGAAATAAAAAAAGCGGATGCCCTTAACAGGACATCCGCTTGTTATGGTAATACGATGAGGAATCTAGCTCATCTTAGAAAAATAGTGATAAAACCATGGGATTGTTTCAATTCCTCTGAAGAAATTCTCTAATGGATAGTTCTCATTGGGTGAGTGGATGGCATCTGACTCCAATCCAAAACCGAGTAGAATTGATTTAATACCAAGTACCTCCTCAAAATCTGCAACAATGGGAATACTTCCTCCACTTCTGGCCGGAACGGGTTTTTTCCCAAAGGTCTTCTCTACCGCCATACTGGCGGCCTGGTATGCTGCCGTATCAATTGGCGCGACATACCCCTGACCGCCATGCAGACTCTTAACTTTTACCTTTACACCAGGTGGGGCAATTGATAAAAAGTAGTCCCCGAATAACTTATCAATTTTTTTTGAATCCTGGTTTGGAACAAGACGCATCGAAATCTTTGCATATGCTTTGGATGGGAGAACTGTTTTGGCTCCCTCTCCTGTAAAACCTCCCCAGATTCCACAAACATCCAGGCTTGGGCGAATACCTGTGCGCTCGATCGTTGAAAACCCCTTCTCACCTGAAACAGTCTCAATATCCAATTCATACTGATATGCTTTCAGGTCAAAGGGTGCTTTGGCCATCTCTTTACGCTCCTGTTTACTTACTTCAAGAACGTCATCGTAAAAACCTGGAATTGTAATATGATGATTGTCATCAGTAAGCCGGGCGATCATTTCTGCCAATACGTTAATCGGATTGGCAACCGCCCCTCCGTATAAACCGGAATGCAGATCACGGTTGGGTCCCGTTACTTCTACCTCAAGGTAGCTTAAACCACGCAGGCCGGTCGTTATTGAAGGCACATCCATGGAGATCATTGTCGTGTCTGAAATGAGGATTACATCAGATTTCAATAATTCCCTGTTCTGTATACAAAATTGCTTAAGACTCGGAGAACCTATCTCTTCCTCTCCTTCGATCATAAATTTTATATTACATGATAATTCATCATGACTATTCATATACTCAAAAGCTTTAATATGCATAAAGAGTTGACCCTTATCATCGTCAGCACCCCGTGCATAGATTTTACCATCCCGAATCTCGGGTTCGAAAGGAGGGGATATCCATAGTTCAAGGGGTTCAGCCGGTTGAACGTCATAATGACCATACACCAGAACCGTAGAAAAAGAAGGATCTACCAACTTCTCAGCATACACAACAGGGTGACCCGTTGTTTCTTTAATCACAGCTTCGTCAACCCCCGCCTTCAACAATAATTCCACTAACTTTTCAGCGGCCCTGACCATCTCACCACGGTAAGTTTCACTGGAGCTGACTGAAGGGATCCTGATCAGTTCTGACAATTCGCCAAGAAATCGTTCGCTGTTGTTCTCAATAAAAGCTCTAATATGTTCCATACTTAAATAAAATATTTATCTGACTACCCTTTTTTCCAGTCCTGAAAGGCACATTCAAGCTCTTCATAAAAACCTGATCCAAATACGCGCAGCAACGCATCCTTTACAAACCTGAACACAGGCATGTCATAAGCCCTGCCTAACTCAACAGCAGGATGGCAAACATCCCACCTGTGATAATTTAATGCGACATTTCCGCCAATCTTGCTAAGCCTGATTGGATAAAGATGACAAGATACCGGTTTTTGAAAATCAATATGTTCTGAATTATATGCATTTTCTATTCCGCATCGCGCAATTCCATTGTCAAGCACTGAATAGACACAGTCGTCATGACCCATGAGAGGAGTAACCCTGTCTCCATCTTCATCAAATTCCCAGGCACCCTTTACATCCAGGACATCAAGACCCTCTTTGCGCAAAAATGGCTTGATCTTGTCAAGATTCTCCTCCAGTAAAACGGTTTCTTCATCTTCTAAAGGCGCCCCGGCATCGCCATATACACAACACATACCCCGGCACTTCTCCAAATGGCAAACAAAATAATTCTCAAATAACTCAGTACTGATGATCTTATCTCCTATTTGTATCATTAATTAATTGCTATCCTGCAAAATTGCAAAAAAAAACAGGGTTATCACTATGATGCGCATTATTTCCAATTGTTAAAAAATATAAAGCCATTACAACACTAACTTATTCCTTTTAAATTATTTAGAAATTTTTGTTTAATTTTTTTTGTTAATTATTAAACATTATGTAATCCATTTTTGTTTAATGTTCATATTAATTAATTAAACAAAACGTAGTTATGAAAACAAAAGCTTTACCTCTAAATTTTATACTCTTCTCTGAAAGAGTGAGAATTATGACCCTCTCATTGATTATCTCCATTTTTATGGTAATGAATGCTCAATCGCAAAACACAGTCGTTGACATTATCGTGAACAGCGAAGCGCACGAAAGCCTTGAGGATGCAGTTATTGCTGCCGGACTGGTTGATGCACTCTCAGGCGAAGGACCTTTTACCGTGTTTGCTCCAACCGATGATGCTTTCGCTGCTCTTGGTACGGAGACCATCAATGCTCTCTTTGCAGATGCTGAAGGTGCACTTGCCGATATTCTGAAGTACCATGTTATAAGTGGCAAGATCATGGAAGGTGACCTCTCCGACGGTCAGATCGCAACCATGCTCGAAGGAACCGATGCATTCATCTCCCTGTTCGATGCAAAAGCATACATCAACCAGGCAATGATCACAGTTACCGACATCGAAGCCGACAACGGTGTAGTGCATGTCATCGATGCTGTTATTACACAGCCTATGTCAATTGTCGACATCGTGGTTAACAGCCCGCGACACCAAACACTCGAAACTGCCGTTGTAGCTGCAGGACTTGCAGGTGCGCTCTCAGCTGAAGGAACGTTCACCCTGTTCGCACCTACCGATGACGCTTTTGAAGCTCTCGGCACTGAAACCATCAATGCACTCCTTGCAGATGCGGAGGGTGCTCTCGCCGAGATCCTTAAATACCACGTTGTAGGTGCAACAGCATTCTCAGGCAGCCTCTCAAACGGTGATAAATTCACTACGCTGGAAGGTTCTGAAATCGAAGTTACAATCACCGATGGCAACGTATTTATCAACGGTGCTCAGGTAATCTTCGCCGATTACAAAGCCCCCAACGGTGTGGTGCATGTTATCGACGCTGTAATCACCCCGCCAACCACTACAGTCGTTGACATTATCGTGAACAGCGAAGCGCACGAAAGCCTTGAGGATGCAGTTATTGCTGCCGGACTGGTTGATGCACTCTCAGGCGAAGGACCTTTTACCGTGTTTGCTCCAACCGATGATGCTTTCGCTGCTCTTGGTACGGAGACCATCAATGCTCTCTTTGCAGATGCTGAAGGTGCACTTGCCGATATTCTGAAGTACCATGTTATAAGTGGCAAGATCATGGAAGGTGACCTCTCCGACGGTCAGATCGCAACCATGCTCGAAGGAACCGATGCATTCATCTCCCTGTTCGATGCAAAAGCATACATCAACCAGGCAATGATCACAGTTACCGACATCGAAGCCGACAACGGTGTAGTGCATGTCATCGATGCTGTTATTACACAGCCTATGTCAATTGTCGACATCGTGGTTAACAGCCCGCGACACCAAACACTCGAAACTGCCGTTGTAGCTGCAGGACTTGCAGGTGCGCTCTCAGCTGAAGGAACGTTCACCCTGTTCGCACCTACCGATGACGCTTTTGAAGCTCTCGGCACTGAAACCATCAATGCACTCCTTGCAGATGCGGAGGGTGCTCTCGCCGAGATCCTTAAATACCACGTTGTAGGTGCAACAGCATTCTCAGGCAGCCTCTCAAACGGTGATAAATTCACTACGCTGGAAGGTTCTGAAATCGAAGTTACAATCACCGATGGCAACGTATTTATCAACGGTGCTCAGGTAATCTTCGCCGATTACAAAGCCCCCAACGGTGTGGTGCATGTTATCGACGCTGTAATCACCCCGCCAACCAGCACAAGGGAGATTACATTGTTTAACAATACGAGCGTGTATCCGAATCCTGCAACAGACCGGATCAATGTAAGGTTTGAACTGGGCAATACTTCTGAAGTTTCCATTGATATGTTGAATGTAACCGGACAAAAAGTTGCTGAAAGAAATCTTGGCAGACTTCCAGCCGGGTCGCACGATTTCATGATGAGTACCAATTCAATGGAAGACGGAATCTACATAGTGATTGTGAACTCAGGAAACAGTGCTTTTGCAAGCAAAGTGAGGGTTTTGAGGTAGCACTCTTCCCGATTTCATATCAAAGGCTGCATACAAAATGTGTGCAGCCTTTTTATTTTTCAGTTGGTTATCTCATCTTTGTATCATGAGATATAAAACGACAATCCTTCTGCTAATGCTATTCATGATGAAGGCTCATACCCAGCAGAACATCCTTGATAGCCGGGATATCCAATACAAAGTCGAAAGATGTCTCTATGCAGCATATGGTTTTAATTTTTCAGAAGCAAAGGCAATTCAGAAAGAGCTTAAAAGTGAGTTGCCACAACATCCGGTCTCCTGGTTCCTCAACGCACTCATAACCTACTGGGAATTCTTTCCGATACTTCCGGACGACCCGGAGTTAAATGGATTTATTTCAAATATGGATCGTGCAATAGACCTGGCAGGTGAAATGCTGTCGAGGGATCCCGGGAGCATGGAAGGTGTCTTTTTTGATATGCACGCACGGGCCTTCAAGGCCATGTTTTGGGCTGATAACGGAAAGCCCGGCAAGGTGATCGCAGACCTGAACAATATGTACCGCAGTACCATGCTGGGAATTGACTATAAAACAAGCTTCAATGAATTCTATTTCAGCTCGGGATTATACAATTATTATATTGAGGCATATGTGGAAAAACACCCTAAGTACAAACCTTTGGCACTGCTTTTCAGAAAGGGTGATAAAAAGCTTGGTCTGAAAGAACTTGAATATGCAATCAACAATACGACCTATATCAGATTCGAGGCCAGGCTGTTCATGTCTTTAATCCAACTGAACTATGAAAAAAATATGGAACAGGCACTTGAACATACTGCGCACTTATACAACCATTTTCCAAAGAATATTTATTATCTAAGCCAGTACCTGATCATTCTCGTCCACAATAAACAATACACGGTTGCCTCTGTCCTGAACTCAAATCTTTCAACGGTGGATAACGACTTTCACAGGATGATCCACCAGTTAATAGAGGGATTTGTTTCCGAGAAACAGAAAAACGATCATGCCCGGGCAAGGATGCTTTATGAAGATGCAATCCGATATTCAGAGCAGTATGGCCCCATCGCCAATCTTTACGGTGCGATTGCATACGCAGGTCTTGCACGCATCTCAGACAAGGAAGACGATCCTGCTACAGCCAGGAAACACAGAAAAAATTCCTTGCGTTTATCAGATTATGATTTCATTCTTGATTTCAGATAATTGATACATTCTTGATTTCGGATAATTGATACATTCTTGATTTCAGATAATTGATACATTCTTGATTTCAGATAATTGATACATTCTTGATTTCGGATAATTGATACATTGAAGGTCACAGCCTGAAAAATGTCGCCAAAAAAATAGCATCTTTTAGTGAACTCTCCCGGCTCATTTCCGCGGTCGCCACATGATCAGATAGATCCCAATGATTGTTGCCAGTCCACCAGCAACCTGGATTCCGGTTGGAAAAACATTCAGAAAGAACCACGCCAGCAGTAATGTCCAAACCCCCTTTGAACTAATTATCAATGATGTTGTGGTCGCTTCGATCCGGCGCAGTGCCTGATAGGCAAATACGATGGTAAGCAGCGTTTCAAAAAGTGACCCAAGCGCCAGATCACGCCAAACGATCCAGTCAAAACGAATGCTTTCTCCGTTTATCAAAATCATGCTCAAAAAGACTAGAGCAAGAAGAGTTGTCCTGGCCAACGACATCAGCTCCGGATCGAGGTATTCTTTGAATCTGCGTCCGGAAATCGTGGCCAAAGAAAAGAGGAATGAAGCCACTATCACATATATTGCACCGGGATCAAGTAACCCGTTAAATGCACCATCCCGGAAGTTAATAGCAAAAACTCCGGCAACAGCTACCAGTATTCCAACAACCTGCATTCTGCCGAACCTCTCCTTCAGCAGTGTAATTCCCATAATGGTTACAAAGACCGGCCCGATATTCCCGATAAACGAGACTACCGCAGGATTCTCCATGGCCCTGATCGCCAGGTAAAACAGTCCTGTGGCAGCCCCTTCAAGAACAGCGATCAGCAATGCAATCCCCAGTTTTCGACGGGTGTTTACTTTAATGAACCTGTAATTCCCTCGTCCGAAATACCAGGCACCGTTCCAAACCACCCCTAAAGTAAACCAGACAGCACCGAACTGGATCATGGAAACCTGGTTCAATACCGACTTGCTGAAAATGAATGAGGAGGAGAGCGCGATGGCGGCACCAAGTGCGAAAAGATAACCGGCTGAATACTGCTTCATTGAGATTATCGAATCTATTAACGGACCAAATCTAGCAAATTAATTGTAATGTATCCGGCCAGGTTTCTGTTTCCAGTATAAGCCTCGCTTAAACCGGACCTGTCAAAACGCTAATCCCATGGCTGCTTTCATTGCGGCATCAAATAAAAGACCCCGCCTTATATGCGGGTGCATTCACCATATTAACCTATTCTTTTTGTATTGTATATTCTTTAAGGATTTCTTTTACATCATCAGGGGCCACACGACCATAAGTCTTCTCCCCCACCAGTACAACGGGTGCAAGGCCGCAAGCTCCAACGCAACGCAGGCAACTCAGTGAGAATTTCCCATCCGGGGAGGTCTCACCCACCTGAACATCCAGCTGCCTCTTAAACTCGGCCAGCACATTTTCCGCTCCCCTTACGTAGCAGGCCGTTCCGGTACATATCGATATCGGGAACTCACCCCTGGGTATCATGGTAAAAAACGAATAGAAGGTTACTACGCCGTATACCTTGGCAACCGAAATATTCATCTTTTCTGCGATCACCTCCTGCACCTCAGCGGGCAGGTAACCAAATTCGCTCTGGGTTTTATGAAGCACACTGATCAACTCACCATGATCATTATTGAATTCATCACAAAAATTGTGAATCTTTTCAACCTGGTCTTCTCTAAGTTCTATTTTAACGCTTGACATAATTCAGCTTTTTAATCTGTTGATCTATATTTCAAATTTCCGTTTTTTTCTTTCAAAATAGTGTGTATGTAACAGTTCATGTGCCTTCTCACTCATTGGTTCACCCAGGAATTCTTCGTATAGTTTGATGATATAGGGATTCTCATGCGATTTCCTAAGCACCTTGCCCTCATCTTCCGCATAGATCGCTTTCGTACGGGCCTTCAGGATACTTGAATCGCCATGGTGGAGCGGCTGACCACCGCCACCGATGCATCCACCCGGACAAGCCATGATCTCTATTGCATGATACTCAGAGGTTCCGGCTTTAACCTCTTCAAGCAACTTCCTGGCATTGCCTAATCCGTGAGCAATCCCGATTTTTATATCCAGACCGTCAAAATCGACCGTCGCCGACCGGATACCCTCCAGTCCACGAAGCTGCTTAAAGTCAACCGACTCAAGTTCTTTCCCTGTGTGCAGTTCATAAGCTGTTCGGGTAGCAGCTTCGATTACACCCCCAGTCGCACCAAAGATCACTCCTGCACCGGTCGATTCTCCCAGCGGTGCATCAAACTCGCTGTCATCCATATCCACCAGGTCGATATTTGCCTGTTTGATCAGATGCGCAAGCTCGCGTGTTGTAATCGAATAATCAACATCCGGATTACCATCCACTTTGAATTCCTCGCGCTGGCACTCATATTTTTTTGCCAGGCAGGGCATCACGGATACCACAACCATCTCCTTCCTTTCAACACCGATCTTTTCAGCAAAATAGCTCTTGGCAATTGAGCCGAACATCTGCTGTGGTGAGCGTGCCGTCGACGGAATATCCTTCATTTCCGGGAAATGGTATTCGAAAAAGTTCACCCACCCAGGACAACAGCTTGTCAGAATCGGCAGCTTCACCTCCTTGTCTCCATTCAGGTGCCTGGTTAGCCGGCTAAGTAACTCCGTTCCCTCCTCCATAATTGTCAGATCGGCAGCAAAATCAGTATCGAACACATAGTCAAACCCCAGGCTCTTCAAAGCCGTTACCATCTTTCCTGTTACCCTGGTCCCGGGCTTCATTCCGAACTCCTCCCCCAGTGCTGCCCTGACTGCAGGGGCTGTCTGTACAACTACAGTTTTTGTGGGATCGCTCAGCGCCTGTATGACTTTAGGTGTATGGTCAACCTCTGTAAGTGCACCCGTAGGACATACAGCCACACATTGCCCGCAATAGGTGCAGGAAGAATGTTCAAGATTCATCTCAAAGGCCGGTGCCACAACCGATTCGAAGCCCCTGTTAACTGCATGAAGTGCTCCCACGGTCTGGAAATCATTGCACATCATTTCACACCGGCGGCACATGATACATTTATCAAGGTCCCTGATTATTGAGGGTGATGTATCCAGTCTGTAGGTCGACATTGCTGCATACTCATGACCAGGTATTTCCCGAATTCCTAGCTTAATTGCCATATTTTGCAGGTCGCAGCTACCCGATTTCGGACAAATCAGGCAATCCTTTGGATGATCACTTAAAATCAGCTCCATAACAGTTCTGCGTGCATTGATCACACGTATGCTATTGGTCCTTACCACCATGCCATCTGCCACAGCTGTTGAACAGGAGGGAGCCAGGTTCCTTCGTCCTTCAATCTCCACTGAACATATCCGACAGCCGCCCGGTTTATTTTCGATATTCAGATCCTTTAGATCCATATAACAGAGAACCGGGATTTCAATTCCGAGCTCCTTTGCAGCTTTATATACGGTGGTTCCTCTGGGTACCTCAACTGTTTTTCCGTCTATTGTTAGTTTTACTTGATCCATCTTTATTCCTTTATTTTAAGATAACAGCATCGAATTTACATTTCTCCATACAAGCACCACACTTGATGCAAATCGCCGGGTTTACCACATGCAATTCTTTTCGCTCCCCGGTTATCGCTCCAACGGGACAGGCCCTTGCACAGGCAGTACAGCCCACACAGTTCTCCTCCAGGATGAAATATTCCAGGAGGTCCTTACAAACACCAGCAGTACATTTCTTATCGACCACATGTGCCCGGTATTCCTCCATAAAATTATCGAGTGTTGAAAGTACCGGGTTTGGAGAACTCTGGCCCAGGCCACACAGCGAAGTATCCTTGATCACCTCACCCAGGTTGCGGAGCCTGTCGAGATCTGCCTCGACACCATTTCCGGTACAGATTCTGTCGAGCAGCTCATAAAGCCTTTTGTTACCGATGCGACACGGGGCACACTTGCCACACGACTCCTCAACGGTGAAATCGAGATAGAACCTGGCAATGGAGACCATGCAATCATCTTCATCCATAACGATCATACCGCCTGAACCCATCATGGAACCGCTGGCCACAAGGTTCTCAAAATCGATCGGTGTATCCAGGTGCTTCTCTGTCAGACAACCTCCCGACGGACCGCCGGTCTGCACCGCCTTGAATCTTTTCCCATCCTTAATTCCTCCGCCAATCTCGAAGATCACCTCGCGCAGGGTTGTTCCCATCGGTACTTCAATCAATCCCACATTATTAATTTTTCCTGCCAGGGCAAACACCTTGGTCCCGGCCGACTTGGGGGTTCCGATACTGCTGAACCATTTGGCCCCCTTGATAATAATAGCAGGCACATTCGCCAGTGTCTCAACGTTGTTCACGTTGGTGGGTTTGCCGAGGTAACCGCTTTCAGCGGGGAACGGCGGCTTGAGAGCAGGTTCGCCGCGCTCACCCTCCATGGAGTGAATCAGTGCAGTTTCCTCGCCGCATACAAATGCCCCGGCACCATATTTCATACCTATATCGAAATTGAAACCGGTACCCATGATATCCTTACCGAGCAGTCCGTACTCACGTGCCTGGTTCAGAGCGATCTTCAGACGCTGGATGGCAAGCGGGTATTCGGCACGGATGTAAATATATCCCTCATCGGCCCCGATGCAGTATCCAATAATGGCCATTGCCTCAAGCACTGAATGGGGATCACCTTCCAGGATGGAGCGGTCCATGAATGCACCGGGATCACCCTCATCCGCGTTGCATACCACATATTTTTTATCGGATTTGTTGTTTCGGGCAAATTCCCATTTTAGTCCGGCCGGAAATCCGGCACCGCCACGACCCCGCAAACCGGATGCCTTCACCAGTTCAATTATCTCCTCAGGGGTTGATTCTGTGAGTACCTTCCCGAGGGCCATATATCCTTCCCTGGCAATGTACTCATCAATACTCTCCGGATTAATAAACCCACAGTTTCGAAGGGCGATCCTGATCTGCTTCTTATAGAATCCCATCTTTGAAGAATCCTCGATCTCTCCTTTGCTCTTCGGATCCTTGTAAAGAAGTCTTTTTACCCTTCTTCCTTTAACAATATGTTCCTCAATAATATCCTCTGCATCTTCCGGTTTTACCTGTGTATAGAATGTATTGTCGGGCATAACCTTTACAATCGGACCCTTTTCACAGAAGCCAAAGCAGCCGGTCATGATCACCTGGACGGTCTCATTCAGTCCCTGTTTAACCAGTTCCTTCTTCAGCTTTTCAATAAGTAAATCACTTTCGGAGGCCTTGCAACCGGTACCTCCGCACACAAGCAGGTGCATGCTGTATTTCGACATTGTATATTCTCCTTTATTCGTTAGTATCTATCGTTTCATAATTTACCGGGATGATTCCATCCACCAGTTCACCCTCCTTGATGAACTTTTCTATAATCTCGTCCGCCTTCCTGGTATCCACACCGCCAAATACAATCGGATCCTGACCAGGGAGCCTGACCTCGATGGTTGGCTCTGCATAGCAATACCCCATACATCCTGTCTGGGTTACTACCGCTTCAATGCCGCGCTTTTCAAGCTGTTCGCTCAGGAATTCCATGGTCTGCTTGGCCCCGGATGCAATTCCACATGTGGCCATAGCTACCTTAACCTGCACAAGTTTATCGGCATCCTCGCCCTTATGACGAAGATTAATTCCTGCATTCTGTTCCTCCCTGATCCGTTTCAGGTCTGCAAGTGATTTAATTTTTCCCATCGCTTTTAAATATTGATATTCTGTTTACAATTTAATAATTATGTTCCTAATCTGCATTCATTTACCACTTCAATCCGATCTCCTCGAGGTTATTTTGAATCAATCCTGATAACTGTTCCTTCAACTCGTTACCGGTCAGACTGCCGATCTCCAGCTCTCTCCTGACCTCCGCTGAGCCTATCTCAAATTCGCCATGTTCTGTTTTGCATTTCAATATGATATCTGTCTTCTGCTTTCCTGAAGCCAGGAGCCACCAGCATCCGGCAATATCTCCCGGTGGCTGGATGTCGGAATGACCTGCATAGAAGTCAGCTATCAATACCGTACCCCTGTTCTCTTCTGAATGCACCTCAACCCAACCGCCTGTCATCTCCGCATGCTGTCGCAATAATGGAATCCCCATTCCCACCTTTCTGGTTGTTCGTGAAGTAAAGAACGGATCGGCGGTCATGGCAACCTTCTCCCGGCTCATTCCCCTGCCGTTATCACGGATTTCAAGCCGCAGTTGATTGTCAGGAGACAGTTCCATCCTCAGTTCAACCCTGTCGGCACCGGCCGCAATACTGTTTTCGGCTATATCAAGTATATGCAGTGCTACCTCTTTCATAAATCATATTTGACCAATTCTATTACTATTCACATGAAATTCCGCGCCCTTCCAATCCCCTAAGCGCCATACCCAACTCTGCAAATGAGCGCTGCTCCATCAAAAGTCTGCTCGTGCACCTTCCTATATCCTCTATAAAATGGGCATCTGAACTTTTCAGCAACTGATAAGGTTCCAGTTCCGGGTACATTCTTACTGCATCCTTCCTGCCTGTCTGCCGGAAAATCTCCACAGCATCTATATTCAGACCTGCAGGTAAAAATCCCAATTGTGCATAGATGCCATTCATCTTTCTGTCGACATGTGCAGGGACAAACAGCCCTCCGATCGCATGCACATACTCCGCCAAGTCATCAATACCCTTATTCATCGCAGGGTAGAGAGATCTCTTCAACTCCGTGATAATCTGCTCCTCTGCATCAACGATTACCTGGTGACCAAACAGCTGAACATCGTTTGGCATTACTGGCCGGTATCTGTCCAGGTACTCCTGGAACCGGTCAAGTTGATCATCCGTATCAAAGAACGCAAGACAGTGAACCTCTTCGCGCGTTGTAACCTCCGCCCCATAAACCACCCATAAGCCTCTTCTTTCACCCAACTCCCGGGTCAGTCGCGCATGACCCGTATGGTTATGGTCCGTTATAGCGATAATATCCAGCCCTTTCCGTACGGCCCTTTCAACAATCTTCACCGGGCTCATCTCCAGGTCACCACATGGTGAGAGCACCGTATGAATATGAAGGTCCGCACTGTAAATGTTCATTCCTTGTTTAAAAAATTATAAAGCTTACCTGCCACCACAAAGGCCGGTTCCGTACTCACCAGAAACGGCACCTTTTCCTCTTCGGCTTTTAAAAGAACAGCCGAATCGGGTACTATACCATTGATCAGAATGACTGCTGCCAGCTCCTTAAGGGAAGCGATCGCCACTACATTCAGGTGCGATTGCAGGGTGATCCAAACCTCACCTTCCCTTGAATTTCCCATCACATCACTTAGCAGATCAGATACATAACCGCCTGAAATCCTCCTCTCCAACAAATCCGCTCCGCTGTAAACCTTCAGGTTTAACTTTTCCGTTAACTCTTTTATTGTCATATTATTTGCTTTGACTTCTGTAATCCCGGTCCGCGCCCCATATCCCGGCATTGATTCGGTCGACCTCATCAATAGTAATTTTGCCCTTTCTCAGGTAGAGTTCCTGCAGGAACACACAGGTGGAGAGCGTTGCCCTCTCCTGCACAATATCCTCTGCAAGCGATTTGCACGTGGGCGAGCCACATGCGGCACAATCGATTCCCGGAAGGACCTTCAGCAATTCATCCATCTTCTTCATCTTGTCAAGGGCCATTGCACGGTCGCTATCCAATACCATCATGGATCGTTCCGGTATCGGATCCACGTTGAATCGGTCAGGGTCGTACATGCAGGAACGCTGTATGTTTTTATCAATGAGCCGTTTTGCCCTTCCATTCAACCGCTCCACCGTCAGAAACCGGTTCCCGCTGATCAGCACTCCGCCTGCACAACTCTCATCGCATGCGCGCAGTTCAAGAAAATCGAAATTTGCCTCTTCCGACTCCTCCAGCCGCTCCAGGAACTGTGTCACATTCGAGATTCCATCCACCGCCAGGCAACGGCCCTCCTGGTGTTTCGATTCGCCGCGCGTGAGGGTCCACAGGATCCCCTTGGGTGTCAGGTTACCGGTATCGTGCTGCTCCACCTCCACCTCCTTGTTGATAATCAGGTGCAGCATCTTGTTATAGAGAAACTCCATGTTAATTACACCGTTGAATGCGGATGCGATTTCACCAACCGGACTTTTCACCGAGGCAATCTTTGCTGCACAGGGTGTTACATAAAAGAGCCCGATCGATTCACTGTCAAATCCCTCTTTAATCAGTTGATCCTTGTAATGGATCGCAGCAATCTCTGAAGGGGCCTTCACCCTGATCAGGCTGTTCACCATCGACGGGAAACGAACCTGAATAAGCCGGACGATCGCCGGACAAAAAGTTGATATTACCGGCTTTTCACCTTCAAACTTTTCAATGAACCTGTCATATCCCTCCTGCACAAGATCAACCACACTATCGGTCTCAAAAATATGGGTGAACCCAAGCTTTTTCAAAGATCCGAATATCTCCTCCGTACTGATGGCAGAGGGAAACTGACCGATCAGGACCGATGGTACCAGTGCCACCCTCGCTTTGTACCTGAAAATCTCTTCAAAATCATCCTGCTCAACGATAATAGCTGCAACCGGACAGGCCTTACAGCACTCCCCGCAATCAACACAGCGCTCTTCGAAAATCTCAGCAAGACCGTTCCTTACCCTGATGGCCTGTGTTGGACAAGCCTTCATGCAATGTGTACATCCGATACACAGCTCAGGAACTACCTTCAGTGCATGGTGAAACACGCTATTTCTCTCTCCTGATCCCACTTTTTTATCTGCCTCTTTTTCTGTTAAGACATGAAAGAATACTCTCCTCCATACCTGTATATACTCTGTTGTTATGCCAACCTGTTAACTATTTCCACCCTGGTGCCCTCACCGGGCGTGCTTTCAATATTGAAGGCATCGCTGTTCTTCCTGATGTTCGACAATCCCATCCCTGCACCGAAACCCATCTCGCGAACCTCCTTTGATGCCGTACTGTATCCCTCCTGCATCGCCAGCTCAATATCCTCTATCCCGGGTCCTCTGTCCGATACAACCATCCTGATCCGCTCCTCCTCAATTTCAATCTCAATATCACCCTCGTATGCATGGGCAGCAACATTTACCTCCGTTTCGTACAATGCCACCACGACCCGCTTTATCAAAGGTGCCGGAACATCCAGTTGCTTAAGGATCCCTTTAACGGCACTTGAAGCCTTACCGGCATTCACAAAATCACCTCCCTTTATCCGGTAATCGAACCGCATCAAAATACCGGCTTTATTCCGGCAGCATACAGGATGCCGGAAATTCTGAACAATGAGTAGCTGCACTTGATCAAAGTGATGCCACCCTCCTCTGCCATTGTGATCATCTCCTCCCCCACCTCCTTGTTCCTGGCAATGATGATCAACTCTATGTCAGACATTTCAGCCGTACGGATGGCCTGCACGTTTGCCAGTCCGGTGATCAATACCGTTCGCTCATAATCACGGGTCAGCACATCACTCATCAGGTCAGATGAAAAGGCATACTCGATCTCCTTCTGAAGATCCGCCCCTTTCGTCAGTATCTGTGCATTCAACTCATTTACTATTTCTGCTACCCGCATATGAACAATTCTATAATTTACATTGTTATCCTTTTCACAATGATGACCAAAAAAAATATACAGATTCTAGCCCGATTCGAAGTTAAATCATTATTTCTGTTATTCTTTTCACACTTAAGGATAAAAAAAATATGTCAATTGTGAATACAAAGATAATACAAAGTTGAATGCGTGATTCACAGAGAGTTATTTTCGTTATTATATATACTAATTCTAAATAAAAATGATAAAAATTGCAGTTTTTTCCGCCAAATCGTACGACATTGAACATTTAACGAATGAGAATACAAAGTACAATTACGAAATGGAGTATTTCGAGGTGCCGCTGAGCAGACAAACAGCAAAACTGGCGACAGGAGCCGATGCTGTGTGTGCCTTTGTAAATGATAAGATCAACAGCGACACCCTCACCGCACTCGCGGAACTGAATATAGGCCTGATTGCACTTCGTTGTGCGGGCTTCAACAACGTAGATCTCAGTGCTGCTGCTGAACTGGGAATCCGCATAATGAGGGTGCCGGCTTACTCGCCCCATGCGGTGGCAGAGCATGCCGTTGCGCTCATACTGACCCTGAACCGGAAAACCCACAAGTCGTACAACCGGGTAAGGGAGACTAATTTTTCGCTCGAACGCCTTGTAGGTTTCGACCTGGAGAAAAAGACCGTCGGTTTAATTGGTACCGGTAAGATCGGCCAGGTCTTTGCAGAAATCATGATAGGATTCAGATGCAAGATCATAGCTTACGATCCATATCCGAATGATGAATTGCGAAGGCGAGGAGTGATCTACATGGAAAAAAATGAGGTGTTCAGGCAAGCCGATATCCTCTCTCTTCATTGTCCACTGACTCCCGAAACAAATCAGATCGTGAACCGGGAGACATTGGGACTGATGAAACGGGGAGCCATGTTGATCAATACCAGCCGAGGGAAACTGATCAATACAAACGATGCGATTGATGCTCTGAGGGAGAAACAGTTGGGTTATCTCGGCATCGATGTCTACGCAGAGGAAGAGAAACTATTCTTCAGGGACCTTTCTGAGCACATCATTGATGATGAGAAGATCATGCAATTGATGACGTTCCCCAATGTACTGATCACCGCTCACCAGGGGTTTCTTACAAAAGAGGCGCTTAGTGAAATTGCTGCCACAACCCTTATAAACATTACAGACTATTCAAATGGCACGAGGAATGAAAACGAGGTTACAACAGAGATGCTGGCTTAATTCCATCAACCGAACAGCTCTTCATCACGGATCAGCATCAGGATGGCCGAATGGGGAATGATGATGTATTTTTCCTTGTTGAATTCAATTTCATACCCGCTACTCTGCAAGTAAACAGCCAGATCTCCCTCCTTTGGCTGCAGTGGTACATATTTCACCCCGTCCTTCACATCCATCCAGGGCTCATCATCACTAATGGCAGGAATGGGATAACCAGGGCCCACCTTCAACACATAGCCACTGTTTACCTTTTCCTTCTCCTGTACACCCGGCGGAAGATAGAGACCTGATTTTGTTTTTTCCATCTGACTTTTGGGCTTAATCAGTACACGGTCACCCACCATGATAAATTTCTTCAGATCCTTCTCTTCAATTTGGAGGTTCATCTATACAAATCCTTTATTAAAAAATGAGTCTGATTGAGCTTAAAGATTCTTCACTCAACCTGCTGTTGGTTTTATACCGAAAAACAGGTAAATCTTCAACAAAGATAACAAATTGTGCGTGGTCACACCACTAAAAATTCAGCTGATCCTTCAATGCCTGCATTCCGGTGCGGCTGACAGGCACCTTTTTTCCACTTTTGAGACTAAGTATATAGTTGGTCTTTTCATAGGGTTCAATGCGGTCAATTGTCTGAATATTGACGATGTACGATCTGTGAACCCTGATAAACATCGTCGGATCAAGATGCTTTTCAAAGAATTTCATGGTCTGCTGTTTCAAGTAACGGTCGTCCTTTGTATAGACCATCACATAATCGTCCTGCGCCTCCAGGAACTCAATTTTTTCCGTGGCCACCACATGAATCCGGCCACCCTTTTTTATTACAACCCGGTGCAATAGTTCATCACTCTCTTCAAAATGCTTTCTGATCCGGTCAATCTGATCCACATTCTCCCCTTTGGCATCCAGCCGGTCAAATAACTTTTGAAGCGCCTCCCCGAACCGCTCCCTTGAAAAAGGTTTGAGCAGATAATCTGTGGCATTCTCCTCAAAAGCCCTGATAGCAAATTGGTCATACGCCGTTGTAAAAATAACCGCAGGCTTATAATCGAGCAATTCAAGCATCTCGAATCCGGTAAGTTTCGGCATCTGTACATCCAAAAAAATCACCTCAGGTTGAAGCTCATGAATGGCCTTCAATCCTGTAAAACCATTGTCATACTCCCCCAGCAATTCGATCCTTTCAACATGGATAAGGTATCCCTTTATCAAATCCCTGGCGGGCTTTTCATCTTCAATGATCAATGCTGTTATTTTTCTCATATTTATCTCTGTTTTAAGGATCGTGGTATCCTGACATTTTAATCCATCATACACTGGTCTGATTTCCGAAAGGTATAAATATTAAAACCCTGAATACCCCGTTATTCGCACTGCTTGTCATTCTGCCCTGCCCATCATATGCCAGCCGGATCCGCTCTGATACATTTTGTAATCCAACACCCGTTCCACGCCTTGATGGCTGTCCATCATCATAATTGTTAATCAACTCCAGTTGCAGAAACCCATTGGTAAGTTTACATTTAAAATCAACCGATACTGGTTCTAAACTCTCATAGACACCATGCCTGATCGCATTTTCGACCAGGGGTTGCAAAATCATTGTAGGTACCTTTATATGCCGGCAATTACCCGGTGCATCCATCGCGTATTCCAACTTGTCACCAAACCTGATTTGTTCAATGGCAAGGTAATCTATCATCCTCCCCAACTCCTCCTCCAGGGGAACAAACTCACTTTCACGGTGTTTTAGAGAATACCTCAAAAAATCGGACAGCCGGATGATCATATCCCTTGCCTCCTCCGGATTGCTTAATATAAGCGAGGAAATGGAATTCAATGAGTTAAACAGGAAATGAGGATTTATCTGCGATTTCAACATATTTAGCTCCGACTCCTTTACAAGCGTCTTTAACTTTTCCTCTGCCTGGGCCCTTTCACGCAGGGACCGTGCATAAGAGACCAGATAATAGATAAGTACCAGAACAAGGTATACCATTGCCCCGACAAAACCACGCCAAAAAACTGATGCTGAGAGAAAATTTGCATATTCACGTTCAGACCCGAACAGTACGCCCAGAATCCCTACGGTAATCATTAACCAAACAGCTATCACTACAATTCCTGCAACAACGTGGGCCGAGATTGAATAGATAGGCGACTCCTTTTTTACTGGAATATAAGTGGTTGGGTACCAAACGATCAAACCCAATAACCCGAATAACAATACACTGAGTAGCGACTCGGTGACAGAGATTGCCGGGGAAAATCCTCTGCTGAAATGTAAAAATATGGAATTTCCCAGTCCAATAATGAACCAAACAAATATATAGATGATCGTTGCTTTCCGCTGACTTGTAAACGGATGGCTCATTGGGCTAAAAGTTTGTTAGCTCACCGCCTCCGAAAATGGCAACACCCCGGATAATAAGCTGGCGGCTGGAATCCGGAACGATTATTGAGCGCTCTCTCTTATCAGAAAAACCTCCAAACACCGAAGTGACTTCCAGCTTAATGTCCCAACCCTCAGGAAGGATAAATTTCGAACCTCCGAAAATCATTGTTATCTCCAGGTAATTTTTACCTTCAGCAAGAACTACCTTGCGCATATCATATTTCGCCCCTCCAAAAATGTTGGTAATCTTACCTCCCTGGAAGTTTTTCGAATGCAGGATTTGTTCGGATCCCCCGAAAATTGCCACATCATCAAGTATATCCTCCTCAGAGCTTGAAAGATTCCTCCTGCTATGATGGGAACATCTGCCCTTGCCAAAAATGATCAATAAACCTACCAATATCAATATTGAAGGCCAAAAGAGACTTCGCCAAAAATGTGGAACATCAAAAAATTTGGGCATAATAAAAAACACCCCGATTGCCAGCAGGATATAACCTGTTGATTTGCTCTCACGGCTCGAGATGAATATTACCCCGAGTACGATAAGGATCATCTGCCAGCTAAAAATTATGTCCCTCGTTCTCCAGGGAACTGCATCAACTATTTCAGCCAACACGGCAAGTCCCAGCAAAACCAGCACAATTCCAAGCACCAGGTGGGCTCTTGTATTTCTTGAAAAACGTTTATTCTTGCTATCCATTTTTCGCTTAATTATTGTATGATCAAATATAACCCATCTTTCAGGCCGGAGAAAAGCAAAATCGGTAAGCTGTGGCGAATTATCGGTAAATCGTCTGATGAAATACTGTCTGGTAACTTAATACCGGTTCAACCAACGGTACCTCCTTGCATTATCACCAAACTGGGCTGCAAAAACAAACTCATGTGTTCCGTAGCTGTTTCGCATAATGCTGCCAACGGAGATATCAAAAGCATAACCGAATATCAACCGGTCGATCCGCACACCTGCCATCACAATCACTGCCTGTCCCGTCCTGTAGGTCAAACCTCCCCAGTAGGTCTGATCGTAATACAACTTCGCACTGAAGTCTCCCTGGAACGCACCATTATCAGCAAGCTTCAACAGCGTAGAGGGGGTCAGGACCCAATCATTGCTGATCGGGTAATCATATCCTGCAATCACATAATAATTGCGCTCCTGCCTGTACTGGTCATACCCTGTATCTCCCAGCTTGATCACTGACTCCAGCAACTGATCAACTGAAAACCCAACATAAAAATCTGGCCGGTCATAATAGATCCCGATATCGGCATCGGGAATAAAAGCCGTACCTCGGGCGTTGATCCAAATCACATCATTTTCATTATCCAAAATGATCCTGTCGTCATTCAGCCGCAACTGAAAGGCCGTTAGCGAAGCTCCCATCGACAACTGGGAGTTTCCAAAGAAAATATGGTATGCGTAGCTCGCCTTCAATCCTGTCTTTTCAACCGCTCCATTCCTGTCGGTATAGACATGCCCGCCAAAACCTACCTTCCCGCTCCTTGAACTGTACCGCTGACGCTTTCTTATCGGGGCCGACTTGGATATATAACTGTTCCTCAATACCCTGGTCTGATAGCTCAGAGCATAAGTACTCGGAGAATTTTGAAGCCCGATCCACTGCTCCCGCGCTGTCAAATTCACAGCAGTATAACCTTCCGATCCTGCAACAGCCGGGTTCAGCAGAAATCCATTCAGCATATACTGACTAAATAAAGGAACCTGCTGTGAATGGATCTGAAATATGAATCCAAAACCCAACAACAGGCAAATGACCATCCTTCGTATTAACATTCCTTTTTTCCTGTTACCTGTTATATCTATCGTATTACCGTTACTGTACCCTGCACCCTGTCATCATCCCCAAAGTTAAGAAGAATAACATAATGGTATGAATCCATCGGCACATCTCTGCCATTCAAGTTCTTCCCGTCCCACGGTGTCGGATACCCAGGCTCCGATCTCCAGACCAGCCTGCCCCACCTGTCGAAAATATCAACGACTGCATCCGGATATGCCTCAAGCTTTTCTATTCTCCATTGATCGTTGATCCCGTCCTGGTTCGATGGTGTGATCGCATTGGGAATATCCCTGAAATACTCTGAGGGATCACACTTTTCAATCACCATTGTGTCTGAGCTTACACATCCGAATTGATCCTCAACCTCTGCCCATATTTCCTGCTCTCCCTGGTAAACTGTGATCTGCTGACTGATCTCACCGGTTGACCAGAGATAATTAATCCCGTCTCCTCCGGCGTCGAGAAGAACCGTTTCCTCTCCGCATAATGACAAATCTTCCCCCAGATCAACCTGCGGCAAAGGCTTCACCTCAAGATATAAATCATCTGCCCATGCGCAACCATACTGGTCCGTTACCTTCAGGGTAATCAATCCCTCCTGCGAGGTACTGAATACTGTCCCGTTACTTCCATCGTGCCATTCATAGGAGTAAAAATCTCCTTCTGGAGCCAATGTAAAGACCTCGCCCTCGCAGATATAGGTGTCGTCTCCAAGTTCTATGTTAGGAGCTGATACCAGTACTGTTGCTGCCTTGATCTCACCATAACAGCCATGCTCCGATACCTCCTGTACCGTAATCCGGTACTCACCCGGCACATCACCCCAGTCCACAATCACAGAATCACCATAATTCCGTGCTACAACACCTCCCTCAATATTCCAGTTAAAGGTTGAACCCTCCCATCCATCGACATAATAAGCCGCTCCGGTATCGCCCGCACAGACTACCGCCACATAGTCCTGCGAAAGGACCGGCGAAAGCCATGCTGCCAATATCAGGCAAACACTTATTATATGTCTCCTCAGGTTCATTCTTTTTTATCCTTCAATTATTGCCTCACTGTTTCAGTTCTTTATTCATGCCGTTCTTTTCTTACTCCGATCTTTTCTCACTCCGTTCTTACCCATTCTTCTTTCCTTTCACACTCCGTTCTTTTCTTACTCCGATCTTTTCTCACTCCGTTCTTACCCATTTAAAACTCTTTATAACTCTGTACAACTAAAAATTCAATTTCGATTCACACAATAATTACCAGTTGTGGGTAGAGAGGACCAAAAAACTCTCACACCCCCGTATATGATAATACTGACAATTGCAGTCAATACCCTCCAGTCTGCTGGCCATCCATCTGGAAAACCTGTTTATTTTCATGTTCAACTTTATGATCCAGTTTTTCTTTATCCTTTTCTGCATCCTGTCTCCAATTCAACTACTGTCATATACATCCAGTGATCATCTGTTGAAGACACCTGTATTCATCTTCTTTTATATTTACATCCCTTCAGGACACTCGTTTTATGAGGTGCTCCTCTACCTGGTCTGTCCATAACCGGGATACCTGAACATCCCCTTTCCTGCCATCATCTTCATGATTGCAGAAATATACCTTAACATACTGCCCAACAGCAGTATATGGCACTAATAAGCTCCCTCCTACCTGCGTGTAAGGCTGGATGAGCTTATAATATCTCCTGTAACTGGTACCGGATATACAGTAACTACATAGGAGCCCCCTTCAGCTGTCCATGTACCATTTTGATCATCAAAGTCATCCTGCATCAGTGTCAGGTTTACAGTAAACGTCTGACTCGAACCTGTCAGGTTAATTAGTGAGGCAGGCAATGGAACCGAAACACTGCTGCTGTTGGTATCAACCGTACCTGTTTGTCCGTTCACCTCTGCTGCTGCACCATCGGTAAGATTTCCATCGCCATTGCTGACAACATACTCGTAACTAACCGAGAATCCATCGCCTGAAGCTGCCGGAGCACCTTCCAACTCAACTGTAACGGAGCCCGCGGTAGAACCTCCTGAACAGAATTCAGTGTCCGTATCTGTGATATTTGCAGTCGGAAGATTCCAGACATTGATTGGTAATGTCTGTACCTGGCTATAACAGCTGCCTGTTGCAGAAATCTTCTGCACCTGGATCTGTGCAGATAGCGAAGCTATTGCAGTGGGAGCCTGATCCCAATCTACTGTTATAGTGGTAACATCCGCGGCAAATTCCACAATATTATTTCCCGCACCTGAAATCGTTCCCCCGGCGGCAGCAGTTATCGTTCCTCCGGTTACCTCCCACCTGTACTGATCCCCGGGAGTATGATCCGCCGAAACATTATACACAATGGAACTCCCTGTCCTTACCTCCTCTGTCGGGACTTGTGTTACCGGGGCATCCGGACTCGGGGTTTGGAACTGTCCGTTTACAAATGCTGCAAACGAAATCGCAAATACTGCACTCAAAATTGCTTTCATCGAAATTGAATTTTTAATTGTTCTCATCACTTTTTGGTTTTAATTGTTTATATAAATTTTTATTATCTCCTTGTTAACCGGCCATCCGATACGATGTCTCCAACCACCGGAGTAGCATGTTTTGTAATACTCTCAACACTGCCTGCCGAGCATCCCGAACCGGAGGTGGCAGTTACTTCAACTGTCCCGGCAACCGTACCTGTCCATGACACAGTTACCTCAGTACCGGTATCCGATCCGGTTATAGTCCCCCCACTAACAACCCACAGATAGCTCATTCCCGCTTCCGGAACAACTGAATAGGTCGCCTCAGCAGGAGTGCACACCTCTGTATCGCCACTGATAACCGGGGATGCAATTTCTTCAACTGTAACCACCGCATTTACTCCGGAGGTTGTGTTGCAGTCACCCTCGGCACGTACATAATAGGTTGTTGTTACTGCCGGATCAACAGTAAGGGTAACCCCATCAGGTCCGGCTGAAACTGTATATGCTGCATCCAGATACCACTTCCATGAAGCGCCGCTTCCCAGACTTCCTCCGGTTACAGTAAGTGTTTTGGAAGTTCCCTGACATGTATTATTGTTTATGACATTGATCGCGGTGGGCGCAACCGAGGCAGTACCGGTAACCTCTACCTCAATGCTATCTGTTATCGTACAATTGGTTGCACCTGCATCCGTAACAACAACCCTGTACCAGCCAGCGTTTCTGCCTGTGATTACTGGCGTTACATCACCGGTTGGTGCCCCGTTCCTAAACCAGTTATAGAAATAGGCTGTCGAAGTTCCACCTGAGGCATTTGCTGTAATAGTTGCGTCGCTCACCCCTGAACACGATTCATCCGTCTTCAGCATGGAGAGCAGCAGCGGCGGATCCTCACTGACCGTAAATGACCTGGAAATGGTCGTAGCAGGATCACCATCGTCGGTCACTGTCACTGCATACACTCCCGGTCCCAGACCTGTCAGCGAAGAACCGGTTTCAATCATAGGAACGCCATCGAATGTCCAGCTGTAACCGTACCCCGTCTGGGTTCCTCCCCGGGCCAGAACGTTGACAGTACCGTCATTTTCACCGTGACAGGTTACGTCGGTCCCTGAAATATCTGCAGCAAGCGGATTGCCCTGTACACACAAGGTGAAAGTTCCGGAGGTAAGATCATCGTCCACCGAAATATAGTAGTTGTTCCCTGCTGTGAGTGTATCCAGGCTGAGTGTTACCGTACCGGTATTTGTGGTCCACCTGGCACAACCCACCTCAACGCCACTTTCGTTCCATACCGAAACCTGCTGTCTGCGCATTGAGCCATATACTGTACCCGTCTTCACTTTAACCAGCAGGTTGCTTGTGATGGCGGTCAGCCTGAACCATACATTCTTATTCTCTGTGCCGGTCCAGCAACTGCCCTGTTGCCTGTCGGCCGTCGCAAAAAGATTGGAAAACTCCCCATCTGCAGAGCAGTAATTATTTACATCCGTAAGTACCAGTGCCCCGTCGTGATAATCGAAATCCACAGAATCGGAAATACACATGGTAAATGAACCTGAAGTCCTGTCATCATCCACTGAAAGATAGTACCAGTCACCCACTGTCAGGGCATCAGTCTGCATGATAACAGACCCGGTATTATTTACCCAGGTGGCACATGCAATCTCATTATCAGATGCGTCCCACAAAGCTACCTGTTGCCGCCGCATCGACCCATAAACTGTCCCCGTGCTTATTCTTACCCTTAACTCCTCATTCTCGGCCTGGAACCTGAACCAGACGTTTTTATTGTCTTCACCGGTCCAGCAGCTTCCCTGACTGCCATCATCTGTAGCCTGATAGTTCGAATATCCGGTTTCCGGATAGCAACCGTATCTATGTTGTACTTCAACCGCTCCCGCCTTGTAGTCATAGTCAGCCTTGTCGCTCATACACAATGAGAACGAACCGCTCACATAATCGTCATCTACCGAGATGTAGTACCAGTTGCCTGCAGTCAGGGAATCAATACTCATGGTGGTAGTGCCCCTGTCGACAAGTCGTCCCACACACTTCATCTCATCACCGTTTTCGTTCCAAATAGCCATCTGCCCCCTGCGCAGGCTACCGAAAATATTACCAGTTTTCAGGCTCACTGTGACCTCCGGACCGGTAGCCAGGAATCTAAACCAGACATTCTTATTCAAGGTTCCGCTCCAGCAACTACCCATGAGCTCATCATTCGTGGCATCAATATTGGTATAGGCAGCGTCGGCCGAACACCATTCCGCATGTGGCACCTCAACGGCGCCAGCTTTGTAGTCATAACCTACCGCATCTTCAATACATAAAGTAAAGGATCCTGCCCGGTTATTGTCATCAACTGAAATCCAGTACCATTCTCCAACAGTCAGTGTATCCAGGCTCATTACAGTGGTTCCCTCATAATTCACCGGTCCGACACACTGTATCACCTCCTTATTACTGTTCCAGAGGGCCATCTGTCCCCGGCGCTGGCTGCCATATATATTTCCGTTTTTAAGTGTTACAGTAATAAACGGGGAGGTCGCCTGGAAGGTGAACCAGACATTCTTGTTTTCGGTGCCCGACCAGCAGGGAGCCATGGTTTCATCGTCCGTAGCGTAGTAGTTTGTATATGCAGCATCTGGGGAACACCCCTCATCATGGGACAAAACCCTTGCTCCATCCCAAAAATCATAGTTCAGTTCATCTTCAATACAAAGCGTAAATGAGCCACTTATTCTGTCATCATCCACGGATATGTAGTACCAGTCATCCACCGTAAGCGTATCGATACTCATCACTGTAGTGCCGTAATCCACGATCCTGCCAACACACTTCACTTCCATACCATCTTCCCGCCAAACAGCCATCTGACCACGGCGCATCGTACCGTACACTGTTCCAGTTTTCAATCTCAGCGTAAGATAGGGGGTGTTCGCCCGGAACTTGAACCATACATTCTTATTCTCTGTTCCCGACCAACAACTGCCCATCGACTGGTCGGCCGTTGCATGGTAATTTGTATAGGCTTCTTCAGCCGAGCAACCTGCGTCGTGCGCCAGTTCAACAGCACCTTCCCGGTAGTCAAAAGTAGGCTGGTCATCTATGCAGAGTGTGAAATCATTGCTGGTACGATTATCGTCTACCGACAGGTAATATACGTGTCCTGCAGTAAGCGTGTCTGCACTCAGTTCAAGGGTTCCATAGTTAATAACCGGACCGGCACATGCCACTTCGGTCCCGTCGTCCCTCCAGAGTGCCATTTGCGGCCTGCGCATATCACCATAAACATTGCCGGTCCGAAGCCTTATGTTGATAAACCGGTTGCTGGCCGTGAACCTGAACCAGACATTTTTATTTTCAGTTCCACCCCAGCAGCTTCCCATCGCTTCGTCTGCGGTGGCCCAGAAATTGGAAAACTGCTCATTGGCCGAGCACCAGTTACTGATATCTGTAAGTTCGTATGCACCTGCTTTATAGTCATAATCCGGACTGTCGTCCGTGCAGATGGTGAAGCTGCTGCTGACCCTGTCGTCATCCACGCTGAACCAGTAAGAATGTCCCACTGTAAGTGTATCTGTCTGCAGAATCACCGTTCCCTGGTTTCCGGACCATACTGCGCACCCCACCTCCACATCTGCTTCGTTAAACAGTGCAATCTGCTGACGTTGCATGTTGCCATAGACCGTTCCGGTCTTCACAGAGATTTTTGCAAAAGGAGTTTCGGCAGTAAAATTGAACCAGACATTTTTGTTCTCCGTACCGGTCCAGCAAGAACCGGCGGCTTCGTCTGCCGTTGCATGAATATTGCTGAATGCCTCATCTGCTGAACACCACTGGGTAAGATCCGTAATTTCATACGCGCTGCGCCTGTAATCAAAGTCAGTTTCATCATCAATACAGATGGTGAATGAACCGCTGTTACGGTCATCATCAATCCCGATCCAGTACCAGTTACCTGCTGTAAGACTGTCCGATTGCAGTACCACCGTGCCGGTATTGCCTGTCCAGACTGAACAACCCACCTCATCTCCCATAATGTTCCAGAGTCCGATTTGTTGTCGCTGCATCGATCCGAAGGCGCCTCCGGTGGTAACAGATATTTTTATCTCCTTACCGGTAGCCAGGAATTTGAACCATGCATTTTTGAAGGTTGAACCGGTCCAGCAATTACCACTTCGGGTATCCTCCGGAACGGTGGAGTTGGCAAATCCTGCATCCGGTGAACACCAGTCTGATATGTCGGTCAGTTCATAGGCACCCGGTGGATAATCGTATATCACATCATCGTCGAGGCACAACGAGAAGGTCCCTGATGTTCCGTCATCATCTACCGAAATAAAATACTCTTCACCCGGATTAAGAGAGGTTGCATTGATGGTTAAAGTATCTGAACCACTGTATACGGTGCACTCCAGCTCATTTCCGGCCGCATCCCAGAGGGCCATCTGTGGGTTGGTCATGCTGCCGGATATCCCTCCTGTCTTAAGAACTATCGCTACATTCGAGGAATTAGGATTAAATTTAAACCAGACATTTCTGTTCTCTCCACCTGTCCAGCAGCTTCCCTGTGCTTCATCTGCCGTAGCAATAGAGTTGGTATATAGTGCATCAGCTGAGCACCACCCATTGAAGTCCGACAGCTCAATGGCACCGGCCTTAAAATCATTTACCAGTTGATCCTTCAAACAGACCGTAAAAGTTCCCCTGTAACCTGTACCGGAATAATTATCAACAGAAATATAGTACCAGTTCCCAACAGAAAGAGTGGTTGAAGAAACCTCCACATCCGACTCGTTGACCTGGTAAATATTACAATCGACCTCATTCAGCATATCATCCCACAGTGCCACCATCAGCCGGTCCACATCACCCTCGGCACCATAAGTCCTGATATGTGCCGACACACTGGTGGTGGTTGCCTGGAACCTGAACCAGCGGTTATAATTCGGACCATTTGGCCAGCAGGAGGGACGGGATTCATCCGGGGTTGCGGTCACAGTAGAGAACTGTGCCAGATCCGAGCACCAGTTGTCAAGGTCCGTGATCGTTTCGGCTCCATCCTTGAAATCGTAGCTCAGTTTATCATCTGTACATAAGGTGAATGTACCTCGGCGGTTAGTGTGCTCGTAATTATCAACCACAATGTAATACCAGTCACCGTTTACAAGATCAAATGTATCTGTTGTAATCTCAATATCCTGGTAATCATTTATATACCTGCTACAAGCCTTCTCGTTACCTGCCGAATCATACAGGGCCAGCAACGGGGAACGCAACGTTCCGTAGGAGCCACCGGTACGTAACACCGCAGTAAAATCGGTAGAAACAGCCCGGAACTTAAACCAACGGTTGAAGTTTGGACCGGAGTTCCAGCAGGAGGCGCGCAACTCATCTGCAGATGCACCGACCGTTGTAAATTCCTGAAGCCCTGAACACCAGTTGTCGTAATTCGTTATCTCAAAGGCGCCCGATTTGAAATCATAATCAATTGTATCATAGATGCATAGGGAGAAGGTCCCCCTGTATCCCGGGTTAGAATGATTGTCGACGGATACATAGTAGGTCTGGCCTGGTGCTAAAGTGTCCGATGCAGTGTTGATATCGGAATAATCATCAATGTACCTGGTACTTGCAACCTCCGTACCCTCTTCCGACCAGATGGCCACAAAGGGATAGCGCAGAGATCCCTCATCTCCTCCTGTCTTTACAACCACATTGGCTATAGTTCCGGGAGCGGTAAACTTAAACCAGCGGTTATAATTCGGACCACTGTTCCATGTCGAACCACGCAGCTCATCAGGTGTTGCATCGATGGTTGTAAATGCCTGTAAAGAAGAGCACCAGCCTCCATTAATATTCACCTCAACAGCGGCCATTTTAAAGTCATAATCGACCGTGTCCGTGACGCATAATGTAAATGTCCCGCGGTACCCCAGGTTGCCTAGATGATCCACAGCGATATAGTACCAGTTGCCCACGATGAGTGAATCTGAACCAACGCTCACATCGCTGTAATCACTGGTATACCTGGCACTGGCGAGCTCAACATCATTTTCATTGAAGATGGCAATATACCCATACCGCAGACTCCCCTCCAGTCCGCCTGTTTTTAACTCCGCCCTGACCAGGCTGGTAGTTGCCTGGAATTTAAACCATCGGTTATAGTTCGGACCGCTGTTCCAGGCAGATCCAGGCAACCTGTCGGGAGTCGCCCCTATTGTAGTGTATGCAGCTTCCGCAGAACACCAGTCAGAAGTATGCGGAACTTCAAGAGCCGCCTCTTTGAAATCATAATCGATTGTGTCGGTAATGCACAGGGAGAATGTTCCCCGGTAACCGGTATTACTGAGATTATCCACAGAAACGTAATACCACTCTCCCGGAGTAAGTGACGGTGCACTCACCGTAATATCACTGTAATCATCATTGTACCGTGCACTGGTAATCTCATTACCCGTTGAGTCCCACAACGCCAGGTATCCATACCGCAATGATCCCTCATCACCGCCGGTCAGCAGGTCAACCTTCACAAACTCCCTGGTTGCCCGGAACCGGAACCATCGGTTAAAATTCGGACCACTGTTCCATGCTGTACCTCTTTCTCCATCGGGTGTGGCAGCGATTGTTGTATAGGCCTGCAAGGGTGAACACCAGTAGTCCAGGTCGGTCAGCTCCTCTGCAGCCTCACGGAAATCGTAATCCACAGTATCGTCAACACATAGTGTGAATGTACCACGGTATCCTGTATTACTTAAATTATCTACCGATATATAGTAGGTCTGGCCGGGAACAAGGTCGACCGTACTGACCCTGACCTCATCATACGGAGCGTAATACCGTGCACTAATAATTTCATTATCCAGCTCATCCCAGATAGCTATATAACCGTACCGTAGCGTTCCAAAATCGCCACCGGTAAGCACGCTGGCAGTTAACTGGTTGGATGTTGCGGTAAAACTGAACCAACGGTTGTAATTGGGACCGCTGTTCCAGTTGCTGCCGGCCAGCCGGTCGGATGTTGCTCCAATCGTGGTATATTCAGCATTTTCCGAACACCAGCCATCTGTTGAGGGCAACCGGACCGCTCCCTCTTTAAAATCGTAACCGATAGAGTCTGCGACGCAAAGTGTGAATGTCCCCTGGTACCCGGTATTACTGTAGTTGTCTACTGAAATATAATAGAGATCGCCCGGTATCAGTGATACGGAACTGGTAAAAATATCTCCGTATTCACTGTAGTATCTTGCGCTCGATATCTCGTTACCTGCAGAATCCCAGAGTGCAATGTACCCATACCTTAACGATCCCAGGTCACCTCCGGTTTTCAGATCTGCCTTCACTTCATTGGTGGTTGCCCTGAACCTGAACCAACGGTTATAATTCGGACCGGTGTTCCAGTTGCTGCCCTTTAACTGGTCGGGAGTGGCCTCAAAAGTAGTAAACGCTGCATCGGCAGAGCACCAGTCGTGCGGATCAGCGATCTCGATTGCCCCTTCCCGAAAATCATAATCCACCTTAGTATCGAGACACACGGTGAATGTACCCCTGTATCCACTGTTTTGGTGGTTATCCACAGAAATATAGTACCAATCCCCCGGGGTAAGACCAACATACTGGATGCGTACATCGTCATAGTCTGAGGAGTAGCGTTTACATGCCAGCTCATTACCGGTGGAATCCCATACAGCCACCTGTATCCGGCGGATTGTACCTTCAGTTCCCCCGGTCTTCACATCGATGGCCACCTCCCCGGCTGTAGCACGGAATTTAAACCAGCGGTTGTAGGTCGGACCGTTTACCCAGCAACTACCCGCATCCCTGTCGGCCGATGCAGACAAGGTTGTATAGACAGCTTCAGCCGAGCACCATGAAGAAAAATGGGGAAGCTCAACAGCCCCCTCCCGGAAATCATAATCGACCTGGTCGTCTACACACAAAGTGAAGGTTCCCCGGTACCCGCCGCTATTATCATTATCTACAGAAATAAAATACCACTCGCCCGGAACAATTCCTACTGCACCCATTGTAATATCTTCGTAATCCGATATATACTCCTGGCATGCCAGGAGGTTGCCGGTCGAATCCCAGAGCGCCAGCCTGGGTCTGCGCAAGGAACCTTCATCTCCGCCTGTCTTCAGTACTACATTAACCTCCTCGGTGGTTGCCTGAAACATGAACCAGCGATTATAAGCCGGACCGTCGTTCCAACAATCGGGTTTAGGTTCATCGGCAGTGGCGCCAATGGTGGTATACCCGGCATCGAGTGAACACCAGTTGTCAATCGAAGGTATAATTCTGGCCCCCGCCATAAAATCATAATCACGCACCTCTGTGAGCAGGGTGTCACTGTTTAAGCAGCCATTGCCATCTGTATAGGTATAAATGATCTCATGTGCGCCGACACCCGCACCTGCGGGATCAAACTGGTCCCCGGTAATTCCCGGTCCCGAAAATATCCCGCCAAATGGTGAACCGGTTATTGTAGCAGACGGGTCACTCACATCATACAATGAATCCAATCCGATAAATGAGACAACTGGGAGTGCGAATACCTCTGTTTGCAAGAGTGCTGTATCTATGCACCCGTTGATGTCTGTTAAAGTATAATAGACATCCTTTATCCCGGGGGCACCAATAGTAAACTCAGCAGTGCCATTACCAAGGTCGTTAATTTCATCTCCGGAAAAGAGACCCTCAGGGGCAAGATTTCCCTCTATCGTATCTATGGGTGAATTTGCACAGTAATTTGGAAGCAACCCCGAAACCGAAAGAACAGGCAATGGATAGACAACAATGGTAATGTCCACTGAATCAATGCATCCATTCACATCGCTGTATACATAGCGAAGGTTGTAATTTCCATCAGCCGAGGGATCAAACAATACAGAGTCGGTCGTGATGGATGAAAAGCCTGAAGAATACAGAAATGTTCCTCCGGCAGGCAAACCAGTAATCGTATCAGCCACTTCCCCGACACAATAGAAAGTATCGGTCCCAGCAATGGAAACTTCGGGCAATGCATGCACCATTGCAGTCACTAAGGCTGTATCGGTGCATCCGTTTCCATTGGTATATGTATAGTAAATATCAAAGCTCCCTGCCGCAGCAGGATCAAATACCGCACTGTCCAGACCCAATATTGTCAGTCCGGCCCCTGAAAGAAATTCACCCCCTGACGGATTGCCCACCAGTGTGTCTGCCATTGAACCCTCGCAGTATCCTTCAGGATCAACACCAAGAATATCTGCAACCGGTAAAGCATGCACCGTTGTTACTGCTGTTACTGAATCGGTACAACCATACCCATCCGTATAGACATAAGTAAACTGAACTGCTCCCTCTGACACAGGAGAAAACAGCACACTGTCACCTCCAAGAAGCATATAGTCTGGCGACGGATTAAATACTCCACCTTCGGGCAATCCGTAAATAGTGTCCTGCGGAGCTCCTGCACAATAACCGGCTTCAAGTGCTTCGATTGTGACCAGTGGCAAAGGATAAACGGTCGCTGTTACCTTCCCCAGGGCGAAAGAGTCTGCATCCACCTTGAAAGAAACATGGTAATCGCCCGAAGAAAATACAGTTAGTGAATCCGAGTTTTCCCCCGGAATCTCAGCATCATTTAAATACCACTGGTAATCAGTACCTGTATCAGTAGTAGAAAGTATCACTGAGTCTCCAAAACAGAATTCAGCCGGTCCGCTCAATGAAATCTCATAGGAGCCACTCAGGAAAAAATCTCCGAACTCACTTGTTATCAAGTCCTCATAACCCAGAATACAATCTACACAATTCAAATCGTCATAACTACTTCCGGTCTTCAGATTCGGAACCGGATCGAAAATATAGAGCTGACCATCATTGTCAAATGCACCCTGGTTGTCGGCACCTGTCATGATCCACTCTCCGGTGACCACCATAACCCCTCCGTTTGTAACCTCTACCTGGTTTCCGGAGGTGTAATTCCCCCTGACAATCAGAATGGCGCTCGGACCAATTTCCAGATCAGCATTGTTTCCCAGTGTGAGGTCGCCGTAGATGACCAGGGTATCATAAACATACGGATTACCATTGTTAAAATCGAGACTGCCGAACCGGCTGACAAAACCATAGATCCGGACATCATCATTCAGATTGCTGGTACCAGGGGCAGTGCCCGATACCCAGGTACCATCCCCACTCCAGTTTCCAGTGTAATTATCGAGGGAGATATGCTGGGCCGAGAGTGACAGTGGGGCTGAAAATAGAAGAATGCCAACCAATACCTTTAACGATATTAAAAGCCAACTGACATCTTTTCTGATGTAGGGTGCACGAAAGTATTTGTTTATCAGGTGCGTCAAATTCTTTACAACATTAAACCGGAACTATCTCCACAAAATATGTAGATACTTGCATGTGTTATTGGCTGTTTATACGGAAATCCTTACAAATAGTTACACCTCCCGTATTACCTATAATCTGTCAACCAGCAAATTATATCGAAATATCCTCATTGAAGAATTAATCCTATGTGTATTTACTCCGGCAAAACAGTCCCGGATTTTGCTTTTGCTCAAAATTATCAATTTTTTGGACCACTTTTTCCCTTGATAACTAAAACTGGCTGTTAATAACTGCTTCGGGCTGAAGAAGTTTTGATCAAACAACAGTTTATCCCCATAAACGGTCAATAATACTTTATAAAATCACAAAAAATTTTGTTTATCCAGCAAAAAAAAGGAGGCAGAAACCGCCTCCTTTCTAACTTTTCTTACTATTGAACCACTTTTCTGTAATGAAAAAACTGCAAGTATGCTCCAAATACAATTTTCAGATCATCAGAAAAATCATCTACAAGCTCTTTATTTCAGTTACAAGTTTCTGCAGTGAGTCTTTAGCATTCCCGAAAAGCATCCGGGTCTTATCATCATAGAACAGGTAGTTTTCAATCGCCGCGTAACCTTTACCCATTCCGCGCTTCATCACAATGATATTCTTCGCTTCATGGGCCATGATAATGGGCATCCCGAATATCGGGCTCGATGCATCATCAAGGGCAGCAGGGTTCACCACATCATTTGCCCCGATCACAACAACCACATCCGTACCAGGCATATCCGGATTGATCTCATCCATCTCAATCAGCTTTTCGTATGGCACATCAGCCTCAGCCAGTAACACATTCATATGTCCAGGCATCCGTCCCGCAACAGGGTGGATCGCATATTTCACCTCAACACCATTCGACTCCAGCAGTTTCTCCATCTCACTGCAGATATGCTGCGCCTGAGCAACCGCCAGTCCATAACCGGGAACAATAACTACCTTCGATGAGTAAGCAAGAAGTACAGCTGCATCCGTCACAGACACTTCTTTGATCACACCTGCCTCACGGTCAGATGCTGCCCCACCACCACCAAAAGCTCCTATAATAACATTCAGCAGTGACCGGTTCATCGCCTTACACATGAGTAGTGTTAAAATCATTCCAGCGGCACCAACAAAAATACCGCCAAGAATCATCGCCTGGTTCTGGTAAATGAACCCTGCCATCGCGGCAGCGATCCCGGTGAGACTGTTTAGTAGCGAGATTACCACCGGCATATCTGCGCCACCGATCGGCATCACAAACGAGACACCATAGATCAATGCAAGTGCAAGCAGCGCATACACCAGCAACTGCTGTTTCTCAATTGGCGCCCCGGTAACCGTCAGCAGTGCAACGCCACCAATCACTGCTATCAAAAACAGCAGATTAACGTAACTTAGCCATCTGCCAAAAATATCTCCAATGTTACCATTCAGTTTCCCATAAGCAATTACACTTCCTGTGAAAGCTATACTACCTATCACCAGTCCGAGCAGTGTAACAAGGGTCGACTGGTTGGACGGATTGGAAAACTCAATAAGGGCAACAAGGGCCGAAGCAGCACCGCCACTGGCATTGAAAAGCGAAACCAGCTGTGGCATAGCGGTCATCTTCACTTTCCTGGCAACGACCGCTCCAACCACAGAACCGACTGCAATGGCAGCCAGAACTATTATCAGGTTACCGGTTTTAACGGTTACCAGCGGTTCTCCTTCACGATGGAGAAACAAAGTTGTGATCATAGCCAGTAACATCCCGGCCGCAGCCCAAAGGTTCCCACGCCTGGCCGTTTCCGGATGACTCAATAGTTTAAGTCCGATTACAAAAAATACTGCTGCAAGGAGATAACTGAATTCCAGAATAATATCTCCTTTGGTTAGGGTATCCGTTATTGTACTCATAATTCTCTCAGCTTACTTTTTTTTCTTTTTAAACATCTCTAACATCCGGTCGGTAACCACAAACCCGCCAACCACGTTCAAAGTCCCAAAAAACAGGGCAAAAATGCCGAGGATCAGGTTAAGCAGGTTCGATCCCTCTTTCAGATTTTCGAGATCGGCATGGCCAACCAGGATAATACCCCCGATAATGATCACACCACTGATCGCATTGGCACCCGACATAAGTGGTGTATGTAAAACAGACGGAACATTTGAGATCACCTCAATGCCGAGAAAAATCGTCAGAGCAATAATAAATATCGCCTCCTTGTTCATGTAAAAAAACTCCAGTATTGCGTCCATAATATAAAATGATTACAGGTTCATAAATTCCTTAACTCGCTCATGCCGTATCTCATTTTCATACGTTACCAGCGTTCCGCTCACCAGGTCATCCTCCCAGTTCAGGTTCATCCCACCCTCCTCATCGATGATAAGTTTTAAAAAGTTCAGCACGTTCTTACCAAACATCTGGCTTGCATGTTTTGGCATGGTCGAGGGATAGTTCGATTCTCCCACGATCGTTACATTATCCGCAACAATCACCTCGTTGTCCTTTGTCAGCTCACAATTCCCCCCCGATGATGCAGCCAGGTCAATAATCACCGAACCGGGCGCCATCGACTTTACTGTATCCTTCGTAACAAGCAGCGGTGCCTTCCTGCCCGGAATCTGGGCCGTGCAGATCACAATATCCGCCTTTGTACAATGCTCCTGCACCATCCGACGCTGACGCTCCTTGAACTCCTCTGTCTGCTCCACGGCATAGCCGCCTGCCGATATATCATCAACCGCACCTTCAACCTCAATAAATTTCGCGCCCAGGCTCTGTACCTCTTCCTTCACGGCTGAACGCACATCGAACGCCTCTACCACTGCTCCAAGTTTCCTGGCTGTTGCTATAGCCTGTAGTCCGGCAACACCTGCACCCAGCACAAGTACTTTAGATGGTTTGATCGTTCCGGCTGCCGACATGAACATCATCAGGAAACCAGGTAACCTGAAAGCTGCATCAAGCACAGCTTTATATCCAGCCACTGTTGCCTGAGAAGAAAGTATATCCATCGCCTGCGCCCTCGTGGTACGCGGAATCACATCCAGACTAAACAATGTGATACCAGCATCTGCACAGGCCTTTACCAGTTCATGATTTACCAGTGGATTCACCCCCGCAACCAGTACCTTACCCTTACCCAGCTTTGAAATTTCAGTTATTGTAGGACCGTTCACCATGACAAGTAGATCAGATTCCCTGATCACATCGGCACGGGAGGCAATTCCTGCACCTGCCTCCTCATAAAGGAGATCAGGAACCGATGCAGCTGAGCCTGCACCTTTTTCCACCAATACTGAAACCTTTTGTGCTGCAAGCGAACTTATACTGTCTGGAAGCATGGCAACCCTGTTTTCGCCCGCAGACTCTTTGAGAATTCCAATTTTCATATATTTAAGCGTTTAGAATTGATTTTTTATCTGTGACTTACCTTCCAGCATCTATTGCAACCAAAAGCCAGAAGGTTCTTAAATCCAAACGAATGCAACAACCAGAAATCATTTGAAGGTTGATACCTGTCGCAATAAGGAACCAATATTTCAAACAGCTGATCAAAGAATAACAACAATATGATATTCTTATTTTCCAGCGAAAATAATAATAAAAACCATTCCGGCCATATGTTAATAAAAACCAAACCTCTCTCAATTCAAACAAAAGCGGTTCTAAATGTGTTATTTCCCTTGATACATCGCTGTAATAAGAGAATGATATAAAAATCATTATATAAAAATAAATACCTTTGAGGAGGGTAATTTAAATCACCCTGGCATTTATGGATAAATTCTCGTTTTTGGGCAACATCGGGATCTCTGTTATTGAAGAAATGTATCAGCAGTACCGGGAGGATCCCGACTCCGTTGAAAGAAGCTGGCACCGGTTTTTTGAAGGGTTCGAATTCGCAAGAACACAATTCAATGGTGCTGTTTCAGAAACATTCGACAAAGAGTTCAAGGTCATCAATCTGATCAATGGGTACAGGAAGCGCGGACATCTGTTCACGACGACCAATCCAGTCAGAACACGCAGAAAATATTTTCCCACACTCGACCTTGAAAACTACGGTCTTTCCAATGACGACCTCGACACAGAGTTTTTTGCCGGAAAGGAAATAGGGATTGGTAAGGCGAAATTATCGGTCATAGTCGAAAATCTCAAAAACACATACTGTGCCGCAATAGGCTCAGAATTCATGTTCATCCGCAAACCAGATAAGATCGAATGGCTGCAACAGAGAATTGAAAGCACCCAAAACAGAACGAAATTTTCTCCTGAAGAGAAGATCGATATTTATCACCATCTGAAAAAAGCTGTTGGCTTCGAAAAATTTATCCATAAGAAATTTGTCGGGCAGAAAAGGTTTTCCATTGAAGGTGCGGAAATCCTGATTCCTGCCCTGAATAAGCTGATTGAAAGGGGTGCAGAATCCGGGGTAAAGGAGTATACCATTGCAATGGCACACCGGGGAAGACTCAACGTACTGGCCAATGTACTGCAAAAACCCGCGAAGAACATTTTCAAGGAGTTTGAAGGCGAAGAGTATGAGGACAATATTGCACTTGGAGATGTGAAATACCACCTGGGATACGGCAACAAAATCAAGTTGGCCGGTGGGGAGGAGATTACACTGAACCTCACTCCCAACCCCTCCCACCTTGAATCATCCACACCCGTGATCCAGGGAATTGCCCGCGCCATGATCGAACAGCGACACAATTGGGATATTAAAAAACTGGTACCCATAGTCATCCATGGCGATGCTGCTATCGCCGGACAGGGTGTGGTTTATGAAGTGATCCAGATGTCGGAACTGAACGGCTACAAAACAGGTGGCACCATCCATATTGTCATCAATAACCAGGTTGGATTCACAACGAGTTACCTCGATGCACGCTCGAGTACCTACTGTACAGATGTGGGTAAGGTTACCAAGGCCCCGATCTTTCATGTGAACGGCGACGACGCTGAAGCCCTGGTTCATGTGGTAAGGTTGGCTGTGGATTACCGGCAGACTTTCCATACCGATGTGTTTATCGATATCCTGACCTACCGAAAATACGGACATAACGAAGGAGATGAACCGCGTTTCACACAACCCACCCTCTATAAGGCAATTTCGAAGCATCCAAACTCCGGGGAAATTTATACAAAGAAGCTTACCGGGGAAAAAATCCTTTCTAAGGAACAGGCAGAACATGAAGAGGAACTATACGACAAGAAATTGGAAAAAGAACTGGAAGCATCACGAAAGTTAAAAAAGGTGGTGATACCCCAGTTTCTTGGGGAGGAATGGAAAAACTTCAACTATGCGTCAGATAATGACTTTGTTAAGCAGGTGAACACTGCCCTGGACAGTCAACTCTTAACTCTCATTGGTAACCAGGTTAATACCCTGCCGGAAGACCTGCCCTTCATCTCAAAAACAAAAAAACTATTCGAGGAGCGACGTAGAATGATTAAGGAGGACAGACTCGACTGGGCACTCGGGGAACAGCTGGCTTATGCCACACTGCTGCTTGATGGGCATCCGGTTCGTATTAGTGGCCAGGATAGCATGAGAGGCACCTTCTCACACCGGCATGCCGGCCTGGTAATTGAAGATTCAAATGAAAATTATATCCCGCTCCACCATGTTTCTGACAAACAGGCTGTTTTCAATATCTACAATTCTCCACTGAATGAATATGGCGTTCTCGGTTTTGAATACGGCTACGCTATGGCAACCCCGGGTACGTTGACCATCTGGGAGGCACAATACGGAGATTTCTTTAATGTGGCTCAAGTGATTATTGACCAGTACATCAGCAGTGCTGAAGAGAAGTGGGGGGTGATGAACGGTATTGTGCTCTATCTGCCACACGGGTTCGAGGGACAGGGACCGGAACACTCCAGTGCACGCGTGGAACGGTTCCTTAATATGGCCGCCAACAATAACATGCACGTGGTAAATATCACCACCCCCGCCAACCTGTTTCACCTTCTGCGTCGGCATATGAAAAAAGGTTCCCGCGTTCCCCTGATCATCTTCACACCCAAAAGCCTGCTAAGGCATCCGAAATGTGTCTCAAGCCTTGCCGAATTTGAAAATGGGGAATTCATGCCCCTTATCGATGATAAAAATACTGAACGTAAGGAGGTGAGGCGTGTGGTCTTCTGCACCGGCAAAATCTACTACGACCTGCTCAAGAGAAAAGAGGAGCTCGGCGTAAAGGATATCGCCCTGGTGCGTCTCGAACAACTGCACCCCTTTCCGGCCGGGGAGGTTGAAAGGACGATCAGGAAATACTCCTCCAACATGTTGACACTCTGGGTACAGGAGGAGCCGGAAAACATGGGGGCATGGTTTTATATCCAGAACCATATGAAGAAATATGACGTGGTTCCGGTTACACGACAACCATCGGGGAGCCCTGCAACAGGACTATTCAGGATCCATGAACTGAGCCAGCAGGAAATCATCGGAAAGGTATTCAGGGTGTGCGACTGTGAACTGCAAAATGTCTACTGCGGACTTCAATGTGTAGTCGGAAGCTCAAGAAAAGAGGTCCTCAAACAGCACTACTATTTTGATGATAGTCTGAAGCAAAAATAAGATTCTTATGATTATTGAGTTAAAAATACCCAGTCCGGGAGAATCCATCACAGAGGTAGAACTTGCTAACTGGTTCGTGGAAAACGGCAGCATCGTCGAAAAAGACCAGGAGATCGGGGAAATTGAATCGGAAAAAGCTACGCTGCCGCTGATCGCGGAGAAAACCGGGAAGGTGGAACTGCTTGCTGAAATTGGAGAAATGCTCGCAGTCGGTGCAGTTGCCTGTAAAATTGATACTTCGGTGCAGGCACCGAAAAAGACGGAAAGGAAAGCCGGCGAAAAGGAAGGGAAAAAGGATGATAAATCAGATAATAAAGACGAAGAACTTACTGAAGAAGTTGGGAAAGTTAAGAAGACCGGCCTTGAAAAGGTGAAGGTCACACCTGTGGCGCGAAAGATGATGGTCGAAGAGGGACTTAACCTGGAGGATGTAATCAGCGGACTTCGCAAGATCACTTCAGCCGATGTATCAGCTGTGAAGAAGGCCAGACAGGATAATACAGACGAAACTGGTGGAAAATCCGACCCCGAAAAAGATTTTACCGAAGCTAACTTCAGCCAGATTTTCAACAAAAAAGGAGGCTCCCGTGAAGAACAGCGAAATAAAATAAGTCAGCTTAGAAAAAAAATCTCCGAAAGGCTGGTAGCAGTGAAAAATGAAACAGCTATGCTCACCACCTTCAACGAGGCTGATATGAGCGCTGTGATCTCAATCAGAAAAAAATACCAGGATCAGTTTATCAGAAAACATGACGTTAAACTAGGCTTCATGTCCTTCTTTACCAAGTCGGTAACCATGGCACTGCAACAATTCCCGGAAGTGAATTCCTACATGGAGGGCGATGAAATAGTTTTTCCCGATTATTGCGATATAGGGATCGCGGTTCAGACCGGCAAGGGACTCCTGGTGCCGGTAATCAGAAATACAGAGACACTCGGCCTGGCAGAGATTGAAAAACAGATTCTTGAAATCGCAGGCAGGGCCCGGAAAAACAGGATCTCTATGGATGAACTCACCGGTGGCACATTTACCATAACTAATGGGGGTGTCTTTGGATCGATGCTCTCCACACCGATCTTAAACCCGCCACAATCTGCCATTCTTGGAATGCACAACATCATTGATCGACCGGTGGCAATTGGTGACAAGATTGATATACGGCCAATGATGTATCTCGCGCTCAGTTATGACCACCGGGTGATCGACGGTAAAAACTCTGTGGGCTTCCTGAAAACAGTGAAAGAGTATATCGAAAACCCGACTGCAATGCTCTTCGGTACAAATAACACGGAACAAATATTACTCGGATTATAACCATGGAACGAATCGGTAAAACTGCAATTCTATTTGGTCCGACAGGTGCAGTTGGACGTGAGGTTCTCCACCTGCTTCTTGGGGACCAAAGATATGATAGGGTGATCGCCTTTTCAAGGAAAGTACTTCCGGTTGAACACCCAAAACTTGAAGTGGTGCTGGACACTCTTTCCAACCTCGATGACCTTGCAGGCAAGATCATTGGCGACGAACTTTTCTGCTGTCTCGGCACCACAAGCAGGAAGGCAGGAAGCAGGGAGGCTTTTAAAAAAGTGGACCTTGAAATGCCGGTTTCACTCGCACGAATCGCCAGTAGCAATGGTGTTGAAGGTTTTATCGTTATCAGCTCTGTTGGCGCGGGCAAAACCGGACGGGGCTTCTACCTGGATGTTAAGACAGAGATGGAAGACAGTGTTATACAATATGATTTTAAAAGAATGGCCATCCTGCGCCCATCACTGCTCCTGTCAAAAAGAGAGGAATTCAGACTAACCGAAGAAGCAGGCAAAGTGCTGGATAGTGTCATGGGATGGGCCATGAAAGGCAATATGAAAAAATACAAGGGAATCCGAACCGCTGATGTTGCCAGAGCAATGATTGGAATTATGAACATGGAAAAGCCTAAACTCATCTGGGAATCCGACGAGCTGCAATCATTCTGATAATTCCTGACTTACCTGCTCGATGATCAATTGTGTTGATGCGGTTATCTCCGGATCGTCCGTAAATTCCATAGACCGCATAAGTGTCTGAATCGTCTTTTCGGGCGAGCCAGTATAATACTGACAAAAAGCCAGGTGATAATAGTACTCATGTGTCTCCTTAAAGTTGATACATTGCTGAAACCATACAAGCCCCCTTTCTGCAAGAACTCTGTTCCCGGGATCAAGGAACACGGCATTTGAGGCTGCCTCAAAAAGCCACTGATGGTCGTTCGCATAACGTGTCTCAAACTCTTTATCAATATACACTATAAGCTCATCAAACTTTCCGGTGTAATGATAATAGTAGACATACATCCTGCCCTCCAGAATGGATGCCCCGGTGCCTGTTTCCCGGGTAAGTTGCGGCAGTATGCCTGAAAGCAAATCAATATACGCTATATCATTGTTTTCCACTGCCAACTCGATCGACTCTGTCACAATATGGTCAATAAATGGTTCCAGATCATCCCCCAGCGCTTCCCGCAATTTGGTTATATCAGAAGTAAGGTGTGACCAATTATCTGTCTGCTGCCTTGTATAAAATGCCATAACCTGCATATCCTCCAGCGTCCTCTCAGAGGTCCCGCTTAAGAATTTCTGCTCATAAATTCCGGCAACAGATTCAGCATATTCGATTTTTCCCATTCTGCGAAGCACATTCAGGAAACGTGGATACTCGTCCTGCTTTAACAGTCCTGATTCAAATTTACTCTGCAATACCTCCAGTACCGGGTAAAAATCAAGCGTGGACGTGATCGCCCCTTCCAGTTCCTCCCAGGACTTCGCTCCAACAATTACATTCATCAGCTTCCGTTCCGAACTAAAGACAAAAAATGATGGGTAGGCACTTAATCCGTTCGTTACCGCAAATTGACTGCCATATTGCGATTCTCCGTTCATTTTCACATTAATAAAAGCTTTATTCATATACATTCCCGCCTCCTCAAGTGCAAACACATTCGCATCCATCCATTTGCATGGTCCGCACCAGTCAGCATAAATATCAATGAAAACCGGTTTGTTCAACGCACCAGCATCGGTCCAGATACGCTCCATCTCCTCAGAAGAATGGATCTCCCTGAAATCCACTTGTGCAACTGCAGGCAGAAAAATAACCAAGGAAAACAAAACTGAAAAAATCTTCATCATCCAAAAACTTATTAATAGTTGGTTCGCAGAACAATGAATACCGACTTCTAGTATCCCTTCAACGAAACAGCCTCATTGTTAAAATGTTCACTTCATATACCTATCGTTCCCGGCTGTAGCCTCTTTCGCCAGATCAAGCAACTTCTGTTCCTCCCTTTCCCAGCAAAGCTCGGACGCGGCCCTTTCCAGGTTAACCTTCCACTGTTTCCTTGAATCGCTATCCAACAACATGCCCGAGATTTGCTTCGCCAGTTCCTGGGGCTCGCGACTGATACATACCTCCCCTACCCTGAACTGATGAATTACAGCAGACATCTCAGGCAGGTTTGAACAGAGTACCGGAATCCTGGCCTGGATATAATCAAATATCTTATTTGGTAATGCCAGCCTGTAATTGAGCCCCAGATCCTCCTCAAGCGACAATCCCAAATCACATTGTGGAGTTATTCTCCGCAACTCCCCCGGAGTTAACCTTCCGGTAAATACCACCTTTCCTTGCAACGCCAGGCGCTCCACCTTACGCTTTAGCACATCACCGATATCACCTTCGCCGGCAATGAACAGTAGTGTATCCTCCAGGTACTGCATTGCTTCGATCAACAGTTCAAGTCCCCTTCCCTTGTTAATAGCACCCTGGTAGATGATTCTGAACACTGAAGGGTAACTACTTAAAAATTCCGGATAAGCTTCAGGTTCGTATGCCTTTGCAAAATTTCTTACCGTTATAAAATCCGTTGTATATTTTTCTTTATATACCTTTGTAATAGAATCACTTACAGTCATTGCATAGGTAAGTTTTGGAACTATCGCTCCTTCAATCCTTTCCCAGATCCGCCGTACCCGCATGCGGTCAACAAGCTCAGGTACTTCGATGAAATACTCGTGCGAATCGTAAATTAGTGGGATCCCCCTGAGGCGGCTGACTATGTAATTAGCCGGCAACGTATCAAGATCGACCGCTACCAGCAAACCGGGCCTTCTGAAAAACACAAGGAAAAAAAACAACCGAAGATTGAAGCTGCAATAGAAGAGCGGTCCCCGGTTAAAAAGCATCCGGAACCGGGTACTGCCGAAATGGGTGTCAGGAGGCGCCAGGCTGCCATAGAACTTCCGGCCGGTGACCCGTACGGTATATCCTGCCCTTGAAAAGGATTCCGCCATCCGGTGCACCCGTTGATCGGTAACCAGATCGTTAATAACGGATATATGAACGCGCTTCATTGCATACGAAGTTAGAAATATTCTTCAATGTTGGTTATCTTTGAATCATATTGCACCGCTATGATAAAAATCCACCAGAACTACTCCCTGAAACTTAACAACACTTTTGGGGTGGATATTGTTTCACCACTATTCTGCGAGCCGGCAAATCTTAAACAATTGGAACTGGCGGTTCGGTACGCGGAGGATCGCTCCCTGGATAGATATATTATAGGCGAAGGCAGTAACCTGCTTTTTACCGGCCCGTTCGACGGATTGCTGATCCGACCATTATTTCAGGGCATTGAATTGGTGGACAGTTCATCTTCGGAACTGCTGATAAGGGCAGGAGCAGGAGTGAACTGGGACAGTTTCGTGGCCTATTGTGTTCAGCAGCAATGGTACGGAACAGAAAACCTGTCCCTGATCCCCGGATCGGTGGGTGCCGTTCCTGTGCAGAATATAGGTGCATACGGTGTTGAGGCTAAGGATATTATTGAGCTTGTTGAGGTGTTCGATAGTTCAACAATGAGACCGGAGGTATTCTCAAATACTGCATGTAAATTTGGCTATCGTGACAGTATTTTCAAGCATGTAAAGCCCGGTATGTATATCGTAACTGCCGTTGTATTCAGACTGGCAAGAAAGGCCGAACTAGTTCTCGATTACGGCAATGTCAGGGATACGTTCCTTCAGGAACCGGTACAGAGCCTGCAGACGCTTAGGGAGACGATCATCAGCATCAGGCAAAGTAAACTACCTGATCCAGGGAAAACCGGAAATGCTGGCAGTTTCTTTAAAAACCCTGTGATCACACAGGAACAGTTTCAGGAAATATCAAAGAAGTTTGGGAATGTGCCTGGATTTCCGGCTGAAGCTAACAAAATGAAGGTGCCCGCTGCATGGCTCATCGAAAAAGCCGGCTGGAAAGGTCTCCGCCAGGGAGATACCGGCACGTGGCCACATCAACCTTTGGTAATTGTAAACTACGGAACAGCAACGGGAAAAGATATCCTTGAATTTTCCGAGAAAATCCGGAAGAGCGTTTTGGAGGAATTCAAAATCGACCTTGAGAGGGAGGTAACCGTGATACCAACATGTGGCAACTGATTTTAGCACCGGCGAGCAACTTTATCTGTAAATTCTTCTTTTGTCCAGCTCTTTCTGATACTCCGCAGCATAACGGTTGTGCTGCGACAGGGTCTTCGAAAATTCATGCCTCCCGCTGAAATCTGCCTTTGCACACATATATAAATAATTGTGGTCTTCGTAGTTCAGCACTGCATCGATCGCTGAAACTGAGGGAATGATAATCGGACCAGGAGGTAACCCCTTGTATTTATAGGTATTATAAGGCGATTCAACCTGCTTGTATTCATGCAAAATCCGTGTAATGGTAAAATCTCCCATGGCAAACTTTAGTGTCGGACAGGCCTGCAATGGGATTCCCTGCCGCATTCGGTTGATATAAACCCCTGCCACCCGTTCGTTCTCATCATCCACGAGCGTCTCCTCATCGACAATTGAGGCCAGCGTCGACACCTCCTCACGAGTCATACCCAGCCGCCTGAGCTTACCATCCCGTTTCTCCCAGAACTTCTCATACTCCCGCTCCATTCTGTCTGTAAAATCCTCTGGGGTTGCTGTCCAGTACATCTCATAAGTATTGGGAATGAACATCGCCATGAAGGTCCCCTGTGTAAACCCATATTTCAGGGGAACAGAAGGATCAGTCAGGTGTGATAACAGCTCCAGCGAATCAGGTATAATATAGCGTGCAACCTTGCCTGCGAGGTGACCAAAGGTCCGGTAGTTGTTGAAAATTACCATTACAGGCGACTGGTTCCCCGACCTGAGCAGGTTTACCAGCTCATTGTTACTCATCCCGTCTTCCAGGCGATACCGTCCCGGTATTACATGCCCGGGATACCCCTTCTTCTCCGCCACCCATTCGAAGGATTTCTCACTCATCAGGATCCCCTGTTGCATCAATCCGCTGTATACCTCATCATACTCGCTCCCCGGCTGAATATAAAAATACATGTGTCCCTCTGCGATCTCCACATTCTCATTAAAAACGCTCTGGTACCTGCCGAACACCAGGATAACGCTGATCATGAGTCCCACAAACACCACCATGAGCGACAGCCGCACATACCTGCCGGCACCCCGTGTTCTTCTTCTTTCAAGCATCACTTAACTATTTTTACATACAAAAATAATATTATTAATACGCACAAACTCCCCCGTTTGTTTAAGATGCATTAATTTTGCACCGGAAAATCATTTCCTATAAAGCACAAATACCAAGCCATGAATAAAATAAAACGCATCGCCCTCGTTGCCCACGACAACCGGAAAGAGGACCTGAAACAGTGGGTGGAGTACAACTGGTCGAAATTGCACCACCACGAACTCTACTGCACCGGTACTACCGGAAAAATGATCGAGGAGGCGCTTATGAAAAAAACAACCATGCCCCTCTCAATCACGAAGCTTAAATCCGGACCGCTTGGGGGTGACCAGCAGCTGGGTGCCATGATCGCCGAAGGAAACATCGATATCATGATCTTCTTCTGGGACCCGATGCAGCCACAGGCACACGACGTCGACGTGAAGGCGCTGCTCAGAATCACCGTCCTATATAATATCCCAACCGCATGCAACCGCTCAAGCGCCGATTTTATGATCGACTCGATACACTTCCAACAGGACTACAAACCCATTATTAAGGATTACAGCCAATACATCAACAGGGATTTATAGCTCCCGTCGGTAAATTGCATAATCCATTTCTGATGCACCACAACCCGGCTTATTTCTTGGATTCTTTACGTATTATCGGGGGATCGCCCTTTACACCGCCGCCAGTGTTCGCATCTGTCTTAGCAGCTTATTCTCAAGCAGCTGCCAATATTATTTTGCGGTCTATGAAGCAGCCTTACGACATGTCTGTACCATTAATTTCCAGTCAACAATATTCTGGTGGGAATTATACGCAGCCTGTATCGTCAACTGCCGGTAAACAAAATTCTGGTGCGAATTATGCACAGGATCTCCTTTTCAGCGCAGTCCCTCTATTTAAGCGCAGCATCCGTTTCAGTTCGCATCTCTATTTCAGCGCAGCCAGGGCCTTCTTCAGTCGCTCCATCGCCCTCTCCAGGTTTTCATCGGAGTTAGCGTAGGAAATCCGCACACATCCCTCGGCACCAAAGGCCGACCCGGGCACGGTTGCAATGTGTCCCTCTTCCAGCAGGTATATACATAAATCCATCGAATCATTGATCTTCCGGTCGCCGAACGATGTGCCGAAATAGTGACTGAAATCGGGGAAAACATAGAATGCACCGCCGGGTGTAGGACACTTAACCCCTTCAATATCTAAAATATGGGCAAGTACAAGATCGCGCCTCCTTTTAAAAGCAGCGTTCATCTCTTCCAGGCATGACTGGTCACCATTCAAGGCTGCAATAGCGGCCTGCATCGATACGGAAGTGGCGCCTGATGTAACCTGACCCTGAAGCTTGGTACACGCTTTAGCCAACCATTCAGGTCCGGCCATATACCCGATCCGGTAACCGGTCATGGCATACGCCTTGGAAACACCGTTGATAATTACCACACGGTCGCGGATATTTTCAAACTGTGCAATAGATTGATGACCGCCGATAAAATTGATATGCTCATATATCTCGTCGGCGATTACGAACACCTCCTCATGGTCAGCAATAATTGCGGCGAGCGCCTTCAATTCATCCTTTGTATAAACGGCCCCTGTCGGATTGGATGGCGAACAAAGTAAGAGTGCACGGGTTTTGGAAGTTATAGCTGCCTTCAACTGTTCGGGTGTCAGTTTAAACTCTGCATCGATACCGGTCGGAATGATCACATTTTTACCTTCAGCAATTTTTACCTGCTCAGCATAGCTCACCCAGTAGGGCGCCGGGATGATCACCTCTTCTCCCCGCTCCACCATGCACTCGATTACATTAGCCAGGGCATGCTTTGCACCCGTACTAACCACGATCTGTGCCTGGGTAAAATCCAGTCCGTTCTCCCGCTTCAGCTTGTCAGCAATCGCCTGTCGCAGGGCTGGATATCCCGGTACGGGAGCATAAAATGAAAAATTATCATCAATTGCCTTCTTGGCTGCCTCCTTGATATGATCGGGAGTAAAAAAATCGGGTTCGCCAACACTCAGGTTGATCACATCTACTCCTTTCTCCTTCAGGTCCCTGCCTTTTTGGTTCATTGCAATGGTAGCTGATGGAGAAAGGGCCCTGATCCTGGATGATAATCGTTCCATGGTGAGTTGTTTTAAAATTATTTTGGACTATGTTTGATAGCGTAAAAATACAGTTTTAATTATAAATTCATTAATATTGTATATCACAACTTTCAAAAAATAATTCACATGCCTGTTTTCCTTGAAATACTGAAATATACAATCCCCTCCCTCTTGCTTTTAATAACGGTTTGGCTCTTTCTGCGTACCTGGAGCAGGCAGGATGACAAGCGAAGGAAACATGAATTCAACATGCACCTGAAAGATGATGTGCTGCCCGTACGATTGCAGGCATATGAACGGATTATTCTTTTTATGGAAAGGATCGCCCCCGAGTCGATCCTGATGCGGCTGAACCGGAAAGGGATGACGGCCGAACAACTTCTCTCAGAGCTGCAGAATTCCATCAGGCATGAGTACGAACACAACCTCTCCCAACAAACCTATATAAGCACCGAAGCATGGCAAAGGGTGCAGACCGCGCGTAACCAGATTGTAAAGATCATCAACGAGTCCGCCGCCGAACTGAACACAGGTGCCAGTGGCGCATCCCTTGGTAAGCTGATCCTTGAAAAGGTTATGGATCTTAAAACACCTCCTTCCCAGTCAGCGGTCGACTTTCTGAAAAAGGAGGTGAATGAATTGTTTCTCAGCTAAAAAGAGATACCGTCAGGTCTACACCATCAATTATAGCAACAACTACTGTACCTTTCAGTGCGGTGCAGGGCCTATTTTATAAGTTCAACGCTGCGCTTCACGAATTTCGCCAGGTCTTCCCCCTTCAGCATGTTGTTGGCCAGCAGCGCCAGGTCGGTCAGCTGCTTCACCAGCTTCTCACTTTTTCCGTGCTTCTTCAGCTTCTCAATCCGCTCATCCTCAATCTTGTCGATCTGCTTCTTCAGCTCTTCCATCTTATCTTTATCCACCTGCGAAATTTCCTCATCCTTCTTCCCTTCCGTGGCTTTTTGCAGGGATGAATGCTCGTCGCTCAGCTTGCTCTTCCTCGACCGCAACTCGCTCACCTGGGCACCCAGCTTTTTGTCGGTCTTTTCAAGCACCTTCAGTACCAGCGGATGGTCGGAATTAACGATCAGGTTGTACGAATCGGGCATGGATCCATAGAATGATGCACCTCCGCCCAACTCCGACATGTCTTTCATCCGCCGCATAAACTCGTTCTGGGTTATCACCACCGGCTGACCTGTCTCTCCCAAAGCCTCAAAACTTACAATGAAGTGCTCGCTCTTTTCGAGTTGCGACTGAAACACAGGTGTAAGATCGGCCTTCTGTTCAGCTGTGAGTTTGTCTTCCCTGGAACCGTCTTTCGGAATCAAGCGCTCGATGATATCAGAATCGACCCTGGCGAACCTGGCATCCTTCAGCTTCATTTCAACGTGGTTCACAAAGTGTACGTCGAGCTGACCGTCGAAGAGCAGCACATCATAACCCTTGGCCCGGGCTGTCTCAATATAGCTGTATTGCTCATCCTTATCGGTTGCATACAGGTAAACCAAAGTTTTATCCTTATCTGTCTGCTCCGGTTTAATTAGTTTTTCATACTCTTCAAAGGTAAAATACTTACCGTCTGTATTTTTCAGCAAGGTAAATTTCACGGCACGGTCATAAAACTTCTCCTCTGAAATCATACCGTAATTGATAAAGAGTTTCAGGTCATCCCACTTCTTTTCAAACTGTGCCCTGTCATTCTTGAATATCTCTTCCAGCTTATCGGCGACCTTCTTCATGATGTGTGAAGAGATCTTCTTCACATTGGAGTCGCTTTGCAGGTAACTCCTCGAAACATTAAGCGGTATATCGGGTGAGTCTAAAACGCCATGAAGCAGTGTAAGGAACTCCGGCACGATATCCTCCACAGAATCGGTGATAAAAACCTGGTTGGAATAGAGTTGAATTTTGTTTCTCTGTACCTCGATATTGCTACTGATCTTCGGAAAGTAAAGAATCCCCGTGAGGTTGAACGGGTAATCAACATTCAGGTGAATATTGAAGAGCGGCTCATCTGCCATCGGATAAAGGTCACGGTAGAATTTTGCATACTGCTCCTCTTTTACCTCCGATGGAGCAATGGTCCAAAGCGGCTTTGTATCATTAATTATATTGTCCTTCTCTGTTTCCACCTCTTTACCATCCTTCCAATCCTTCTCTTTTCCAAATGCTATCTCAACAGGCAGGAAACGGCAATACTTGCTGAGCATCTGCCTGATCCTCTGCTCCTCCAGGAACTCCTCAGAGTCTTTGTCGATATGCAGGATTACATCCGTACCCCGACGGTCACGCTTCCCCTCCTCGAGACTGAACTCCGGACTTCCATCACAGCTCCACCTGTGTGCTTTGTCCTCCTCTTTCCAGGATTTAGTCACCAGCTCAACCTTATCCGACACCATAAAGGATGAATAAAAGCCTAGTCCGAAATGACCGATAATGGCATTACTCTCCTTCTTGTATTTCTCCATGAATTCCTCGGCACTCGAAAAGGCAATCTCATTGATATACTTCTCAATCTCTTCTGTTGTCATTCCGATACCGGCATCCGATACAGTAATGGTCTTTTTTTTCTTATCGACATTAATCCGGATCGTCAAATCTCCCAGTTCGCCTTTGAAATCCCCAACAGAAGCCAGGGTCTTCAGCTTCTGGGTAGCATCTACAGCATTGGATACCAGCTCGCGCAGGAAGATTTCATGGTCGGAATAGAGGAATTTTTTGATGATCGGAAAAATATTTTCCGTTGTAACATTGATTTTACCTTTCTGCATTGTAGTATTTTTTTCAGTTTTTTACCTCATGGATATTTCCAAAGAATGTGCCAATGGGTATAAACTGACAAACCGTCATATAATTAGAGCCGCTCTGTAATATATGGCATGAAAAACTGTGTCTGCTTCCGGGTTGACCGGTAGGGCCAATTACTTCAGTGGACCCTCTCCCGGGATTTGTAACTGGGAAGGGTCGCACGATGAAAGCTCCACTGGAGGTTGTTTTAATTGAGGTTTCTGGCATCCACATTCTGTTCGAGCACCCAGACTCCCTCTTCAAACCGGTAACCATTGTACGAACCGTCGGGACCGTAAAATTGAAAGTGACCCTGGTAAAGTGGATGCAGAGGTACAACATGATCAAAAACGATCATGCCGAGCCGTGCATCATAATTAACTGAAATAGTAAGTTCCGCCGAATACTCCAGTACGATCCGGTCCTTCACCGTTCCCCCGTCCAGAAACTGATCGCCCCTGAAAACCGGTTTACCCCGCTGGATAGCAAATACCTCGATTGTTTTGATGGATGTGCTTGTATTCTTAAAATCAGCTCCCAACAAAGTATAAAAGGTCTTTCTTTTGTATTTATTGGTTAACAGGCTGTAATAGACTTTGCCGTGCCAGTCGTCGACCGATTGAGGATATTCTTCAGACCTGATCTCTTCCGATGTACCAGGATTGAGCCGGAAAACCTTCACCTCCCCTTTATTATCAATCACCTGCATATAGGCTGAATAATGGTATTCATCGCGGCTGGCCATATAGAGCCAGGAAAACACCTTTACTTGTCCATCGTCTGAGATCAGATTACCGATCATATCCAGGCTTTGCCACCTGTGATTAAAGGCGCCTGGCAATTGAAGTGCCTGATAGAACAGGGAATCGATGGCATGAAATAACGCCATGTTGGTCCCTGTGATCTCAACATTGTACAATTTGTTGAACATGGTCTTTAACTCCCTCTCGGTCTGAACGATCTCGAGGTAACCAGGCTTTTCCTGGGAGAAAAGGTGCATTGAAATAAGCAGGAAGATACCAATAGAATATATTCTCATACTAAAAGGACTTTAAAATACAACGTGAAAAGCCGGAAAATCTTATCTGCGCGACCGTTCAAGAGCATCCAGCAACAGGGTAGTAGTTTCCTGTACCTCCTTCTCAGTGATGACAAGGGGTGGGGCGATTCTGAAAGCACTGCTGCAAAACAGGAACTGGTCCAGGATGATACCGTTACCAAAAATATGTTCCATCAGCCTCTTTCCGTCAATTGTTTCATTGAACTCAACTGCCAGGAAGAGCCCCCTGCCTCGGACGTTACTGATACCTTCATGTACCATCAGTTTCCGGTAGAGTTCCCCCATGCGGCTGGCATGGGCGATCAGTCCCTGCTCCTCGATAAACTTTTGTGCCGCGAGCCCGGCTGCACAGCATACCGGGTGTCCGCCAAATGTGGTGATGTGTCCAAGTTCCGGATTATGTGTCAGTGTGAGCATTTTCTCACGGCTGCTTACAAAAGCACCGAGCGGCATCCCACCACCAAAACTCTTGGCAAAACATGCGATATCAGGCACAATATCGTAATGTTCAAAGGCAAACAGTTTACCTGTCCTGCCGAAACCGGTCTGGATCTCATCCAGCACAAGAAGCGCTCCTGTGGTATCACACCGCTCCCTCAGTTTTTTCATAAACCCTTTTATTGGCTCAATAATTCCCGCTTCTGCCTGTATCGGTTCCACAACGACAGCTGCTGTTTTATCCGTGATCAGTTCCAGACCGCTATCATCATTAAAATCAATATGAAGAATCCCGGGCAAAAGAGGGAGAAAGCCGGAATGAAACCGCTTATCTCCCAGTATGCTGAGCGCGCCGTGGGTACTGCCATGGTAGGCATTGTTGAAGGCTACGATCTCATGCCGGCCGGTGACCCGCTTTGCCAGTTTCATGGCACCTTCGATCGCCTCACTACCGGAGTTAACATAGTAAACCATGTTAAGTTGAACGGGAAGATGGTTCACGAGCCAATGGGCGTATTCCGTCTGGGGCGACTGGATCATTTCACCGTATACCATGAGATGCATATGCCTGTCGGCCTGGGATTTAACTGCCCGGGTCACAACCGGGTGTGTATGACCAAGTGCAGATACAGAAACCCCGGATACCAGGTCAATATAGCGCTTATTACCGGGAGAAGGGGTAAAGAGGTAAATCCCTTCAGCTCGCTCAATTTCAATCTGAAGCGGATTCCCGGAGGTTTGTCCAACGTGATTTAAAAACAGCTGCCGGTTAGAGAGCGTCATTGAACTGTATATGCAGGTGGAAATTACTTAATGATAAGGTTGATATCCTTCATGAGTTTCTCCTTGTATGATTTACCTATGGGGATCGATTTCGGTGCCTCCTCGGTTCTGACGATAACCGAATTGTCTTCTATCACATCAATCCTGCTGGTATTCACAATAAAGGAGCGATGAACCCTGGTAAATTTCTTTGGCGGCAGTTTCTGCTCAATCGCCTTCATGGTAAAGTGAATGGTATATTTTTCCTTGAAGGTATTGAATATCACATAGTTTTCCAACGCCTCTACCCACAGGATATCATCATATTTTAGCCGTACCAAAGTCGAATTCTTCTTAATGAAGATCTCGTTGCCGAGCATGAGGTCCGAAGTCTGCTCCCTGGTTCTTTTCATTACCTTCTCTACGGCCTGGAGAAAACGTTTGTAACTGACTGGTTTAAGGAGGTAATCTGTAACGTCGTAGTTATAGGAATCAACCGCATATTTACCTTTTGAAGAGAAGATGATTACCTGGGGCTGGCTCTGCATGCTGTCGAGAAAATCAAGTCCCGACATTTCCGGCATTTCAATATCCAGAAAAATCAACTCCACGCTTTCATCCTTCTTCAGGGTATTGATACACTCAACAGGGTCCGAACAGGAATGCTTAAGGGTCAATCCTTCGGTTTTATAAATGAATTCCTCTAGGATCCTTCTTGAAAGGCCATCATCATCTAGTATCATACAATTCATAGGTCCGAGGTTTAGTCAAACGAAACATTGTGCTAACCACACAATAGTCTCAATTGATCAAAGGTAAATAATAAAAACTAAATGCAACAGCAATCGTTGTGAAAAAATTATTGTTCAAATTGTTTTATAAATCCACGTTCAATTTTCCTGATATTATTCACCGAGTTCCTGATCCACTGCAACCTGATTAGTTCACTCTCTTCAGGATCGATTTGCCAGTCCAGGTCAGAGCTCATTAGTTTGCTCGTAAGTTCATACAATACAATCGCGACTGATACAGAAATATTAAAGCTTTCGGTAAAACCCATCATAGGAATCCTCAAATATTCATCACTTAAAGATAATGCTTCGCCAGAGAGTCCGTTCAATTCAGAGCCAAACATGATGGCTGTCTTCCCCCTGGAAAGATTAAAAGCTTTAAGATCCGTATCATCCCGGTGAGGAGTAGCAGCTACTAACCTGTAACCAGCATCTTTAAGAGCACCAACGGTATCACTGGTATTGTTGCTTTTCTTATGATACCTGTGCAGGGTAAGCCATTGGGCAGCGCCAACTTCCACTTCAGGATTTATCCTGTATTCATTCCTGTTTTCGATGATATGCACATCCTGAATCCCAAAGCAATCACATGTTCTCAACACGGCACTGGCATTATGTGTTTGAAAAATGTCTTCCAGAACCACTGTTAAATAACGGGTACGGTGCAGAAGCACATTCTCCAGCAACTTTAACCTGTTCTTATTGACCATCGGCGTAAGAAACGCCTCAAGTGCTTTTTCATACTCATTCATCATAACAGCGATCTATAATATTTTACAATTGATGGATAGGTCAAAAAAAAGCCTCCCCCTCTGCCCGGTAAACCTGGTCTCAATAAAACAGAAAAGCCGTCTTTGTTAGAGACGGCTTTTAAAAAGATTTGTTCAATTTCTTACTTGACAGCATCTGACAATTCACTTCCAGCTTTGAATTTCACAACTTTTTTAGCTGCGATTTTAATTTCAGCACCAGTTTGTGGGTTGCGACCAGTTCTTGCACCCCTGCTGGAAACTGAGAAAGATCCGAAACCTACCAAAGCAACCCTGCCACCTTTTTTAAGTGCACCAGTAGTTGTTGAGATAAATGCATCGAGAGCTCTTTTTGCATCAGCTTTGGTTAAATTAGCCTCAGCAGCTATTGCATCAATTAATTGAGCTTTGTTCATAATAATGAAATTTTAAGGTTAGTAATAATTTGTTTTTTTGTTTACTTGGCAAACTCGTAAACAAATATATAGAAATTCTCTGCCCATCCAAACATAATGCTCAAAAAATGCCGTATTTGTTGATAAAACAGCGCGTTTTCTTCATAAACCGACCGTTTTTTACAGTTCAATGCTGTTCGAAACCATGTAAAGCTTACGAACAGGGAGCTCCCGACGACAAACCTCGCAGGCACTCAAAACCATAACTTTTTTTAATTATCTCATTAAACGGTCATTATATATTTTTGAAAATTCGCTGCAAGGGTCTGTAAAAAATTGCTAATTTTGCGCCCGGAGGAATGGCATAGGGGTCGAATGCGG
>CAZIIU010000012.1:0-79061 GCA_964539395.1 uncultured Bacteroidaceae bacterium
TACCGGAATTTCAAACATATTCGACAATGTATTGTTGAATTAATAGACAATAAATTTGGAATTCTCATTTTTTTGTGTATATTAAAAGCATGTTGAAACGATACATCATAATACTGATCATCACTATTCTGGTAGTTATTTTTGCAATTCAGAATGCGGATCTGGTGTATATCAAACTCTGGTTCTTTGATCTGGATGCTTCACTTTCTCTGATAATCATTCTGACGTTTGCAGCTGGGGCACTCATAACACTTGCACTTGCCCTTTACGAAATCAGAAAAGCAAAACGCAGAATTTCTGAACTGGAAGAAAAGAGAGACTATTCTTCCGCAACTAAGGCAGCTGATACATTCAGCAGCGATAAGTATGCCCAGACATAAAGATCAGTGGCAATGACAAGCCATTTTAATTGTCATCTGCACGATCATAGTCTTTTGCGTACATCCTATAGCCAAAAATGGGTCGACAATCCAGGGTGGTATAGACAACATCAGGTTCAACCAGACAAACGGGGATGATTGCCCGATCGTATCAGATAAACAACAATGTTGAAATTGATTATTCACTTAAAAAACAAAAAGATATGTTATTCATTAGAAAAACTTTCAATCTGACTGGTACAGTTATTGTAACAGCGCTATTAATCCTTAGTAGCTGCTCAACCGACAGGAGCAGTGAAGAGGCAAGGAAATTGCTCGATAAGCAGGCACGCGTACTGGAAGCCGAGCAGGAATCGATGGAAAATATCCTGGATGATTTTCAAAAAACCCGCGACTCCTTGCTTAAGGAGCAGGATCAGCTGCTTAAAACAAAGAGTGAACTGGAATCTGAAATGGAGAAGATCTCCGAGGTACAGACAGACGTTGCCCAAACACTCAAGAAAGAGCAGGAAGCAGAACTCTCTTCCGAAAAGAAACAGCTACAGTCACAGCTCGACTCACTGTCCGGAGACCTGGATGAAATAGCCGTTAAGATTACTGAATTGGATGAAAAGCAGGAAAAACTGGGTTTAAAAGAGGAACAGTTGACTGAGCAGATTGGAACTGCCCGGGAAAAACTGATCACTGGGATCGATAAAATTGATCAGCGGCTCAATGAAATTGAAAAGCAGCGACTGGTAAAGGAAAAAGAGTTGTCGCTGAATCTGCAAAGGATCGACCTGGCTGAAAAAAAGATGGAACTGCTTAGCGATGAAAAGAACCTATATCAACGCGAAAAAAACAGCTTATTGCAAAAGGGTGCGGAAGATACCGAAATCGAAAATTTCAACCTGAAAATTTCCGAAATAGACGGATATCTGCAGGAAGAGCAGAACAAGATAAAAAATGCCGAAAGTGCTATTAGCTCAATCCAGTCGTGGCTAAAGGATGTTGATGACCTGGAGGCCGAATTAAAGTCAATTATGGAAAAAGAGTATGGTGAAAATGAAACAATAAAAAGTTTCACCCGCGAAGAGATGGAACGACTGGAAAAAGAAAAGAAAAACATCAGTTCAGAAATAGCGAGGCTCGACTCATCGAAACAACAGCTGTTAAGTCAGAGAAAAACGGTAAATGAAAAGCTGGATAATGTGGACCAGGAGATCTCACTGCTAAAAAACAAGGACCTGGCCATGATTCTTGCTGAGAGGTCGGCACTGGAAACTGAGGAAGCAGCAATTTCACAGGAAGAAACTGAACTCCTTGAAGAGAATATTTCATCGCCGGAATCAGGCCTGTCCGGACTTCAGGGAGATGACCTGCTGGCAAGCCTTGAAACTGAAATAAGAGATAGGAGCAGATCCATTGAAAAACTGAAATCGGAGATTGCTGCAGAGCAACAAGAGCTTGCGAGAAAAAAAGCAGAAATAGAGAAGAAGCGATCTGAAGGGGCCAGCGCCATCGGAATAACAACCATCGTAGTAATAATCATCGGACTGCTCCTTGTTGGTGTCTTTTATATTGTAGGCAGAAGAAATCGTACCGGCAAGTCCTGATAAATCAATATACTTCATTCCGTGAAAGCAGAAAAAAACAATACAATGAATCACCTTTAAAATAAATAATCATGACAAAAGAGAAGAAAAAAGAACAAGGATTCTGGGAAGATGCAAAAGAGAATATTAACGAAGGAGCTAGGGCTGTTGGTGAAGAGGCCCGTGACCTTGGAGAAAGAATATCATCTTATTCGGAAACGATTTTTGGAAAGATTAAGGAGCAAACCACTGAAATGCTTCAGTCGGGCAGGGAACTAACCCGCGACGCGGTCAACAAGGCACAGGAAATCGCTGAAAAGTATCGCGACCAGACAGAGATCCGGAAGCTCAATGAAGAAAAAAAGAGGGTTGCCGCTCAATTGGGAATGAGTTTTTATCTGATTTTGAAAAACAACGACAACAAAGTACCGGACACACTACTCAGGAGAAAAGCAATTAAAACAACCCTGAAGGAGATGGAAGAACTCGACCAGCAGATACTGGATCTTTCAAAGGAATAGCAGCCGATGTACTTAGCCGGTAAACCAGCAGAAATGTCAGGATTCACCGGTATTCTCAAAACAGCATTATTGTAAGTGCTCACATAATACCTTTTAATATGAAAAAAATAAACCTTCTGAGTATAAATACATATACCATCATCATCTATTTTCTGATATGGATGTACTATGCGATCTTCAACTGGGATGTATTCGCAATTAAACTAAATACAAATGCAGGCTTTTCAGTGATAGGCGGGTTTCCGTTTATATTTTTCTTTCTGATTGGTTTGGTTGCACTGTTCATTCTCAGGTATTTCATCTATGTGCATAAAGTGGCATCGGATAAGCAGGAGCGTAACAGTAAACATAAGATAGCGCTCATGGAAAAGGATATTGAATTGTTAAAGATGAAAGAGGTTCTTTTTAAAATGCAGACTTCAGAAATGGATAAAAGCAGTTCACAACTGAATGCCCTCCATGAAAAGCTGGATAACCTGACAAATCAGATCAGCGATAAAAACGAAGAAGAAGACACAAATTAATCTTCAAACAATACTATTAAACCTTAATATAATTGGCTAAATATGAATTACATTCACAATACAGGCAGGTCCAATCCCTGGTTGATGTTATTACAGGGCATCCTGATTCTTGTTATCGGAATCTTTGTCCTTCTGCATCCGGAAGTATCCCTGATCGTGCTTACCAGGATGCTGGGGATCATTCTTTTGGTTGCTGGCGGAATCCTGATCTTTAGTGCAAATTACAAAAGGGCAGTCACGAACCAACTCCTGATCATAGAAGGGGTCATAAGTACCGCACTCGGAATACTGCTTGCATTTTTTCCACAATCCCTTGCCAATGTTTTCATTATCATGCTTGGGATCATTACATTCCTTAGTGGACTGATCAATCTGTGGCTTTTGATCAAGATACGCAGTAGAATTACCAGTCCGGGTTTTATCAGAAATTTCCTGTTGCTTTTATTTGGGATTTTCCTGCTGGCAAAACCGGTTGAGGGACGAGAGGCCATTGCCATTATTATCGGCATCTTTGCACTTGTTTTTGGATCCATTTCACTGTATGGTTCCTACAAATTATTCAGGATCAAGAAGCAGTAATCTGATCTGAAACCAATTGCTTTACCCTGTTGCCTGGAGACTCAATCCATGTCAAAATCAGGTAAAGCTGCAAATAGCTTACCCTGCTTTACATCAGGGATATTCCACACTTTTTACAATGATCCACCATCTGCCCGGGCCAGAGACTTGCCTGTACTTCACCTATATGAGCCTTTCGGAGAAAATACATGCACAGGCGCGACTGACCAATACCCCCTCCGACGGATTCGGGAAATTCCCCTGCCAGGAGCCGCTTGTGAAAAAGGAGTTCTTTCCGTTCCTCCTTCCCCTGCAATTTCAGTTGTCTCAACATCGCCTCCCTGTCGACACGGATACCCATCGATGAAAGTTCAAATGCCTTTTCAAGAACGGGGTTCCAAACAATAATATCACCGTTCAGCCCCTTAAAACCATTCTCAGTTTCCGTCGACCAGTCATCATAATCAGGGGCTCGTCCATCGTGGGGCTTCCCGGAGGGCAACGCTGCACCAATACCGATGATAAATACCGCACCATACTCTTTCGCGATGGCATCTTCCCTCTCTTTGGGGTTCATACTGGGATAATCTGCTTCAAGCTCCTCACTGTGAATAAATTTGATTGTCTCCGGGAGAAGCGGAACAATTTCAGGATGATTTTCAAATACAATAAACTCAGTCCGCTTAATCACTGCATAAATCCGTTCCACAATATCCTTCAGGTAATCCAGTGTCCGCTGCTCGGGAGAAACGATCTTTTCCCAGTCCCACTGGTCCACATATATGGAATGGGTATTGTCCAACTCCTCATCCGGCCTTAATGCATTCATATCTGTATAAAGACCGTACCCGTTGGAAATCTCATAATCGGCCAACATCATCCGCTTCCATTTGGCAAGTGAATGCACGATCTCAGCCGTAACACCCTCCATGTCCTTAACCGGAAAACTAACCGGCCGCTCTGTTCCGTTGAGATCATCATTAATCCCCGTGCCTCTCTGAACAAAAAGAGGTGCCGTTACCCGGCGCAGCTTAAGTTCCGCAGCCAGGTTGGATTCAAAAAAATCCTTGATCAGCTTAATGGCCCTCTCTGTCTCCTTCAGAGTAAGAGAAGATTCGTAATTATGAGGAATGATTAATTTCATATTGTAAGTCTGTTAGAACTTGCAAATAACAGATTTTAAATTTTGAAAACAAAATTGTTTCGAATCGGATTTGGCCCGGCGAGTTAAAAAATTCTTTGTATATTAGTAAATCATCCATAAAACAATGAATTATGAAAAGAACCATCTTCTTCGTGATCGTATTCATAGTCATCGGATTCGTTCTGGGGTACCTTATTTTTGGAAGAATTTCAGGTGAGTATATAGAACTGGAAGCAATATTTACCAAATCAGAAAATGTTCTCGAAAAAATCGGGCGATCAATTACCGGTCTTCGGGAGATCAAACAGAACATCTTAATATCTGGTGGTGTCGGCGGGGTCCTGGGGCTGATAATTTCCCTGATAAAAAAGTAGATACAAAACAGCATACATCTCAGATCTAAGCCTTCATTATTTCTGGTGCTTCTTTCTGGCGATCTGCTCTGCAACCTCCAGTGGAACACATGTTTTATTTACCGGGTTGAAGTAGGTTCCCAACGATTTTGCCAGTACCAGCGCCACCGGAATACCAACAATTGAGAGAAACAATCCGGCGATCTGAACGATTGTAACTACAGAGAGTACTAACCCGAATGGGAAGTAGATGATTCGTACAAAGATGCCAAAGATCTTCCAAAGTTCATTCTGCTTTGTATCAAGATCTCTTTTATCCACCATTGCACATGTAAAGGGCGTCAGCAGGAACTTCGATAACTGGATCAGCCCCAATCCGAGGGGTAATCCAACCACTGTAATAACTAGTAAGACACCGACAAGGAAGGTGGTCAGCGCATTGATAAATCCAAAAAACGGAAAATGCCAGAGAATATTGCCGAGGGTTCTCATCCGGTAAAGTTTATATTCATCTAAATGGTCAGGCAGATAAACCTGAAACTGTTTCTGCCATCATCAGAAATTTCAGTACAGTTATTACTCACAAAATCCTCCACTGTTTCAGGCTAAAGATACAGCAATCATTGCAATTAAATACCCTGCCAATTTAAAATAATAAACCGGAAGATTGCTTAAAAAGACTAAATTTGCCCACAGTTAAATCAATAACAGTTTTTTACTATAGCTATACGATTAAATTAAACGATTCGTTCTTTAATCAGTCTTATATATTTATAACAATATCCACCCCAATAGGATATTGCAACTAAAAAACAAAAGCATTGAAAAGAAACAAGTTGATCAGACGTATCATTACAACCATACTAATTTTGGTTATATTGGGAATCATCCTCTACCCAAAACTCAAGCCATTGCTCATTAATGAAAACGGATCTGACCCGGGAACGTCACCCAGATCAATGGGAATGCGTGGTAGCGGACAGCCACTGCTTGCCAGTGGGTACGTGGTGTTACCGGAACAGATGAACGAACTGATCTACAGCACAGGATCTTTAATTCCCGACGAAGAGGTGGATCTCGCCTTTGAGACTTCGGGTAAAATAGTTGGCATATATTTCCAGGAGGGTACCCGTGTGAAGAAGGGCGATCTGCTTGCAAAAATCAATGACAGACCGTTGCAGGCCCAACTGCTGAAGCTCCAGGCGCAACTGAAATTAACCGAAGAACGCGAATTTCGCCAACGGCAACTTCTCGACCGCGACGCGATCAGCCGTGAGAGTTATGACCAGGTTGCAACCGAACTGCAATCGCTGCAGGCAGATATACAACTTATTGAAGCACGCATCTCCGAAACCGAACTGAGGGCGCCGTTCGATGGTTTCGTTGGATTGCGTATGATCAGCGAAGGTGCCTTTGCTACCACCCAGACAAAAATAGTAAGGCTTGTAAAGATCCGTCCGCTGAAAATTGAATTCTCAATTCCGGAGCGATATGCAGGTGAACTTGTTGCCGGATTCCCTGTCTCCTTTGTTATAGATGGTATTCCGAAAACATATCATGCCAATGTATATGCCGTGGCTCCCAAGGTGGATATTGATACACGTACCATCGTTGCGAGGGCACTATATCCCAATACCAATGAGGAGCTAAAACCGGGGCGCTTTGCAAGTGTAAGACTATTATTGTCGCAGATAGAGAATACCATTGCCATACCAACCCAGGCAGTGATTGCAGAAATGGGAGGAGAAAAAGTCTTCGTAACACGGAATGGTAAAGCTGAAGAGGTGAGCGTTAGAACCGGCCTGCGCACTGAATCGCATATCCAGATCCAGGAGGGACTGAAGTTTGGCGATACAGTACTTGTAACTGCAATTCTTCAACTGCGTCAAAACATTCCGGTTCAGCTAGACACCATCATTTCCAATGAACCCCTGATCAATAATATCCCATGAGTTTAGCATCCGTTAGCATAAAACGCCCGGTACTGACCACAGTGTTTTCACTTGTGATACTATTGTTCGGAGCTATTGGTTTAACCCGGCTCGGGGTAAGGGAATTTCCAAGCGTCGATCCGCCCATCATCTCGGTAAACACATCTTATCCGGGAGCCAACTCGGATGTCATCGAGACACAAATCACAGAACCCCTTGAACAGTCAATCAACGGTATACCCGGAATCAGAACACTTACCAGCAGCAGCAGTCAGGGCCGAAGCAGGATTTCAGTCGAATTTGAACTATCGGTTGACATGGAGACTGCGGCCAATGATGTCCGCGATAAAGTTTCACAGGCACAACGGTATCTGCCACGCGACTGTGATCCACCTACGGTCTCAAAGGCCGATGCCGATGCGAATCCAATCCTCATGATCGCTGTACAAAGCACGAAACGTTCACTGCTCGAACTTTCCGAATATGCAGAACTCACCTTTAAGGAGCAGTTGCAAACAATATCCGGGGTGAGTGCAATAATGATCTGGGGTGAAAAAAGATATGCCATGCGTATTTGGCTCGATCCCCAGAAACTGGCAGGTTACCAAATGACTCCCATGGACGTAAGAAATGCGATCACTCGTGAAAATGTGGAGCTGCCGGCAGGTATGATTGAAGGTGATGCCACCCAACTTACAATTCGTGCACTCGGACTTATGACCACACCACAGGAATTTAACAGCTTAATATTGCGACAAACAGGCGACCAGATTATTCGTGTAAGCGATATCGGACGTGCAGAACTGGGTCCTGAGGACCTTCGGGGAATCCTGAAAATTAATGGCATACCGGCTGTTGCCACAGTGATCATCCCCCAACCGGGTGCCAACCACATTGAGATCGTGGATGAGGTATACAGCAGACTGGAATACATAAAAAAGGACCTTCCCGAAGATATCACCTATGAGATCGGGTTTGATAATACATCCTATATCCGAACTTCGATCAACGAAGTCCAGAGGACTATTTACCTTGCATTTTTCCTGGTAGTAACTATTATTTTCTTCTTCCTGCGCGACTGGCGAACAACCATTATCCCGGTTCTGGTAATCCCGGTATCATTGGTAGGCTCCTTCTTTGTAATGTTCGTTTTTGGATTCACAATTAATGTGCTGACCTTGCTCGCTGTGGTGCTGTCCATCGGTTTGGTGGTGGACGATGCCATTGTAATGATGGAAAACATTTATGTGAAGATTGAAGAGGGTCTTTCACCTGTTGAGGCAGGACTCAAAGGAGCCAATGAAATCTTCTTTGCAATTATTTCCACTACCATTACCGTCATTGCTGTCTTTATACCCATCGTCTTCCTGGAAGGAATGACAGGAAGGTTATTCAGGGAATTCAGCATTGTAATTGCCGGTGCAGTGGCGATCTCATCATTTGTGGCACTAACGCTTACCCCTATGCTGTCGACCAAACTTTTGAAAACCAGGCATAAAAGAAGCAGGGCCTACAACTATTCAGAGAAATTTTTTGTCGCACTGAACAACGCATACCAGCATTCACTTACCAACCTCCTTAACAAAAGATACATCTCTCTCCTGATCCTGGCATCTGCAATTATCCTGATAATTATCCTGTATAAGATCATTCCCGCAGAAATGGCACCGTTAGAAGACAGATCGCGGCTTACAATCAGGACTACTACACAGGAAGGGGCAACCTATGAATACAACCTAAGCTATATTGAAGATGTTGCAAGAATGGTTCACAATAATGTCTCCGAATATGACTTAATTGCTGAAAGAGCCTGGAGCTCGGGCGGATTTGTTATCGTAAGACTTGTAGAAGCCTCTGAACGAGAGAGATCACAACAAGAGATTGCTACACAGTTAACTAAAGAGCTAAGCAGAATGACGAAGGCCCGCGCAAACGTCATGCAGCAATCAACTTTCGGAGGCAGACGCGCCGGTCTGCCGGTTCAATATGTATTGCAGGCACCGACGATTGAGAAACTGCGGGAAATATTGCCGGCTTTCATGGAGGAGGTCCAAAAAAATCCTGTTTTTGTAATGGCCGATGTTGACCTGAAATTTACCAAGCCGGAGCTTCGGATCGAGATCAACCGCGATAAAGCAAATCTCCTGGGAGTTTCAACCCAAAATATTGGTCAGACATTGCAATTGGCATTGAGCGGTCAACGTTTCGGATATTTTATCATGAACGGAAAGCAATACGAAATCCTCGGGGAGCTGGCCAGGGAAGATCGAAATAAACCACTCGATCTGAAATCACTGTATGTAAGAAGTAACAATGGTAAAATGGTACAGCTCGATAATTTTGTTACTTTAGAGGAGTCAACCGCCCCACCCCAGCTCTATCGCTACAACCGTTTTGTAGCGGCCACAATATCATCCGGTCTCGCAGAGGGAAAAACCATCAGTGAAGGACTGAACGAGATGGATAAAATTGCTGAGAAGGTGCTTGATGATTCCTTCCGAACAGCACTTGCGGGCGATTCAAAGGATTATATGGAAAGCTCCTCAAGCCTGATGTTTGCTTTTCTGCTGGCCATCATTCTTATTTTCCTGGTCCTCTCAGCACAATTCGAGAGTTTCAAGGATCCGATTATCGTTATGATGACAGTTCCACTGGCACTTACCGGGGCACTTCTATTCATGTGGTATTTCAACATTACCATGAATATTTTTAGTCAGATCGGGATCATTATGCTGATCGGACTCGTCTCAAAAAACGGAATTCTGATTGTCGAATTCGCCAATCAAAGAAAACTGGCCGGCATGAACAAGTTTGAAGCCATCAAGTATGCTTCTGCTGCCAGGTTCAGGCCGATCCTGATGACCAGCCTCTCAACCGCCCTGGGCGTTCTGCCCCTTGCACTCGGCCTGGGTGAAGGAGCCCAAAGCAGGGTGGCAATGGGGGTAGCAGTTGTGGGCGGACTCGTGCTTTCTACTTTCCTTACACTTTACGTAGTACCGACGATCTACCTGTTGATCTCGAGTGAAACGAAAAACAATGGCTATGACCCAAATAACAGTGAAGTTTAAATTATATGAAATAATGATCCGGTATTCGATGCTCACGGTTTTCCTTTTCACCCTGAGCACTGCTTTCCCCCAGAAGGTTTACGACCTTGAGTATTGCATCCAAACGGGACTGGAAAGAAACTTTAATCTGAAGGTGGTTAAAAATAATGAGGCCATCTCGCTCAATAATTATACACCCGGTAACGCGGGAATGCTACCTGAAGTAATTGCCACTAATCGTTTTGGTGGTACCTTGAACAGTACCATTCAGAATTATGAGGATGGCACAGTTGCTGCTGGGGGTTACCTGCACAATACAACGGGATCGGCAGCAGTGAACATGGGTATGACCATTTTCAAGGGGTTTCAGGTACAGAAAACTTATCGAAGACTGGAAAAGCAAACTGAACTTGAGGGATTCAGGACCCAAATGGCGATCGAAAAACTGGTTTCTGAGATCAGCTCAGAATACTACAACTACATACAGCAGATCGCCCTCTATGCAAACCTGGAATATGCTGTAATGCTGTCTCGCGAACGGGCAAGAATCGATGAGCAACGTTACCTGCTCGGATCCGGCTCCAAGATGCAACTATTGCAATCCCAGGTATATCTGAATGCCGACAGTTCGAGGTATGCGAAACAAAGCGAGATATTGCGCTCCTCGCAGATCAGGCTGAATATGCTTATGGCCACAGAAGATATTGGAGTAGAATTTACTATTAAGGACAGTATAATACAAATCAACGATCAATTAACTTATGAGCAATTGCTGGAAAACACACTGAGTAACAATACAAGCCTTTTAATTGCTTCAAAGAACCAGGACATTACAGAACTCGACTTTGAGATCATTGCATCAGAGTCTTATCCTTACCTGAACCTATCTTCAGGATATGGATACAACTACAATACCTATCAAACCGGTTTAATATCAAACCAACATATGCACGGGTTAAATTACGGCCTCACACTGGGACTTGATATATTCGACGGATTCAACAGGCGGAGAGAAAAGAGTAATGCCCGGATTGAAATTGAAAGCAGGCGAATCAGGTACCAGGAGGTGGAACAATCCATAAAAGGCAATCTTATCAATATCTATTTTGCCTATCAGAATAACCTCCGGCTCATCAGGTTGGAAGAACAAAATCTCGAAGTGGCACGGGAAAATCTGGAAATCGCAGTGGAACAATATAAACTGGGAAGTCTGGCTGGTCTGGAGCTCCGGGAAGTTCAAAAAAGCCTGCTAGATGCCGAAGAGAGATTAATTTCCATTAAATATCTCACAAAAATCGCGGAGATATCACTGCTGCAAATCTCGGGCAGGGTTATGGAGTACATGTAAAAAGCAAGGGATGCCCTGTTGGACATCCCCTGCCTGTTTGACAATCTCCTTATCAGGCATTATAAAAACAGGGCCTGATCAGGTCTTCCGAACGCTGGCTATACGGATTGCATTTTCGGAAGAAACTCAGCAATGGTTGTCACAGCATCTTTCTTGTCAATCTTTACCTGTTCGCTAAGTACCGTCTGTTTCTGGTATTCACCGGTGTCAAACCTCTTTTGAGCATCCTGACTTGTAAAAATGATCTTCCTGATGCCAAATCCATTCCTGTCACATTCATAAAATGCTGTATAATCATTGGCAAATGCAATGAATGATTTGCATTTTCTACCCGGATTAACAGCAATACTCAGATTCATGGCTGAATCTTCATAATAAACCTTGTACAGTTCATATTTTTCTCCCTGAAAGTGATAGAATTTATCAGTAGATTGAACAACAAAATCACCTGCAGAGGTGATCGTTGATCCTGTAGCGTACACTTCGGCAATATCGCCTTCGGCATATATTGCTCCGCTTGTTAAAACCAATGCTGTTGCAATGACAAGCACACCTGAAATATAACCTTTTTTTGTTTTCATAGTTGTATCTATTAATAATTGTTTCTGAAAATGAAATCTCATACATCATGCCAATATCTATATTTGTCTGATTTTATGTGCTTTATGTTAATTTTGAACTCTTTTAAATTGTGTTAAAACTGTCCGGTAATGTACATAATACAACTATAGTGTACGAAATTGATTCTACAGTCTCCTTCATTATATTCACTTATCATTTACTTCGAACGAACCTTACTTGTGTAGTGCTGGAAGAATAATTTCGAAACAGTTGGCTGCCTATTCCGGAACAATTGGCTGCCTCATGAAGATTTCGTTTGAAAAACAGATTGTAGTATTTGGTCAAAACGCTGATTTGTATCTGGTAAAGGGCTGGAAGAGGGTTTATAAAAACACAAATGGGGATAAATTGACTTTATCCCCATTTCACTGCATGATACCCATAGCCACCATACAGTGCCAAGGTACGGTTATTGGCTGGTCCGAACAACAAATCCTTTTACAGAGCTCATTTCAGACCCTGACCTACCGGCTATGCTCCATAGAGCGCTTCCGAAAGGCCGTCCATTCACCGGAAACTGAATCCCGGTTTCCCGGAAACACTGTCTGATCATTGACTGAATCAGGTCTTACGATCTGCACCCAGACAATGTGAAAAGCGTTATGGAACCACTATGGATTCTTTAGTGCTTTTCCTTCAGCAGTCCAACCTTGTTACGACCGATCAGTATTCTGACCGGTCAGGCTGAATGCAGCGTTAATAACACTGCACGATCGGCTCGTCTGACTTCGATGAGATGGTTTCCCGTTTCACCGGCCGGTTCGTTCACCTTTGGCCTTCCGGCCTGGCGAATTTACCGGACTGATCATCTGAGCAGCCGTTTATCACTCACTTGGTACAACCAAATATATTCTATTCATCAAAGCATGTCAAGCAATACCCACTCCCAATATCCACAAACCATCAACTATAATTATTAACGAATTGTGAATTGCCTGAAAATCAATACAAACAAAGAAAACAGCTACAGTGAGTGAACTTTTCAACAGGTGTTAATAAGTTTATATACACAAATATTCAAGGCTGTCCCCGACTGGGCGCCTCACTTCTAACCCGATAAAGTGGTGAATTTCCTGGTCATATTTTTTCTTATGCGCTGAATGTTTTACATTTACAGATACATGTAGCTGTGATATAAATACAACCATAACTTTCAATCCTATGGCACACATGAGATCAATGATAGCATTAGCGGCGCTTGCGGTGCTGCTGCATACAGGAATCAACGGTCAGGATCCGGCAACAATTATCTTTTTTGGTGTTTTAACCGACATAGAGGAAAGGATCGTCACTTCTGAACCGTGCGAAATCACTTTTACGATGGTTCGACAGGGAGAAAAACTCCTGGAGCAATCCGTAAAGGTAACCACCGATAGCCTGGGAATTGCAGCTTTTTATATAACAGAGATACCGGATGTGTTTACTGACCTTGAGCTGCAGACGGTGGATATTGTCATTACCCTGCGGGCAGAAGAGAGTTCCGGATGGATGCTCGAAGATGAGTTCATGGTAAAATACCACCTCGAAAAGGCAGGTCCCGATGGCTACAGGATGAACCGCTTTGAAGGACAGCGGCTTGATTATGCATTTAGTGATCCAGTCTGGAACTTTGCTGATATTTATCCTTTCGGATATCTGAAAAGCCGGTTCATGATCAGCTTCAGTGATAACCTAAGCGACCCTGAAACGATCATTTCCATTTCAAATGAACAGATCATGCCCTCGTTGCAGTCGGTACCATCCGCTCCTGTGGAGCGCGGACTAAAGGGAGGGTACGCCGTGGGCGGGTATAAACAAGATTAATTATGTCCTAGGCTGGTGATTATAATTCAAAGAACAGCCGGCTGGAGAACGCAGCCGGCTGCGGGCATATGTTTATTCAATTATTACTTATTCTTGTCATCTGTACCCCTGCCCGAAGAACCTTTTGTGGTACCTTTGGAGATTGAATCCCTCATGGTCGTATCCGCTTCAATGTTCTTGAACTTGTAGTAATCCATAATACCAAGGTTTCCGGTTCTGAATGCCTCTGCCATGGCCAATGGTATTTCAACCTCTGCCTCAATGACTTTCGCTCTCGCTTCCTGTGCTTTGGCTTTCATCTCCTGTTCAGTTGCGACTGCCATGGCCCTGCGCTCTTCTGCTTTCGCCTGAGCAATATTTTTGTCGGCATTGGCCTGATCCATCTGCAATACTGCACCAATATTCTTTCCAATATCAATATCTGCGATATCGATCGACAATATCTCAAAAGCTGTTCCTGCATCCAGTCCTTTTTCCAGTACAGTCCGCGAAATAAAATCGGGATTTTCCAGCACCTCTTTGTGTGAAACCGCTGAACCGATCGAAGATACGATTCCCTCACCAACACGGGCCAGCACAGTCTCCTCACCTGCACCACCAACCAGCTGCTTGATAGAGGCTCTTACAGTGACTCTCGCCTTGGCAATCAGCTGAATACCATCTTTAGCAACCGCAGTTACCGGCGGTGTATTAATCACCTTCGGGTTTACCGACATCTGCACAGCTTCAAGCACATCCCGTCCGGCAAGATCAATGGCAGTCGCCATGTTATAACCCAGGTCAATATTAGCTTTATTGGCAGAAACCAGTGCATGCACCACCTGCTCGACATGTCCACCCGCAAGATAATGTGCCTCTAAAGCATCGCGTTTAATCTCAATTAACCCGGCCTTATAAGCCTCGATCATTGAACGAACAATCACAGTTGGTGGAACCTTTCTCCACCGCATCAGAATCAGTTGTAAAAGGGAGATACGCACCCCGGAAAGTAAAGCGGTAAACCACAAACCGATCGGGATGAAATAAAGAATGATCCACAGGGCAACAATGCCACCCGCAATAATTAAAATCAATTTAATATCCATAATAACTATTTTTTAAGTTTTACTCTAATCTGCGAACCTTCTGTACCAACAACAACTATCTTCCTGTGCTCATCGATATATCCTTCAATGGATCGTGCCTCACGCACCTTTCCTCCCACAATAATTTTTCCCATTGGTGCCAACCTTGTTACAGTTTCCCCTTCATCTCCTTTCTGTATCCCATCGCGAATAAAATCTTCATTCACTGTTCCGGTAACATTAGTATTGAGCATAAACTTCCTCCATGTCCTTGCCCTCAGTGAAAATGCGATTACCAGGATACTCAGCAGCAATGTGCCGATCAGGAACCAGGTACCAGTTACCGATCCAAAATCTTCATATGCCTTGTACACCCCAAGCACTGTCAGTACCAATCCGCCTATACCGGCAATTGTGATTCCTGGAACCAACAGGAACTCTATCACAAAAAGCAGAATCCCCAGGATAATCAACAGGATTATAATTGTCATGTTACAATCTATTCAATTGTTGTACTCAGTCCGCGCGACATCAACTCCTTCCTTGTCAGCTTCAGTTCACTGATTTCCCCCCTGAGAATTTCACATCTACCCTTGTAATGAGTTATCATGGCACACTGCTCTGCCTGAACAGGCGAATGTTCACATACCTCTTCCAGTGTATCCATCACAAATTCAAATGTATTAACATCATCGTTATGAAGCACCAGCACTGACACATGTTGCGTATCACCCTGACCTGTATTCCGCTTATCCGGATTTCCTGATAAATTGCTATCCATCGAATTTCTTATCTTCTCAAATATATAAAAAGAAATCATTAAACCACCGGTTGAAACCATGTTTTCTGCATCAACAATAAAAAGAACTCAGATCACATCCGAATAGACCGGCCAATTAACGTCAGGGAACTGGTTTCTCCAGCTTTTTTGCCTTCTCAACTGACATGATATTCCCGTTGTAGGATGCCACGATAAATGCATCGGCAAACCCTGCTGCACGCGCCACTGGCAGCGCATCCCGCACCTCTTCATACCTGGTGAAGTCACCAAAAAAATACCTGTACAGGTTTCTATCCTCCAACCTCTCTTCGGTGATTGGCTTCAACCCGCCAAACACATTCTCATCTACCCTCTTCGAAAACACGCCGAGCTGTATTTTGTACACGGTGCCACGGGGGATCGCAACGCTTTCATTCTGATCAGACACCTCCTTGACCTTTTCCTCGACTGTACCGGTCTGTGCAAACCTGTAAATCGTCAAATCTTCTATCACAGTATCCTTCTCAATAGCTGAAGGAATAACTGTTTTGGCCGGGTCCGCCTCTTTCGGTGCATACTCGGTCAACCTGTCAAAATAACTGTCTGCTGCCTCCTTCTCCTCCGCTGCTCTTTTCTCCCAAACCATGATCTGTTTCTGATACATCCACCGATCATTCGGGTCCTCGGAATTGCGTACCTTCAACCTGGCATCCAGTGCCAGCTCAACAAGGGAATCGGACGCTGACTGGTGCAGCAGGGCCCCTGCGATCAACTCCTGGTAGGCTGGATCGGCACCCACATCCATTTCCAGTTCAACCCTGTTCGCCTGCTGTTTCTCTTCTACGGGCTCGCCGGCTGTGATCTCCGTCTCTGCCTGCATTTTGCCATCATCAGCGAGCAGGGATTGGTAGGCCTCATAATCTTCCCTGGCATCCACTGCCACATTACCAAGGTTGGCGATCCTTCTTATCTCCGACGGAGTGTGTTTTTCCAGCGACTGCTTTGGCTCACTGAGGTGAACACTGTAGGCGGCGATAACCGTGTCGGATGATTGCCTGGAGGAAAAGAATATCACCTTGCCCAAGTCGCTGCCAGGAAGCAGGAGGTAATCGTTAGAAACTGAATTCACAGGGAAACCGAGGTTTACCGGTTCCGACCATTCCTTGCGATCCTCATCGAAATGAGAATGGTACAGGTCGAATCCTCCAACTCCCTCCCTTCCGTTGGAGGCAAAATAGATATCGCGCCCAACAGGATCAAAATAGGGCAGTATCTCATCAAACTCTGTATTGAGGGCGTCAACCGGCTGTATATCAACCCAGTGACCAGCGCTGTTTCTCCTTGCCTGCATCACCTGGAGACCGTTTTTTCCCGTTCTTTCCATACCGGAAAAATAGACAATCTGTCCTCTGACGGGCTTTTCCGGCATGAACATTAATCTTGACAGTCCGCTACGATTCTCCTCCGCTCCAAAAAAAACTTCCGGCTTTTCTGTCAGAATTCCACCCTTCATCCTTATCTGCTCGTATTGATCCGGATCATTAAAATCAATAAAAGTTACGTTTTTTACATCGAAAGGATTATAAGATGCAGTAATCTGCATGGCAGCAGTCAGCGAGCGGATCAACAAACCTGCGTTTTTTTCTCTTGACATGCGGCGTGGGGCCGACCGGCTAAACTCTTCATAATATCGCTTTGCCTTTTCAAAATCATACATGGTCCGCGATGCCTCGCCGAGATAGTAATAGACATCCGGAGGAACCCCCCTTGTAGAAGCAAAATATAGCAGTTCAGCCGCCTCCTCCAGATCCCGGTTCAATTCCACTTTACAAATACCAGCATAATACCGGTACAGCGGATCACCGGGAAACTGCCTGATAAGAGTCGTAAAATCGGTTTCTGCAGCATCATAGGAGCCTGCATTAAAGTTGCTCATGGCCCTTTCTCTTATCGCGGGTAACTCATGTTCCGGAACCTGGCTGTACAGAACCGATGCTCCTGCCAGGACGACCAGAAGGGTTAGAACTGATTTGGTAAATGTGTTAAACATATTGTCGAATTAAGTGTTTCTAACGGTGTAGGTCCTGCTTTCAGGCTGACCAAAAATACAAATTTTAATTCAATCAATTTCCTTCAGATTGTTAATAAACTTTAGGGCATGCAGCCGTCGTTTAAATGGAAACTTTATAATTTTACAAACACAAATAGAAAATGAGTAAACTAAAAATTGGTGATCCTGCACCTGCCTTCCTGGCACCGGATCAAAACGGAAATATGGTTTCACTGGATCAATTCAACGGGAAGAAACTGGTATTGTACTTCTATCCCAAGGACAATACCCCCGGTTGCACAGCTGAAGCATGTGATCTCAGAGACAACTATGAAAGATTCATGGCCGAGGGATACGAAATCCTGGGTGTGAGTCCCGATAGCCAGAAATCCCACCAGAATTTTATTGAAAAATACAATCTTCCGTTCAACCTGCTTTCAGATGTTGATAAAAATATATTGAAGGCCTACGGGGCGTGGGGTGAAAAAAAGATGTACGGTAAATCCTATATGGGTGTGTTGCGAAAATCCTTTATCATCTCTGAAAATGGAATCATTGAAAACATTATTGAGAAAGTTGATACAAAAAAGCATACACAACAGATTTTTCAGGGATAGAACACATTAACAGGTAAAAATACCATGACGAATCAAAAAAACGACAACCAGGAAAAGTTGAAAGCTTTGCATCTTACACTGGACAAAATAGAAAAAGGGTACGGTAAGGGAGCAATAATGAAAATGGGAGATTCAGCCATAGTTGATGTACCTGTTATCGGAAGCGGGTCCATCGGACTGGATGTCGCACTTGGTGTCGGTGGCTACCCGCGCGGGCGAGTGATCGAGATTTACGGGCCGGAATCCTCCGGAAAAACCACACTGGCAATTCATGCCATTGCTGAGGCTCAGAAAAAAAGCGGAATTGCTGCCTTTATTGATGCCGAGCATGCATTCGACAGGTTCTATGCAGAAAAACTTGGAGTTGATGTAGAAAACCTCTATATCTCCCAGCCGGATAATGGTGAACAGGCTCTTGAGATTACGGACCATCTGATTCGTTCAGGTGCCATCGACATCATCGTGATCGACTCCGTCGCGGCACTTACTCCGAAAGCAGAGATCGAGGGCGAAATGGGAGAGTCGAAAATGGGATTGCAGGCCCGACTGATGTCGCAGGCACTCAGGAAACTTGCTGCCAATATCAGTAAAACCAATACTACCTGTATTTTCATCAACCAGCTGAGAGAAAAGATCGGCGTCATGTTCGGCAACCCGGAAACCACAACCGGTGGTAATGCACTTAAATTTTACGCTTCCGTAAGACTCGACATCCGACGCATCGGGCAACTAAAGGATGGTGAGGATATCCAGGGAAACAGGTCGCGCGTGAAAGTAGTAAAAAACAAACTTGCACCCCCTTTCAAAAAAGCAGAGTTTGATATCATGTACGGACAGGGGATCTCAAAAACCGGTGAACTGATCGATCTCGGGGTTGAACTCGACATCGTTAAAAAGAGCGGTTCCTGGTTCAGCTATGGAGAAACGCGCCTTGGACAGGGACGTGACGCGGTGAAACAACTGCTGAATGACAATCCCGAATTATCGGAAGAGCTGGAAGCAAAGATCAAACAGGCGATGACGAAACTGGAGTCCTGAGTCTCCCCGGCTGGCATCCTGTCCAACTCCTTTATTAATTGCGATCTATTTCATATCTTGCACATGTAATATGATCGAAGTCATGAATTTCCTGTTGCATTTCATATTTATCACATCATTTCTGCTGGTCTATGTCATTGCTATTATTATTCTGAAACCTTTCAGAAAACATCGCAAAAGGCCAACTTCAACCATCGTCCTGAAAATAAGTTATCTTATATACCTGGCTGCATTTATGCTTTTGGCCTACCTGGTATTGTTCTTCATAAATAATTCTGAACCAACCGAAGGTGCAACTGAAGAGAGAGTATTTAACATTTTTACAGTTTTCTGCATCTTCGCCTTTTTCATACCAAATATCGGCATTATGATCAGAAGAACTGTGAATAGCTGGCGGGTTAGTTATAACTACTTGTTTTCCGGTATCAACCTGCTTATGGCTATTGGTCTCATATATTACATCTTCGATATCCCATGGCATTTTAAGTAGTGGTTGATCTGTCTCTCCACCAAACAAGCAAACATTAATGATTTTCCCTCCGGTATAATCTGATCACCCTTTCAACCTTCTCTTCCATTGGCAATTCTCCGGCAATCCAGTGAATTTTAACTCCGCGACGCTCCATTCCCCTGAACCAGGTCATCTGACGTTTCGAAAACCTGTGTATGGCGGTATTGAGTTTACGGAACATCTCATCATAGCTCAAATTCCCTAAAAGATAATAAGACAGGAATTTATACTCCAGTCCGTAGAATTCAAGCCTGTCATGCCCTACCCCATCCCGTAACAGAGCCTCAACTTCACCTACCATTCCCTGCTCCAGCCGCTGCTTCAACCGCTCTGTGATCCTTTTTCTGCGATTCTCTCTTTCAAAACAAATACCCAGGTTAAGAGAATTTATTGAAGGAAAAGCTTTCTCCTCCAAACAGGCTTTCTTTTCAAACTCAGCAATTTCAATGGCCCTGATGGTACGTTTTTTTGTTACGGTATCCGTTGTATTGTGCAATGAACTGTAGCCGGCCAGCAATTTCACCAACTCACCCTGCCCCATATTTTCCAACTCTTTTCTTCTTTTTTCATCGACCGGAACATGCGCCATTCGATACCCCTTTAGTACAGATTCGAGATACAGCCCACTACCACCACACATTACCGGCAAATGTCCCCTCTCTCTTATCTCCCTGTAAACCTGAAGGAAATCGCTTTGGAAATTGTAAACACTGTACTCCCTGCCTGCATCAATAATATCAACCAGGTGAAAGGGTACCTCACTGCCTCCAACCTGATAATCCTCATAATCCTTCCCGGTGCCGATGGTCATACCCCTGTATACCTGTCTCGAATCGGCACTGATTACCTCACCATCAAGAGCATGGGCAATTTGTGCCGCAAGTGCAGTTTTACCTGCTGCTGTGTGCCCAAGAATTGTAATCATCTCCACACCTGCATCCATGAAACAAAAATAACGCTTTTTTTCAACTGGCCCGGTTGAAATTCGCTGTCAGGAATGCAAGATAAAAGGAAGAGACCCTGAACAAAAGTATGATATAATCATTTGGAAAAAAGAAATCAGGTTAATACATTACCTCAGGATACAATCAAGAAAAAAATCGTATATTTAAAACCGGGTAAATCTTCATGAGACTTAAAAAATTATTCATTCGGGGACAGAACCTTTTGCTCAATCCAGGGGCAGAATTCGGTGCAATTAAAGAGGAAAAGACCGATCTTGCATATGTTACCAGAAGCTATACCCTGCCTGTATCCTTCATGGTGGCACTGTTTTCACTCGCAGGTTCACTCTTATCATCTATCACTCTCCCGGTCAATTCCTTTCTTTATATCATCATCAATGCACTCATAGTATTCTTTCTGATCATAAGCCACATATATCTTTCAGGAAAGGCAATCCGTCTGCTTGGAAGCAATATCGCCCCGGAAGTGAGTTCATCGAACTATTTCGCACTTACCGCCTATTCCCAATTACCTTTCCTTCTGGTTCTCGCTGTAATAAAACTATTACCATCGTTGATCTTTCTGATCTTCCTCGGGTTCTACTCAGCGTTTCTGTTTTACAATGGCAGTTCTGTTCTTACCCGCATACCATCATCGAAAAGATTACAGTTCACCATATTATCGATGCTTATTATGATCGCGAGCTTCATTATCTGTTCTCAACTTTTTACCTTGCTCTATTCTGAAATAATCGTTCAGTTAAGTACATTTGCGACATATTAAAAGGGGTATGGGGAACAGAATCAACATTAAAAATAAAAAGGCTTATCACGATTATGAACTGATCGAAAAGTATATTGCAGGTATTGAACTGATGGGAACTGAAATCAAATCAATCCGTCTGGGAAAAGTCAGCCTGGCAGATTCGTACTGTGCATTTATATGTAACGAGCTGTTTATCAGGGGTTTACAAATTGCAGAGTATGCCTGGGTAAGCTACAACAGCCATGAACCCGGGAGGGAAAGAAGATTACTGCTCCACCGAAAAGAGCTGAATAAACTCCAGAGGAAAGTAAAGGAATCGGGACTTACCATTGTGGCGCTTCGGATCTTTATAGCCGAAACAGGATATGCCAAAGTTGAGATCGCCCTTGCAAGGGGAAGAAAACAATATGACAAACGGGAGGTAATCAAGCAGAAGGACACCCAACGGCAGCTTGACAGAATGAAAAAGATCAAATAGGCAGATGGTCGCAACGACACATATTTGAATTCAAAAATACTGTATGGTTCTTAGAGATTATGAACAATATGGGTTGTTGCTGCTCAGCGTGAGTGGCTACTGTGAAAAGAAGAATTCATTGACCTGCCTTAACTCTTCAAGGGATAGATCTACTTCGAAATCAAAGTATTCGTCGATGACCCCCAATAATTCATCAAAAGAGATATATCCGTCGCCATCTGTATCGATCTGCACAAATTTCTCAGGGATCTCAACAATGCTTCGGTCGGTATACTTCGACTCTAACATTTCCATGTAGGCATCCAGATCCTCTCTTTTCACAGCAATATCACGTTGAAGGGTTTTGACAAATTCCTCTTCAGTAACTGTTACCCCATCCTGATCAACCCAATTTCCTGCAGGTGTGTCCGACTCTTTGTCCAGATAGTCTGGTACGCCATCATTATCACTGTCAATCGGACAACCGAGGGAGTCGACCATGACTCCGTATGGTGTACCCGGACACTGGTCGGCAAAATCGAGGACAAAATCTCCGTCTTCATCATCAAAAAACATTGGATCGAGCTCCATATCTGCAAACAACAGTTCAACGGTCCGGGTAGCCGGATCCGAGAACATATCAAAATGCAGCGAGGCATGAGTAATCATGAATGCGTCATTCCCCTTTTCACCCTGAATGCTTGTACCCTCATAAGAGACATTATCAATGAAGTCGGTAAATGTGTAATGATAAGCTGTTCCCAGGCTAAAGAAAAATCGCCTTGAAACTTTCATTGTAAATCCAATCTCTAGCGGAATAGCCAGCGACCTGGGGTTATAGTCACCGTACCCGTGATTAATACGTTCCCACGACCTGAGATCAGTTTCATAATTATAATCACGCACTAACAACAGAGCGGCTCCCGGCTCGTTATCAGGCAAATTCCTGATCGATCCGTCGGGCCAGTAATAATACTGCTCTCCCAGCCCGTTGAACAGATCCCCCTTTGTATTAAAGTTGAGTTGCTCCAGTCCAACTCCCACGTAAGGTCTGAGTTTCATCTCAGCCGGGATCAAATGGCCAAAATCGTACCTGGCAGAAAAACCAATGGAGTAAATGCTCGAAGAGAAATTCAGGTTCCTGCTCAGATCATTTACCGAGCGCTGTTCACCGGTAAGGGTCCCACCTAGAAAATAGAAATTAGCTGCAAAATATTGGTTATTGTCAATAAATGTAGTAACATTAATACGAAATGCCGGACTACCGATCACCGGAAGTCGGTTGCTGTTTTGCACATCTCCAAAAAAGTTGAGCACACCATACCCAACAGAAATAACCGGCTTGTATACAGGATTTTCAACAGTATCGACACGTTGAAGCAATTCATCGTAATCTACTACCTCCTGTGCAAAAGCATAATATCCCGTTCCTGCAAACAGAACAAACAGCACGCAAATATCTCTTAATGTTCCGGCCCGGCTCATAGCAATAAAACCTGATTCTGCTTTATCTTACAGTATTCACTGGTATCCTCACCCCATTACGGTATGCAACTATAAAAGCTGAATTTATTGAAGTCTCGTTGATGATGCGATTCTTCATTCTCACAGCATCATCATAGGTTGATAAAGGACCGAGTGTATACTTACTCCAAACACCCTCTTTTTCAACCTTAACATCTCTGAGTAATTCATTTTCTGCAAATAACACACCGGCAAAGTAGGGATTCTTCACAGCAGCAACCTGTACCCGGAAACTAATACCATCAACAGCATCCAAGGGTGCAATATTGATCATCGGGGGACCAGAACTCCTTCGGGAACCTAAAGAAGTCTGTTCTGTACCTCGGCCGGCGGAACTCACAGTCTTTTCCGCTTCTCTTACACTTGCTGCAGATTCCTTCCCATATGCTACACTCCCGGTCGAATGCATTTCCGCCAGCCCTTCCGGAAGAGCACCGGTTTTAAGAAAATCTGCCTGTTGCCTACTGTTTAAAGAGGCTAGGTCAACATCAACTTCCCTGGCAGTTGCCGTAACCGATTCTCCATCCTCGGTATATGTATATATTCCTGAAAGAACCAGCGGTTCCTGATCCTTTTCCAAAATTGGTACAAGACGGTACTTTACCAACAATACCGGTGACACAGGGGGTCTCATCCAGACAAACCTGGCTAAAGAAGCTGCATGGGAGACCACGGCCCCTCCCGATTCAATCGACTCAAAAGAGTATCCGCCGGGTATCGACTCCTCAAGCTTTAAAAAGGTCGATCCTTCAGGATTGCGAAGGAGAAGGCTGACATAAACAATCCCGTTTTGCCCGGTAAGAGGTTTCTGGCGGAGAACCATTGCATAATCAGAGCTGCCTGGCTGAGGTGTTGTTTCCGTAACAGGTTCAGGTGTGATGATGGTATGAAATTCACTAATATCAACTACCAGCTCTTCATCAATTTCCGGATTTGGGAGGATATTAACGATCACTGGTTCGGGAAGACTTATATATGCCCGTTCACTTTCATGTACGTAAGCAAATGTCCCGGAAAGTTCCAGTTTACCCGAAAGCCGTTCATGTACATCAATCGCATATTTCACTTCAACCTGATCTTCATCGGGCAGTTTGAGCCAGATGATCCTGATCCGCTGGTCTGAAAAGGTGAAATCAGCATTAGGCGAAATCACATTGCTTGCAGTAAAGCCCAGGGGCAGATCCTGAGAAAACCTTGAATAATCCTTCAAATCCCCCTTTTTGAAAATGAGGGTCACTTCAAATTCATTGCCGGCAACAACACTTCCAGGAGCATCAAGGCTGAAGCTCGCTCCACCCTGTTGCGCAGAAGAGGTATAGACCGCAAAGCACATGATAAGGAGAAGAACTTTTCTCATAGTCTTTTTGAATTTTCCATGCAATGTACAAAAAAAACAGCCATTATGTATTGAACTTACCAACAGTGTGTAATGTCGTATTGCCTAGAAATTCGGACTCAACAGGTACTTGCTGTAGAATTCATTGATCACTTTAACCGCCTCATCGGCTGTATCCACAAGGGTAAAAAGGTCTTTATCCTCCAAGCTGATATTTTTCTGCTCTTCCATAACCTTTTCCACGATCCAGTCGACCAAACCCTTCCAGTAAGTCCTGCCAACAAGCACTATCGGGAAACGTCCAATCTTACCAGTCTGGATTAAAGTGACAGATTCAAAAAACTCATCAAAGGTACCGAATCCCCCGGGCAGAACAATAAAACCCTGGGCATACTTCTGAAACATCACCTTTCTGACAAAAAAGTGTTTAAACGTAATCAATTTGTCGTGATCGATATAAGGATTTGAAGACTGCTCATGCGGAAGCTGAATATTGATCCCCACACTCTTCCCGTTTCCCTTCCTGGCCCCCTTGTTCGCTGCCTCCATAATACCAGGTCCTCCACCTGTAATCACTCCATACCCGCTTTGGGTAAGCCTGAAGGCAATATCCACTGCAAGCTGATAATAGGCGTTATCGGGCTTGGTCCTTGCCGACCCAAAAATTGAAACACATGGTCCGATCGAGGCCATTTTTTCAAACCCTTCCACGAATTCGGCCATGATCTTGAAAATCTGCCAGCTGTCGGAAGCCTTGATCTCGTTCCAGTTTTTTTCACTGAAAGCCTGCATAATTTTTTCTTCTCCTGATGTCATTATTCATTGTTGTTAAATGATGAAAAGATGCTGTAAATATACCCTGATTTGTCAGCCCTGCATTACAGCAATATAGTAAAAATAACATTTGAACATGTATGCCCTTACAACCAGTGATCCTTTTCTCCAGGATATCAGTCGTGTCGTCCGAATTGATCAGTACCTACCGAATTATCTTCAGTTCCGACTTCAGGGATTGACCGGTATAACTTCGATTTACACCCGCAACCTCTTCTGGTGTTCCCGTAGCAATGATCTCACCACCGGCAACACCGCCTTCCATACCTAAATCAATAATATAATCCGCCACCTTGATTACATCCATGTTATGTTCAATCATTATCACTGAGTTTCCTTTTTCAACAAGCCTGTTAACAACATCGAGTAATACCCTTACATCCTCAAAATGCAGTCCTGTTGTAGGCTCATCCAGAATATAAAGTGTTCGTCCGGTATCCTTTTTTGAAAGCTCGGCCGACAGCTTCACCCTTTGTGATTCTCCTCCGGAAAGTGTGGTCGAGGGTTGTCCCAACCTGATGTATCCCAATCCTACTTCTTGCATAGTCTTCAGCCTCCTTCTGATATTCGGGATGCTTTCGAAGAACTCCACTGCCTGGTTAATTGTCATTCTTAAAACATCGTTGATGTTTTTACCTTTATACTGTACCTCAAGGGTTTCCCTGTTGTATCGCTTTCCCCTGCAGCTTTTGCACTGTACATACACATCGGGCAGGAAGTTCATTTCAATGGTCTGAACTCCGGCTCCTCCGCATGTTTCACACCTTCCCCCGGCAACATTAAACGAAAATCTGCCAGCCTTGAATCCCCTTATCTTTGCATCGGGGGTTTGCTCAAACAATTTCCGGATATCACCAAAAACGTTGGTATAGGTAGCCGGGTTCGATCTCGGTGTTCGGCCAAGTGGCGACTGATCAACTTCAATCACCTTATCGATATGTTCAAGTCCCTCAATCGCACGGTAATCAAGCGGTTCCCCGGACGATCCGTAAAGCTTGTTACTCAGAACGGGGTGCAGCGTATCGTTAACCAGTGTCGACTTCCCGCTACCACTGACGCCGGTTACACAGATGAAGGTTCCCAGGGGAAATGTCACATCAATGTTCTTCAGATTGTTTCCTGAAGCCCCTTTCAGTTCAATTTTCTTCCCGTTTCCCCTCCTTCTTACCGGGGGAATGTCGATTTTCCGCGCAGCGCTCAGATAGGCTGCTGTCAGAGAATCCGCCTCCTGTATCTTCCCCGGAGTACCGGCTGCTATTAGTTTCCCCCCGAGCCTGCCTGCACCAGGTCCAAGATCCAGGATATGGTCGGCAGCGAGCATCATCTCCCTGTCGTGCTCAACAACGATCACCGAATTGCCCTGGTCGCGCAGCTTCTTCAGCGATCCGATCAACTTTAGGTTATCGCGCTGATGTAAACCGATACTTGGCTCATCCAGTATATAAAGCACATTCACCAGCCTTGATCCAATCTGTGTGGCAAGTCTGATACGTTGACTTTCTCCGCCGGAAAGGCTCCTGCTGGTGCGGTTCAGCGATAAATAGCCAAGTCCCACATCAAGTAAAAATCCAAGCCTTGCCCTGATCTCCTTCAATACCTCCCTGGCGATCTCATTCTGCCGGTCGGTGAGCCTGGATTCCACTCCTTCGAACCATTGATACAGAGCATCAATATCAATTGATGCCAGTTCAGCAATATTTTTCCCATCAATTTTGAAATGAAGCATCTCCATTTTAAGCCTGCTGCCGCTACATTCCGGACATGTTACCTTACGAATGAAATGCCTGGCATGCTGGCGTTTTTTTGCCGGGGAGTCATCACCATTCTGGTAATTTATATAGTTGACAATTCCATCGAAACTGAGAAAGTAATTGGAGGATGCTCCCAGAGGAGTGTTCTCCAGTTTCAGCGACTCCTCCGAACCAAACAGGATGGTGTGAAGAGCCTCCTCAGGGATCTTGCCTATCGCTGTATCGAGGGTGAAATTATACTTCTTTGCAATGGCATCAAGCTGCCAGAATATCAGAGCATTCCTGTATTTGCCTATTGGTACAATCCCCCCCTGTCTGATGCTCTTCTGCATGTCGGGAATAATCTTATCTGTATCCACATCGCTTATCACACCCAGTCCATTACAACGTTCGCATGCTCCGTGGGGAGAGTTAAAAGAGAAGCTGTGGGGTGCCGGTTCATTATAAGAGATACCACTGGTGGGGCACATCAGCTTGCTTGAGAAGAACCGGGGTGTTTGTGCATCTTTTTCAAGTATCATTATTACCCCCCTTCCTTCATGCATCGCTACAGAAACCGACTCTTTCAGACGCTTGTCATCCGGATCACCTACCTGGATCCGGTCGATAACAATTTCAATATCATGCACCTTGTACCTGTCAACCCGCATTCCGGCAATAAGCTCCCTGATCTCTCCATCAACCCTAACATATAGATATCCCTTCCTGCGAAGCTGTTCAAAAAGCTCACGGTAATGTCCTTTTCTGCCCTTCACAACAGGAGCAAGAAGATATATCCTTTTTTTTGTGAACTGCTCACTGATCAGTTTAAGGATCTGGTCGAAGGTATATTTTACCATTTTCTCACCTGTAACATAAGAGTATGCATCAGATGCCCTGGCAAAGAGAAGCCTTAGAAAATCATATATTTCTGTGGTTGTCCCTACGGTCGACCGGGGGGTCCTGTTGGTAGTCTTCTGCTCAATTGAAATAACAGGGCTCAGTCCGGTGATCCTGTCTACATCCGGCCGTTCAAGGTTTCCCATGAATTGCCTTGCATAGGCATTCATGGTTTCAATATACCTGCGCTGTCCCTCAGCATAAATAGTATCAAAGGCAAGGGAGGATTTTCCACTGCCACTCAAGCCGGTAATTACGGTTAGTTCATTGCGGGGAATCGTCACATCAATATTCTTCAGGTTATGCTCTCTGGCACCATAAACCCTGATAAAGTTTTTATGATCTGACATTCAATTTCTATTGTGCAACATGCGGTTTATGTGTGGAAAATATCCCGATTACCTGATCTCCCGAGCATCTTCCAGCGGAATTTTTATATCATAACTTCTTTGCCTGCTGTTTGTAAGATAATTCTCACGCAGCCAGGGATTGAAGTATTTTAAAAGCTTGTAATTGGTCTTATGCTCCTTTGCAAATTCTGCGAAATCGAAAACCGGCCCATCGATTGTAACAACCCTGTAGGGTATGGGCTGGTAAACATCCTTTAAGGAAATCTGAAACCCATAGGATGAGGGATCTTCCAGGATCAGTTTATATGCAAGCACCCTGAAAATATACCGGGACGTCTCCTCGTTCAGCAACAGGTTATAATAGTTCTGCTCCTTCTGCCGGGCAATTTGTCGGTCCATACCTCTTCTTCCTGCATTGTAGGAGGCAGCTGACATGGTCCAGTTGCCATATTTCTCATACGATTCCAACAGGTATTCACAGGCAGCAACTGTAGATTTTTCAAGGTGATACCTCTCATCAACCTCGCTGTTGATCTCCAGTCCATATTCCACCGCGGTGCCGGAACGAAGCTGCCAGAAACCCACAGCTCCAGCCGGGGAGACAGCATTTGAAAGATTACTTTCAGCGATCGCCAGGTACTTGAAGTCATCCGGAATACCTTTCTGCTCAAGGATTTTTTCAATCTCCGGAAAATAGCGGTACGACATCTTGATCATCCTGATTGTCTGGGAATGAAAAAAGATATTCGATAACATCTCACGGTCGAGAGCCTCATGCACATCAAAATATTCCAGCGGCACCCGTTCGCCTGCAAAGTAAAGTTCTTCAGGCAATTGAAACGGAAAGATCGCATAGTTATCCTTCTCTTCCGGTTGAAGCGGTTCCGGGTCAGGTGATCCTCCGAAACTGTTTTTAGCTACTAAAGCTATGATCATTATGGATATGACCAGACTGAACAGGATGATCCATCTTCCGGTCTTTGTTCTTCTGTTATTCATGAAATCTGCCAAACAAGTTGCTTAATTTGCGCCTGTAAATAACCTCACCAGGGTTTCATGCAAACACAGGTATTTGTATTGAAACATCGTTGAAAACAAACTGCAAAAATAACGTAACATTTTGTTGTTTCAAAAGATTAACATTCCACATGAAATGAAGTTCTGAAAAAAATAAAGTTCGTTGGTTTCAGGCAACACGATAAAGAAGCTTATTATGCATGAAACCTTTTAAGAAGGCAGCATGTTGCTCTTGGTGCCGGCAGAAAAAAAGCAGATAATAAATCTGGCTGTTGTAGCATAATTATCAAGTACCGTATCATGCAAACCGGATTCAGCCTCCAGGAAATACTAAAATTTGTAATTGATGCCTGTGTAGAGCCCAAAAGTGTAAGGTCTGGTGGATGGAAGCTGCCCGGTATTGACCGAATGAAGATAATACCTGAACCTGGGCTCGAGGCTGAGACTGATGTTTTTATAGAGGTCGTAAAGAAACCCTATCCCGGCATTTCCTGAGTAGCTCAGACTGCGAAGGTTTTGCAAATCTCCAATCTCAACCGATCCATTCATGCTGTTGGCTGAAACAGAATTGTTGATCATCACATTGGTACTTATTCCTCCGATCAGCTGTACCTTCAGTGACCGGTCGACCAGCAGAAACTTCATATTGAGTGGAATCTCCAGGTATTCAAGGGATTGTGAGAAGTTTTCAACCACAGCATTATCTACCATCATCTGCACGGGGTACAGCAAATGGTAATCGGTGGTGGACTCTATATTTCCGGAGTTGCTCAGGAACAGATCATTGTGATCAGATCTAATCGTGCCCATAGAGTTGGATATACTCACAAAGTTTTCATATGTTCCATCATCAGAATACTCCATCCTCTCGTTGAACCAGCCATTTTTAAAACTGCTGTAGTCGCCGATGTTAACTCCCATCCGTGTATAAAACAGACCGGACTCTATCGTTACCCGCTTTGAAGCATTGTAGCTTACCTGTACCCCCCCTGCATAGGTAAGTTTTGCAGTCTCGGAGTTGTTGGCCAGCATTCGCTGGTGGTCAGTCTGCGATGAAACATCACGATAATTGTACAAGGGTGAAAATGAAGCTCCCAATTGCCAGCGGCCCGAAATACGCTGATCATCATGCATCTGGTCATCATAGAGGTCCTTTTGAGGAGGTTTTACCAGGCTGTCGGAAAGGTCCGCTACGGGGAATAACTGTCGACCTTGATTATCATTGCTTTCCCCCGGTTCCCCGACCCGTTCCGCCAGCGATCCAACATGCCCCCCCTGATTAACAGCGATCGTCCCAAAACCAGTTTCGGTAAATGTACTGTTATCTATTTGAGAAATACTCTCTTTAAGTATTTCCTGAACGGATATTCTTACCTGCTCTTCCATCCGCCTACCTCCTTCAGTACGCTTACCGGAATCGCCTGCGGTATACCTGTCGGCTGAAAGCTTCCTAAATCCATCACTGCCCCTGGCACCTGCCGGTTCACTCATCGGGGATGCCATATCTGATAAATCATTTGGTGCAACCATCCGTTCAATTTCCTGCTGTTCTGCAACCTCACCCGATTCCTCAATCTGCTGCGCTGCATATTCCTGCCGGAAGTCACGATTCAGAAAAACCACTCCCACAGTTGCTGCAATGGCAAATCCGGCGGCCGTGGTAAGAATTATAAATAACTTACGCCGTGATAATCCACCCCCCAACTGTGATGAAACGGCCTGCCAAACCGATTCCGGCGGCTCAGGTCTGTGCCTTGCCAGTTTATCGGCCAGAAAGCCACGTCTTATGTTTTGTCCCTTGTTCATCTCACTTCCCCATTCATCTCAGCTGTAAATTACCATATATCTTCTTTACCTTTTCCTGTAAAATTACCCTCGCCCTTGAGAGGTTCGACTTGGATGTACCATCCGAAATCTGAAGCATCTCCCCGATCTCTTTATGGCTGTAACCTTCAATTGCATAAAGGTTGAAAACCATCCTGTAACGTGGAGGCAGCTCCCGGATCAGTTTTATAAGAGCCTCCGCATGTAACTCATCAAGTGTCTCTTCGGAGATCTGCTCCTTTAATAGCATCGGATCTTCATCAATTCGCTGCATAATTACCTGGCTCCTGTAACGCTCCAGGGCCGTATTGATCATCAGCCTCCTGATCCATCCGGGAAAGGCCTTCGCATCCCTGACCTGTTCAACCTTTGAAAAAACCTTAATAAATCCGTCCTGCAGGATATCCTGCGCATCCTCCTCTGAAGATGCGTACTGCAAACACAAACCATACATCGCCGCGCTGAACCGCCTGTATAGTTTTTCCTGACTGCCACGATCACCTCTCCTGCAGCCTTCTAACAGTATTTCCAATGTGTCTGCCAACCGGTGTTCTCCTCTTTTTGCAAATGTAAGTCATTTCAAAGAGAACCATCAAAAACTATGCCCTCCGGTGATTACCTGCAAGTCTGGACAATTGCTGTAACAAAACAGATTGTGCTGCTTTTCGTTACCCTTTTTTGTTTTAGGATGATAACGGCAAGTTAAAGGTTGCGTCATAAGGTTTCCATACCCAAACGCAACCTTTTTTTATCAATATTCATCCTGTTTACAAGGGATAGCAATACGGCACCTGAACATATCGGTTTTACTGAACATTTCCGAGAATCATGCGATTTTTATACTTTATACATATTCAATCCTAAAATAATGAAAATGAAAACAGTAATTATCACGATAGCCATCCTTCTGGTTAACTTATCGTGCGAGCATACCGGCAATTATGATCCGGTCTTCGAGTATAACAAAAAATCAGCCGAAGTTATACAAACGAACAACCAGTTCGGACTGGACCTGTTTAACAGGATAATTGAATCTGAAGAGGTAGCCAATGTAATGATTTCCCCGACATCAATCAGTCTGGCTATGGGTATGGCATACAATGGAGCTGAAACTTCGACAAAAGCGGCATTCGACAGTGTTTTAAACTATGAAGGTCTGACCCGTGCAGAGGTGAATGCGATCAACCGTGACCTTATTAAAATCCTCACATCAAACGAAGAAGGAAATCTGCTCGAGATTGCCAATTCGGTCTGGTACAGGACAAACTTTCCGGTATATAAGGGCTTCATTGAGATGAATAAAACCTATTTTGATGCTGAGGTGAAGGAACTGGATTTCGCGAGCCCTGCTGCAATTGACGCCATTAACAACTGGGTGGCTGATAAAACAAATGACAAAATTGATGAAATCATAAAAGAGTTGTCGCCGGAGGCAATGATGGTACTGATCAATGCACTTTATTTCAACTGCCTCTGGGAAATTGAATTTGATCCGGATGAGACAAAGAATGAAACTTTCTACAAGGAAGACCAGACCGCATTTGCAGATGTGGAGATGATGACCACAGAAGGAAAATTCAAATTTGCTGCAACAGATGATTTCACTGCAGTTGAACTACCTTACAAAAATGGAAAATTCAGCATGCACCTTTTTCTTCCATCATATGGCTCGAGTGTGGACGAAGTGATCGGGAAACTCGATGGAGATTCCTGGCTTGAATGGCTGGAGGAGTTCCGTGAGCATGAAAAGGTGCAGGTTACAATGCCAAAATTCAAATTCGATTACGAGCGTTCCCTCGCAGATGACCTGGCCGGTATGGGACTCGGGATTGCATTCACGGATGCAGCAGATTTTTCCGGGATCAGCGAAATTGCCCTGCTGATATCAGAGGTGATTCACAAGACCTATATCGACGTCAACGAAGAAGGAACCGAAGCTGCAGCGGTAACTGCAATCGTGATGGAACTAACCTCCGTCGGTCCGGGTGGCGGACCGGTACTGATTCGACTCGACCGTCCCTTCCTCTTTGCAATTACTGAAAACTCCAGCAAATCGATTGTTTTTATCGGGAAGATGATGGAACCGGAATATGAATAAGCTGATAAGCAGGTACAATTCATTTGAAGTTGAAAGTCAATCACATTGGAGGGCGTAAGATCAGAGTTACAAGCAATTTAAGAAGTCATACCCTTTATTAAACAACAGCCTCCGGCAGACACTGGGTTCTGCCGGAGGTTGTAATATGATAATATCAGATCCTGTTATATATGAATAACTTCGCCGTAAGCGGCGGCAGCGGCTTCCATGATGGCTTCTGACATTGTCGGGTGTGGATGTACCGACTTGATGATCTCTTCACCGGTCGTTTCCAACTTCCTGGCGACGACCAGTTCAGCGATCAATTCCGTAACATTGGCTCCGATCATATGTCCCCCCAGCAGTTCACCGTATTTCCCGTCGAAAACCAGCTTGACGAATCCGTCTTTTGCTCCGGCAGCAGCGGCCTTACCTGATGCTGAGAATGGAAATTTGCCTACCTTTACATTGTAACCAGCCTCCTTTGCTGCCTTCTCCGACATACCCACAGAGGCTACCTCCGGACTGGTATAGGTACATGCCGGGATATTGGCATAGTCGACCGGCTGGGGCTTGTGACCGGCGATCTTCTCAACACAGACAACCCCTTCAGCCGAGGCAACGTGCGCCAGTGCCGGTCCGTCAACAATATCACCGATTGCGTAAACACCTTCTACATTGGTCCGGTAAAACTCATCGACAACAATTCTTCCACTGTCGGTCTTTATCTTCAGCTCTTCCAGTCCGATGTTCTCTATATTAGGAGTTATGCCCACCGCCGAAAGCACGATATCCGTCTCAACATTCTCCTCCCCCTTTTGGGTTTTTATGGTTACCTTGCATTTATTGCCAGTTGTATCCACCTTTTCCACCGAAGAGGAGGTCATTACTTTCATTCCCAGCTTCTTGAAGGATCTTTCCAGCTGTTTGGACACCTCTTCGTCTTCAAGTGGAACGACATTGGGGAGAAATTCCACCAACGTCACTTTTGTACCCATTGAAGCATAGAAATAGGCAAACTCACTCCCAATAGCGCCAGAACCGACAACCACCATCGATTCGGGAAGTTTTTCAAGCGTCATTGCCTTGCGGTAGCCAATGATCTTCTTCCCGTCCTGCTTCAGGTTGGGTAGTTCGCGGGAACGCGCTCCAGTTGACAGGATGATATGTGATGCCTCTATTTCCGTAGCCTTTCCATCGCCACCGGTAACAGTAACGACACCTTTCGATTTCAACTTTCCGGTACCGCTTATCACCTCGATTTTGTTCTTTTTAAACAGGAACTGGATCCCTTTACTCATGCCGTCTGCAACTGTCCGGCTACGCTGTACAACCTTTTTGAAATCAGCCTTTGCTTTTCCGTCGATCGTTATTCCATAATCATCTGCATGCTGGAGGTATTCAAATACTTGCGCACTTTTCAGCAGCGATTTGGTAGGGATACACCCCCAATTCAGGCAAATTCCACCAAGGGATTCCCTTTCGACTACGGCAGTTTTCAGGCCAAGTTGTGAAGCACGGATTGCAGCGACGTATCCACCCGGACCGCTACCAATAACCAAAACATCATATTTCATAATAAGCAATTTTTTATTTTAATGTAACAGAACGCTGGACAGTTGCATCAACATTAAGGAGCCTGCAGGCTCTTTATAATTGATCCAAAGATATGAGTAGAACAACAATATAACAACAAAACCTGTATTCAGTTTATGACAAGAGGAAATTCCCTTAAAACAATGAACTTTTTTCTGCTTATTTTTGCAGCTTTGAATTTATATTAATTGTCATGACCTCCCTCCAACCAAATTCTTAGAAATTTGTTATATAATATTTAACCATTCACAGAAATCAATAAATTATCAATAATATGCAAAAATTAAACTTTTTAAAAGCAAAATCCTTTCTGTTCTCTTTTTTCTTTTTGGTTCTCTTAAGTAGTGGCTCGAAATTATTCTGCCAGCAGAAGACAGATGCAAATATATTTGGTGATGTGCGGTCGGAAGGTGAACACATTCCGTTTGCCAATGTATTCATCGAAGGGACCTCTATAGGAACATCAACGGATGAAACAGGGCATTATATGTTAATAAATATGCCAGAGGGAAAGTATACTTTGGTAGCCAATGCACTCGGGTTTGAATCATCAGAGAGAGTAATTGAGATAATAGCAGACAAAACGATTGAGATCAACTTTGAACTGAAGCGGAAATTTATGACCGTTGATGAAGTAGTAGTAACAGGGACAAAGACCTTTAAGCGGCAGACCCAAAACCCGGTAATTGTGCATGTAATGGATAGCAAAATGATCAATGCAGTTCAGGCATGCAACATTTCAGAAGGGCTCAGTTTTCAGCCGGGACTAAGGATCGAGGTTGATTGTCAGACCTGTAACTATACCCAACTGCGGATGAACGGACTGGGAGGCAGTTATTCCCAGATACTGATCAACGGCCGCCCGGTGATCAGTCCGCTGGTCGGATTGTACGGCCTGGAACAGATTCCCGCCAATATGGTCGAGCGAATTGAGGTAGTAAGAGGCGGTGGATCAGCGCTCTATGGGTCGAGCGCCATCGGGGGAACCGTAAATGTGATCACCCGGATACCACAAAAAAATGCATATGATGTGAGCCTGACATCCCAACTGATAAACGGAGAGGCTTTCGATCATGTAATAAACGGCAATATCAGTATGTTGAGCCGCAACAGGAATGCCGGTGCAGTAGTTTTTGTGAGCAGCAGGTCGAGAGATGCTTACGACCACCCCGGAATTACACTCCTCAGTGAGGGGACAACCATTGTTGAAAAGGACAATTTCTCGGAATTACCTGAACTACGCAATAACTCGTTCGGAATGAATCTCTTCTACAAACCGACCCCCAATCAAAAATTAGAGTTGAATTTCTCCAGTTTATACGAGTACAGGTACGGTGGCGAGATGACTGGTAAGAGCGCACACCTGGCCCTGCAATCAGAAGAGAGGGTACATAATATCCTGATGGGAGGAGCCGACTACCAGCTGAATTTCAATGGCAACAACAGTTCGGTGATCGCCTATCTTGCCGGACAATATACCGACAGGGATCACTATACAGGACTCTACCCCGGAGTTGAAGAATTCGATTCCGACTCATCTTTTCTGGCGGCTGAAATACAGCATCTCCAGGATCCACCTTATGGTTACACTTATAACTCAACATTACAGGCAGGAGTTCAGATCAATCACATGCTGGAAAACTTCATCAAGGGCTCCAATGTTATAACCCTGGGTACTGAATATCTCTATGATGATGTGCTCGATTCAATTCCGGGCTATTTTTACGGAACCGATCAGACAACAGGCAATTATGCCGGGTTCCTGCAAAGCGATTGGGAGATATCGCGCGCTTTTACACTCCTGCTTGGTATTCGTACCGACAAGCATAACCTGGTCGACCATCTCATCTTCAGTCCGCGTGCCTCTTTTTTATACCGCTATAAGGACTATACCCAATTTCGCCTCACCTGGGGAACGGGTTTTCGTGCGCCGCAGGCATTCGATACCGATATGCACATTGCCTTTGCCGGAGGTGGGATTTCACGCATCTCCCTGGCACCTGATCTGAAAGAGGAGCGCTCAAACAGCTTGAGCAGTTCAGTCAATTTCGACTTACCCAAAGAGAACTACATCATCGGATTCACAATAGAAGGATTCTATACATGGCTGGATGATGCCTTCTACCTTCAACCAATTGGCAGGGATGAGCTGGGGGAACAATATCAAAAACGCAACGGACCCGGTGCAACTGTAAAAGGTACGACCATTGAATTGAGGGGAAACTATAACAAGATCATACAACTAGAAGCAGGGGCCACACTACAGAAGAGTCTTCACAATGAAGCGGTGGAAACGATTGGCGGTCTTGAACCGAAAAGAGAATTTTTGCGTACACCAGACCACTATGGCTATGCCATACTCACCTATACTCCCAATGCAAAACTGAATGCTGCATTGAGCACAGTATACACGGGTCGGATGCTGCACGCAAAATACTCACCGGACCCGGAACTTGTGCCGGATGAGTACCGGACCTCAAAAGGGTTTTCTGAATTGAATGTTAAGATAGGCTACACATTTCCATTGAGTACCCTCGATTCCGGAGTTGAATTGTACGGGGGGATCAAAAACATGGCCAATGCATTCCAGGGCGATTTTGATAATTTTAAAAACAGGGACAGCAACTATGTTTACGGTCCGGCTTTACCAAGAACTATCTACCTTGGTCTAAAACTTAAGTCTCTGTAGAAAACCATTCCATTTTTTCTGAGGCCAGGCAGTTAAGGGCATTTCACGATCGATCCTGGAGAATCATCAGGGAAGAAATTGTTCAGGATATCCGGTTGTAATCCTTTCAGGAGTAGTATAAAGCATGACTTATTTAAATGGATCAGCATCGGATTAATCATCCACTTCGGTATTATTAACAACAAATTATAATAATTTTGCTGGCAGATAATCAAATGCCAGCGGGTTTGATCAGATATAACTTGCTCATTATATAAAATTAAATCAAGCTTAATACCTGAATGAGGAGAAAAGGCAACTTTGTCAGAAGGATTCTCTACAGATCCTTTTCCCTGGAAACATATCTTCGGCTACTGAGTGGTTTTTACCTTGCAGCCTTTAACCGGGGATTGTTAAAAGGTAATCCGCTGTACGAATATCCCTATTTTTTGGAAAAGTTAATTGGAACAGGTGCAGTTTGTATTGATGTCGGTGCCAATCTGGGGTATTATTCAACCGTATTATCAAAACTGGCCGGACCGGAAGGAAGGGTCTTAGCTGTTGAACCGGTGGAGCCTGTCAGAAAAGTGCTTGAAAAAAATACCCGGAAATATAAGAACATTGAAATTCTTCCCTACGCCCTGGGCGAGGAAGATGCCACCATTCAGATCAGCAACACCACTTTCCGGGAGAAAGGCTTCCTGGCATCCGGGTCCTTTTTTGTAAGCGACAGCAAATCCGGCCGGCAACCTGATGAAAATATTGCGTTTACTGCATTGATGAAGAAAGGAAGCAAACTGTTTGAGCACCTGGAAAGAGTTGATTTTATCAAATGCGATATTGAAGGATATGAAATTATCGTTCTACCGGAACTTGAACCGCTCATTCTGAAATTCAGGCCGTTGCTACTTGTGGAGACCACCGGAAAAAACAGGGAAAAACTGCTGAAACTTTTCAGCAGGATAGGATACGAAGGATTTATCCTGACTGAAAACCGGCTCACCCCGGCCGGGAGTGGTGGAACGAAAGATGTTTTCTTTATTCCACAGGAGAAAAGCAAATCGATTATCCCCCTCAGCAAACAGTAGCGACTGATCTGCTGACCATTCCTCTGAACAATCGTAAAGCTGTTAATATCCAACAGGGTATTACCTGTTCTTAATTTCACTAACTTTGCGGGAACAGGCAACAAATCATGGCCCGTAATAAGAAAAAATCCGCATTGAGTGTCAGCCTGGGGGTACCACAACCCTCCCCGGTGAATGAGCAGGCACTGGAGCGCATCAGGCGATCCCGCAAAATAACCACAGGAGCTGATGAGCTATTCAATGGCATCCGGAACGGGGACAGAACTGCGCTATCGAAGGCGATCACCCTGATAGAGAGCTCCCTTCCCGAACACCAGTTAAAGGCACAGGAGCTGGTTGGCAGATCAATTCCCGTGAGCGGCAATTCCTTGAGGGTCGGGATCACCGGGGTACCCGGGGCTGGAAAAAGCACATTTATAGAATCATTCGGAAAATACCTGCTCAACAAAGGCCATAAAATCGCAGTGCTGGCAATCGACCCGAGCAGTGAGCGATCAGGAGGATCAATACTGGGCGATAAAACACGCATGGAAACTATTGCCGGCCATGAAAATGCTTTTATACGACCGTCACCTTCGGGCGGGACGCTGGGTGGTGTGGCCAGGAAAACCCGTGAATCAATCATCCTCTGCGAAGCCGCTGAAAACGATCTAATCATCGTGGAAACTGTAGGTGTCGGACAGTCCGAAACAACGGTCCATTCGATGGTCGACTTCTTCCTTGTGCTGATGATCCCCGGGGCAGGTGATGAACTGCAGGGAATGAAACGGGGAATCATGGAGATGGCCGATGCCATTCTTATCAACAAGGCCGACGGAAATAACATCGAACGGGCAGGGAGAGCAAAAACGGAATATACAAACGCGCTTCATCTCTTTCCTCTGCCCCCTTCTGGTTGGCAACCACAGGTGCTCACCTGCTCATCTGCCGAGGGAACAGGAATCTTAGATGTGTGGCAAATGATCTTACAATACAGGAGCCAAACCGTGAATAACGGATTCTTCGAAAAGAGGAGGACAGAGCAAAGTAAATACTGGTTGTATCAGTCGCTGAACGAAGGTCTCAAATTAAGGTTTTTCAATAATCCTGAAGTTAAAAGCAGACTCGAAGAGCTTGAAGTAATGATGATGAACCACCAGATAAGCTCCTTTGCTGCAGCTGCCGAACTGCTTGATCAATTTCTGCCAAAATCTTTAGTTGATAAAAAGAGACCCGATTAAAGGGTTTTTGACAAGATTAATACCCAACTCCGATAAAAAGATCGTATCATTGCAATAATATTTTAACCATGAAAATTATCCTGCCAATTAGCCACATTTCAGTGAGTCGCCCCGTTGACTGAATGGCAATAGTGCATGGACAAGACCTAAAAAAATGAAAAAACTCTTTATTCTTTCCATTGCCGCAGTGTTGTTTGCATGTGACAACAAGCAAGGCTTTACAATACAATTAGAACTGAATGAACTCGCAGGAAGTGAGGTTGCCCTCATGCAAAATGTTTACGGAGAAATTGTAAAAATTGATTCTGTAATACTGGATGATACTGGAAGCGGAACCCTTTCGGGCTATATAAATGCTCCGGAAGTTATGTTTCTTGGCAAGCCTGGAGAAACCTCCCCAATCCGGGTTTTTATGGACAATAATAATTATTCCGTCTCAGGCACATTTGAAAACCTTACCATTGAAGCAGACGGGGGACCACAGATTGCGTATCAAAAATACCTGGATGCTACGCAGCAGTTCCTTGTTCAACAAAAGCAGATCATAGAGAATTTCTACGATGCTCAGGCTGCGGAAGCTGACGAAAACACCATGAATTCCATCCTGGAAGAATACTACGCCATCAATGACCAGAAAAGCAGCTTCGATTCGACATATATGGCAGATAACCCGGCATCACCTGTGACACTGTATCTTTTGCGCGGTGTATATTACAAACTGGATTCCGATGAACTGGAAAGTGCGCTTTCCGCTTTCAGCGGCTCGCTGAACCAAAGCAGCTACTATGTGCATATGTCTGAGCACCTGGACCGCATGAAAAATGTTGAGATCGGGCAGAAATTCACCGATCTTGAGCTACCTGATACCGAAGGAAATATGATAAAGCTCTCGGATATCGCCGGAAAAGGTGTACTTCTGATCGATTTCTGGGCAGCATGGTGCGGCCCATGCCGCAATGCCAACCCGGGAATTGTAGAGATTTACAATGATTTCAATGATAAGGGATTCGATATTGTTGGAATCTCCCTCGACAGAACTAGGGAGGAATGGTTGAAAGCTATTGAAGATGACAACCTGACCTGGCACCACATGTCGGACCTGAAATTCTGGGAATCTGAAGCTGCCAAAACATATGCCGTTGCCTCAATACCCCACACTGTACTGCTCGATGAAGATGGAACGATCATTGCAAAAAACCTTTCAAAAGAGGAACTTAGAGAGAAGCTGTCGGAGCTATTGGATAGCTGAGGAAGGCAAAACAACCGATAGTTACTTGTTAGGATTCTTTGAAGGGATGAATCTTCGGATGCAGCATATCCTATCCAAGGTACTTCAGTTTAAAGTACTCATATATGGCCAGTTGAGAGCGCACTTCCGGCTGGTCATTATGAATACGCACATTTTGTAGATTCTCATCGATGGTACTTGCTTTTACATTGTCGGAAAGCTGTATATTTAATATATCCATTATCTCCAGCTTCAACTCCTCCTCATAGATAGGAAATATACACTCAATCCTTCGGTAAAGGTTTCTCTTCATCCAGTCGGCAGAACCTGAATAGACCTTTGTTTTTCCATTGTTATGAAAAACAAATATCCTCGCATGCTCCAGGAAGCGGTCAACGATCCGGATCAAACGAATATTCTTGCTGTACGGCTGACCCGGTTTCAAAATACAGATGCCACGGATAATAAGGTCGATGGTCACCCCTGCTTCACTGGCTTTATACAGCTCCTCCACCAGAGGCTCATCCTGAAGTCCGTTCATCTTCAGAAGAATATAGGCCTCCTTACCCTTCCTGGCATTTTTAGCTTCCTGCCTGATCAGCTGGATAAAATGCGGAACCATATTAAAACCGGGAACCAGTATATGCTCAAATTTGCATTCATACTGCTGGTCTTCAAGGTGCCGGTAAAGATCTTTTACCTCGTTAACAATACCAATATGAGAAGTAAAAAGACCGTGGTCACCATACAACTTCGCGGTTTTCTCATTAAAATTACCTGTTCCCAGGTAGACCTGGTCGCCTGTTTCACTTCCCGGCTCGCGAATCACCAGTGCAAGCTTGGCATGCACCTTAAGTTTGGGAATGCTGTAAAGTATCCTGATCCCCGCCTTTTGCATCTCCGCCGCCCATTCAAGATTGGCCTCTTCGTCGAACCGGGCCTTCAGCTCGACAAAAACGGTTACTTTTTTTCCGTTTTCCGCCGCATTAATCAAGGCCTTTATCACAGTTGAGTTCTCTGCGACACGATACTGTGTGGTTTTGATCTCCTCAACTGTATTGTCCTTTGATGCCTCACTCAGAAAATCTATCAGGTAGTCATAACGCTGGTAAGGAACACTCAGCAACAGGTCGCGCTCATTGATCAGATTAGCCATTGTACCCTCGTAATTCTCAACAAATGGAATCGGCAATGGTGGCCACTTGTCTATCTCAAGTTCAGGACTCCTCGGATTCGGAAATGTAAAGAAATCCCTGAAATTGTGTCTGCTTCCACCTTTAACAAGGATATCGTCCTCCAGGTGAAAGGTCTTTCTGAAATAAATCAGCATCTTCTCCGGCATGTGCCTGTCGTACTGGAAACGATTGGGTTTACCAAGGGAGCGATGCTTCCTTAGGTCCTCTATAACCTCGATAAGATCCTCTTCCTCATAATCGTCGTACTCCAGGTCGGCATCGCGTGTTAACTTTATCGAGAAGTATTTTTTTATAATATAACCCGGAAATATGGCATCAACATGACGCATGATCAAGTCCTCGAGGAAAATTATCTTATGCTTGTCATCATCCCTTGGAAGTTCAATAAACCTGGGAAGATTCCTGTCGAGCGGCACCTTGATGATACCGTACTGCTCCCTCCGGTTCCCGACTTTTTTATTAAACTTATCTTTGATAACCATTTCAAGGGCCAGGTATACATTCCCCGTCTGCAAAAACGGCCTGATTCGCTGTTTGATCAGTAACACAGGCTGGATTTGTGTAAGAACCTCTATGAAAAACAGTTCCTTTAACTCCCTCCTCTCCGATTCGGTGAGCTTCAATTTGCTGTCGACTATGTAGATATTGTTCTTTTGAAGCTCGGGAATAATCTCCTCTTCAAAAACACGGTGGAAAACAACCTGCTGTTCAGATACTATCTCGTTGATCTGGTGAATGATCATTGCCGGCTGAACACGACTAATCTGGTCAGGGAATCGCTCCTGCTGTCGCAGCATCTGTTTGTAGTAGCTTACCCGGACAGAGTAAAACTCCTCCATATTGTTGGAGTAAATCGCCAAAAACTTAATCCTCTCATACAGCGGAAGGGATCTGTCCATCGCCTCCTCTAAAACCCTGTAATTGAATGACAGCCAACTGATATCCCTGTTAAAAAATGTGTATTTGCGCATATCACAAGGTATTTGTAAGGAGCATGAATGCAATTCCTCTATGTAACAAATATAAGATTTTTTGGAAAATTGTAATTCACTCCTTAATGTTACGCACCAGGACTAATCAAAGAAGGTTAAGCTGCTGAAGGGCTTTAACTTACCACTACTTCACCCTTTATTCTGAGGACTACATTAGTCCTCTTGGGATCGTTGGTAATAATGGTTATATTCTGGTTCTGGTTACCGCGTTTACCGGCTGAATTGAATATCGCCTTAATCTTTACGCTGCCTCCCGGTTCAATGGCCATCTTTTCGGGCCTGGCCGCAGTACAACCACACGACGACTTGATCTTTCTGATGTACAATGTAGATTTACCATTGTTGCTCAGAACAAATTCATGCTCAAATTTTTCACTTTGATTCATCTTGCCGAAACTCACTTCGGGATTATCCACATTTGCAACTGGCGCCATAGACAGCTCCTGTGGGGAAAGTGACGCAAAATCCTCAACGATATTCGCAGAGATCACGAGACTGTAACTTCTGTCATAGTTGCCATCCACTGTAACATTCGCACGGTCGATCACCATTCCCCAGTCATTCTTTCCGGTAGCATCATAAGTGGCAACCAGGTAGCCTTTCTCATTTGGGTCCAGAACCTCCGGTTCAAATTTCATCTCCAGGTGACCAGGCATACGCCCAAAACCGAGGCTAATCTTCCTGGAACTGTTGTTTATGACTTCCAGCCGGTAATCCTTCTGTGAAGTATTGCTAATATTCCCGAATGCAAGATGATTTGCTTTCAGGCGCAGACCTCCCATGCTGTACCTGTATTCATCTTCTATGGTACGGGGTTTCTGTGTAACTTCGCCCTTAATAGTGAGCCTGACAGCTCCCTGATCGGAATTGGAATCGACAAACAAATACTTAGAAAATGCTCCCGGTCTGCCTGCCGGATTGTATGTGACATCAACAAATCCGTTTCCTCCCGGGGGCACTGGCTCACGGGTCCAGTTTGGGGAAGTGCAACCACATGATGTCCTTACATTCTGAATTATTAGAGGCGTTCCACCAGTATTCACAAATTTGAACTTATAAGAAACAGTACCTCCCTCTTCTTTTATGGTTCCAAAATCATAGTTCTGCTTCTCAAATGACATATTGGGTCCTATTGTTTGGGAAAAACCGGTACCCAAAAAAACCATGACCAATAATACCTCTATTAAAATTTGTTTAATCATCTTAACAAAATTAAATTCTACCAACATAAAAAAGAAACATTGGGCACAAATTTAACGTTTTAATCACTTAAAAGGTTGCGTTCTGCTTGTTTTCTTTTTTTATTCAAAAATCGAACCAATGGGCTCAACCATATTTTAATGAATATTGTTTATTTTTAACGATTATCTGTAAATTTATATTACATTGAGCAGACTTTTCACATATTTACCTGTTATCCTGCTGTTTATAACCGGTATGCTCCCCCTCCAGGGTCAGTTCTACAACGGAATGCAAATGACCTTCGGAAAAAACCGGGTGCAGTTTAGTGAAAACTACTGGAAGTTTTACAAGTTCGAACGATTCAACGTCTACTCTTACGAGGAGGGAGGTGACCTCTCACTATATGTAGCTAATTTTGTCGAAAGGGAATTACCCCTCATTGAACGGTTCTTTGACTATGACATTGAGCAGCGGCTGATCTTTATCTGCTACAATAAAATGTCAGACTTCAGGCAAAGTAATATCGGCCTTTCAGCCGAAGACGAGGACTATAACACCGGAGGTACTACAGAGGTCATCCAGAATAAAGTTGCCCTTTTCTTTCAGGGCGATCATGTTGAATTCGAAAGACAGATCAAATCCGCCATCGCTGAAGTGCTGATCAACGAACTCATGTTTGGTAACAGTCTCGTCTCCAATGTAGCAAATACAACAACGATCAACCTGCCCGACTGGTATGTTAAGGGACTGATCTCATTTGTTGCAAACCCGTGGGACTACACCATAGAAAACAGGGTAAAAGATGGTATCAACTCAGGTGAATTTAAGAAGCTCGTTATGCTTACTGACGACGATGCAGTATATGCGGGGCACTCCCTTTGGAAATACATCGCCGACCTTTATGGCGAATCAATTATTCCAAGCATCCTCTATATGACCAAAGTCAACAAAAGCGTAAATGACGGATTTCTGTATGTGCTCGGACAGAACCTGAAAGAAATATCGAACGACTGGACCTCCTACTATCTTGGCATGTACACTTCTGCTGACGAAAAGGGGGAGTTTCCCGAAACCAGGTACAGGTTGGTAAAACCAAAGAAGGAAACCCTCATTCAACGTCCGGCAATAAGCCCTGACGGTAAATTCATTTCCTATGTCACCAACCAGAAGGGGAAATATAAACTATGGATTTACGATAACGGGTCGGAAAAGAGGAAAAAAATCTATCGCCGCGGTCATAAACTTGAAATGGAGTTCGATGATTCCTACCCCGTAACCGCCTGGCACCCATCCAGCGAAATCCTTGGTTTCATTACCGAAGAAAAAGGCATACTCCTGCTTCATTTTTATAACGTAACAACGGATGAGATAACTAGCAGAACCCTCTTCTTCTTTGAAAAAGTGCTTGATATGGATTTCTCCCCCGACCGGAGAAAAATTGTTTTCTCCGCCGTGCATAACGGGCAAACCGACATTTATGTCTATGACCTTGCCTCTGCTACCAGCGAACAGATCACCAATGACCTGGCCGATGATTTTCATCCTCGCTTTATTAATGGCATGAGCCAGATCTCTTTTACATCAAACCGAAGGTACGATACGCTCTACTCAAAAGAGAATGAACCCCCTAATAACACAACAACGGCATCCTCAATCTATATTTACGATTACACATCCGGAGACCCTGTACTCAGAGAAATATCCGAGGGTAATTATATTAATCATATGAAACCTGAGTACATGGGAGAAGACAGGTTCATTTACCTGAGCGATAAAAACGGTATCTATAACCAGTACTTTGCTGAATATGACAGCACCGTCGCATACGTCGACACGACCATCCATTACAGGTATTTTGCGAACAGCTACCCGATAACAAATTTCAACAGAAACATCATTGATATGGATGTAAATCCTCCCACGGATGATATGACCAAGGTGATTTTCCACGATGGAAAATACAACCTCTACAAATATCCGGTGGACCTGTCGAAACGCTACGGAGAGAAGCTGGAAAATACCGAATACAGAAACCGATATGTGGAAAGACTCAAGCAGGAAGACTCCCTCCATCATGTTGAACAAAAGGTAATATCCCTGAATGACATTGCTGGGAACACTCTGATATTCGGTAATGATACCATACAGCTTCAAGAGTTCAGGATCAATATCAATAATTATATATTTGAACGGGAAAAGGTAAGGTATTATAATGAACAGCTAAGGGATCGCGGCATTTCACTGGTACTTGACGATGAAGTGGAAAAGGAAAAGGTGTATATCGACTACCGCACCACCTTTTATCCCGATAAACTGGTTAACCAGATCGACTACAGTTTTTTGAATGCATCATACCAGCCCTTTACCGGGAATGCCTTCTATTTCAATCCCGGCTTCAATCTCCTTTTCAAAGTAGGTGCCAATGACCTGTTCGAAGACTACCGGCTGGTGGGCGGTGTCAGGTTCTCCTCCGATTTTAACAGCAACGAATACCTGCTGAGTTTCGAAAACCTGCGCAGGCGACTTGATCAGCAGGTAATTTTTCACAGGCAGGTAATCAACAACCAGTCCGATAATTCTCTGATTAATACACTTTCCCATCAACTGCTGGGATCTGTAAAATATCCATTTAACCGCGTACTTGCACTTAAGAGTACTGCCACCTTCCGGCACGACAACTCAATATTCCTGGCAACCGACATAGCCAATCTCGCTGAAGAGAATATTCTGAAGGTATGGGGTGGCGTTAAACTGGAACTCATTTTCGACAATACCCGCAACCTTGGTTTAAATCTTAACGAGGGAATGCGGTTCAAACTTTTCGGAGAAGCTTACAGGCAGGTTAATACAAAGGAGACGGACCTCTATGTCGCAGGTATAGATTTCAGACATTATATCAGAATTCACCGTTCTCTGATCTGGGCCAACAGGTTTGCCGCCAGCACCTCCTTCGGCAGGAGTCCCCTCATTTATTACCTGGGAGGTGTCGACAACTGGACCAATCTTCTGCAGCTCAGAACACCCACATTCGACCAATCGGTCGATATCGACTACTCAAGGAACTACTCCTACCAGGCCATAGCCACCAATATGCGCGGATTTTCACAAAATATCAGGAACGGAAGCAATTTCGCCCTCATCAACTCGGAGATCCGATGGCCCATATTCAGATATTTTGCCAACCATCCGTTGGGCTCCGCCTTTTTTAATAACTTTCAGATCATTGGATTTGGAGATATTGGCTCTGCCTGGACCGGTCTGCACCCATTTACCGGTGAAAACGCATGGAATACAGAGGTGATACCCAATAATCCTGCTCCCAATACCCCCGTTGTTGTAACAATCAATTCCAATCGGTCACCATTTGTAGGAGGAGTTGGGGCTGGAATAAGGACCCAGCTATTTGGTTATTTTATAAGGCTCGACTGGGCATGGGGTGTGGAAAATATGCAGTTACAACCAAGGGTCTTCTATCTATCTTTGAGCCTCGACTTCTAATGCCCTGATCTCTAATACCATGAATACTAAAGAATTACTACATAAATACACCCATAAATACCTGGAAGAGGTAATCCAAATAACCAGGCACCTCCACCAACATCCCGAACTCTCTTTCAGGGAAACGGAAACTTCAGCCTATATCAGAAAAATGCTTGATAAATGGAATGTTGCCTATATCTACCCGTTTGCTGAAAATGGTATTCTCGCCCACATCGATGGCAAAGAAGGTGAGCGGCCGGTTATCGCTCTCAGGGCAGACATGGATGCTTTACCTATCAAAGAGAAGAGCGGACTCGAATTCTCCTCGGTTCATAAGGGAACCATGCATGCATGTGGACACGATATGCATATGGCCAGTCTGCTTGGCGCAATTCGGATCTTAAATGATATGAAGGAACACTTCCCGGGAAAAATACTCTGTGTTTTTCAACCAGGTGAAGAAAAACTACCAGGTGGAGCAAAACTGATGCTCGAAGAGGGTCTGTTTGACCAGGTTCAGCCGGATTTGATCATTGCACAGCATGTACTCCCGGAGATGCTGACCGGAACTGTTGGATTCAGAGCCGGCCTGTATATGGCATCCAGCGATGAAATCTATATCACCGTCAAAGGCAGAGGTGGACACGCCGCTCTGCCGGACAACATCATAGATCCTGTATTAATCACCTCACACATCCTTATTGCATTCAGGAAAAAGATCAACCAAAAGGCAGCCAACGGGATTCCCACAGTACTCGCCTTTGGCAAGGTAACAGCCGATGGTGCAATGAATGTTATTCCCGATGAGGTCAGACTGGAAGGTACCTTTCGTACAATGGATGAAATCTGGCGCAGGAAAGCGCTTCAATCGATCGGAGAGATTGCGGCTGAAATAGCAAAAGAAATGGGGGGATCGGTTGAACTGGATATCAGGGCGGGGTACCCTGCACTGACAAACGATCCGGAAATTACAAGGCTTTCGAGAAGTTTTGCCGTCGAACTTCTTGGAAAAGAGCATGTAGTTGATATGGATATAAGGATGACCGCTGAGGATTTTGCCTGGTATGCACAAAAATACCCCGCTATGCTCTACAGACTAGGTGTTCAACCACCAGGAGAACAAAAGGTTTATCCCTTGCATAACAGTAAGTTTATTGCAGATGAACGGGCCCTCAAAACAGGTATGTCCCTGCTTGCATGGCTCGCTATTCAGTTTCTTAACAACTGGAAATAACTATTTTTAGAACAATTATAAATAAGGAATATTAAATTTGTCGATGATAAATTTTTAAGAAATGACTGTACTTTTGTAGTTGTTTAATCCATCAAAATTTTTCAAAATGGCTTATGTAATTAGTGACGATTGTACTGCCTGTGGCAGTTGTATTGATGAGTGCCCGGTTGAAGCAATCAGCGAAGGTGATATATATGTTATTGATCCCGAGCTTTGTACCGACTGCGGTGCATGTGCCGATGTTTGCCCGGTTGAAGCAATTTCTCCAGAATAATCTATCGGATAAAAGAAGAGGCTGTGCCGGGCAGTCCGGTTCAGCCTCTTTTTCATTCCTTCAGACAATTCCTTTCCGTTCCATCAGACAGATCTTCCATTTCATCTGGCAGCTCTTTTTAGTTCCTTCAGAAAGTTCCTTTCCGTTCCATCAGACAGCTCATTCCATTCCATCTGGCAGCTCTTTCCCGTTCCATCTTACGGTAAAACCTATCCAGACACACTTTTTGAAAAAGTATCCAAAACAAGAAAACAAACTGTCACCTTGAGTTTTCTCCGCAACAAGCCAAAAAAAAAGGCAGAAAAACTTCTGCCTTCTCTTAACAGCTCGAAAAAAAAGTCTCCTATTTTTTACCTGCCGGCCCTTTATACTCCGCCTTGCCAAGTCCGAGTAGCGGAATAAAGATCGGCGACAGCAAAATTAGACCGATCGTAAATCCGGCATCCTTCCCAAAGCTCAGGGATAAAAGATTATACACCCATACAACAATAACAATGTTCACAAGCGGGATAAGCATCAGTAATAGAAACCACCAGGGTTTACCCACTATTTCCAGCAACACAATAATGTTGTAAATGGGGATCAGAATTGCCCATCCCGGTTTGCCGGCCTTTGTAAAAATCTTCCACATACTTACCAGCATCAAAACAATGATTGCCACATAAAAAATAACTGCTACTACCATAATAATTTAGTTTAGGTTTATAATAAAAAAAGGTGTTTTACAATCTGCATACTAACTGGATACGCAAAGCAAATTATAAATAATTTAGAAAAAAACAAACTGATTCCCATTAATTAAAAGAAAACATTTTTTGAAAGCAACAACGCAATTCAGATCTTTCATTCCCGGCTGAACCTGTCATCCAAATAAACATATATTTCAGCAGGGCAAGGTCAAAAAGAGAAGTATAAATTACTCGATGGGTACCAGAACTATGATGAGGAAACGCCGAACCTTCCATTAAAATAATCATTGGGTGAGTCAACAGGTTACTTATCGTAAGATCGATATTTATATCATTGTATGTCAATTCGTTAATTATATGTTTTACACCTGGATAACAGGAATAAAAGATAAAACCAGGTATTAGAGTAACCGGTTATCTCCATTATTGGTTTTTGGTTCTGGGATATGTGTCAACCTATCAAAATCAGATTTCAGAAGCGAACCTTATCATCAATTTCATAAGCTAGCAGCCCTATTAAAATTTGTCGGAAATATTTGTTTAATTTTGCATTGTGCTAACTACAAGACAGAAATTATATACCATCATCTTCGGAACCAGGACCAGACCGGGAAGAATATTTGATGTGGCTCTGCTTGTCATGATTGTTCTCAGCGTTATTATTGTCATCCTGGAAAGTACCGAGCCACTTCGTACCCATTACTTCAAACAATTTAATACCTTAGAATGGTTTTTTACCGCCATTTTTACACTGGAATACATACTAAGAATCTATTCTCATCCAAAACCTTTTAAATACATCACCAGTTTTTTAGGTATTATCGACCTGGTTGCGATCCTGCCCAGTTACCTTGGTCTGATCTACGATTATACCAACTTTATGCTTACCATACGGGCCTTCCGGCTGTTACGTGTATTCAGAATCCTGAAGCTTACGAGATACATTACTGAGGCAGATCAGCTGATGGTCGCGCTACGCCAAAGCTTTCAATAGGTAGTTGTCTTTTTTGAAGTTGTACTTGTCATGGTACTGTTTATGGGGACCATCATGTACATGGTGGAGGGTGAAGAAAGCGGCTTCACATCGATTCCCCAAAGCATCTATTGGGCCATTGTTACCATAACCACGGTTGGGTATGGTGATATCGCCCCAGTTACAGTTGTTGGGAAAGTGATTGCCTCCATTGCCATGCTTACAGGTTACTCTATTATCGCGGTTCCGACAGGGATCATAACAATTGAACTTGGCCGAATGTCATCCAAGGAGAAAAAGAAGTACTGTCCAACATGCGACTACTATACAAGCGATCCCCTGGCAAAATACTGCAGCCATTGTGGCCGGCGACTTGAATAATTATCTGGCCTGAGCTCAGGTGCATTCAATTATTTATCGAACCGTTTGTTTTTCCCCCTGTCATGGTAACAATAAAGTCTTTTATGCTCCATGATGAGATATATAAACAGTACCACGAACGTCGGACACAACGCGTATAAACAATGAAAGGACCAGCAGTAAATCTTTAAAGTTTATGCCTGGTATCCCTTAGGGATTGTATCTGGCGCCTCTCAGAACTTTCTGATAGTCCCTTTCAGCAACGATTTCGGCCACAGAAAGTCCCGGGTTTCTCCTTGCATATTCCTTCACGATCTGCCAACCCAGCCATAGAGCTGCCCTGCCTGGTGCATCTGCAGGAAAATAGTAAGTTGTGGGAGCATCTTCAATTAGTTTTCGTATGTCCATAGGATTGGTTGAAAAGAGTAACTTCTGTTCCACCAGGTGTGTCCACATCTGCTTCTCATTGCTTCGGCAGAAATCAATCTGCCCGGGAGAAAACCCAATTATCAGGTGATCAGTCGTTCCGGGAAGCAAAGCATCCACAAAAAATAACAATAATCCGTTATATATCATCCTGTTAAGCACATTGTCAATGGAGTCATTGTATGGAAACATTGCCGATCCCCAAACATGCATTACATCTGAAGGGATTTTACCGGGATGCATATTGTATTGCATGTACTTCGGGGTTCCAAGCATGTCATAATACCTGCAATCCCTTCCAAGGTACTGGTCAAGACCGACACCAATATACTCCTCAACAGTAAATAGTTTGTGATTAAAACGGCTCACATACCCAATAATCCTGGGAACGGTTTGACCGGGAAAATGGAACAAATACCGCTTGAAACCATTGGTCAACTCCCGGTTTATTACATCCATCTCCTTGAATACTTCACTGGTATATTCATACACCTCCCGGTTGGCCGGATCATTCAAAAACATAGAGAGATAGGATCCGTAATGCTTGTGGGAAGCCGGACCAATGTTGATCACGTGGACATTAAAGACATCAAAAAAATCACCATAACGCTTATAAAAAACCGATATAGCACGATCAATAGTATCCAGATCAACAGCAAACAATGCGGTATCAAACCGCTCTATCTCCAGATTTAACCTGATACCTGAAATATCAGCTTTAAACGGATCATTTTTACAGCCGGAAAACATTACTAACAATACCAGGTTGATAATCAAGATCCATATAGTACGAAACATATTCAGAGATATTTTACCTTTGTTACAAAACACAAAAATAACAAAAACCGCTGGTTCAAATTAATAACTGAATAATGACAAGAATAGTATTTATCATTGCCTTGATTACTGCAATGGGAAACCTCGGTGCACAAGGGCTGGAAATAAGCGTTTATACGGAACCCCAGCTTGCATGGCTCACTTCGAACGAGAACAGTGTAAGAAGCAATGGTCCTGTACTCAACTTGAATACAGGATTTGAGTTCGACATCTTTTTTATGCCTAATTATGCACTTACAATCGGGGTGGAGATGAACAACCAGGGTGGCAGAATGATCTATTCTGATACAGTCTTTTTTCAAAAGCCGGACAGTATGATTGTTGTACCTGGGGGTATTCCTGTTAAACATAATCTGCAGTATATTGGTGTTCCGCTCGGACTGAAACTTAAAAGCGCAGAGCTGGGTTATACCACCTTTTATTTCCAGGGGGCACTCAACCCGTTTTTCAATATAAAGGCGGCCACAACGTCCGAAGAGTTGGCGATTTCCAGGGAAAATACTCAGCAGGATATCCATCTCTTTAATCTTAATTATTTCATATCGGTTGGACTGGAATACAGGCTCGCAGGAAATACGGCACTTATGGTCGGACTGAAATGGTCGGCCGGCTTTTCTGATATTACAGGGAATGATTTTGCCAGAAACAACCTTAACAGTACCGGACTGCATCTTGGAATCCTGTTCTAAACAGCTTTATGATGAAAATTGCATTGGCACAACTGAATTTTATTGTTGGAGATATTGAAGGTAACAGTAAGAAAATCCTCCATTCTATTAAGCGTTCACAGAATGAAGGAGCAGATCTTATCATTTTTTCAGAATTGGCGATTTGTGGATACCCGCCACTGGATTTGCTGGAAAGAGAATCTTTTGTGGAGTCATGCGTTATCGCCATTAAAGATATCGCCCGCCAGGTTACAGGCGATACCGGAGTTATCATCGGGGGCCCGGAATTCAATACAAATGAAGAAGGAAAACTCCTTTATAACAGTGCCTGGTTTCTTCATCATGGAAAAATAAAAGGGGCATTCAGAAAATCTTTGTTACCTACCTACGATATTTTCGATGAATACAGGTACTTCGAACCCAATAAGGAGTTTAAGATTCTGGAATTCCGAGGAAAGAAAATAGCCGTTACAATCTGTGAGGATCTCTGGGATGACCAGCCAATGGAGAACAGGTTTTCAAGAAGCAGACTTTATACAAGGCAGCCACTGGAGCAGTTGATGAAATGGACCCCTGAATGTGTAATTAATATCGCTGCATCGCCCTTCTCCTCAAAAAAACTGGAGATAAAGCGACAGATATTCTCAAATAAAGCACGAAAACATAATGTGCCGGTATTCATGGTTAACCAGGTGGGAGCGAATACAGAATTAATTTTTGAAGGTGGATCCATGATCACATCTCCGGACGGTTCAGTTTATCATCAATTTAAATTCTTTAGCGAAGACCATTTTGTTGCTGACCTGGGTGATGTTATAACTCAAAAAGGGGGGGGGACGGATAAAAATTTCGACAGGATCGGCATGACCCATGATGCTCTGGTACTTGGGGTAAGTGAATATTTTTGTAAATCAGGATTCACCAAAGCAACGCTCGGGCTGTCGGGGGGAATCGACTCAGCGGTCACCCTGGCCATTGCAGTTAAGGCAATTGGAAACAATAACCTCCATGTACTGCTTATGCCATCTCAGTTTTCCTCTGAACACAGCGTGACCGATTCAGTGACTTTGGCTGAAAAAACCGGTGTAAAATATCATATACTCTCCATCAAAGATATTTTCAATCTTACAAGGAAGATACTACAGCCTGTATTCGGTGATAAACAGGAAAATGTAGCCGAGGAGAATATCCAGTCCAGGATCCGGGCAACACTTCTGATGGCTCTGTCCAACAAACATGGACACATCCTTCTGAATACCAGTAATAAAAGTGAAACTGCTGTGGGATACGGAACACTTTACGGAGATATGGCCGGCGGACTTTCAGTGCTCGGGGACGTCTATAAAACGGATGTGTATGCACTTGCCCGATATATTAACCGGCAGGATATCATCATTCCGGTTAACATTATCAATAAGCCTCCATCTGCTGAACTCAGACCCGGGCAATTTGACTCAGATTCCCTTCCGGATTATGAGATACTTGATAAGATACTGGAATTGTATATTGAAAAGCAGCTCTCCGCGGATCAGATCGTACTTGAAGGGTTTGAGAAAGCAGTTGTCGAACGCACCGTCAGAATGGTCAATGCAAACGAATACAAGCGGTACCAGACTCCTCCCATTCTGCGTATATCCTCGAAAGCATTTGGTGTCGGAAGGCGGATCCCGATTGTAGGTAAGTATTAGGTCGATTTCTTTGTTTTTTTGAAGAGAATAGATAAAAATTAGCTATTTTCGCATGTTACTCAACACAAAACACTTATAAGGGTATGCAGGAGAAGAGTTATAATGCTGATAACTGCATTGATAATCCAAAATCGGTTTTTAATGTTCTGACTCCAAAAGAGAAGGAATTTCTTAAACAAAACTATACATGTGCCTTTTATAAAAAAGGTGAAATGATTTTTAAGGAGGGTGATAAGCCCATCGGACTGATGAGTCTTTCAGAGGGCAAGGTCAAGATCTTCAAGGAGGGGGTTGGTGGAAGGGAACAGATCGTTCGCATGGCAAAACCAGTGGGGTTCATTGGCTACAGGGCACTGTTTGCTGACGAAAACCATACAGCCACCGGGGTTGCCATTGAGGACTCGGTTGCCTGTATTATAGATAAGGACAGCCTCTACAAAGTCATGCGCAGCAATCCTGAACTCGCCATCAGCATTGTTAAATCTTTTGCAACCGAACTGGGATTTTCAAACCAGAGAACGGTCACGCTCACTCAAAAACATATCCGGGGCAGACTGGCTGAATCGTTGATCTTCCTGAAGGATACATATGGATACGAGGGTGATGAGAAGACCATTAAGATCTACCTGTCAAGGGAAGATGTTGCCAACCTCTCCAATATGACCACCTCCAATGCGATACGCACGCTCTCATCATTTGCACAGGAGGGAATTATTTCCATCGACGGTAGAAAAATCAAGATTCTTGATCTGCAAAAGCTGGAAAGGATAAGTGATCTTGGTTAAAGATCCGGTCCTCCCTCCAGTAAAAAGACATCATGAAGTATCTGGGTTACATCATTATCTCCGCAATCCTGCGAATGCTTGCAATATTGCCTTCACGAATTCTATATCTGAAGGCAGATGCCCTCAGTTTTGTCTTGAATCATATTGCCGGCTACCGTAAAGAAGTGATTACCTCCAATCTTAAACAATCCTTTCCCGGAATTTCGCAAAAAGAGGTAATCTCTCTCAGGAGTAACTTTTACAGACATCTGGCGGACTTAATTGTTGAAATCGCTGTGATTCAGTATTATCCAAAGTCAAGGCTCAAAAAGATGTTTAATTTTGACAATCCGGAAGTGCTGGAGAAGTTTTGTACTGAAGGAAGGCATGTAATTGTTATTACCGGGCACTACAACAACTGGGAATGGTCCTCGCCACTCTCCTATACATTCAGAAACCAGTTTATTGGTGTATACCGACCGCTCCGCAACGTCTATTTCGACAGGTCCTACAAAAAATCAAGAACCCGTTTCGGTGCCGAAGCTGTACCAATGGGCAGCATTGGAAGAAAGCTCATTGAATATTCCAGGAAGAATATTCCAACGATCACGGGAGTAATCGGAGACCAGCGTCCGATGAAAACCCATGTTCAATACTGGACAGAGTTTTTAAATCATACTACCGGCTTTTTCACCGGAAGTGAAAAACTGGCGAAAAAATTTGATGCAGTAGTTTTATACGGACGAATTCGAAAAATAAAAAGGGGGCAGTACAGTTCAACTTTTGAAGTCATCACCGATAACTCTGCCACCGCTGCTCCTGATGAGATTATTGAAAAATTCGTAAGATTGCTTGAAAAAGATATCAATAATGAGCCCGCATACTGGCTCTGGAGTCACAACAGATGGAGATTCAGTTATGAGGATTGGTTAGCATCAAATCCTGCTCCGCCTTCAAGGGGTCCTTCAGCTTAAATTGTTTTAACCCGACATTCTGTTGTGATTCCGTCGGATAAATAACCAGGAATCCGGTCGTGGAATCATAATCGAAAAATACGAGCACCCCATCTACTCCATAATATATATACGCTTTACACGCTCCGGAATACCGGTAAGTACTTCATAAACAATTGTTCCCAGTTTTTCGGCCATTGCTGAAACAGTACAGTTCCTTCCAAATAGCTCAACCTGATCCCCAACCCCGGCTTTAATACCTGTAATATCGAGCATGGTCATGTCCATACAGATATGTCCTATGGTAGGAGCAAATTCACCATTCAGGAAAAATGAATAGTTACCGTTTCCAAGGTGCCTGTTGATACCATCAGCATAGCCAACAGGGATCGTGGCGATCCTTGACGGACGCTTTACAACACCGCTGCGTCCGTATCCTACTGCCTCCCCCGGAGCGACATCCCTGATCTGGGATATGATGGTCCTGAATGCACTTACCGGTTCCAGCTTTCTCTTTGTACCCTGTCCATACAGGCCAATCCCGATTCTGACCATATCCATCTGCAATTCCGGAAAACGCTCAATACCTGAAGTATTTAATGCATGCAGCAACACGCTGTCTCCCACAATCGGTTTTAGCAGTCCGGCCATCTTCCGCAGCTTAGCAACCTGCATCCTGGTAAAATCATCAAGTGACGGATCATCGCTTCCGACAAGGTGTGTAAACATACTTTTTACCTTAATCTCACTGGCAGAAAGCTGTCCGGAAAGCCACTGTAAATCCTTTTCTTCAAATCCAAGGCGGTGCATACCTGTATCAAGTTTAATATGAACAGGTTGTCCGGACAATCCCAAATAACGGCAATCTTTCAGCAATCTTTCCAGTCCCTCCCTGTTGTAAATTTCTGGTTCCAGGCGATTTTCCAAAACTTTTTTGTAGTCACCGGGGTCGGTATTCATTACCATTACAGGAAGCTGAACCCCGGATTTTCTGAGTCTGATTCCTTCATCGGGGAACGCTACTGCCAGGTAATCAATTTTCTCATGCTGAAGGAACCCCGCAATCTCATGCGACCCCGCCCCGTATGATAGGGCTTTCACCATTACCATCACTCTGGTAGAGGGTTTCAGCAGTGAACGGAAATAATTCAGGTTGTTTACCATCTCACTGATATTGATCTCCAATACCGTTTTATGGAATTGCAATTGCAACTGCCTGGTAATATCCTCGAAGTGAAATTTTCTTGCACCTTTGATCAGCACTGCTGCATGTTCAATCTCCTTCGGATCGAATTCCCTGATAAACGACTTTGTATCAGGAAAGAACTTAGTATCGACCGGAAACAGGTCTCTTTGTCCGGAGATACTGTTCCCAATACAAAAAACACGATGCACATCTTTAAATCTCAACAATCCGGCAACCTCCAGGTAAAGTACCCTGTCCTGCAGTCCGCTCTGGTAAAGGTCTGAAAGGATAACCATCCTCTTAGCGTGGCTTTGCTGTTGCATCAACACATCCAATGCAACCTTCAGACCCGCCAGATCTGAATTGTAGACATCGCTGACAAGTGTGGAGCCAAAAACTCCCTTAAGTGTTTCAAGTCTCATTTCAACCGGCTCGAGCATCTGAAGCAGTTGGTCGATCCTGCTAAAGGCTATACCCAGCTCTTTCATCACTACAATGCAGTGGACCAGGTTTTCAACGGAAGCATCATCAGAAAATGGCAAAATAAAGCTATAACAATCCTGCCCCGTAACCATTTCCAACATCCTCCGGCTATTTTCTGTTGTGGATATCTTACAACGATAAAGGGCTTCTCCTTCCAATGCCCAGCTAATTTTCTCTGCCCCCAGATCATGCAGGTAATCACCTGTTCTTATTTCATCAACAAATGTATCCGACCTGAACACCAGTTTCCCGCTATGTCGAAAAAGTTGAAGTTTTTCCTTCAGTTTAACCCTGTCTGAACTAAAATTCTCCCGGTGTGCTGGTCCGATATTTGTCAGAATTCCAATATCGGGCATGATCATCTTCTCGAGTTTTGCCATCTCACCTGGAAGAGAAATACCAGCCTCAATAACAGCTATCCTGTAACGGTCTGACAATTGCCAGAGTGATAAGGGAACACCAAGCTGTGAATTGTAACTGCGCGGACTTCTGACTACACTCATTTCATGCTGAAGCATTTGGGACAACCACTCCTTTACAATCGTCTTCCCGTTGCTGCCTGTAATGCCAATAACCCTGCCATGAAATTTTTTTCGCCGCTCAGCTGCCAGGGACTGAAGTGCGGAGAGAGAATCTTTGACAATGCAAAATGTAGCATCCTCCGGAAAATCACTTTGAGGTTTCCTGTCGGCAAGAAAGCTGCGAACACCCCTCTCGTAGAGCTCCCTGATATAATCGTTCCCATCGTGCCGCTCTCCCCTGATTGCAATAAACATGACATTATCAATACCAGGTAGCGACCTGCTGTCCGTTGCCAGGTGTCCAACTAACCGGTCCGCATCGCCCAGTATGGACCCATTTGTAATCATAGCCACCTGGCGGATTGTCAAAGCTTCACGTATCATTTTATTGCCCTTTAGTATTCTTTTCCATCTCTATGTGGAAGCATTTTCGGCAGAGGGGCTCATACAACTCCGTTTCACCAATTAATACCAGCTTATCTTCGTCTGACTTCCTGTGTGAATGGCTGGCCAGGCTGCCACATCGAACACAGATCGCATGCACTTTTGTAACATATTCAGCAGTCGCCAGCAAAAAGGGAATCGGACCGAAAGGCTTTCCCCGGAAATCCATGTCCAATCCGGCAACAATTATTCGTAAACCATTATTTGCAAGTTGATTACAGACATCTATAAGCCCCTGATCAAAGAACTGGGCCTCATCAATTCCAACAACATCCACATCTCCGGAGAGCAACAGGATACTCTGGGCTGAATCTACCGGGGTTGAACGGATGCTATTCTCATCGTGCGAAACCACCTCCTCAGCTGAAAAACGAATATCGACCTTCGGTTTGAATATCTCAACACGCAAACGGGCGAACTCAGCCCGTTTAAGTCTGCGAATCAACTCCTCGGTTTTACCTGAAAACATGGAACCACAAATTACCTCGATCCACCCGCCCTTATTCGAACCCTTTATGGTATCTTCCAGAAACATGCAAAATAATCTTAATAACTCTTTACTGTCTTCTTTGGTTAATATTGTAACTTTGCCACCGGTATTATTACGTTAATTCATTGAAAAATCTAATATTGTTGTATTGTTTTAAACTGATACCATGGAATCTTCATATTTTCGATTGCCTTTTTATAACAAGCATACATGAGGATTTCTTTATAAATGGTCGACCAGCAGCAATCTCTCCCTAAACTGTGCGTTAATTAAAAAAAGCAAAAATGAAATTTGAACCATGGAAATCAAACATACCATTGAAATATTGACTAAAGATATACAAGATATAGAAAAACTTGTCCAAAACCTTAACAAATATCCTTCGCCACCCATAATTGAAATCGACCTGGCCAAGGCAAAACTCCGAAATGTATATGAATTGCTTTCGATGATCTCAGCAGATCTTAAAAAGGACTATGGAGATAGAAAGGCAGCTATCCAGGCAGAACATGATGACATGCAGGACAGGAGGGAAAACCGTCCTGAGAAGCTTGTGAATCAGCAGTTTGCAAGTCCGGCTCTGGAACACCCTGAAAAGAGAGAGAATGAACCAGTAGCGGAACCTGGAAAGGAAGATGTTTTAACAGATAATAAGGATGCTGCCTCTGAACACAAAAGTGATAGCGGAAAACAAGAGAATGAAGAGATTGACAAAATTCCGCAGCAGGAACCAGTTCCTGAAAAATTCAGGGAAGAGGTAAAAAAAGCCTCTATTATCGCAGAAAAATTTGCGGCAAATAAAAGTCTCAATGAGAAGATTGCGCCAGGTAAAACAACCGATCTGTCTTCAAAACTAACCGCTGAACCAATTGAATCAGTCAAAAGAAACATCGGCATAAATGACAGGTTTCTGATCATCCGCGAACTGCTTAACGGCGATAATGAGGGATACAACGAACTTGTAAAACAGCTTGACGCATGCACGGGGTTTGACCAGGCATACGGACTGCTCGAAAAAAACTTTCCTGATAAAATGGACCATGAAGGAGTGGAACTGCTGATAAGATTATCGCGCAGAAGATTTCTCTCAAAAAATGTCTAAATTATACCTAATACCCACCCCGATTGGTAACCTGGAAGATATCACCCTCAGAGCCATCAGGATCCTGGGAGAGATTGATCTGGTTTTAGCAGAGGACACCAGAAAAACCAGTTTCCTGCTGAAGCATTTAAAGATCAGTAAGCCGATCCGTTCTTACCACAGTTTTAATGAACATAAGACGCTTCAGGATATTGTGGAACAAATTGGCAAAAGCATGTCAGCCGCACTTGTTACCGATGCAGGTACACCTGGAATATCCGATCCGGGCTTCCTTCTCGTGAGGGAATGCATCAGAAACGGGATCGAAGTGGAGTGTCTGCCCGGTGCAACGGCATTAATACCGGCACTTGTGAATTCCGGACTTCCTTCAGAAAAATTTGTTTTTGAAGGCTTTCTGCCTCACAAGAAGGGACGACAAAAAAGACTGACTTTACTCCGCGATGAACCCAGAACAATGGTGTTCTATGAGTCACCATACCGGCTTAAAAAAACCCTGGAGGAGTTTGCTCTTCACTTTGGTGGTGAAAGAGAGGCATCCGTGTCACGGGAGCTCACCAAGATCCACGAAGAGACTATTCGCGGCTCAATCTCGGAACTGATCGGTTACTATACCACCCATCCCCTGAAAGGCGAATTCGTAATCGTTATCGCCGGTAAAAACGAATAGTTTTTCAATATTATAATACTTATATGTCTTTTATTGTTCGTTTTCGAACGCTTACTATACGTTTTCGTTCATTTTTGTATAGTGATTAATGAACAAATTATTTCTTTATATGTTTATTTATTAGTTCTTTATAATTATTGGCACATTTTGTGTAAAACTATTAGCAAACAAAAAAAAAAGAATACAATGAAAACAATGATCGACACAAAAATGAGAAGTAAGGTACTGGTAACAATAGTATTTCTTACCATGGCAAGTACTGCCGGCTACGGACAGGGACTGCTTATTGAAAAAGCAGCCAAACTGTTTAATAATGCATTTAATCCAAAATCTGAATCAGCTTTGCAGTTTTCAAATGCCAATTACGTGCCTGTTGTAGGTGACAGCTACGATTTTAACATGGTTAATCTCTTTGACCCGGGAATGAAAGAGATTGAAGTAAGCGAGGGATTTGAAGCAGATATACTTATAAGCTTCCATGCAAACAGTGTGGATGTAAGTTTCGAAGATAAACTTTATACCGAATCCTGGATGACTGAGCAGTTCATCAATGAACTGGATGAGAATGTTGTTGTTGAGCCCTGGATGACTGAAGAATTATATGAAGAACTGGAGACCGTTGAAGTTGAATCGTGGATGACTGAGCCCCTGGTGAATGAAAAAGGGCTGGAAACAGAAGGCTGGATGCTTAAAGAGTTTAAGTCGTCGGTAAAGGAAAATGGAATTACAGTTGAGGATTGGATGACCAACCCGTTATATACTTCTGTAAAAGGATCCGGTGAAGTGGAAGGTTGGATGACAACCCTATTGAGGTAGAAGTTAATAAGTCCGATCATATCATTGTTCCCTCATCCCGCCATATAATCTCACGGCCGGTCTCAATATTGAGCCGGCCGTTTACATTTACCTTACATCAGCATTTACCTTAAAACGGAACATCACCATTGTTATTAAGCAGATCGGAATTATCGGCAAGGTCGCTGTTTATCTTCGATTGAAACCTTGCGGTCGAATTTCCGTTTTCATCTTCAAATACGTCAACGGTCTCCTCAAGGTTAGAAAACTTTGCAAACTCCTTTTGAAATTTAAGTTGTATATCCCCGATCGGACCATTCCTGTGTTTCGCGAGAATAATTTCAGCAATACCACGCAGGGAGTTTCCTTCCTCATCTACATCAAGTCCGTAGTATTCGGGCCTGTGGATAAAAAGCACAATATCTGCATCCTGTTCGATGGCACCGGATTCACGAAGGTCAGAAAGTTGAGGCCGCTTATTTCCAGATCTCATCTCAACGCTCCTGTTAAGCTGTGATAATGCAATAATTGGGACATTCAATTCTTTGGCTATACCTTTTAGTGAACGACTTATGGTGCTGACCTCCTGTTCTCTGCTGCCACCGGTATGGCCCTGTCCGGCAGTCATTAACTGCAGGTAATCGATTACAATGGTTTGTACATCATATTTTTGTTTCAGCCTCCGGCATTTGGCCCTCAATTCAAAGATAGATATGGCCGGAGTATCATCAATGTAGATCGGGGCCTGTTCAAGGTCCTTGATTTTGTATTCCAATTGCTCCCACTGATAGTTTTCCAATCGGCCGTTCCTGATCTTGTCAGCTGGTAACTGGGTCTCTGCAACTATCAACCTGTTAACCAGCTGCAATGAGGACATCTCGAGTGAGAAAAAGGCTATAGGCCTCTCATGATCCACAGCTATATTTCTTGCCATGGTCAAGACAAAGGCAGTTTTCCCCATGGAGGGTCTTGCGGCAATAATAATCAGATCAGAGGGCTGCCAGCCAGATGTAAGTCTGTCAACCTGAGTATACCCCGATGGCACCCCGCTTAAACTATCTTCCCGCTTGCCTGCCTCTTCAATCTGATGCAGTGCATCGGCAATCAACTTGTTTATTTTAACTGTCTCTTTTTTGATGTTTCCCTCTGCAATGTTCAGAAGTTCGCGCTCGGAGAAATCGAGAAGATCATCCACATCTATAGTTTCGTCGAACGACTTTGTCTGTATCTCAGAGGAAACTCTGATCAATTCCCTCTGGATATACTTTTGTGCAACAATACGTGCATGATACTCAAGGTGTGCAGCAGACCCCACCCTGCTTGTCAGCTGAGAAATATAGGTTGCACCTCCAACCTCCTCCAGCTGTTCTCTTTTTCTGAGCTCCTCTGTAATGGTTAAAAGATCGATTGGCTTTTCCCTGCCGGACAGATCCATGGCAACCCTGTATATCTTTTGGTGCGACTCCTGGTAAAAACTTTCAGGTTTCAGAATATCAAGCACTGAAAGAATTGCATCTTTTTCCAGCATGATCGCTCCAAGCACTGCACTCTCCAAATCAAGCGCCTGAGGAGGAATCTTTCCATGATCCACTGCAATAACACTCATTTTCTTCCCCTGGTTATTCTGTTTATTTGCCATAAGTCCTGTTTTTAAAGATTCAAAGGTAAAAAATGAAGGCACTTACCATGCAGAAATCCTGTACTGTTTTGTGAACACAATTACTGTAGTTATTATTAACAATTGTTAAAAAATATTTGCAGCTCAGTTATCATCAGAGATTCATGGTATAAAACGCGGATTAGATGGATTTGATTCATTATTTTTACCGGAAACAGTTGAAGGGTGATTATTTATTCTGACGCGAAGATCAATATCGGGCTGCAGATTCTCAGAAAACGCACTGATGGATTTCATGACATCTCCACGCTGATGGTTCCGGTTCCATTCAGGGATATAATTGAAATTAACATTGTTAATAATGATAACGGGGATTTCAAAATAAGCCAATCAGGATTTTCAATACCTGGAAGACCTGAAGAAAATCTCTGTTACAAAGGCTGGAAACTCTTCTGTAAAGCTGCAGGTAAAATAAGAGTAAGGATTCACCTCCATAAACGCATTCCGGTCGGATCCGGTCTCGGAGGAGGCTCCTCCAACGGCACAGCGGTTCTCAGGGGCCTTAATGCATTATCAGGAAACATATTAAAAAAGGATGAATTGTATGCACTTGCCAAACAGCTAGGAAGTGATTGCAGCATTTTTGTTGAAAATAAACCTGCACTGGCCGAAGGCAGGGGTGATATTCTTACCGACACATCTTTGAATATTAGCAATTTGTATATAGTCCTGCTTTTTCCCGGCAGATCAATTAACACAGCATGGGCATATAAAAATGTTGTTCCCGATAGTACCAGAGAAGATCTAAATAAACTATTGCCGAAACCGAAAGACACATGGAAAAGAAATATCACCAATGATTTCGAACAGATTGTATTCAAAGATTTTCCGAAGATTGAACGCCTGAAGGCGGAACTCTATATGTCTGGGGCATTCTTTGCCTCCTTATCGGGCAGCGGCTCTGCAGTTTATGGTCTTTATAAAGAGAAGGCGGATCTCGGAACAATGCTCAGAAATAACCTTCTATGGGAAGGATGGATCTAATCCGGTTCCAGTTCAAAAATCACTTTCGACTTTGGAACACGCTCACCTTCTGACACATGTATTTTTTTTATAGTCGCTGTCCTTGTAGCGAATACTGTATTTTTCATCTTCATTGCCTCCAGTACCATCAAAGGTTCTCCCTCTTCGATATGCTGTCCCTCCTGAACATATATTTTTGTGATCGTCCCGGGGATGAAAGAGACAATCTTGCTTTCATCCTTTGGCACCCAAGGTTTGCGGTTGAGAAATTTCTTATTGAGCTCTGTTGTGTACTTCCTGAACTCCACAACAAATTCCCTGCTTATCACCACAGGTTCTTCAGCTTTTTTCCGGCTACTTTTACCATTCTCTGCCATCTGCTCTTCCTAATTAAAATGGAGGTATTCCATGTTTCTTTTTCGGCATGCCGATCTCCTTATTCTCACTCACTTCAAGAGCATGTTTCAATACCCGGCGGGTCTCTGACGGCTCTATCACTGAATCAATGAATCCCTTTGCAGCGGCGACATAGGGATTCGCAAATTTCTCTATATATTCCTCCACTTTCTCTTTTCGAACCTTTTCAGGATCTTCAGCAGTTGATATCTCCTTCCTGAAAATAATATTGGCAGCTCCTTCTGGTCCCATCACAGCCACTTCAGCATCCGGCCATGCAAATACAAAATCGGCCCGTAAATGTCTTGAATTCATAGCAATATATCCTCCCCCATAAGCTTTCCTAAGGATCACGGTAACCTTTGGAACAGTAGCTTCACTGTAGGCATACAGTACCTTCGCACCGTGTCTGATTACACCGGCATGCTCCTGGTCTACACCAGGAAGATAACCGGGAAGGTCGACCAATGTGACAATGGGAATATTGAAAGCATCACAATACCGGATGAACCTTGCCGATTTGTCGGAAGAATCAACATCGAGAACTCCTGCAAGGACCTTGGGCTGATTGGCAACGAAACCAACCGTTTTCCCGTCGATCCGGCCAAAACCAATCACAATATTGGCGGCCCAGTTTTCCTGAACCTCAAGAAACCCGGAATCATCACTCACTGCCCTGATTACATCCCTGACGTCATATGGCAGCCTTTTATCTGAGGGTACAATATCATTAATAATGTACTCCTGTCCTGGCTCCCTTACCTCTTTTTTCACTCTTTCAGAGGTGTTCGACCATGGAATATAGCTAAGGAGTGTCTTGATCTGGTCGAAGCACTCTGCTTCCGACTCGGCGAAGAAATGTGCATTCCCGGTCATTTCGCTATGAACCCGTGCCCCGCCAAGCTCCTCCATCGTGATATCCTCGCCGAGTACTGTTTTTATTACCTCCGGACCTGTAATGAACATCTTGGAAATATTGTCAACAACAAATACAAAGTCTGTAAGCGCAGGTGAATAAACGGCTCCTCCGGCACAGGGTCCCAGTATTACAGATAATTGGGGAATCACACCGCTGGCCAGAGTATTTCTGAAAAAGATTTCACCATAGCCGGCCAGGGAATTTACCCCCTCCTGTATTCTCGCACCTCCCGAATCGTTGATCCCGATTAGGGGCATCCGCATCTTCAGAGAATGATCCATGATCTTTGTAATTTTTCTCGCGTGCATAGAACCCAGCGATCCTCCGGCAACTGTAAAGTCCTGTGCAAAAATGCACACTGGTCTGCCCCCCACCGTACCGGTACCTGTCACCACCCCGTCACCATGCAATATCTTCTGTTCCATGCCAAAATCCCTTGCATCATGTTCAACGAAAAGATCATATTCATTAAAGGACCCATCATCCACTATCTGAAGGATTCTCTCGCGGGCAGTTAGCTTGCCCAATGCCACCTGCTTTTGAATGGCCTTTTCGCCACCGCCCAACTGTATTTGCTGGCGACGCATCTGCAGTTCACTCATTTTTTTTGCCGAAGCCATATCAATCTGTTTGGTTTATACTATATTTCTTTTCCGCCCAAAAATACAAAAAACAGGATTAACTGTGACGAAAATGATTTACAACATTGCAGACAACTTCTACTCAAAACAGTGATTTTTAACCTTATATACTTGATGTGTACGCCAGTACGATGTTTTGAAAAAGAATAATCTACTTTGGAGCCATTTTTAGCAACCATAGGGCAACAAAAACAAACAGAATATTCGGTAGCCATACTGCAAGTTCGACGGAGAGCAAACCGCCAATTGCAAACTGGGTTGAGAACTGCACAAAAAGAATATATGTAAAACTTATAATCACCCCTATGGCAATCTGCAGTCCGATACCACCCCTTATTTTGCGGGAAGAGACGGCTACACCGATAAAAGTGAGAATGAAGGTTGAAAACGGAAATGATATCCTTTTATGCCGCTCTATCTGAAATGCCTTCACATTGGTCTCTCCCTGCATCTTTTGTTGTTTGATAAACTCGTCCAGTTCCTTGAGTTTCATTGTCTCAACAATATTAAGGCGGCGCTCAAAATCGGAGGGGTGCATATTAATCGCCGTATCTTTTTGCTTTCCTGAAGTGATTGTCTCCTTCATCCCATCAATATCACGCTGGTAATATCTGATGAGCGTCCATTTATCTGTAGCTGTATCCCAGCGCACCTGGTCGGAAATAAGTTTCGACACCAGCCTGCTACCATCAAACTTTTCAATGGCAAAATTATAACCTATCTGGGTAATTGTGCTGTAGTTCTCAAGATAGATATAAATACCTGGTTCAACCTGTCGGTGATAATTTTTCGTTTGAAACCTAACGGGCCGTTTATGTACGAACTCCTCCTCGAATTTCAGTTTAACAGCATTAGATTTTGGTATAACCTGGTCGTTCAGAAAAAAAGAGAGTCCCGCAATTATTATGGATGAGATTATGTAGGGTCTGAGTAATCTGCGAAAGCTCATGCCACTGTTTAAAATTGCAATAATTTCAGTATTGTAAGCCATCCTCGAGGTGAAGTAAATTACTGTGATAAAGGTAAACAGTGAACTGAACAGGACGGCAAAGTATGGAATGAAATTGAGATAATACTCAAATATGATTTTTCTGGCAGTGGCACCGTTCTCAATAAAATCATCGATTTTCTCAGAGAGGTCAAATACCACTGCAATTGCCAGGATCAAGGATATAACAAGAAAAAAGGTCCCCAGGAATTTCCTGATGATATATGCATCAATGATCCTAAGACCGATCAGCTTTATAATCTTTTTCCCAATACTTTCACCATATTTTCTTTCCATGGTGTAAACTCATCTTTTATTATTTTTCTGAATGCCTCCCTTACAAGCCACTGGTAAAATGCCAGGTTGTGCAGGGTGGCTATCTGTGCACCCAGGAGTTCTCCGGCAATAATTAAATGACGCAGATACGCCTTCGAATATTGCTTGTCAACAACAGATTGCCCCATTTCATCCAGGGGAGAATAATCATTCATCCATTTCCTGTTCCTGATATTGATAATTCCTCTGCTTGTAAAAAGCATACCATTTCTTCCATTTCGTGTTGGAATTACGCAATCGAACATGTCCACACCCCTGTCAATGGCTTCAAGGATATTTTCCGGCATGCCGACGCCCATCAGATAACGCGGTCTGTCAGCCGGCAATATCCTTTCAACCACCTCAATCATTCTGTACATCTCCTCTGCAGGCTCTCCAACAGATAATCCCCCAATGGCATTTCCCATTGCACCGATGGATGCGATTTTTTCAGCCGATCTTGCTCTTAAATCCGGAAAGACACTTCCCTGGACAATCGGAAAAAAGGTTTGCTGATACCCGTATCTAGATTCACTTTCAGTAAACTGCTTCCATCCCCTATCGAGCCAGTGATGAGTAAGATCCATTGAATCTGCTGCGTATTTCCTCTCACATGGCCACGGTGTACACTCATCGAGTGCCATGATAATATCGGCCCCGATAATACGTTGTATTTCAACAACATTTTCGGGTGTGAAAAGGTGTTTTGATCCGTCAATATGCGACCTGAAGCTGGCCCCCTCCCTGGTTAGTTTTCTGTTCCCTGAAAGGGAAAACACCTGGTATCCGCCACTGTCTGTGAGTATGGACCGATCCCAGTTCATGAATTTATGGAGACCTCCTGCATCTTCCAATACATCAGTTCCAGGGCGCAGGTAAAGATGATAGGTATTCCCGAGAATAATGCCTGCCTGAATATCCTCCTTCAGTTCGTGTTGGTGTACCGACTTTACTGTGCCCTGGGTTCCGACCGGCATAAAGACCGGTGTATCAAAAGAGGAGTGGCCGGTAGTTATTCTTCCTGCCCTGGCCTTGCTACCAACCTGTGTATGCAATAGTTCAAACTTCATGATCCGTATCAGTCGGCAAATATACGCAATGTTAATAAATATACGCGGGAGAGATAACCGGCCGGTTGGTAGAAATAATAAACTTTCCTAACATTGCCATCTATTTCGTACCGGATGTATTTTTATCATTTATATCATTCTGCCACAGTATTTACCTGGATCATCGCATGTATCATGATCATTTGCCTCATTGTGCAACTCATCTATTACCTCTTTATCTATATGAGATTTGTCTTGTACCGCGCTCCTGATATCCCGGGAGGAAAAAAGCCGGTTTCCATTATAATCTGCGCCCGAAATGAGGCAGAAAATCTGGAAAAAAATCTTCCTTTCTTTCTTACACAGGATTATCCTAAATACGAAGTCGTTGTTGTAAATGATTGTTCGACTGACGATACAGAAATTGTATTGATGGACATGAAGATGAAATATCCTCACCTGTATTATACAACCATATATCCTGACAGAAAATTTACACATGGCAAAAAGCTGGCTGTGACGATTGGTATCAAGGCGGCGAAATATGACAAATTACTTTTCAGTGATGCTGACTGTTATCCGGTTTCCGATCAGTGGGTCAGGAGAATGTCACGTCACTTTTCAGAAGAAACAGAACTAATACTCGGAATAGGTAAATATGAGCGCGGGAGAGGGGTTCTGAATCTGATTATACGTTACGAAACACTTCTTACAGCCATACAATACATCTCATCGGCAATAAAAGGAAGAGCCTATATGGGCGTTGGGAGAAACATGGCCTATGTCCGAAAGCTCTTTTTCCGCCACAAGGGATTTGCGAAACACCTCAATCTGTTATCGGGCGATGATGATCTGTTTGTAAATGAGGCCGCAACAAGGACTAATACAAGCGTAGAAATATCGCGTGACAGCTTAACCATTTCTTCACCCCCGTTATCATTCAGACAATGGATCAGACAGAAAAAACGGCATCTGACAACCGGCGCATATTATAAAACCGGCTCAAAATTCAGGTTGGGAACCGAATATCTGACACGGGTACTCTTCTATCTGTCCCTGGTTATCCTGCTGTTCATGGATCACTGGATTTGGCTCGCCCTAATGGCATGGGGACTGCATACAGTGGTTAGACTTGTATTGGTAAAATTGAGTATGAGGCGGTTGGATGAACGGGATTTATTGTTACCTTCGCTGTTATTGGATCCGCTGCTGCCAATCCTTCTGGCAGCCCTGCAGATCTCAAATGTTATCAGACCTCGGGAATCTAAATGGAACTGAACAATAGCTTATCTGACAAAGCACAACAGGATTTGGATCTGGTGAAAAGTGCACGGCAAGGTGATCAGCAGGCCTATGCACAGTTGTTGGGAAAATACCGTGATGCAATCTATTTCATGCTTCTTAAAATGGTAAATAATCCGGTTGATGCTGAGGACCTGACCATTGAAGCATTCGGGAAAGCGTTTAAGAACCTGGATCAGTATACCCCCAATTTTGCTTTTAGTACCTGGCTCTTTAAAATCGCCTCCAACAATTGCATCGATTTCATCAGAAAGCAAAGGACCAATACGGTCTCGCTCGACCAGTCGGTGGATAATGAGGAGAACCTCAGTCCTTCTTCAATAATACAATCGGATTCAATGGATCCTGAAGCCACCATGATCAATGAGCAAAAGATAAAACTGCTGCGCGATGTTGTCACCAAGCTGAAACCTAGGTACAGGTCGTTAATCGAACTGAGATATTTCCAGGAGTATTCTTACGAAGAGATATCCGTGCACCTTGAAATACCACTCGGAACAGTAAAAGCTCAACTCTTCAGGGCCAGGGAACTCCTTCTTAACATCCTTAAAAACAGTGATGCTAAATCCTGATCCGAATGGAATTGATCAGAAAATACTTTCCTGGAATTTCCGGTTATCAAATAGATCAGTTTGTAGTATACAGTTCAATACTCAGGGAGTGGAACGACAAAATCAACCTGGTTTCGAGAAAAGATATTGACTTTCTGGAAGAGAGACATTTCCTGCACTCCCTGGCCATAGCTAAAACAATCGATTTTGAAAAAGGCACTTCAGTCATTGATGTCGGAACAGGGGGAGGATTTCCTGGGCTGCCCCTGGCCATTATGTTTCCCGAATGTCACTTCACGCTTGTCGACTCAGTCGGTAAAAAAATCAGAGTGGTTAATGAACTGGTTGCGGCGATAAGGCTTACCAACGTTGAAACATTGCAGACAAGGGCTGAACGGGTTCAGGGTACATTCGACTTCGTAGTAAGCCGCGCTGTAACGGGATTTCCAAGATTTTTCATGTGGACCTCCCATCTCGTTTCCGGCAACTCTTTCAACGAAATACCCAATGGGATCCTTTACTTGAAAGGCGGAGACATTGACCATGAATTATCCGCGTTTAGTAGCAGGATCCAAATCGAGCCAGTCAGTCGGTGGTTTGATGAAGCATGGTTTGCGGAAAAAAAACTAATCTACCTGAAGTTTTGAACATATTTCTTTTGTCATTCAAAGTAATTTGCTATTTTTGCAGCCCGAACAGAATTTTTAACAGTGTTTATTGTAAATAGCAGAATATGCCGAAGAGAACATTTCAGCCATCGAACAGAAAACGTAAAAACAAGCATGGCTTCAGGGAAAGGATGAGTTCTGCCAGTGGCAGGAAGGTCCTCAATTTGAGAAGAAAAAAGGGACGCAAGAGACTAACCGTTTCAGATGAGCCCAAGCACAAAAAATAAGGTAATAGCATTTACTTTCCTGAAACCAACCCCCTTCCGGTTGGTTTTTTTTTTCTATTTTTAACCCTGTAAATTATTTCGATCAATGAAAATTGCCATCATCGGGGGTGGTCCGGCAGGACTTACAGCAGCATTCAGGCTTTCCGAAAAAATCGGAGAAACAGTTACTTCAGTTGATGTATATGAGGCTGCTGACAGCGTAGGTGGCATGTCCCGATCCATCCGATTGTGGGACCAGACGGTGGATCTCGGTCCGCACAGGTTTTTTAGCAAAGACAGGCAAATAAATGAGCTTTGGCTCGAGGTGGCTGGCAAGGAATATGAAATCGTCCGGAGGAAAACCCGCATATTTTACAACAAAACATTTTTTGATTATCCGATTCGTGCCTTTAATGCACTTAAAGGACTGGGCATCCGTGAGGCGATCCTATGTATGATAAGCTATATGAAACAAAAGATCGCACCGGTGAAAGATACTTCCACATTTGAAGGATGGGTTACCCGCCGGTTTGGTGCAAGGCTCTACAGAATCTTTTTTAAAACCTATTCTGAAAAGCTATGGGGAATAAAATGTACCGAACTCGACAGTGACTTTGCTTCACAACGGATTAAAAAGCTATCACTTTTCGAGGCAGTTAAAAATTCATTGTCCCTTATTAAAAAAGGAAAACACGCTACACTGGTCGATAAATTTGCCTACCCCCTCAATGGCACCGGCTCCATCTATAACCGGATGATGAACAGGATTATTAAAAACGGAGGCAAGGTACATCTGAACACTCCTGTAAAGAGAGTTGTTACCGAACAAAATAAGGTAATAGCATTAGAACTTGAAGATGGCAGAACCATCGAATACGACCATATTGTATCAACCATGCCACTAAACCTGCTGGCTGAGCGGCTTGGCAACATACCCGATAATCTGCTTGAAAAGGTCCGGTCGCTTAAATTTCGCAATACAATCCTGGTATATCTTCAGATCAATAATAGCAATCTATTTCCGGATCAGTGGCTATATATTCACGATTCAGAGGTAAAAACCGGTAGGATTACCAATTTCAGGAACTGGGTACCCAACCTGTATGGTAACAGCAACCAAACGATCCTCTGCCTGGAGTACTGGTGTAATTTTGAAGATGAACTGTGGAAACAGGATGATCTCTCTATGAAAAATATGGCATACAGGGAGATCGAAAAGATCGGACTTGCAAAAAGAAATGAGATAGAAGATGGCAAGGTTGTAAGAATTCCACGCTGTTACCCGGTGTATTATAGCGGGTACAGGAAAAACCTGGAACCTTTGCAGGATTTTCTGAATAAAACAGACAACCTGCATGTCATTGGCCGGTATGGTGCATACAAATACAACAACCAGGATCACAGCATTTTAATGGGGATGCTTGCTGCTTCAAATATTGTATCAGGAACAAATCACGACCTTTGGGATATCAATACAGATTATGAAACGTACCAGGAGGCTGCAACAATCACAAAAGCGGGACTTACATTGGTCGAAAACAATTAATCTTACGATACGTGCGTTGAAATAAGTTGGTTGATTATCTTTGCAACACAGACAAATAGATTTATGAGCTTTTTCAAATTCCTGATCTCAAAGATATTCTTGCGTCACTTTCTGCTGGCAGTTGCTATTACAGTAATAATTTTACTTGTAACACTGGTGTGGCTGAAATTTTACACACATCACGGACAGGCGATTTCCGTACCAAACCTTACAGGATTAACAATCGACGAAGCAGGTGATGTGTTATCCTCACGGAAGCTGAATATAAAAGTGCTGGATTCCATATATGCAAGTGATATGCCCAGGGGAACTGTAGTTAAACAAAATCCGACACCAAACTCTAAGGTAAAAGTCAGAAGAAGGGTATTTGTTACGATGAACGCCGTTAATCCTGAAAAAGTTACCATGCCCAACCTCGTATCCCTGTCTGTCCGGCAGGCAATCCTGGCACTTGAAAATGCAGGTCTTGTACTGGGAGAGATTAGCTATAAACCCGATTTTGCGGTGAACAGCGTTCTGCAACAAAAACAGAATGGCTCCGTTATAGAAGAAGGTACGATGGTTGAAAAAGGTTCCAGGATTGACCTGGTACTGGGAATGGGACTCAGCAATGAGACAACGGAAGTTCCTGATCTGCATGGAATGGATTTGGCATCGGCCAAATCAGCCATTGCAAATCGCTATCTGAATTTTGGGCTGGCAACTTACGACAATTCAGTTCAAAACGAGGATGACAGCCTGGCTGCATGGGTTTACAGGCAAAACCCTGATTATGATGGATCTTCAAGGCTAAAAAAGGGAATGGAAGTTTTTATCTGGCTGACGGTCGACTCAACACTGCTTCCTGTTGCAGACACAAACGCTACCGGCATGAATGATGATGCAGACTTTTAAAATGAAATCAATTTTTAAGACCGGTGCTTTTTGCATCATGCTATCTGTATTAGCTGTTCCCGGCATGACACAGGAATACGTCCTGCCACTGATGAATAATCCACATCTTCAGGGAAATGATCAAATTCCGGTAAAAAAAGCATTGGATGAAGAACATATTGAGCTGCCGATCCGTGATGACTTTTCAAGAGTTTCAAACTACCCGGATCCCTGCATATGGTCAGATAACTACGCTTATATCAACAGAGGCTTTGCAATAAACCCCCCAACCATCGGAGTTGCCACGCTGGATGCCCTGGACCAGAACGGTTCCGTTTATCCATTTGCAACCACGACACCCGAAACCTTTAATGCCGACTACCTTACCTCCCGTCCAATAAATTTGAAGTATCCTGCATCCGACAGTATCTACCTGAGCTTCTTCTACCAACCCATGGGGAATGGACTGGAGCCCATGTGGCACGACTCTCTTTGTCTGGACTTCTTTAATCCCACTGATACTTCATGGATCAATGTCTGGAGCGTCCCCGGAGATACCCTGAAGAATTTCAGACAGGTAATGATACCCATCACAGATACAATATATCTTAAAAAGGGATTCAGGTTTGGTTTCAGAAACAGGGCAAGCCTTCCTCAAAATCCTGATTATAAAGACAAATGGGGTAATGTGGACCACTGGAACATCGATTATGTGAGGGTGGACCGAAACAGAAATATAAGCGATACTGTTATCAGGGATGTTGCGTTTCAAAAACCGATACCTTCCCTGCTCAAAGACTACGAATCAATTCCATGGGATCATTTTGGACTGGCATATAATACGATCTATCGTCCCAATATCACATTAAACTATTTTAATAACGACAGTGCAACCCGTAATGTAACCCGAAGTGCTTCCATATACGATGAAGTTTGGAACAACCTGTATACCCCGGGCAATCCATCAACGCAGGACATCCTGCCGGGCACCGCAGTTTCACATGATATCCAGACTGTTTACCCGTTTCAGTTCAACCGCGGCGACACCGCGAGTTACCTGGTCAGGGCATGGCTGCGCACAGATGACTTCGACTACAAATTGAATGACACGATCTGCCGCAGGCAGGTATTCAGAGATTACTTTTCATATGATGACGGAACCGCCGAAAGAGCTTACGGCCTGCGCGGCCAGGGTACTAATAACGGCAGGATAGCAATAAGATTTAACAGCTTTATTGCCGATGAACTGGGTGGTGTGGATATCTATTTTACACAGTTGAAGGACTCCCTTAATACAGGATATTATTACAAATTCATGGTTTGGGACGATAACAATGGTATTCCTGGAAATCTTATTTACGAAGATGAAGCTGATTATGCAGTGGAATATGCTGACAGCATCAACAGGTTTATTCGTTACAGGTTTGGTGAGACTGTAAGCATCTCGGGAACATTTTACGTCGGACTGATGCAGTATAACCAGTTTCTGTTGAACATCGGTATGGATATCAATAAACCTGCAGGTGGTAAGCTTTTATATAACCTCGGAAATGAATGGCAGCAATCTACAGCCCCCGGAATCCTTATGCTCAGGCCTTTTGTTATCAGATCCTACTCTTCCAGTCGGGCAGATATCGGTATGGCAACACCACTGAAGATCGGTCCAAACCCTGCCAGAGATTACCTGCAGGTAGAGTTGCCGACTGATCTCTATGGCAAGAAGATATTTATATCAGTATTTGAACTGACTGGCAGGCTTGTTATTTCACAACAATTATTATCCGGAAACGAAGTATTTACGGGAGATTTGCCCGCTGGTGTGTATCTCTTTACATTTTCATCAGACAGCTTCATTCAACAGGAAAAAATCATTATTCATCGATAATCATGACAGAGGAGAGCGATGAAAATAATGAGCTGTTTGAACACTTTCGCTTCGAAGCCGATAGGGGTCAGTCGCCTCTTCGCATCGATAAATTCCTGCAGAACAAGCTTGAAGGCACTTCCAGAAGCAGAATACAGTCTGCAGCAGAAGCAGGAAGCATTCTGGTGAATAGCATCCCTGTAAAGTCCAGTTATAAGGTAAAACCAGATGATATCGTCTCCGTCGTCCTACCCCATCCCCCAAGGAAACTGGAACTAATCCCGGAGGATATTCCACTGAATATCCTCTATGAAGATGATCATCTGATCGTTTTAAACAAGGAAGCCGGCCTGGTAGTCCATCCTGGTCATGGAAACTACACCGGGACTCTCGTTAATGCACTGATGTACCATCTAAAGGATAATCCTCTTTTCCGGAGCGGAGAGGAGAGGCCAGGTCTTGTTCACAGGATTGATAAGAATACTTCCGGCTTACTTGTAGTGGCAAAAACCGAAGCAGCCATGTCCAGCCTGGCTATACAATTCTATAGGAAAACAACAATAAGAACATACAATGCCCTTGTGTGGGGCGAACCTCCTGAAGAGGAAGGTACAATAACAGGACATATCGGCAGGAACCCAAAGGACCGAAAGAAGATGAAGGTATTCCCGGACGGGGAGCAGGGGAAACAAGCTGTAACCCATTACAGGATATTGGAGCGCCTGGGTTATGTTACACTGATAGAATGCAGGCTTGAAACCGGTAGAACCCACCAGATTAGGGTACATATGCAGTACCTGAAACACCCTCTTTTTAATGATAATGAGTATGGTGGAGACAAAATTCTCAGGGGTACTACATTTACTAAATATAAGCAGTTTGTGACCAACTGCTTCAACATCCTCCCAAGACAGGCCCTGCATGCCCGCTCCCTGGGATTCAAGCATCCCAAAACCAAAGAGGAGATGCTTTACGTAACCGAAATGCCAACTGATATGTCAACTGTCATTGAGAAATGGCGAAAATACACTTCTGGAAGAGCAAACGATTCAGATTGAAAAAACGGTTTAACTCACCTGCGTTGGTTTATTGGTAATTGGAAATGCTGACTTCATGGAAGCGAACACCCGCTTCACAAAATATGAAACCAATTGTTAGAGTTCCTGCCTGAAATATTGTAATTTTATTATGAAATGTAGCATGAAGCATGGAAATAGCAATATTGGCAGGAGGCGATTCTTCGGAATTCTCAATATCTGTGAAGAGTGGAACAGAAATCCAGCAATGGCTTTCAGCGGCAGGATATAATTCTCACCTGGTTATTCTTAAAGGTGATACCTGGTTTGTAAAAAACGGAAAGGAACAGATTCCCTTCAACAGAGAATTGTTTGGCTTTCAGAATGAGGGACGAAATATCAAAATCGATTATGCCTGGAACATTATTCACGGACCACCCGGAGAAAACGGACTGTTGCAGGGATTTCTCGACATGAAAAAGATCCCCTACAGCTCCTCCGGCAGTCTCTCCTCTGCAATGACCTTCAATAAGTATGTGGCAAAGACCTATCTCAAACAGTTTGGCATCATGACTGCTGAAGCTGAACTGATAAACCGGGACAAAGTCTATGATACTGAAGTGATCATTGATAAGGTGGGTTTACCGTGCTTTATCAAACCCAATAATGGAGGGTCGAGCTTCGGTACATCGAAAGTTACACAAATGGAAAATGTAAAACCAGCCATTGATAAAGCCTTTAAAGAAGATGATGAAGTGATCATTGAATCATTCGTAAAAGGTAGGGAAATTACCTGCGGACTCGTCAAAACCAAAAAGCGGGAATTGATCTTTCCACTTACAGAGATCATTTCAAAAACCGAATTCTTTACGTACGAAGCGAAATACGAAGGCATGTCGGATGAGATTACTCCAGCTGAGATAGATGAGGACCTGACCCGCAGATGTATGCAGCTCTCTTCCGATATTTATGACCATGCCCGGTGCAAGGGAATCGTGAGAATCGACTATATCATTCGGGGTAACCAGATCTATTTCCTCGAACTGAACACTATCCCGGGAATGACCAGGGAAAGCATCGTACCCCAGCAGATCAGGGCTATGGGACTGGAAATTGAAGATGTTCTGAAAGAGGTGATCGAAGACACAATGGAATAAAGCAGCAAGTAAAACCCGCTTCTCAATTATACCATTAACCATCCTGCAGACACTTACCGCAGGGCCGACGCATATAAAAGTTTGAAAACGAACTGGTATTAACAATTTCAGCGAGGTTGTTA
>CAZIIU010000013.1:0-78700 GCA_964539395.1 uncultured Bacteroidaceae bacterium
TATATATCTGATTGTGAAATATTTGAAAAATTCAACTGTCAAACTCGGGAATTATTATTGACAGATCGATACTTGTATACCGGCATTCCATCAAGATTGTATACTTCTATCATAGGTTTAGGGTTGTGGTTGAAGACTTCTTCTCAGATTACGCAATAAAAGTAAAGCGTTACAAAATCAATTAAAAACCTTTGGCAACTTATTGTATGGAATGTAACAATACAAACATGAACTACCGGGTTTTCTGTACGAATCATATTAACCCACGAGGTTGGTATGTGGTACCATCTTTGGCTTAGAAACGATGCTCAAGCAGCCTGATACTCTGGGCAGGAACTCTTAGCTGATAGTTTCTTTGTTTATGCTCCAGGCAGCAAATATTAGACCGCCGGTCGACACTGGAAATGTGATTCAAATTGATAATATAGGATCTGCTGATTCGAATTAAGCTACTTCCGGTCATTAATTTTTCAATGGACCCTAAGCTTAAGGTACTGGTCTCCGATTTTCCCGAACTCAGAATGATCTGACTGTAGTTTCCCTGTGCCTCGACATAGAGAATATCTGAGGGATCAACAAAATAAAAACCGGTTCTTGTATTTAACTTGATCCTTTCTGGTTTTAACCTGTTGAGCAACTGCATCAACCTGGAATAATCAGACGCCCTGCTCTGCTTTACAAAATCGGAATATCGTTTGATTGCAGCGATCAATTCATCTTTCTTCACCGGCTTTAGAAGATAATCAAAGGCCGAATTTTTGATGGCCTGAATTGCATAATCCTCATAAGCCGTGAGAAATATTATGCCAGGTTTAATAGTAAGCTCATTTAAATCATCCAGGTAATTGAATCCATTCTTACCAGGCATCTGGATATCGAGCAATACCAGATCGGGCCTTAAATCGGCCGTATACTTAATGGCTTCATCAACTCCTGAGGCCATTCCTATAATTTCAACCCCCCGAAAATCGGACAGCAAGACAGAAATCAGTTCTCTTGCATCGGGATTGTCATCAATAATAAGAAGTTTTATCAAACCTTCCATGGCTTAAGGCGGTTGAATTAATATCCAGGTGAAGTAAGCAAAGTATATTGCGCTTCACTTTACAAATATCTTCAAAAAAGAGTAATTTAGCTCAACGAATCCAAAAAAAGTAAATGAAATGAATAAAACCGCAATATTTCCAGGATCATTCGATCCCTTTACCGTGGGACATGAATCTATTGTCAGGAGAGCAATGGACCTGTTCGAGAAGATCATTGTTGGTGTGGGAGTACATTCAGGCAAGTTGCCACTCATGCCGGTCGAATCAAGGGTTGCAATGATCAATGAGGTTTTCAGGAACGAAGAAAAGATTACCTGTGAATCCTTTGAAGGATTAACTGTGGATTTTTGTATAAAAGTGAATGCCGGTTATATGTTGCGTGGAATTCGTACCGCGGCTGATTTTGAATATGAACGTGCGATCGCCCAGATCAATAAAAAAATGCTGAAAGATGTAGAATCAGTCTTTTTGCTGACCAGTCCGGAACATACACCGATCAATTCAACCATAATAAGAGATATTATAAGGAATGGAGGTGATGCAGCCCAGTTCCTTCCCGATGGAATTGATATAAAAAAATACCTTTAAATGAGATTGTTCGCTGGTGTAGTCTTTCTTTGTCTGTCCCTCCTTTCAGAATCCGCTTTCAGTCAGGCACTATTACAGGGAAAAGCAAGTCAATTTGCTGGTGAAGAACTTCTGATAAGGAAAATCACAAATCCGGTAACTGGAGATTCAGATATTATTGGTACAATAGATATCGATAAGAAGGGCTCTTTTTACCAGGAGATCATTATTAACTCGCCTGTCTGGATATTCATCAATTCAGGTATTTACCGGTCCACAATGTTTCTGGTTCCCGGTTTCGGCTATGAGATAAAACTTCCACCAAAAAGTGAAAAAAGTGAAGCCGATATAAGAAACCCATATTTTAAACCGGTTGTCGACCATATCCGGGTCATACAGGAATTCCCACTGGATACCCCAGGGAAAGGAGCTTTATCAACTGATTTGAATACCAGGATATTCCGATTTGATTCACTACTCCTGAACCAGAATTATCAAATGTTGGAAGCAATGAGGGTGTATGAACCCGTTGATCCTGATTCAATGATAACGACACTGGAAAAGAATTATATGAATGACACAAATCAATCCTTCTGTGAATACAGGAATTTCAGGTACGGTCTGCTGAGAATAAACAGCCGTGACGTAGGCCTTCAATACATATTTGAGAATCACCTCAATACCGATCAGCCCAGAACGGATAATCCCGCATGGTATGAGCTGTTTAATGAAATGTATAAAGAATTCCTTTTTTACTTTTCACGTACCGAAGAGGGAAAACAGATACCTTACCTGATAAACCGCAAGCAGGATGCAGAAGCCGTGAAGGAGACATTAATACTGCACCCGGCCGTTCCCAACATGAAACTGGCAGAACTCATACTTATAAAGGAGATCTTTGACACGTACTTCCAGGATTACTTTAACAGGGAAGCACTTCTCAGCTTGCTTGATAAGATCATTATTGATCCTGAATCCAAAGAGCATGCAGTGTATGCCGCAGGGGTTAAGGACCATCTCACCCGTTTGAAGACAGGTAATAAACCACCCGGTTTTAAACTAACCAACAAGAAAAACCAGCATGTTTCACTGGATGATTTCAGAGGCAAATATGTCTACCTCAACTTCTGCACACCCGATAACTACAGCTGCCTCAAAGAGTACCCGTTTCTGAACGCGATCCATAATATCCACAAGGATTACCTGGCTGTCGTCACGATAATGATCACGGAAGAACATCAAAACATGGTCCGGTTTATGGAAAAAAACGGGTATGATTGGACTGCTCTTTTTTATGGCAATGATGATCAACTCCTTATGGATTACAATGTAAGGGCCTTCCCAACATGCTACCTGGTTGACCCGGAGGGTGTGTTACTTCGATCTCCAGCCCAATTGGCTACGGAAGGATTTGAAGAACAGCTGTTTGGTATAATGAGGGCTAGAGGAGATCTCTGACATATAATACGTCAAGCACGCTCGGATAAGTATTTTTTCTGATGAAGTCGGTCTTGCCCGGTTCAACCCACCGTATCTCTGTAATTTTTTCCGCAGTTTCCGGTACAGGTTCCTCATTGCCCTTATAGAGCATCTCATACCATTTGGTCTTTTTCAGCAGCATATCCTCTGTAATTTGATAGGTATGAAAAGTTGACAGTACCGGCTTAACGATTTTTAACTCCTGAAGACCAGTCTCTTCCGATACTTCCCGAAGGGCAGCCTCCTCAGAGCTTTCACCGTTATCGAGTTTTCCCTTTGGGAGATCCCAAACACCATCGCGTTTCATCACTAAAAATGTCCCGTCCGTACGCATCACCAATCCACCGGCAGCCTCAACAAACTCAAAGCAGGCCTTAAACTCTTCAAAAAGCGCTAATATGTCGCTGTGTACAATAAAAAGCTTGTTGATCTTAGTAAGCTCATTGAATACATGAACCAGTTCGGTCAGCTCCTGAAGGTTACTATACTTGTAGAATAATCCGTTGTTTTTTCCAAAAGTCTTTGAAAAATCATCCCCAAAATATACTGTTCTATCCTTAAAAAAAACTTTATACATTTGCCAATGATGAAAACCAACTGCCGAATTGCTGAATATTTGCTGCAAAGTAAAGCAATTATATTAGAAACTGCAAGTCCATTTACCTGGGCTTCAGGCTGGAAATCCCCTATTTACTGCGATAACCGTAAAACACTTTCTTTTCCGAAAGTTCGTTCAGCCATCAGGGATGCATATGTTAAAATGATCCGTGAAAACTTTGAAATTCCCGATATGATCGCCGGCGTCGCCACCGGTGCCATAGCACAGGGTGCTCTTGTAGCCGATGCCCTGGATTTACCTTTTGTCTATATCAGAAGCACCACCAAGGGTCATGGCATGCAAAACCTGATCGAAGGGAACTGTTCACCCGGACAAACGGTAATTGTAATTGAGGATCTTATATCAACCGGGGGGAGCTCAATAAAAGCTGTGGAAGCACTTCGAACTGCCGGATGTGTTGTAACCGGCATGGTCGCAGCATTTACCTATGGATTCAAAACCGCGGAGATGACATTTAAAAAGCACCAATTGATTGTCCTGACACTTACCGATTTTGATACAATGCTTAAACAGGCTGTCGATAGCGGTTATATAGACGATAAACAGCTTGCTCTTATTCAGAAATGGAGGCTCGATCCGGCAAACTGGCATGGACCTGGAACAGGCAATTCAGAATAACCCGAACAAAGATTTAGCCAAAAGTTTATTCGGCTTCTAACCAATAGAGTTGTTTTGATGTACCCTTCATCATTGAAGCTTAATATGTCAACGATGCAAAGAAAAAAGATCATCAACCGAAATCGCCTTGACGATGAGCCCGGTGAAACCAATAAAATATTCAATAACGAACTGTTCGCTGATGAGAGCTACTCATACAGAAATATTTGTTTTAGCGGTATTCGCCAACTCCGTTCGCCGGGCGCCATAGAAAATACTCTTTCTGCGATGCAACTGGTTTCCCGCAGCTTGAACGAAATAAATAGTATTATATTAATTTGAATTAAGAATTTAGGTATATGAGAATAGAAAGTAAGACAGGCTGTTCAACGAATCCTGTATCCATTGTATATTCATTCATCTCCGACTTCCGGAATTTCAACAATTTTATTCCTGCAGATAAGATATCAGACTGGAAGGCTGAGAAAGATCACTGTATATTTCGACTTGACATGCTTGGAAAATTCAAACTGGATATCATTGAAAAAAAGGAAAACAAACTGGTTAAAGTAACGAGCGATCCTAAGAATTCGCAATACAACTTTAATCTCTGGATACAACTAAAAGAGCTCGATGAAAATGATACGCGAATTAAAATTACCATTGAACCACTGATCAATCAGTTCTTATCGTCCATGGTTAAATCACCCTTAAAAAAGTTTGCCGACTCTCTGATCGAAGAAATAGAGAGATTTGAATTTCCGCAAATGAGTTAAATCATCTTTATTTCATGAAAGCCGTGCGAATACAACTTACCTTCGCGCATTAGCTGCAGTTCGCCAATTTCATTCACACCGCTGATCACTCCTTCAAATTCATTGACACCATCAGTAAAAACTGATACTTCATTAATGCGAAAAAGTTGCAACAGGTAGGAAGTATCAATCATCTGCTGCTCTCCACCTTCCAGTTGTTTGTATCTTTTGTTCAGAAAACTGATCAATGAATCTCTGACCTCTTCAGGGTCGTAATTCTTTCCGGTTTCATTAATCATTGAGGTAGCCGGTCGCGGAAAAGGAGGAAATTCCATTTGGTTAATGTTAAGCCCTATCCCAATGATACTGTGCCGGATATCTTCCCCCAGAATGCTGTTTTCAATTAAAATTCCGCCAATTTTGCCTGAATCACAAACAATATCATTCGGCCACTTGATACAACACGGTACAAAATAGCTGGCAAACAAATCGGTGATCGCCAGAGATACCGCTTTTGACAGCTGAAATTGCTGGTTAACTGACAAAAATGCAGGATATACAACCCAGCTCATTAGTAAATTCCTGCCCGGGTCACTCACCCACCTGTTGGCGGACTGACCCCTGCCATGCTGCTGGAAACCTGCTGAAACAATAAACTCTCCTGAAACTGAACCTGCTGCGATTATTCTTTGCGCCTCATTATTTGTCGAATCAAGCATATCAAATGTGATCAGATTACTCTTCATGGTATAATTTTTGACAATGAAACAGGGAATAAACTTATTTGCCAAATTTAGGTTAATAAAATAACACATACCTTTGCAGGCGAGTAGAAAGTGGAAAAATAAAAACACGATTGAATTATCTGAATGACGGAAACCAGGATTGTTGAAACCAGTGAAAAGCTAGAAATAATTCTTGAGGCACTAAAGGAAAAAAAAGCAAAAGAGATTATTACAATCAACCTGGCAAAGGTTGATCATGCCATCTGCGATTACTTCGTTATTTGTCATGGAGACTCGACAACGCAGGTAGATGCATTGACAGAAACTGTTGGCAGAAAAGTAAAGAAGGAGTTGCATACTGCTGCACATCATGTTGAAGGTACTGATAACTCCCTTTGGGTGCTGATGGATTATTTTGACATTGTAGTGCACATCTTCCTGAACGAGAGACGAAGCTTCTATAAACTGGAGGAGTTATGGGCAGAAGGTGTTATGCAACAGATAGAGGATCAGTGATAATTTGAATTTTAAAGTAATGGCGGAAAGAACAAACAGACCGGGCAATACCGGTGGACCGAAAAAACCAGATAACAAGCCTAAACTCAATACCTATTGGATCATCGGAATTGTGTTGTTAGCACTGATCGGAATGCAATTTCTGGGAAATTCAAACAGCATGAAGGAAATTGATTCCAATACTTTCTTCGAAATGCTCAGGTCGGGAGATATACAGAAACTGGTAATCGTCAACAAGGAATCAGTCGAAGTATATATCAAACCGGAACGGTTATCGGATGCAAAACATTCTGAAGTCAATGACAAACGCACTAATTCGATGCTGGGGCAGAATCTGCCCCAATACTACTTTACAATTGTATTCCCGGATGTGTTTGGGCAACAATTGAACGAGGCACTGAACGAACTGCCGCCGGAAAAAACCCCTGAGTATACCACTGTGACCAGAAAAAATGTTATCGGGGATATGCTGCTTTGGATTCTTCCATTCCTGCTTATCCTTGGAATTTGGATATTCATGCTCAGAAGAATGAGCGGTGGTGCCGGAGGTGGAGGGCCAGGGGGCGGTAGTAATATCTTCAACGTGGGTAAATCGCGGGCACAGATCTTTGATAAGGATACAAACGTAAAGGTTGATTTTTCAGATGTTGCCGGATTGGAAGAGGCAAAAGTTGAGATCAGGGAGATTGTTGAATTTCTGAAGAACCCGGGAAAATATACAAACCTTGGAGGTAAAATCCCCAAAGGAGCCCTGCTTGTCGGTCCTCCGGGTACGGGGAAAACATTACTGGCCAAAGCCGTTGCCGGTGAGGCAAATGTACCTTTCTTCTCCATGTCTGGATCTGATTTTGTTGAGATGTTTGTCGGGGTAGGAGCCTCAAGGGTTCGTGACCTTTTTAAACAGGCTAAAGAAAAGGCTCCATGTATTGTATTTATAGATGAAATCGATGCTGTAGGAAGAGCGAGGGGCCGGAATCCAAATTTCGGATCCAATGATGAACGGGAGAATACCCTGAATCAATTGCTCACCGAAATGGATGGATTCAGCTCAGATACCGGTGTCATTATCCTGGCCGCAACTAACCGCGCGGATATGCTTGATAAGGCATTACTCCGTGCAGGCAGATTCGATCGTCAGATCCATGTCGAACTTCCCGATCTGAATGAAAGAAAAGCGATCTTCAATGTTCATGTTAAGCCATTAAAGCTGGATAAAGAGGTTGAGCTTAGCTTCCTGGCGAAACAAACCCCAGGGTTTTCAGGTGCAGATATCGCAAATGTTTGCAACGAAGCTGCTTTGATTGCTGCGAGAAGAGACAAGAAAGCGGTTGAGAAACAAGACTTCCTTGATGCAGTCGACAGAATCATCGGTGGACTGGAAAAGAAGAATAAGATCATCAAAAAAGATGAAAAAAGAACCATTGCATTCCATGAAGCCGGTCATGCTACTGTCAGTTGGCTCCTGGAACATGCAAATCCACTTGTAAAAGTTACAATTATTCCCCGGGGCCGAGCCCTGGGTGCAGCATGGTACCTTCCCGAAGAGAGACAAATCACAACCACGGAACAGATGCTCGATGAAATGTGTGCCACCTTAGGAGGTCGTGCATCTGAGGAACTGATCTTTAATAAAGTGTCAACAGGAGCACTCAATGACCTTGAAAGGGTTACCAAACAGGCTTACGCGATGATATCATATTTCGGTATGAGTGAAAAGGTCGGTAATCGCAGCTATTTTGATTCGTCCGGATCATCAGAATACTCTTTCAACAGACCATATAGTGAAAAAACAGCTGAACTGATCGATGAAGAAGTAAAAACTGTTGTCGATGAGCAGTATAAACGAGCCCTGGCAATTTTAAGAAAAAACAAAGCCAAACTGGAAAAACTTGCTGAAAAACTGCTCGAAACAGAGGTAATCTTTAGTGATGACCTGGAAGAGATTTTTGGAAAACGCCCATGGAAGACTGAAGAGGAAGAAGAAAAACAGAAATCAGTAGAAAAGGCCCGGGAAAAGAAAAAGGAGATCGAAAAGTCGCCCAATTCAACCAAATCACAGGAGGAACCGTCAAAAGAGGAACAGCCAAAAGAGAAACAGTCAAAAGAGAAACAGTCAAAAGAGGAACAGCCAGAAGAGGAACAGCCAGAAGAGAAACCGTCAAAAGAGGAACACTCAAAAAAGAAACAGCCAAAAGAGAATAATAAACCGACAGGGGATGACGAGTGATAAAGTACTTGTTTTTACAACCAACAAACTCTATGAAGCAGAAATGATCAGACAATACCTGGCTGATCATGAAATTACGGCATTTACCCTGAATAAAATGGACTCTGCTTACCTGTTCGGTGATATTGAGATACTTGTGGCTAGGGATGATGTAATAAGATCCAAAAAGCTAATTGAGGACTTTCTGAAACAATGAATAACCTTCTCCTCAGAACTATTTCCGGCATAGGACTTATCCTGATTGTATTGGGATCAATCCTGCTTAGTTGGTATACCATGCTCGCCCTGCTCATTCTGATTTATTCCACTGGTCTTTATGAATTCAGGATCATGTTCGGACCCGGCTCCAATCGCACTTTCTATCATTTCCTGGCTACAGGCTGGTTGGCCATGACAGGAGTTTTGCTTCTGTTAGCAGGAATTTTTACAGTACAACTATTTATTGTCCTACTGGCAGGAATCCTTACGTTTTCAATACTTTCATATCTATTAACCGGTAAGGCATCAATAATTGAAAAAGGCAGGTATTTATTTGCCTCCGGATGGATCGCAGGTTCACTCATTTTTTTTATGGCCCTGGGCTGGGTGAATAACACAGGATCTTACGACCCCCTCTACATGCTTTTATTGATATCCATGATCTGGATCTATGATATCGGAGCTTTTATCTTTGGCTCGCTGCTGGGGCGTACACCACTGGCCCCCTCTCTATCGCCGGGAAAAAGTGTTGAAGGATTTATTATGGGAACAATTATTACTGCATTCGCCGGAATAGGAGCCTTCAGAATTACAGGAGATTTTTCTTTGCTGCAATGGATCATTATCAGTTTTGTTATCAGTGCCGGAGCAACAATGGGAGATCTTTTTGAAAGCAAGATTAAACGCGAAGCAGGCGTAAAAGATTCCGGCAGATTGATTCCCGGTCACGGAGGAGTGCTCGACCGTTTTGATTCACTGCTGTTCACTGCTCCGCTTTTTGTCGCTGTCATTTACATCTTCAACCTAATATGATTCGAATCCATAGAGAAGGTAATAAAATCATCCTCATAATTGGACTCATTGCCGGAACGGGCGTTGTTATTGCAAGTCGGCTGCTTAATTTGTATCCTTTTTTAGCTGTTCTTACACTCATTATTGCTCTTATTATTTTGATATTCAGATTTTTTCGGATACCGAAGAGGGTAATGAGTTCTAATCCGAATGCTGTACTGGCTCCTGCAGACGGAACGGTGGTGGCCATCGAAAAAGTGATCGAATCAGAGTATTTCAATGAGCCTAAATTATTGATTTCGATATTTATGAGCATACACAATGTACATATCAACTGGTTCCCCGTTTCTGGCACTGTAAGCTATTTCAGATACCACCCTGGCCGGTATCTGGTCGCCCGGCATCCCAAATCATCAGAACTAAATGAACGCACCACAATAGTGATCGAAAAGGATTCCCGGAAAATCCTTGTCAGACAAATTGCTGGATTTGTTGCACGCCGTATCGTTTGCTATGCGAATCCTGGAAAAGCAGTACAACAATCTGAAGAGATGGGCTTCATCAAATTTGGGTCAAGACTTGATGTGTACATCCCTGCCGATGCTGAAATCAAAGTAAAAATGAAGCAAAAAACAGTTGGAGGTATTACGGAGATTGCAATGTTAAAATAATAAAATACTTATAAGTCTTTATTTTAACATCCATTTAACAGCTATTCTCCACTAACCGTTGTACATTGCAATCAAATAATTACTTAAAAATAGAAAATCATGAAAAAATTAGTAGCAGTTATAGCAATTGTAGCATTTCTAGGTGGAATGAGTGCACCCATCATTGCAAATGAAAACTCATCAGCCTCAATGGTTGAGTTGATGGACAAGGATCCAAAAAAAGCTGAAAAGAAAACTGATAAAAAAGAAAAAGCAGGTGACTGCACAACAGAGAAAAAATCAAGTGATTGTACAACCGCAAAAAAAAGTCCATGTGAAAAGACTTGTGGTGATAAAAAGTAATTTTCTGCAAAAGATTAGTTAGATCCGTTACAGTCAGATTGTGAGTTTTGAAGCTGTTATGCAAAAAGCATGACAGCTTTTTTTATGTTCGCCCCCCGTAAAACTATCCAATCATTTTTATCTTTGCTGTAAATAATTGAACCGATGACAGACTACAAAACTTTAAATGTTTCAAATGGCGTTACATGGATTGGTGTTCTTGACCAGGATATCGTTACTTTCGATATCGTGATGGAAACAAAGTATGGCACAACGTACAACTCATACTTTATTAATGCCGAAAAAAAAGTACTAATCGATACCGTAAAAGAGGGTTTTTTCGATACCTATCTGGAGAAATTAAAATCTGTTACCGATCCGGCCCAAATAGAATATATCATTTGTACCCATACCGAACCGGACCATTCCGGTTCCTTGAAACACCTGCTTCAACTTGCTCCTGATGCCGTGGTAGTGGGAAGCGGACAGGCGATTAATTACCTGGCTGAAATGATGGGTTTCCCATTTAAATGGAAAAAGGTAAAAGACGGAGACACACTTGACCTTGGTAATATGACTCTCAGAATCATAGGCGCAGCCAACCTTCACTGGCCGGACACGATCTACGCATGGCTGGAAGAAGAAAAGGTGCTTTTTACTTGTGATTCGTTCGGGGCACACTATGCGAATGAAAAGATGTTCGATGATCTTACCGATGATTACTCAGAATCATTTACATACTATTTTGATGTGATACTTAAGCCCTACAGCAAATTTATGCTGAAAGCTATTGAGAAGGTTGAGGATCTTGATATCAGCTGCATCTGCCCCGGACATGGTCCTATCCTTCGCTCAACCTGGAAGCAGGCAATCGAAAAATCAAAAGAACTGTGCACAGGTTATCTTCATAATACAGAAAAACAAAACCGCATTCTTTTAGCTTATATATCAGCCTATGGGTATACCCGTGAAATGGCTCTTAAGATATCAGATGGACTTAAAGAAAGTGGTGACTTTGACATTGACATGGTCGATATAGAAAATATGATGCTAGGTGACCTGGAAGAGAAAATGGTGCGTGCTGATGCATTGCTATTGGGCTCACCAACCATTAATCAGAACACACTGTTACCGGTTTATAAATTGTTCTCTGTAATCAACCCGATCCGCGACAAAGCCAAACCAGCAGCAGTTTTTGGATCATATGGCTGGAGTGGCGAAGCGGTTAAGATTATTGAAGACCACCTCACGAATCTCAAACTTAACGTAAAAAGCGGCCTCGCCTCCAAATTTTTCCCTACCGGTGAAAAGGCCGATGAACTTGTTCAATTTGGAAGGAAATTCGGAGAATTGATCTTGAATGATACCTAAAATCAATCCTGCTTAATAAAACTTGCCCTACCTTTTATAAATCCATTTTCTTGCAGAAGGATAATATACGTGCCGCTGGAAAACGCACCTATATCAATTTCGATGTGTCGGGTACCCGGAGCTGCAGTCTTCTGAATTAATACCCTGCCGGTTATATCAGATACTTCAATTACTGCGCTACTGTTTACGCCATCCTCCCGATCAAGATAAAGGATTGAACTGGCTGGATTAGGGTAGACCTTTAAATCGTGTGTACTAAAATTTCGCACGCTAAGGGGGTATAATGATGCATCATTCTGTACCACCTGCAGCACTTTGCCTGTAGAACGGTCCTGCAAAAAAGCAATAAGGATCAAATCATCTTGATGCTCTATATGTTGATAGGACCATGTATAATGCCTTGTATACGTATCGTCCCTCTTCCACGACCTGGAGATAAGAACACCTGCAGCTGTGGGTAACATATCCAACACCGCATTACGGTATTCAGATATACCACCAACCCCTGAATAGCTGGTTATAACCTCTTCCACGACAGCTACATACAGCATGAGATCCAAAGAATCAAGCTGTTTAGATGCTTTCATCTCAACAGTTGCGGAAAGATGATCATGTAAAAGCTGAAAATTCAGATCCATATTAAAATCAGGACTTTCGAGGGTGAGTCGCTTCAACTGGTTAATATTGGGTTTCGAAGGAAAAAAATCATAGACATACTCACTTTCTACACCGCCATCCATTACAGCAAAAGGCACTGTTGTTACTCCATAGTAAAATGAGCGTGCTGAAGCAGGCGAAGGATTATTAGCATTCATAGGATCCTCACCCGGATAATGCATATGGTAATTAAGGTTTGTTACATCAAGTACATTATTCGAACTAAAAGTATTGACCTCACTATCTGCTGCTGCAGAAGCAGGGTCAGCAGAATTAGTGAAATGTTCAATTAATCCCCGCTTTGTTCGCTCCCCAATGTATATATTATCTACTGCAAATCCCTGGTTATCAATTACAGAAGCTCCGTCCGTGGCATAGAAAACTCCAAAAATAACCAGCCGCTCATCCTTTAATAAATCCAAATCATGGGCAACGGTCACCCAGTTTGTATCCGGATTGAAAATTTCTTCACCCGACCAACCGATTGAACTGCCTCCTCCACTTTTTCCACCTCCTGGTCTGTTAGCAATTTCAAAAGAGTTGTACCAGTTGATCCCTTCACCAATATTACCCAAGGTGTTCCATGTGGCACCATTGTTAAGGGTATATTGGACTACAGCTCCATCCCTGTTCCTGTCAAAACTTCTCATTACATCCATCCTGATCATCGGACGCTCCAGGTTCCTGAGATCGAAACACTCACTTTGTATCCAGGAATTTTCCGGCAGGGATTCATCAGCCGAAGTAAACCATGCGTAATCACCCGGCCGAGCTTCATAATCCTTAAAATCCGGCAATCCCCATTTCCAGCTGGAATAATTAGTTGCCGAATCCACTGTCCATTTCTCCACTCCGTCATCGAACGTAATCAGGCGTGAATCATTCCCATCCTCAAATCGCTGTGTAGGTTTTAAAATAAAGTCAGGATCAATTTTAACATCCGAACAAAACAGGCCGGGACCGGCGTTATTCTTCACCTCCAACTGAACCTGGTAGATATCGTCAAGTTTGGTGAAAAGGACACGGGCCAGTGAATTAGGATCGTAGGTGACGATCGTGGTATCCCATGTCATCGACTGATTATTAATCTGCCATGTAAATGAATCCCACTGTTTCTCCGATGCAGAGTAGTTTCTGAATTCAACGGGCTCACCGGGGATCCAGCAATCACTCAATACCCGGAAGTCGGCTGATGGCTTATCAGCGAATTCAATGCTTTTGCTGAAGGATCCCTCGCATCCATCATAAGTAATAATTTTCATCAAAACACTCCTGCTTCCTGGGGCCGTATAATCATGCACAACATCCGGTGCCGTTCCGTCACCCGGAATTGTGTCATAATTATCCGGACCACTGTTAATATCACCGAACTCCCATATCCAACTCGATACGAGTTCCGGCCTGGCTGTCTCATTCAGGAATCTGATCGGACCCCCGCCTTCTCCTGTTTGGGCATCGATTGGAGGTATACACACATCCTCTGGGGTAAAAAGTAGTTCAGGAATATCAAAATTAATAATCTCCAGTTCTGCAGATCGATTACATCCCGCATTCGAAGTAAACATAAAGGTGATTTTATTTACCCCCACATCGCCCATTGTCGGTTCAAAACTAAAACCCAGAATTTCATTGCCAAAAACCCCGGTACCACTAAATGTGAAACTTCCACCTGTATTTGGAGCAGCTTCGAGGGCAATTGAGGATCCATCCCTGCATATCTCTCCGGGAATGGCTTTGCTGAATGAAATCTCCCTGATAAAGTCAAACTCGAGCTGCTCTTCAACGGTTATAACCTCACTCTTCCATACATATTCGTAAGTAACCTTATAGCTGGCAGATTTCTCCGGGAGCCTTGAAGGATCAACAAGGGCCACGTTATCATTCGGATCAGCATCAATGATCGCATCCGGAACCGGAATTTCATCATCTCTTTCAATCAGGAATAAATTAAAACTTCCTGTCAATCCGTCAACATTGGTTCCTGAAATCTCGAAAACCGGATCATTATAGCAAATAATACCTTCCCTGTCGACATCCGGGTATACAATGGTTAATCCACCACTGGTAGGAAGCACAGTGAAATAGACAGTGTCTCTGCCAATACACCCTGTAGCCGGATCCTGGTAAGTATATCCGATGGTGTGATCCATAGTATCCGTCACCCCGGCGATTGCCGGATAAAACCTGCCCTCGGAAGGCACAACACCCGGTCCGCTAAACAGACCGCCTGTTGGTGTCGCCTGCAGGACATAAGAACCCCCACCCTCCGCAGCAAATACTTTTCTGATCGTTGGTGAAAACTTTGGTTCCGGAAGCGGATTAACGGTAACATCAACACTTACTGTATAAAAACCTGTCAATCCAAGCGCATCCTGAACGCTATGAAGGAGGTAAGTCCTGTCAGCTGAGGGCGACACCCTAACTGTCAGCTCATTACTAACACCTGAATAGATGCCGTATTCAGAACCATCTTCATACAACGTCACTTCATAAGGGGCCATTCCCCCGGAGATTACAATGAACAATTCCACCGTATCTTCTTCACACATAACTCCGCCTCCAAAAATATCAGCCTGGGGCGTTGTAGTAACTATAGCAACATCTTTACTGGAGATAATCCCGGAATATTCAGCTTGGTTTCCGGCAGGATCCATTAAAACAAGAGTAATATCCAGGTTTCCTGCATCAACTTCCCTGTCACCCGCTCCGACTTCATATCTTAATTCATATAAGTTTCCGCCAGTCGGAACAAGCATAACCCTTCCTGAGCCGGTCCCGATTTCATTCACAGTGGTCCGGTCTGAAAGCTGGAGCCCTGATTCACCGGTTGTAACTGTATATACTATAACATCTCCCGGTATAGCTATACCACCTGAAGTCTCTTCAACAGAGGTAATTAACGGAGAATTGGCATCGATAACGGGATGAACCCCTGAGTAGCTCGTAACGGGTACACTGCTGTTCCCAACTCCATCAAGTAGAACAATATTTAGTGCCATTGGTAATGGGGGAACTACATCCGGATTTCCCTCTGTTATCTTATAAGTCAATTGGTAAATTCCACTTCCTGCATTATAAACCGATATTGCCGGGTCGGAAAGTGAAACGGTATTGACTGTGCTGTTCGTATGATCGAAGGTAAGATCTGCTTCGGGTGACTGGATGGTTACAACCAGCGACTCCCCGACTTTATAAATACCGTTGTTGATACTTACAAGGTTAAGAGTGGGTCGTTCTGTATCCAGCAGATCGGATGACTGACTGATCGAACCGCTATATTGCAAACCGATATGAGAACCGTTCTGAAGTTGCAGACTCGTGTATGGTATATCTTCACCCGCATCATACTGGGGATTGCTTCCCTCTGACCCAATATCGAACTTAACCCGGTAAGTTGTTTGATTCACCCTCTCAAGCCCGTATACTGAACGCCCGGCAATCGTGCCTCCAATAAGTGTAAACGTCTGTCCCCGGTCATCATTTACACTGAGCGTGGCTGTTACCGTCTCCCCAATTCCCATCCCCACATCGGGTATTGTAACTGAATTGATTACCGGATCGATAATAGCAATCACCTCTACCCCGGGAGGTGTACTCGTAAGCGGTGCACTGCCAGACAACTCCGCGGCTTCCACAGACATCCTGAAACGCTTATTCTCCGTAAGTGTGTTTTCATGATAGAGTGTAATATTGAGTTCATCAGCACTGAAGTAACTAATATCACCATTACTGGCAATATTGAGTACTGCTTCATCAAAAGGATCCCAGGTGAAACTGAAATTGTTCCTGTCAAAAGTGGTGTTGAACCATGTCTCTTCAATAAGCTTTACATTCAGTATTGCTCCGCTTAAAACTGAAGAGTTGATCGGACTCACTGGAACCGTTTCAATAACCATTGAAGGTTCGATCCGGCTGATTGAAGCAAAATTACCTGTTAAAACACTGCTGCTACTGTTTGTCATTGCCGATGCAGGAACAGTGTACGAAACCTCTGCATTGGCAGTAATATCAAATCCGGGCAAAGCCGGAACAGTGATTGTTACAATATTTCCGGAGACATCTGTATTTGTGGCGCCCCTGTCGGAACCAAGAATTGCATCCTCCAACTCAGACGGATCCTGTGACGCTGAAAATGTGAGACCCCTGACCAGGTCTCTGTTGATATTGTGGTCTGTGCCCAACTCTGAAACCCAACTGTCTTCATTCAGAGTAAGTGATATCTGGTAACTATTTGTCCGTATCTCACCCTCTCCAACACCATCAAATGTGGCAAATCCGGTAATTGTTACTGGTTCAGGCATGATTGTTTTAACTTCCGGGGCCGTGTAAGTGCCTAATGACGTATGCTGCAGATCAGCTGCCACAACAGTCACTTCAACTATTTCAGTTGACGTGATATCAAACCCGGGTGTACCGGGTATTGTAACAGTAACTACCGTTGCACTGGTCCTTGAAATGGTAAGGTTTGGGGTGATTTGTGTATCCCAGTTACCACCGGAAACGATCCTGTCGCGAAAATCAGTAGGTAATGTTGTCTCCCATTGATCCCCGGTAAGGACAATCTCAAAGTTAATCGAACCTGAACGGATTGATGCCTCCGTATATGATTCATTGTCAATTGAAATGGAAGGATCCTCGTTGCTAATACTGATATCGGGTACTGCAGTAATATCCAGACCCCCCGATTTTAATGAGGCTGAGGGGACATAAAAAGTAATGGTTTCATCTGCATCTATATAATATGCCTCAAATACCGGTATACTAATTCTTGCTACTGTGTCACTTTCCTCAAGGGTAACATTAGATGCATCAAGTGAGGCGACAAGGTCAACCCAGGCCGCACTCCCTCCGCTCATTCCAGCAAGAAAAGCAGCTGCATCCGTATCTGAACTTCCAACCTCCGAAAGCAACGTGTCGCCGGTAAGCGTAATAACAATTTCATTGCTACCGGCCCTGATATCTGATTCGCTGGAAAAGGTATAGGTAAGTGTTGCAGACTGACTAAAAACAAACGGGGCAGACAGTGTCATTAAAAAGATAGGAAGAATCCTGGTTCTCATGTGTTAAGTTTTACTGTTTGTTAAAGACCACCGCGGGCATCTGTCTTAATCAATGTGATCAGCGTATTCCCTCCCTGTGAACTCGAACCTGTAATAATCAAACCTCCATCTGCCGAAGTGTCAATAGACCTGCCTGTCTGGTTTCCTGAACCGCCAAATAATACCGGTTGCTCAATCTTTTTTCCTTCACCGTCAAGCAGCACCAGGCAAATATTCATATTTTCATTTTCCTCACGTGTTCCTACAATCGCAATCTCTCCCCCGGAATTGATCGTACAGTCTTCACCTGTTAAGTCTGCTCCCGGCTCTGAAATGGTTGCAAGCTTACTGACATTACGGATCTGGTTCTGAGTAAGTGAAAAAGTATATACCTGAATCTCATTCAGGCCTGTAACTGTATTTTCCGTATAACCCATTGCAAGGTAGCCATCGTTGTATCTGACAATCGCACGGGCTATTTCATCATCGTTGGTCCCCATTACCTTCGTATCAATCAATCCGCATTCTTCATTTATATACATGAGAAACAGATCCGTTCCATCCAGTGCACCTTCGTCATAAGTAGATGCACAGAGATAACCCGATTCTGTTTCGATGAGATAATTAGCCTCATCATCGTCATCCCTGGCAGACCCGTTCAACTCATGCAAAAACACCCCGTCTTCATCCAACATAACTATCCAAAGATTTTCATCCTCATCGGTTGTTTTTTTCCCAGCCAACACAAAACCCCCGCTTTTTCTCTCAACAACATGAAAAAGATCATCATCCTCATCTCCACCGAGCCTCCGGCTCCACATTTCGTTCCCGGCAGCATCAGTGCGCACAACAAATATGTCTGTCTGAAATTCACCGTCTGATGTGGTGTCTGCAAGATTACCCCCAAGAAGAAATCCATCCTCAAGAACAAGCAGGGCGTTTCCTGCAGTACGATATTGATTTCCAAAATAATACGGAGACCCCTCCACCTGATTTCCTGCTTCATCGGTTATTATCAGTACCATCTTTGCAACGGAATCGGGGACAATCGTTCCCGTTATTGCATAGCCGCCCGAGGGAAGTGCTTTAACATCCCTCCCTGCATCATTCAGAAAGCTTCCGTAGAACTTGACAAAAGAGCGTTTTTGTATCTCCGAAAGGTCATCAGTACATGTAACTAACAGGGCCGAAAAAAGCAGCAAAAGCAGATATATTAATCTGAATTTCATTTTAGTGATCTATCTTTTTTGGATTATATACCGGAAGCATGAAACCAACAGAAAAACCCAGGCTGTTCATAGTAAAATTATCACTCACATAAAGGATATCCCATGGAAGCTTTCCTTCAAATCTGCCACTTGTCTTTACCTGGTTTTGCAGGTTCAGGCAATACCTGGCATCCAGAAAAAACTCCCCCGGTCCGAGTTTATATTTTAACCCAACACCTGCATAAGTCAGAAGGGAAAATGTCTTTCTGGCAGGCAATATGTCTTCATTTACAACACTTACCGGGTTATATCTAAATGTGCCGGTGGTTGAATAGTCACGTGTTCCATCGGCTGTAGCAGCGATTAATATGCACGGACTGACACCAATTGAAATAAAAGGTTTGAAATCTCCCTCTGCAAATGCATAGCTCAACCCAACAGGCAGTGCCATTCTGTTTTGTGTCTCGTTGTACCCGATAATTGAAAAGTCTGTTATATCCCCTGTAAAAGCTCCAGGATCTGATTCATTTTCCAGGGTATATTCATACCTGCTGGACATAGATAAGAACTCACCGGAAAGATAAAGCCCGGGGCCGATCCTCTTATCCAGACGAAAAGAAACATTGATGCCGACTCCTCCGGGTACATAACTACCCGGATGATTCACAAAGTCATGCGTTCCCATCCGGCCAGTGTTATGAACAACCGGAAATGAAAAATTAATACCAAAACTTCCCCCTATCAATAATACGGGCCTCGTATCATAAGTTTCCATCAGCTTCAAAAACTCCAGGGGATCTGTTGCAACCGGCTCATACGATGGAAATTCATTTAAGAATCTGAGCATGGTGGCATCCGCCTCTTCATAGTTGTCATCAAAGAGGTATGAGAGAATGACCAGTTTATAGGCCTGGATTTTCTCTTCCGCCCTTAAACCGCTCTCGATACATCCGGCCAGTTTCTCCGGGACCGACTCGATCAATCCGGCATTAAACATCTCCTGAGCCTCCTCAAGAATGAAGGAACATCCGTCCTGGGATGAAACATTACCGCTGAGAGCAATCAGAAGCAGCAAAGGTAAAAATCTCTTCATCGTTTGATTGTTTCAGTAACTAATATCGGACATGTTTCCGCATAATCTATATCATCGCCTATATAGAGGTCCCATTCTTCCCTTGTAAAATTCCTGTGTATCATTCCACAAAATCCATCAGCGAGTTGTCCTGCTGTCACCGGTCTGGATTTCAAATTATTGCTGCCGCTTACAAGGTATTTTTCATCCGGGCTGAATACAACAGTAAAGACAAAGCCACGGTTATCTTCCATTACAATCGGGGAAAGGTTCAGGTTCTTCATATCCCACATGAGGACCTTTCCGTCATAACTGCTGGAAGCAAGGTAATTGCTGTTCGGACTGAACCTAACAGTCTCAATACGGGCTGAACTACCCCTTAGGCTATGTGTCTGAGTCCAGCTTTTCGTTTCAAACAACCGAACGATTCCTCGTTGGTCGCCTGCAGCCAGATACTTTCCGTCAAAGCTGAAATCGAGCGAAATCACAGGATTCTGAACAAAGCCGGATATCGTATCTCGCATTTCAGGCTGTGTAGCCTGAATTAATACAATCATACCTGATCTGTTAGTCGCTGCGAGGATCTGTCCTCCCGGGGATAGCGCGATATCATCGAAACGTATTTCTGAATGAGCAATTTGCCTGCTGGTCCCCGTCTCAATATTCCATTTCAGGATTTGCCTGTCGGAGCCTAATGAATAGAACTCTCTGGAGTCTTCGGTGAAAAGAATATCACTTACCCTTCCTTCATGACCGGTAAACAGAATAACGTCATTTTCCGGACCCGACAAATCATGGATGTGAATTCCGGCAGTCAGTGTTCCTACTGCAAGGTATCGTCCATTCGGACTTATAGAGAGTGCCTCAATGATCATCTCCTTTTCCGATACAACTACTGGCTCCACACCGGGTTCATTCATCGAAAAAGAGAGGATCCTGCCATCACTGCCGGCGCTAATAAACTGGTTTGTCCCTGGTTTAAAAACCACAGATTTTACTGACTGAATATGGCCACCGAATACATTGTGCTGGTCGCCCAGCAATACCTTTCGGGCATCATAAAGACCCGAATAAACATCGGCCTCATGCATTTCACCTCCATACTCCATATTGTAAAGGTAGGCCTGAAAGGCCAGCAGTGCTTTCAGGTCGGGGTCATCATTTTTGTCGATCTGCAATGATTTTACAGCCATTGATTTTGCTATGGAAAGCATCCTGCGCTTGTAAGCCTCCTCACTGGCCTTAACAGCACGAAGTCGCTGCAGCTCCGCAGTATCGGCATTTGCCTGTGCAAGCGCTTCTGCAGCCTTCGCAGCCCTGGCACTCTCATCGGCAAGTCGCTGCCTGCTTTGTGCCAGTTCAGTTGCCCGTTCCGCCTCAAGCCTTCGCTGTTCTGCAAGGCTAGAGGCTATCACGGCGCGTTCCCGCTCGACATTTGCAGAATCCCTTGCTATAATTGCAGCTTCTTCCTGTTTTTTAGCCTCTTCTTCGTTTTGAAGAGCAAGCTCCCGTTGCTCCTCTGCCTCAATCCTCCTTGCTTCTGCCTGACTTTGAAGATCACGTGTCCAAAGAAAAAGTCCCATGGCAATGACGGCGATTCCCCCCAGCACCAGGCTGAATATCCTGGTTACTTTCAACCTCCGACGCTGCAAACGTATCTTGTTCTCCTCTTCTTTCCTGAATTCTGAAGCACTTGTATCCAGAAAAACCATCGATCTTTCAAAAGCCGGATGGTACTGGACCGCCCAGGTAAGCGTGGGTTGTTGCATTTCACGCCAGTTAAGTGCCAACTGCAAGTCGGGGGGCCTCCATAAACCCGCTGTACCCGCCTGATAAAGCGCCGCTGCCTCTGAAAGTCTCCTGTACATCTGAACAGAAGAGGCCTCCTCATCCACCCAAAACCTCAGCCTGTCCCAGATACGCATCAGGGATTCGTGAGATATATCAATCACACTCCCATCATTCAGCTCAACCGGCGCATAAGGTGTAAGAAAGGTTCTGCTGCCACTGCGGAAGACATCAGCAATCCTGATGATCTCCCCTGGAGTACACCTTGAAATTTCAGCAATTCTCTTAACCCCTGCAGGTCGTCTCACTCCCCGGTTATCGCCGCCCTTCTCTGTAATGGTTTTAAAAAGGCGCTCACAGATCATACGTTGGTTTTCATCCAACTCTTCGTAAGCCTCGTTGGCGTGATCCGACAAAGCCTTCTCCATCCTTCCGATGGCCTCATAATCACCTTTTGAAATTGCCTTTTGAGGATCATTCTGTAACATCCAGTAATCCCAGGTGCGCATGAGTGAGTGTTGCAAAACAGGAAGCTGATCCGTATTATCACCGATTTCATCAAGTAATTGCTCAACAAGTTCTGAATCGATATTGGCACCGCCCACCTTCACAGGTCCTTCTATAGCCCTCCGGAAGTCATCCCTGGTCATCTGGGGAATCAAATAATTACTTTGGTTAATAAGGGTTGTAAGATCCTGGTATACGGAACATTCTCCTATAAAATCAGATCGCATGGTAAGCACAACACTAATCACATCCGGCCCGTTTGTACATGCATCGTGGATCAATTCAACAAACCTGTTGACATCCCCATGCTCAGTAGTTATTGTCCTTGAACTTCCGTAACGAAATATCTCTTCGAACTGATCAATAATAAGTAATAACTTTTGACCAGCAGGAAGAATTTCCCTAATCCATTCTTGAATAGAGAGTTTACCTGACAATAATCGCTCATGAATGTCTTCAGTGTCGCTTTTTTCGGACAATAGTGATATTGCACCTGCCAGGTTTCTGACCGGATTTATACCCGGTCTGGCCGAAACAGGTATCCAGTCATTCTCACTATCCGTCCTTAGAGCAGGAATAACCCCACAATAGATCAAAGAGGATTTCCCACTTCCCGAAGCTCCAATGACTGCAACGAAATGGTTTGCCTTCAATGAACTCAGAACTGATATACTCTGTCCCTCCCTGCCAAAAAAGAGATGTGATTCATCCTGCCGAAAAGGTCGAAGACCTGGAAATGGATTGAAAACTGCATCGGAATGGCCGGGTTTATTGCTCATAGAATCATGTTTTTAATATCTAGAGTCTAACGCCAATTACCAGTATGTCATCAACCTGGGGCTCATCACCCATCCAGTCCTTAATCTCACGTTCAAGCATGCCATACTGTTCATTCATCGGATGACTGGCAATTTGTTGAAGGAGTTTTACAAACCGGCCTGTCATATACTTACCGCCTTTCTCCCCGCCAAACTGATCGGCATACCCATCTGAAAAAATATAGATCATATCACCTTCTTCATAGGTAAAGGAATGATTCGTAAAACTCTTTTTGATCTCAATAATATGTCCACCGATCGGTATACGGTCTGCCTTGTATTTTACCAATTCACCATTGCGTACAAGAACCAGCGGATTAAATGCACCGGCAAACTGCACAAGTTTCTTTTTCCTATCGATAGTTACCATGGCCAGATCCATTCCATCCTGAACAGATTCATTCTTTGTCTGCCGGAGGGTAGCAGTAACCCCTTCATCGAGAATCCTGAGTATTTCCGAGGGTTGTGTTTCATTCTCCACATTCAGTGCATAGTTCAGCTGGTTGTTTCCTACTATCGACATAAACGCTCCAGGAACACCATGCCCTGTGCAATCGACTGCCGAAACAATCAACTTGCCGTTTTTTGCGGCTACCCAATAGAAATCTCCACTCACTATATCACGTGGCTTATAAAAGAAAAATGCATTCGGTATGATCCTCTTCAAATAATCATCCGGGGGCAATATTGCTTTCTGAATTCTGCTTGCATAATGTATACTGTCTTCAATCTCATTATAGGCCCTCTGAAGCGAGTCATTGGCTTTAGACAACATGTTTCTCTGCTCCTCCAGTGTATCACGCTGCGCCTCTATCTCCTCTTTCTGAACCACCACTTCAGCGGTACGATCCTTCACTTTTTGCTCCAGTTCATTGTAGTAGCTCTCCAACTCGGCTATCATGTTGTTGAATTGCTCCGACAGTGATGCGATCTCATTGTTCCCTACCACCTCAGCCCGTTCATTCAGGTGTCCGGCAGTGATCCGGTTGACATTCGAAACGAGTCGCTTAATGGGATCGGTGATCACTTTGGTTTTCCTGTAAAGCAGAATAACGACGATCACAACAGTAACGGAGAACAGCAGTATGAACTTAAACAGTTCCCGCCTTAAGATGGTCCTCTCTTCAGTGGTATCTGATATGATTCGAATGACGGATTCCTTATAAAGACTCGTATTTTTTCGGTCCAGATAAATAAAATCGCGCCTAACAGGTGGTTTTGACCGGGGGTCATCCAGGGTAACCCTCTCTTTCGATTCCATTACCTTCCTGTAGGTCGATGCAAACTCATCCTCAATGGTGGCATCACCATTCAGGCACAATGGATTATCCATGCCGATAAAAAGATCAACAGAGATAATATTGGTACGCATCGCTGCCATGTTGTTCATCCGCTTCTTCACGAAATCAATAATACTGTCTGCCTGGTCAGAATATATCCCCAATTCAATCAGGTACCTGCCATCGAGGGTTGGAATGTAGGTGAACTTCTTCAGACGCTTGGTTGAATTCTCAATGGTAAACTTCTCACTCAGAAACTCCCCGCTCTCCCATACATGCTCAAGCATCTCTTTATGTTCCATACCAAATTCAAAAAAATTCAGACCAAGGTCGGGCTTAAACGTTGTATTTACTACTACACCATCCCTGTTGATTACATAGATATCCTGGTTCTCGCAGTCCATACCTATGCGCTTTTGAACAGCCGACAGATCAGTCGTCTCAATATTTTTCGTATCCCTGAATACTTCATTAACGAGAATCTCGCTGTACCGCTTCAGGTCAGGGTCAATCTGCTTATCCAGGATCCGCATGGCCATATCCTGCATCTCATGAATCTGCTTGATCTCCTCACTGATAATCTTACTTTTACTCTTACTCGATTCTTCAAGAATGCTCCAGGTCTGCCGGACATTAATAATACCCAGAGCCAGCAGAGCCAGTATCGCCGGAATAACAACATTCAGAATCAACTGCTTAAATATCGTAGTACGCTTTCTCAAAGTAAGTTTTAATTCGTTTTCCAATGAATAAACCTGGCTGCATCAGCAGTACTGAAGAAGCGGTGGCAAACCAACCTTAATTCCGGCAAATCAAACAATAACTCCCTGAACACCTTTCTCTCTATCTGGTAAAACCGGAATTCAGGATGAGATGCAAGATAATCCATTTGTCCCAAAATTGCGGGATAGTCGGTAAGGTTTATTACTACTCCCTCTGAAAGCAGGTTTTCTATCGCACTACCGGACTTCATAATAGACACATAATCAGGCCTATCCGTGGATATGTAAGAATTACCGATAAAATTGGAGGCAAATTTATAAATCGTCTCCCGCTCAAGATCACTAAATAATTTCCAGCTTTTAAGCTCTTCAACAACCTCAATGATTCCTGAACCAAATGATGGTACTTCAGCAGGTCCTGCTATACTTTCATCACTATAAACTCCTTCTATCCTTTTTACAATATCAGTGTATAGTTCTTTATCCTTAGTTGCCAGAACATGCGATGCGGTTTTACTGATAACAGGATCAGGATGAAATACCTGTGCAGCAAGGTACCTTTCTGCATCAACATCAATACTTCTTAACATTTCAATTGCACAAATGCGCAAATAACTTCCTGTATAAAGACCATCCCTGTTCATCAAATCAATCAGCAACTTTTCATATGAACTGATCTCCACTGGCATTTCATTTTGCAATCTCCTGATCTTTTCAGGCACGGAAAGAGCATCATAATAGGGCTCGAGGTAGGCATAGACCTGGTCATCAACAATCAGGTTCATTAGTTCAAGGGCATAGCCTGCATCTTCATTGTCTTTATCTTCAATGCTCTGTTGTACATGACCAATGACACTTCTGTCATATGCGATCCCCAACAGGTTAAAAATAAGATGGTCCGTGCGCTTTCTCTCCTCTGCAATGGCCCCATACAAGTCGTTCCCGGGATCATTCTCCCTTATGACAAATTCTGCTGCTATGTTCATTGCACCGGCAAGTACTGCCTCATAGACCAGATCAAGCAGAACCAATTTCTGCTGTTCATCAGGATGATAATTGTATATGTATAATCCACGAATGGCTGCCTCCCTCACATCCCTCTGAAAATAACTGATCTTATCGAACAAGAGATCTTTCGCACGCTGACTTCCGATTGAAATCATGGCCCGAACAATTCTTAATCGCACGATCTCCTCGACTCCCGACTTGTGAAAGGCATTTTCCAGGTGACCCAGAACCAGATCACCCATATCCACCAGTGCCGACCAAGCTGCTGTATACAGATCGGGGTGTCCAAGATAATCCACCAGGTAACTGCCAATCTGCTTAACTTTCAGTTTTCCTGCAGCCTCAATGGCAGCAATCCGAATCTGCATGTCCCGGTCCCGGAGAAGCGATATGATATTTGGAAGCTGACCCTCATCACGCAGTTCAACAGTTTGCAACAACGAAGCAAGTACCCTGTTCCTGTCGGACGTCCTGAAATGCTCTGAAATCTTTTTCCCCGGGAGATTCAACCGTTCTTTATATGCTAATATGATTTCTCTGAGTTCCTCATCCTTACTACTTTTCAGAGCACTCTCCACAATTTCGTCAGGGCACCGGTACAAGGTGCCTGAAATCAACTTCCATGCAACCTTTCTCTTCTCTTCATCAGAAGCACCAAGAAGATGGTTCAGCTGATCATGATCAGTCTGATGATAGAAATAGGGATCCAGCCGGATCATCTCACGATACATCGAAGCCTCTGATACATTCTCTTCCTGGGACTGTACATTGGAAACATCCATCGTTTCGGCAGCCCTGGCAGTTGCCAAAGATTCGTTTAATGTCCTGCGATACAACCTGTACAGCGACAGCCCGAGTATGACCCAAATGACAAGCAGAGCTATTAGTATATAGGAGAAATGGATAACCTGAATAAAACTCAGAAATAATAAGCCAGCCATTATCAGTCCGGCTGCAAAGGCTGTAAATTCATTGACAATCCCATCAATTTTTGCCTGGATATCAAACCGCTCACCAGAATCGATCGATTGGTAAAGTATTTTCATTGAAGGACTTTCAATGGCATCCTTAAGCGACTTGTTGAAAAGCTTGGAAAGTGATATTACCAGGAAAAAAAATGTAAAACTGGCCGCCTCTGCCGTATACCCGAAAAAGCCACCCACAACAGCTGCAATGATCGTTAAAACCAACAACAGTACCGGTGAGATCAACAATGAAACTCTGAGACCGTAATTCTTCATCAGCCATCCGTATAGGGTACTTTTTATGACCACAGTAAAGATCATCATCGTACCGAAAAATGCACCGAGAAAACTTGTCAACTCTCTGCTATCCTCATAATTTGCCTCGGTGGCCCACATAAAGGAATAATGGATAAAAAAGGCGACAATAACGCTGAGAATTACGAACATCGCCATCATGGAAGTGTATCTCTTTCGGAATATGCTTAAAAAACCTCTGCTTCTTCTTTTTAATTCCGAAGAAATTAAAACTGTCCCTATACGGTGCTTGTAAAGAACCAGTATTTGAAACAACATTGCAATGATCAGACTTGCCAGGCCGATCAGCAGGGTATTATGTACTTCAAAATTAAATCTAACCAGCAAGGGTACTGCATAAAAAGCCATGATCATCCCAACGATCGAACCGGTATCGATCACACCAAAGAGCCTCTTTCCCTCCCTGAGTGTAAAGTACCTGCCGGCCGTGCCCCAGAATCCCAACAAGCTGATTATGATCAGCGGTCCCATAAATACCAACAGTGCAAATGTTACAACGGGATCATCTGTAATATTATATCCGAGACGAATGATACCGGTCAGAATAATAACCATTAAAAGATTGAGAATCGTAAATAACCCGAAGCGTATCTTTTTCTGGAGATAGGTGTATGCAGAGGTGAAGAGGATTCCAACGGCACCTGAAATCATGAAGGCGCGGGGCATCATATTAGCACTGTAGGCATCAAGAAATAATGCATTGGCGCCTACGTCCAGGGCCCCGGCAAAAATACCAAGAAAAACTGATTGTGTCAGAAGGAGGAATACAACACTTCTTTCATCCTTTTCGATGTTCATCAACTTGGGAATGCTTAGTGCCATCCTCAGGGAATTTGCAATTAAGGTGCAGCAAAATACAAAATTATCATTTGAGTGCAGCAATTATTTTTCAAACGATTCAAAAAACCAACTTAAAGCTGAATAAAATATGACCAATATAAGGAAAAGAACCTGCCAAAACATTGCTTCACTGGATAACTGACCTTAATTTGATGATGAAATTAAACAAATGGCAACCTTAATTGTAAAAAAAATTAATACTTTTAAAATCAATATTCCAAAAATGAGCTGATGTTCGGTCCGGATGAAGAAGTAGATATCAAAATTGCCCGCCGGCGCGAATTAGTCTTCATAATTCTATCCGGTATCTTTCTCGGTACACTCGCTGTACTCAATATTCTGGGCCTTTCCAGACAGATTGATCTGTCGTTCACGATCCGCGGGTGGACTGTGCCTTTTATCGTCTTTATTGGTGTACTCCCCTACCCGATCACATTCCTGTGTACAGACTTTATAAGTGAACTCTACGGAAGACGAAGGGCCAATACAGTTGTTTGGGTGGGCCTCATACTCAACCTCTGGGTACTTTTTATCCTCTGGATCGGCGGTGTGCTTCCCCCACGGCCTGAACTGGATGCAAATAACCTGCCAGAGCTGACAGATCCAACCTATAGCTTCTTTTATTTCCGAAAATTAACTGGAATGGCCACAATGGCATCTATGATCGCCTACCTGACCGCCCAGTTTGTCGACGTGCAGATATTCCACCTCTTAAAAAAACTCACAAAGGGAAAAGCCCTTTGGCTAAGGAACAACGGTTCCACTCTCACCAGCCAGATGGTCGACTCAATTGCAGTGATCCTGATTACCTACTCTTTCTCCGACGCGATCCATATCCATCCGGGAGAGACCGTGGCACACGGACTTATGATACTCATCTTGTCAAATTATACCTTCAAAATGGTCTCTGCCCTGCTTGACACAATACCTTTCTATATAGGGGTCAAGACCCTTTCCCGCTACCTTCACCTGGATCCAAATAAAGATTACAGTGGTAAATAAGGTACATCCGCGTCTCATCATATCATTAGTACCCTTAAATAGTAATGCATTTTATACCCTGTCAAACATACACCAAAAAAGCAGCTGTCTTATCCAAATTTTGTAATTTTGTTTAGCTTTGTTTAAACTTTTTTCTGTATCTTTTAAACAAAATCGGATAAAAAGGTGTTAATGATAAAATAAAAGCAAAAAAGATTGTATACGATCAGGTCCAATATAGAAACAAGAAACTCTGAATTCAGGCAAAGAAAAGAATTTCACAGCGCACTGCTTAACAATTACCGGTCTTCATTGGCAGAGGTCATCTCCGGGGGGACGACAGTTGCCAGGGAAAAGCACACCGCCCGTGGAAAACTGTTGGTCAGGGACCGCATCGACCTGCTGATCGATCCCAATACACCCTTTCTTGAACTCTCCCCGCTGGCAGCTTACGAGCAGTACGACAACCAGTTCCCTTCTGCCGGTATCGTTACTGGAATAGGAGTGATCCACGGTAAAGAGACTATCATCATAGCAAACGACGCCACGGTAAAGGGCGGTACATACGTGGAAGAGACCATTAAAAAGCACCTGCGCGCACAGGAAATCGCACTCAAAAACCATCTACCTGCAGTCTACCTGGTAGACTCCGGCGGAGTTTTCCTGCCAAACCAGGCCGAGGTGTTCCCCGACAAAGAGGATTTTGGCCGCATTTTCTACAACCAGGCACGCCTTTCAGCTGCCGGTATTCCGCAGATAGCCATCGTTATGGGATCATGTACCGCAGGTGGAGCATATGTCCCGGCCATGAGCGACGAGACGATTATCGTTAAGGACCAGGGTACGATCTTTCTCGGGGGACCGCCACTTGTTCGGGCCGCTACCGGTGAGAACGTTACTGCCGAAGAGCTCGGTGGTGGTGTGGTGCACACCTCCATCTCAGGTGTTGCCGACCATTTGGCCGAAAACGACAGGGATGCACTTCAAATCTGCAGGAACATCTTCGAAACACTCCAGATGCCCGAACGGCAAAACCTCGAACGCATCCCGGTAAAAGAACCGCTCTACGACCCTGAAGAGATTCCCGGGATCCTTCCGGTATCAGGCCGAGAGCCATACGATGTAAGAGAAATCATCGCCCGACTGGTCGATGGTAGTGAGTTCTCCGAGTTTAAGAAAAACTACGGTACTACGCTGATCACCGGTTTTGCACATATCATGGGCTATCCCGTAGGTATCATCGCCAACAACGGGATCCTCTTTTCCGAATCCTCCCTCAAAGGGACCCACTTCATCCAGTTATGCGATTTTCGCGGTCTCCCGATCATCTTCCTTCAGAATATCTCCGGCTTCATGGTCGGTAAAAAATATGAGCAGGGAGGCATAGCCAAAGACGGCGCTAAAATGGTCCATGCCGTTGCCAATACCCGGGTGCCCCGCTTTACGATCATAATCGGAGGGTCATTCGGCGCCGGAAACTATGCCATGTCGGGGAGGGCGTATGATCCAAACATGCTGTTCATGTGGCCGAACTCCAAAATTTCGGTTATGGGCGGTGAACAGGCTGCAGATGTTCTTGCAACCATCAGGGAGGATCAACTTGCAGCAAAAGGTGAAACACTAACCCCTGAAGAAAATGAAAAAATACGCCGTCCTATCATCAATAAATATGAATATGAAGGATCTGCTTATTACAGCAGTTCAAGGCTGTGGGACGATGGAATCATCGAACCGGCACAGACCAGGATCATCTTGGGTATCTCCATCTCCATGTCGCTGAACAGAAAATTTGACAACCCCCAATATGGCGTGTTCCGAATGTAATCATGAAACAGAAACAATATATCATAGAATCGACCGGATCGCAGGTGGGTTATATCACCCTCGACAGGCCAGAGGTACACAACGCCCTGAACATAGAAATGATACGCGAAATAGCCGGATCGATAAAAAGATTCAATACTAGGAAGGGGTTAAGGATGATTATCATCAATGCAAACGGCGATAATTTCTCTGCAGGGGCGGATCTGAAATGGATGAAGAAGGGACTCGAACAAAATGAAAAAGAGCTAAACAGTGAAAGCCTCGAACTGGCAAACCTATTCAACAGCATCTACAACTCATCAGTGGTAACTGTGGCTATAGCAAAAGGAAAAGTCATCGGTGGAGCCAACGGGATTATCAGCGCTACGGATATCTCAATTGCCGGCGAAAACAGTTCATTCACCTTCTCCGAAGTCAGACTCGGACTCATACCCGCTATCATTGCACCCTACATCGTGCAAAGGACCGGCGAAAATATTGCCCGGGAATGGATGCTCACTGGTAGAACGATTCCTGCGCGTGAGGCATATCAGCGCGGACTGCTACATGCCCTGGTACCGGAAACCGATCTTCCACGATACCTGGAGCAGTTCACGGAAACCATGCTCAACAACGGTCCTAATGCAATGAAGGGCATAAAAAAGATGTTCAGAAAACAGGAATTATCAGCACACCCCGACCAGCTGATGAAACCCACTGCAAAACTCATTGGGAAATACAGGATATCGGAAGAGGGACAGGAGGGAATAAAGGCTTTCTTTGAAAAACGAAAACCTGCCTGGTACAATGAATAACTGGAAATTCAATAAGATACTTGTTGCTAACAGGGGCGAGATCGCCCTGCGCATCTTGCGGGCTATCCGGAAATCGGGATTGTCGTCTGTCGCCATCTTTACCGAATCCGACAGGCATCTGCCCTATGTGCAATTCGCCGATGAGTCGTGGCCAATTAACGGGGCAACGCTGGCAGAAACATACCTCAACCAGCAACTGATCATCGATATTGCCCGTGGTACAGGTGCAACTGCAATACACCCCGGATACGGATTCATGGCTGAAAATGCAGATTTCGCGCGACTCTGCAAGAAGAATAATATAATCTTTATCGGGCCTTCTCCGAAGGTGATCGACCTCATGGGGAACAAGGCCAACGCACTGGCAGAAGCAAAAAAACATGGGGCTCCTGTAATTGAAGGAACTACAGGTTCACCGGAAAAAATTCTGCAAAATGCAGCAAATTTTCAGTATCCCGTTCTCATAAAACCTGCAGCAGGTGGTGGTGGCAAAGGGATGCGCATCATAGGCAAAAGCAGCGAACTTAAAGAAGCAATGGAAGACGCCTCAAGAGAGGCAATGAACTATTTTGGTTCAGGGGAACTCTATATCGAACGCTACATCGAAAGGGCCAGGCACATCGAGGTACAGGTACTGGCCGACCACCATGGCAATGCTGTCCACCTCTTTGAAAGGGAATGCACCCTGCAACGCAGGTACCAGAAGATCATCGAAGAGGCCCCCGCCCCATCAATCTCTCCGGAAACAAGGGAAAAAATCACTTCAGCTGCACTTAACCTGACCCGGGGCATCAATTATACCAATGCCGGTACCATAGAATTTCTTGTCGATCAGCATGAAAATTTCTATTTCATCGAGATGAATACAAGAATACAGGTAGAGCATCCTGCAACCGAAATGATCACAGGAATCGACCTGGTCAGGGAACAAATATGTATCGCCGGAGGAAGCAAACTAAGTGTTCAGCAAGAGGATATTAAGATTAAAGGACATGCCATCGAAGCACGGCTATACGCCGAAGATCCGGCGAACAGGTTCATGCCCGCTACCGGAACCATCAGGAAAATAATCACCGATCATGTCAACATCCGAATGGACAATGGATACGTTGAAGGCAATTCCATCTCACCATTCTACGATCCCCTGATCAGCAAGGTGATTTCCCATGGCGCCGACAGGAATGAGGCAGTGCGGCAACTTATATCCGGACTTAAGCACTACCACCTCGCCGGACCGGTTACGAACCGCGATTTCCTGGTGAAGCTTCTTCAATCGGACGATTTTGCATCCAACAGAATTTACACGAAGTATATCGACGAACACCTTGTCTCCCTGCTGGAACAGATGAATTCGGAAAAAGATGAAATTGAAACCAATGTACTCCTTTCCATGTTCACCGTAGCTGCAATTCGCCATACCTACAGTTCCCGGGTTCCTCATTCCATCTGGCAAGAAACCGGATACTGGCGCCAGCTTTCTGAAATCAGGTTCCGGTTCAGGGAAACCGACTACCGCATTCCGATTAGAACCAGCAACACGGGCCGCACCATCGAGGCGATCATCAGCGGTGAACCTGTACAGATACACCTGCTCGATCAGACAGATAATTTCTTTAAACTGATGATCGATGGCAAACAATACCAGTACTGGGCCGAAGTGGATCAATCGGATCTCATGCTCAACGTGGAGCAATACAGCTTTTTCGCAGCCAGAACGGATATTCCATTCAACAGACAAAGTGGCACGGTCGCAGTTGCAAATAACAGTGATGCAAATGAGGTGACAGCACCGTTGAATGGCAAGGTTGTAAAAATCAATGTAAAAGCAAATGACACCGTATCGTCCGGCGACACCCTGCTCGTCATTGAATCCATGAAAATGGAAAACAGGATTATCTCGCCGAAAGATGCCGCGATTGCGGAGGTCTTGGTACAGAACGGCGATCTCGTTGAATTAAACAAACAATTAGTCACATTTAAATAATGAACAATGGATCCCCTATTAACAAATAAACATGAATTATTCAGGGAAAAGGTCAGGTCTTTTGCTGAAAAAGAGATAAAACCTGTGGCAGCAAAGCTTGATGAGGCCTCTGAGTTTTCGGTGGAATTAACCGAAAAAATGTTCAATGAGGGTTATCTCAGCCTGGTTACTCCGGCAGAGTTTGGTGGCATGGAAATGGATACCCTCTCATACATTATAGCAGTGGAGGAAGTTGCCCGTGTTGATGGTTCGCAAGCCGCCACAATTGCAGCCCAAAACTCCCTCGGACAGGGCCCCATACTGGCTTATGGAACTGAAGAACAGAAGAAAAAGTTTCTCCCTGTGCTCACCACGGGGAAAAAACTCTGGGCTTTCGGACTTACTGAACCAAATGCCGGTTCGGATTCCAACAACACTGAAACCACAGCCGAATTGAAAGATGGCCACTGGCACATCAACGGCAAAAAGATCTACATCACCAACGCAGCCTCCGTAATGGCCGGTGGCGTTACAGTGCAGGCTGTCACAGGGGATCGCGGAAAAGGAATGAAGGAGCTATCAGTGATCCTCGTACCACGCGATACGCCGGGCTACAGCACTGAGGTAATCGATTCAAAGATGATGTGGCGCGCTGCCGATACCGGAAGAATCTTCTTCGACAACGTACAGGTTCCCAAAGAATATATCCTCGGAGAACGGGGGAAAGGATCAAAAATCATGCTTGCTACACTCGACAGCGGCAGACTCTCTATCGCTGCCATGGGACTCGGACTTGCACAGGGGGCGTTTGAGATGGCAATGGAATATGCCTCCGGCCGGGTACAATTCGGTAAGCCAATCCGCAGCTTTCAGGTCAACTCATTCAAACTGGCCGATATGGCTACGAAAATTGAGCTGGCAAGAAGTCTGCTTTACAAGGCTTGCTGGCTCAAGGATCATAAGCAGCCTTTTGGCAAAGAAGCCGCTATGTCTAAACTGTATGCCTCTGAGATAGCACGCGAAATCGCCAACGAGTCGCTGCAGATCCACGGTGCACACGGACTGATGAAGGAAAATCCTATCGAACGATTCTACCGTGACCAACGAATCCTTGAGATCGGTGAGGGAACTTCAGAGATACTGCGGCTTGTTATCGCAAGGCATTTAGGAATCAGGTAAATAGTCCATCATGGAATCACTTGAAACACGAAAAAAAGACCATATCGACCTCGCGTTCAGATCGCAAACCGGTATGCCGGAGATCGACCACAGGTTTCATTATGAACCTATGCTTGCAGCCCACCCGGAAAAGGGCCTTCAACCCTTCAGATTTCTGGACCGCGAACACCGCGTCCCGATGTGGGTCAGCAGCATGACCGGCGGAACTAAACTTGCCGGAATCATCAACAGGAACCTGGCCCGTGCCTGCAGGGAATTCGGTATGGGCATGGGGCTCGGCTCCTGCAGGATCATCCTGAAGGACAATACCTATTTAGAGGACTTCAACATGCGACCGGTTATCGGACCGGATATGCCGCTGTGGGCCAACCTCGGGATCGCACAGATTGAAGAGTTGCTGGAAGAAGGCAGGGTTTCACTGGCAACCGCGTTGGTGGAAAAGCTGGAAGCAGACGGACTTATCATCCATGTTAACCCAATGCAGGAATGGTTCCAGCCCGAAGGAGATATCATAAAATATCCGCCCATCGATACGATCAGGCGCTTCATGGATCATTTCAAATACCCCCTCATCGTTAAAGAGGTCGGTCAGGGCATCGGACCGGAAAGCCTGAGGGCCCTGCTTCAATTACCCCTGAAGGCAATAGAGTTTGCTGCGTTCGGGGGAACGAATTTTGCCCGTGTAGAACTTCTGCGCAGCGAAAATGCAGAGGCAACCCTGTTCGAACCTCTCTCAAACATCGGTGAAGATGCAATGTCGATGGTAGAGTCGATAAACGCAATTATCACCACTGAAAAACCGGTGTGCAGTGAACTGATCATCTCCGGCGGAATCAGAAATTTCCTGGATGGTTTCTACCTGCTAAAGAAATCAAAGTTGCCCGCGATCTACGGGATGGCCTCCACTTTCTTAAAATATGCAAAGGAAGATTACGATCAACTCTATACATTTGTTGAAGGCCAGGTAAAAGGACTTGAGATGGCTTTTGCATACCTGTCCGTTAAATAAAAAAGATGGCTCAGAAGAAGGCAATATCGGGCTTCTCAAAGCTGACACCAAGGCAAAAAACCGAATGGCTGCGCGATGAACATAATCTTCCGGATGAACAGCTTGAAACCCTCTCCTCCCATCTTCATCCCGACCCACAGTTACAGTCGCTCTACAATGAGTTCAGCGAAAACACCGTTTCCAATTTCTTCATACCCTACGGATTGGCCCCCAACTTCCTGATAAATGATAGGTGGTATGTGCTGCCAATGGCCATCGAGGAAAGCTCGGTAGTGGCAGCTGCTTCACACGCGGCAAAGTTCTGGTCGGACTATGGTGGGTTCCGGGCAGAGGTGGTGGACACGGTTAAGGTCGGACAGGTTCATTTCTTCTGGAGCGGCACTGAAGGCTTTATAACGGAAGTATTCGAAAAAAACAGGGCGACAATGATCCGGTCGATGGATCCGTTCACAGAATCAATGCGAAAACGGGACGGCGGAATAAAAGATCTCCTGCTGACCCGACCGCAGGATTCACCTGACCATTATTACCAATTGCAGCTTCAGTTCAGAACCGCCAGTGCCATGGGGGCAAACTTTATCAACACCGTTCTCGAAGAAATGTCGAAAGTGTGGAAACAAATTGTCGCAAAACACGCGAAGGAGCAAAAGGAAGAGGGGGAACTTGAGGTTAACATGGCAATCCTGTCGAATTACACACCCGAATGCCTGGTAAGGGTTTGGGTGGAAACCGGGGTTGCAGCCTTCGGCCGGTTCGATGCAAACCTCTCAGGGCAACAATTCGGGGAAAAATTTGTCAGGGCCACAGAAATTGCAGGAACCGATACATACCGTGCCGTTACACACAACAAAGGGATCTTTAACGGAATGGATGCGGTAGTTATCGCTACAGGAAATGATTTCAGGGCCGTCGAAGCCTGCGGACATGCCTTTGCTGCCCGTAACGGCCGCTACCGCAGTCTCTCCAAGGCTGAGATCAGGAATAACAGATTCAGGTTTGAACTGGAGGTTCCCATGTCGGTCGGCACAGTAGGAGGACTCACATCCGGTCACCCTCTGGCTGCCACAAGCCTGAAGATTCTGCATGATCCTTCGTCTGAGGAGCTGATGATGATCATCGCCGCAGCCGGACTGGCAAATAACTTTAGTGCCATACGTTCACTGATCACCACCGGTATTCAGGAAGGACATATGAAAATGCACCTTACAAATATCCTCAGGCAGCTCGGAGCAGACGAACTTTTGAAACTGGAAGCAGTAAAATTCTTCAAAAACAAAACTGTCAGCTATGCCGATGTAAAAAAGTTTGTCCTGGAAAAAAAGAACAAACCATGAACCAACAATTCTATGCACGCGGAAAGCTATTGCTGAGTTCCGAATTTATGATCCTGCACGGAGCAAAGGCGCTTGCTGTGCCGCTTAATGTAGGACAATCGCTCAAGCTGGTTGCAAAAAGGAATCCGGGTGTGGTACATTGGTTGGCAGAATTTGATCATGATACCTGGTTTGAAACCACCCTCTCACTGGAAAAACTTGAAATTCTTGATACCACAGGGGAAGATAAATCGAGAAACCTGGTCCACATCCTCAGGAATCTGCTGGAGATCAAACCCTCATTTACGGACCAGCTTCACTCAAACGATGTGGTTACCACGCTTGAATTTGACCCGTCATTTGGTTTCGGCAGCTCTTCGACCCTAACAGCGCTCCTGGCACAATGGGCACAGATTGATCCAATGCAGCTCCACTTCCATATTTCACAAGGATCGGGTTATGATGTTGCCTGTGCCGGTGCAGAATCGGCGATCCTCTACCAGGTGGTGAACGATATGCCGGTAATACAATCGGTCGATTTCCAACCCATCTTTATGGAAAGAATGTGGCTGGTCTACCTCGGACATAAACGAAATTCATCAGAAAGTGTAGCTGCTTTTCTGAATAGCTATGAAGCAGATCAGGATGATATTGCACGTTACTCCGCGATCACCTGTGAAATGCTCAGGGCACAGTCAGCCGTGGAGTTTGGATCACTGATGCATACCCATGAGAAGCGGCTGTCGGAGATCCTGAACATTCCCCCTCTCAAACAAAAACTGTTCCCCGACCTTGATGGATATGCAAAATCGCTTGGTGCCTGGGGAGGTGATTTTGCCTTACTCCTGACTTCGTGGGATAAAGAAAAGCTGGCATTCTACCTCCGGGAAAAGGGGTTCGACAGATGGTTCGCCTACGTTGATCTTGTTCTATAGCAACAGTACGTATAATTAACCGGGTATTAACCAAAAATTATAACAATGGACAAGTATGAAAATGTACTGAAACAGGAGACCCAAAAACTCGGCTCAATGGAACCTGTCAGGAAAGAAGGTTCTGTCGGCTGGCAAGCACCGTCGAACATTGCCATCGTAAAATACTGGGGCAAATATCCGGGTCAGGTACCGGCGAACGCTTCGCTGAGTGTTACCCTTGAAAAGGCGGTGACCAGAACACGCATCGGCTATTCATGGCAGAAAAATGAAAATGGCGTTCAGCTCAAATTTACATTTGAAGGGAAGAAAACTCCCGATTTTGAGAAAAGAATAAAAAAGAACCTTAATAACATCACACCGTTTTTTCCCTGGCTTAACAGGGTCAAGCTTGCAATAAGCTCTGAAAATACATTCCCCCACTCTTCAGGTATTGCATCTAGTGCGTCGGCGATGGGTGCACTGTCGCTCGGACTGTGTGAGATTGAAGAGCAATTGTTTGGCGGACGCGCTACAGAGGATTTTTTCAGGAAAGCATCTTTTATTGCCCGTCTCGGTTCAGGCAGTGCATCCCGTTCGCTCTATGGGAGGTTATCTGTATGGGGATACACGGCAAGCTGCAAGGATTCATCCGACGAATATGCAATCCCTGTTGAAGGTGTACATGATAATTTTTTGGGAATCCATGACAGCATCCTGATCATCGAGTCGGGGAAAAAGCAGGTTTCAAGCACCATGGGACACGACCTGATGAAATCAAATCCATATGCAAAACTGCGGTTCGACGCCGCAGAAGAAAACATGCAACGACTCTGCAAAATTGTCAGAGAAGGTGACCTCAGGCAATTCATTGATGTGATGGAGAACGAAGCGCTTACCCTGCATGCAATGATGATGACCAGCAGGCCGGGGTTCATGCTCATGAAGGCGAACACTGTGGAGGCCATCCACAGGATCAGGAAGTACAGGGAACAGAGCGGTATGAGCGTAGGGTTTACCCTCGATGCAGGTGCCAATGTTCACATGCTCTACCCAGAAAAAGATGCCGATCGGATCAGGATGTACATTGAGAGCGAACTGCAGGAACTGTGCGAGAATGGAGCCGTTATTCATGACCGGATGGGAGACGGTCCGCTGAAGTTTTAAAATCCGGTTAAACAGGAAACACCAGCAGTTTCGCTGGTTTTGAAGAAACCGGTCGGTCGGCTGATTGATTTGGAAAAACATTTTAGAATTATCACGTGAGGTAAAAATGATTAACACGAAAAAGAGATACGCTGCAAAATTGATGCTTGCAGGGGAGTACGGGGTGATCGTTGGAAGCGAAGCAATTACGGTACCGTTAAAAAATTATTATGCGCAATTGGCACAGCGGAAGGGTGAAACACGGGATCCGGAAATCATCAGATCGGTGGCAAGCCTCAGAAAACTTCTAACCTATATCAGGTCACTCCCTAAAAACAGCTTTTATGCAATTCCCGATACCAATGAGCTGGAAGAGTCTCTAAAAAAAGGATACTATATCTCTTCGACCATTCCCCACGGATATGGTATCGGAAGCTCAGGTGCCGTATCGGCCCTGGTGTATGACCAGTTCTTCAATTCCGAAAAAGTAACCGGACTTCAGCAACAGCGGAAGGACCTGGCAACAATTGAGTCTTGCTTTCACGGGAAAAGTTCAGGTGTGGATGCGATGACCTGCTTTACCGGTAAGGCGTTGCATTTTCTGCCAGAAGGGGAGATCAGGGAGTCAGAAATGGACCCTCTCCAACCCCGGGGGGGATACCGCTTTTTCCTGCTCGATTCCGGGCAGGTATTTGATACTGCTCCATTGGTTCGGTATTTCCTTGAAAAGATGAAGAACAGTAAGTTTGCAGAACTGATCACCAGGGACTATTTCGACCTGATAAAAAAATTCATTAGCACGCTGAACGGAACTTCAGACAATGACACAGCGCTGATATTCAGGGCAATATCCGACTTTCAGTGGAACCATTTTTCACGTATGATCCCAGAACAAATGAAAGATGCCTGGATCAACGGCCTGGTAAGCAATGCTCATTACATGAAACTGAACGGGTCCGGAGGTGGTTTCATGCTTGGAATCGCACATGAAAGTGCGAAAGATACTGTGGAACAAATGCTCCATGGCTCAACGATTACCTGGCTTGGAGTATGATAGGTCTGTAATACACCATAAAAAAGGGTGCCTGTTGCCAGACACCCTTATATCAGGTCTCATTCTGTTGAGCATTCCAACGCTGTAACCCTAGTTGAATTCCAGTTTCAGATTTGCAACTGTTTTCGGATTATATGGAGCAAGTCCTGTAAGCCTCTCAGCAACCTCGTAAAACTCATCTCCTGGGGCTGTACCTCCCTGAATAAAACCGTCTTTGTTAAAGAAACCGGGCGCCTCAGTATTCGTTAACCATGCATATAGCAGCTCATCACTCGCGTCGGGCCATACCGACTTAACTTCATTGATGAATACATTTCTGATGGAATACTCCCCGAGCAGGACATTACGTCCTGTAGCATCAAGAATGCTCAGGGGCAAACCAACCTCTGCTGCAGCAACATCGTGGTCATTCTCACCACTGGCCACAAAAGCCCAGTTATATCCGGTTGTGGAGGTCAGCAATTTTGCATTCGGATGACTGGTATTTCCATAAACATCCACGAAAGAACCTTTTTTCCCAACAAACATCTTCATGGCATTAATTGCAAATGGCTCCAATAGAGGATCAATGGCAGGAAGATCGGAAATGGAGACAATCATATGGGCATCGTACCCCATCTCTCCCTCTTCACTATAGTCAATGCGAAACATTGCATCACCCAGCTCGGAATCATCCTTGCGGTTTATGTTGTAAGGTTTTAAAAGAGCAATTCCGGCTCTTGGATTTTCATTCCAGAAGATCTGCATCGCCTTTCCTCCATCCTCGTTCTCCTCCGAATCAGCATCAGTTATAGTCAAACCATAATCCCATACCCTGTCCTCAAACTCAGGCGAACCCACAACAACAAGGTTTTTGATCCGGTTATCGTCATCACTTTGATAGGTAAGGGTTAAAATCCGGTCGATATTGTATACATTAATTGACCAGATGATACCTTCCACAATCTCAGCTGCGGATTCACCAACGTGGATAAAAAAGATTAGGTGCTGGTACACTTCGTTGCCCCTCATGGTATCTACTGCCACACTCTTTTTTGCAGTGATATCCTGAGAAATGGCATCCGGAATGTCGACCGAAAATTTTTTCGGCAGAATGCTGTTCTCATTGCCTGGACCGATGAGGTCGTTATCACAGGCGGTGAAAAAAAAGATTCCGCCAAAAATAATTGCGAAAGTAATAAAACTTGGCTTTTTCATGATTTCAATTTTTAATTGTTTTTAATCTGAATTGTTTAAATCAACCTGTTTTCAATTGTACCACACAACAGGTCAGGAAAACCCCTACGCATAAATGAAAAAAAACTAAATATTTTGTTATTGTGTTTATTCTGTGCGACTTAAAAATACACGGTATTGAGCATAGACCTCCTGATCGTTCGCAAAAAAGCAGGATTGACAATCGTCAGGAACCAAACTAAAACTAAAATCCAGGGTGCCCGGCCTCGAAAATAATACTTAACTTTGCACGCATCCCACAAAAAAACCAGATGACTGATATTGAAATCGCCCGACAAGCAAGTATGCTACCCATTGCAGATGTGGCGGCAAAACTTGAAATATCCAATGAATACTTGCAGCCCTTTGGCAGGTATATTGCGAAACTCCCCCTTCATACAGGAAACGGTAAAAATGGTAACCTGGTATTGGTTTCAGCCATCTCACCAACTCCTGCTGGTGAAGGTAAAACCACAATGTCGATAGGACTTTCAGAAGGTCTCAACCGGCTTAATAAGCAAAGCACCGTCGTGCTGAGGGAACCCTCGCTCGGACCGGTATTCGGAATCAAAGGAGGTGCAACGGGCGGTGGGTACTCACAAGTGGTTCCCATGGAGAATATCAACCTCCATTTTACCGGAGACTTTGCTGCAATTGAAAAGGCCCACAACTTGCTGGCAGCCTTGATCGACAATAATCTCCAGAGTCATACCCATTCCATCGGTATTGATCCGCGCACCGTCAAATGGAAACGGGTGATGGATATGAACGACCGTGCATTGAGAAGAACAATTATCGGGCTTGGGGGAACAACCTCAGGGGTGCCGAGAGAGACAGGATTCGATATTACTGCTGCCTCAGAGATTATGGCCATTTTATGCATTACAGATGACTTGAAAGACCTGAAAAAAAGAATGGGAAGCATATTTATCGGATACACATACGATAAGAAACCTGTATACGCCCGTGATCTTAGGGCTGAGGGAGCCATGGCTGTCATTATGAAAGATGCAATACAACCCAACCTTGTACAGACCCTTGAAGGTAATCCGGCCATCATTCATGGCGGTCCTTTTGCAAACATCGCACAGGGAACCAACAGTGTTATTGCTACCCGGATGGGACTGAAACTGTCCGATTATGTCGTTACCGAAGCGGGTTTCGGTTTCGATCTGGGTGCTGAAAAGTTCTTTGATATAAAATGCAGGAAGGCAGGCATGAACCCTAAAGCTGTTGTCCTTGTTGCTACCGTCAGAGCTCTGAAGTATCATGGCGGTGTTCCTGTCAATCAGCTCAATACACCCAATACGGATGCAGTAAGAAAAGGTCTTGTTAATCTCGACAAGCACGTTGAAAATATTAAAAAATTCATTGATGCATGTGTAATTGGTATCAATCGTTTTACAACCGATACCGATGAGGAAATCGACATCATCCTCGACCATGCGGCTTCCCTCAATGTGGAGGCTTCTGTTGCTGAAGTATGGGCAAAAGGTGGTGAAGGAGCGATCGATCTTGCTGAGAAAGTAATGAAAGTTGTTGAAAAGAACAATGCACAATACAGACCCTTGTATGATTGGAACTGGACCACGGAAAAAAAGATCGAAACCATAGCCAAGGAGATTTACGGAGCTGCAGCAATTGACTATACAGAAAAAGCAAAACAGGACTTGAAAACAATCAGGGATCTCGGACTGGATCACCTTGCTGTTTGTATTGCAAAAACGCAAAAGTCACTCTCAGATAATCCTGCTCTGCTCGGCAGACCCAAAGATTTCATCGTCACTGTCCGGGAAATTGAGATTGCTGCCGGAGCCGGGTTCGTGATCCCGATAACCGGAAATATCATGAGGATGCCGGGCCTGCCCTCTCAGCCGGCTGCAGAGAATTTTGATATTGATGATGAAGGAAATATAACCGGTCTGTTTTAAACCCTTACTCAATTATCTGTATTGGCTAACAACCTGAATATTGAATTATTTCTCATGGCCAGTATGTAAAGGTATCGCGTATTACAGAAGTAGCTGCAAAATAGCCAATTGCACCGGTTGAGAGATTATCTGCCGGATCACCGGGTTTAACGTCAAACAATCCTCCATTCCAGGAAGTTTCCGATAACAGTCCCCTGAGATAACTGGCATAACCGTCGGACAAGGATTCCTTAGTGACAGTAAATCTTGTTCCAGGCGGGAAAAAAACGCGATCCCCCGGGGAGGAGAATACTTCATTAACGTTTATCTGAAGTGCATCGAAATAATAGGCGTAGATGATGGCATGATTTTTAAATTCAGGAATGGTGTCGTACATTACCAGGTGCGACCAGTCCATCTCAAATTTTACCCTGGAGGGCTCATCATTGCCATAAAACTGTAACTCATACAATGGAGGATCAGACTGTATCATTTGAACTGCAGGTGTTCTGATAGGCGTGACACCTTTCATGGAGGCTGTACCCGAAAACTGGTAATTGCCTGCTTCGACCCATAATTGATATGTCCTGTTCACAACACCACGCACATCATGATCCGTATAATAATGCCCTGGCTGCTCCATATGTTCAGTTAGTTGAAAAACCGTATCGCCGTCGGAAATGTACACAGCGGCACCAGAAACTGGTTGCGGCTGTCCATTTATTTCGTAGACCGGCAGTGTAAGCTTCACCAAATGGGCCTTCCTCTCATTGGTAATCTTTCCTTCAATAACCAACCGAAGTTCATTCTCCATAAGTAGCTCCCAGTCGATCCTTTCCTGGCAGCTAAAAAAACCAAACAATATCAGCAGTAAAAAAGTTGCTGTCGGCCTGCGCCATCTCCAAACGCCCCTGTCTGTGTCGCTTATTTTCATAATTAAAAACTAAAGTGATAACTGATTGATGGTACTACTGTAAATAGATAAAACTGTGTAGGGACAAGTTCAGGGGGCTCGAAAAAGTTTGTTGGAGTAACAAGTTCTCCTGAATCATTCTCAATCTTATTAAAATGGATTGCTACCGGGTTTTTTCTGGCATACAGATTATACACAGAAAAAATCATCTCATGATTAAATTTCCCCTCCTTTTTTCGTAAATCCCAGTTGATCGCTATGTCGAACCTATGATAATCCGGCAGCCTGTCGTTGTTTCGCTTAAAGTATACCGGTACCTGTATGTTCTCCTGGTAGTAAAAAGCGGTTGGTGCTGTAAATGGTGAACCGGTCATATAAATAAAATTGGCAGAGATCTCCAGCCTGGGAATCACATTGCAGGAAACAAAGAATGACAGATCATGTGGCCTGTCGCCATAAGCCGGGTAAGGTCTCCCCTGGTTAACACCCTCAATGGTGTAAAACGACCGCGACCAGGTGTATGAGATCCAACCCTGAAAGTTTCCGGCATTTTTAGAGATCATTGTCTCCAGCCCATACGCCTCAGCTTCTCCAAACCTCAGTTCAAAATCGATGAATGGGTTCATTAAAAGCTGGGCATGATCCCTGTAATCAATCTGATTTCTCGTCTGCTTTATGTAAAACTCCACCCCGGCATTTATGCTTGTCCCACTAAAAAAGCTGGTATATCCGGCAGTAAGCTGATCGGCGCGCGACGGTTCAATATTTGGACCGCTGGGAAGCCACACCTCCAGCGTTGAAAAGGGGCTAATGGAATTTGTGATCAAATGCTCAAACTGGCTTGCCCTGCTGTAGCTGAACTTCAGCAAGTCTCCGTTCCTCATTTCATAGGCTAATCCAATCCGGGGATCCCCTGTAACATATGCATTATACAGCTGCCCATAATCATGTTCATTCACCACCAGAGATGCATCTTCAATCGCGTATTCGGTGGCTGGTCCAACACTGTTCCATGCTGTCAGACGAAGTCCCATTCGTAATGAGAGCCTGTCGGAGAGCAGAAGTTGATCGCTCACATAGAGGCAGCTCTCATTGACATTCTTTGTGGATATTACATATGGTAGCGGAAGCAAAGTGTTTTCCTGGTAAAAATTACCCGGGTTCATAAAGTGCTGTGCCAGTTTAGTACCGAAACGAAGTGTGTTTGTTGGCGAAATATACCATGTAAAGTCCGCTTTAAGGCTGAAATTATTTATTTGTGAGTTCCAGTAATCACCCTGCTCAAGGTTTGTATTCAGGAAATAGTCGTACCTGCTGGCATAGCAGGTCGTATTTAGAAAAAGCCTATCGGAAAACAGGTGATTCCATCGCAAAGTGGTTGTTCCGTTCCGCCAGTTTATTCCAGCAATTCCGGAAATACCCTGCCGGGCCTCAAAATTATCATTGCTGGCATACCGGGTCAGAAAGATTCTGTTCCTATCATTGATGCTGTAATTCAGTTTAACATGAAGATCAGAAAAGTGCAGGTCTTGCAACCCATTATTAATCAGTTGGAGCGGTTTCAGAAAATATGATCTTCTGCCCGAAATGAAATATGAAATATGATTCCTCCATATCGGTCCCTCCAAGGAGATCCTGGATGACAGAAATCCGAAAGTTCCATCCATGCCAAACTGCTGCATATTCCCATCCTTTGTGCGGATATCGATATGTGAAGCAAGTCTGCCTCCATAATTAGCAGGAAAATCGCCCTTGTATACTTTGATCTCCTTAACAGCATCAGGAACTATGGTTGAAAACAGTCCAAGCATGTGGGTTGGATTGTATACCGGGGCCTCGTCGATTGTAACCATATTCTGGTCACGTCCCCCTCCACGGACAAAGAATATGGTTGAACCATCACCAAAGAACTTTATGCCCGGTATGGCAGCGAGTGATTTTATCACATCCTTTTCCCCAAAAAGGGCAGGCATTTTTCTCACCGAAGCGGGTCTTACTCTTGCCTCCGAACTTCTCGCGGTTCTGATGGTTTCACGCATCTCCTCGGAATAAACAATGACCTCTTCAATTGATTGGGTCCTCTTTACGAGGTTGAATGCAATCATCTGGTCTTCCCTTTTCAGCGACGTTATCTCCTTATCATAACCAATATATGTACATTCAATTGAGTCATAATCTTCCTCCAGTGTGAGTGAAAAAAATCCATATTCATTAGATATGGTACCTTTGCTTCCATCGGGTAATGCAATTGTGGCACCTATCAGAACTTCTCCGTTCGAGGAGTCCTTTACATATCCGCTCACCGTATACCTTCTTTTCACTAATGTATCAATCCCAATGGTGTTGTCAAGAACCAGGATTCTGCGATCCTTTTTAAGAATGATCTGCTGTTCAATAATGCTGTGTTGTACCGGCCAGTCACTGAACAATAATTGTAATGCCTCATCAAGTGGAACTTTATCAACTTTAAGTGAAACCCTCTCTTTATCATCAAACAACCTGTTGTTATAGGAAAAAATAAGTCCGGTTTGATCCTCAAGACTGTCCAGCACATCTCTGATCTCTGCCTCCCGGCAATTGATGGAAACCAGGATTTCCTGTCCCAATACTCCGGAGAAGGAAAAAAGAAATGCAACCGCAAACAGCAATCTGCAGACTGCTGTCTGAAAACTACCTGTCAAATAATCTGAACAATACGGCTTAATGAACAACATCCTACTTGTTACAATAATAGAAATAATGGAGCCTACTCACACCCCGAACCGCTTAGATAGATGTTCCCGTCTCTTCTTTCGGCCTGTAGGTCGAAGGTGGTTAATATAACATTCAGAACTGCTGAAAACTCCTGGTTATAGAAACTCACTGTCAAGGGACAATCCGCTACTGCCTCATCATCAATTTTTAGAGACACACCATATACCCGGTTAACCACCTCAACTACATCCGACAAGCGGGTTTCAGAAAACACCAACACCCCGGTTTTCCATGCAAATGTGTTTGGGTCAGCCCTGCCAATGAACTCTAAGCGATTCTCCGATCTGTTAAACAATCCGGTATTACCCGACTTAAGTATAAGCTTCTCTTCGGTCAACCGCTTGTCTTTCATGGATACTATTCCAGACTGGACAGTTACCTCTATCGTTTCTGTTGCCTTATAGGCCCTGATGTTAAAACTTGTTCCTAGAACCTCTATAACTGCATCGCCGGCAACAACGATAAACGGATGCAGGGTGTCCCTGGTAACCTCGAAAAAGGCCTCCCCGGTCAGGAATACCTTTCGCTCATTCGATCGCTGACGAACAGAATATTTCAGTGTTGAACCCTCATTCAATGTGATTGAACTGCCGTCCTCCAACTCTATCAACTCCTTCCCCTGAATGCTTGAAACGCGCTGATAGCTAATATACTCCCTGACAGTCAGCCAGCCACCTATACCTGCCAAGCCCACAAGGATAGCAGCTGCTATCTTCAGAAAACTCCGCCTGCCCAGCTTCGGCACAGGTTTTTCTTCCTTTCGATCCAGTTTGGCTGAGAACTGTTTCCACTCCATATTCAGATCGTACCGACTATGTTCTGCTGCAGTTTCCACTCCATCCCATATCTTTTTAAATGAGGAAAAAAGATCCCTCTTAACCCTATCCGAGGCAAGCAGCTGCTCGAATTCACCCTGCTGCATGATATCCATTTCACCTGACAGGTATTTTACAACCCGGGTCCTGAATTCATTATGTTCCTTTTCAGTTTTCATGGTGTTCACCATTAACACACTTCATGACGCATTTACCCCTATGTAAATATTATTAAACAAAACCAAAATAATACAGCAAGATATTTTGCCAGCTGATCCCGGAGTATCTTTAAAGCCCTGGACATCTGGTTTTCTACAGTTTTTACAGAAATATCCAATGCCTCAGCAATCTCCCTGTACTTCTTTCCTTCAAACCTGTTCATCTCGAAAACCTCTTTGCAGCGTTCGGGAAGTGAATCAATTGCCTGTCTTATTGCGGTATTCAACTCCATCATTTCAATCTGCTCCTGGACATCCTTATCAGATATTGGTTCTGCAACCAGCTCTTCTGTAAATTTCTTTCTATCGCGCAGAACATTCAGGCAGCGGTTATGTACAGCCTTAAACAAATAGGGTTTTATAGGTTCTGATGCATCTATTGCTGCTCCTTTTTCCCAAACATTGATCATTACAACATGTACAACCTCCCTTGCGCTGTCCTCATCCTGAAGATATTTTCGGGCAAAGGTCATTAATGCAGGAAAGAATTGCCTGAAAATAGCCTCGAACGAATCCCTGTCAAGCGAACCGACACTCATATAGCAAGCAGAAAAGTCATGCGCATAAAGATAAAAAAAGTTGTCAATCTAAGCTTTGGCGAATATGCCGGATGGTGCATGCAATCATTTTTTTTAACTTTTGGCTATCTTTGAATTAAATGAAAAATCTGCTTTTAAGGGTATATTCCATCCTGGCTTGGGGCACGATGCTGATCACTTCAGTAATCATTACTCCCATCTTTTTGCTAGTCTGGCTGTTTACTTTTTGGTGGGACAAGCGCAGGCTCGCGGCACATATGATGGGAACCTTCTGGGCCTGGCACTACCAGTCGCTCATTCCATTCTGGAAACTCCGCATTGAAGGAAGGAAGAAAATATCCTGGAACCGGCCGGTAGTTATAGTTGCCAACCATCGTTCCCTGGTCGATATCCTGGCACTGTATAAATTGCGTCGCCCGTTTAAGTGGGTCTCTAAAGCTGAAAATTTCAGGTTACCTTTCATTGGAATGGTCTTGTCCCTTACCAATTGCATAAAAATCAATCGTGAAAGCCTCCGGTCAGGTCAACAATTTATTTCCCGAGCTGAAAAAGAGATGAAAAAAGGTTCTTCTGTTATGATCTTTCCCGAAGGAACGAGATCTAAATCAATGGAGATGAGAGCCTTCAAAGAAGGAGCATTCCTGCTGGCAAAAAGAATGGGGTGTGGAATCATTCCTGTGGTCCACACAGGAACAGAAAAAGCCTTCCAAAAAGATAAAAAAAGTTGGATCCTGAATGGTAAAACAATGATCCGTATCAGAGTCCTTGATGAGATACCTGCAGATGCAGTCGCTAAAATGGGTTTATCGGACCTACAGTCGCTGGTAAGACAGAAGATGGAAGCGGGAATAAAGGAGCTGGAGTAAAACCTAAAAATGATATTATTAGATCATTTAGAATGTCACTGTAAGGCTGCCTCCATACCATAGGATTACAAATACAATTCGAACATTTGAATCAAAAATTAAGAATTATTTAATGTTTGCTTTATTCAATAATACTAATTTCAGCGTCAAATATACTTTTCGATGAAATCGTTTGGGCAGAAGAAGTTAGTCAGGAAGATGAACTACATCTCCGATCAGGAAGGAATTATGCACCGTTATCTCAGGGAACAGAACAACTGGGAGGCTCATCTGCAAAATACACAACAATTTATACTCAGCTCCTTCGAAGGCAAAGAGATTAATACACTTGCAGTATTGGGTAGCGGCTGGCTGCTCGATCTTCCCCTTGAAGAGCTTACGACAAAATTCAGTAAGATTCTTTTAGTTGATGTGTATCATCCTCCCCAGATCGTTAAAAAAACCGCCCCCTATAAAAATGTTTCACTGTTCGAAACAGACATTTCTGGTGGAGGTATCCAGTTTTGCTGGAACCTTCGAAAGTCGAAGGATGAACATTTCAGCAAATACATTCTGGATGATTTTGATCCAATGCAACCTGAACTGCCGTTCAAGCCCGATGCCTATATTTCGCTCAACCTGCTAAATCAACTTGATATTCTGTTAATCGACTTTCTGAAAAAGAGAAATGTAAGGATCGTGGATACGGAAATAAAAGCGTTCAGAAAAACCATTCAACAGTTTCATATTCATTGGATTACACAAATACCTGGTTGCCTGGTCACCGATGTTCGTGAACAGAACAAGGATGAAGAGGAGCTAACTGAACAGAAACTGGTGTATACAAGCCTTCCCAAAGCAATACGTTCCGAAGAATGGATCTGGGATTTTGACCTCTCAGGGAGCTACAGACCCGGACTTGAGACACGGATGAAAGTGAAGGCTTTGGAATGGTGATCTTTCCTGCAACCAATCCCTCGTTGTTGATTTTTTTGTTAATAAATGAATAAGGCTGTGAGCCTTGTTTTAACTATATTTGCGGTGACTCCGGAAGTCTGCCCGGGATATTGGTATATCGTAAGCATGGCCCGCATACCCGGAGCAGAACCAATTGTAATTCAATATTGAGGGGGATATAGTATGTCAGCGATTTATTCAGAGGAAAGCATACGCACACTTGACTGGAAGGAGCATATCAGGAAAAGACCTGGAATGTACATAGGTAAACTGGGTGATGGCACGTCTCCGGATGATGGTATTTACATCCTTCTGAAAGAGGTCCTGGATAATTCCGTGGATGAATACATGATGGGGTTCGGGAAGACTATCGAAATCATAATCAATGAAAAGAAGGTAACAGTCCGGGATTATGGCAGGGGCATTCCCCTCGGGAAGGTCCTCGATGTTGCCTCAAAAATGAATACAGGGGCAAAGTACGATTCCAAAGTTTTTAAAAAGTCCGTAGGATTGAATGGTGTCGGTATCAAGGCCGTTAATGCCCTCTCCTCCAGTTTTCTCATACAATCGCACCGTGACGGATTTTCCAAGCTGGTCGACTTTCAGCAGGGAAACCTGGTGTCTGACGACAATGAAAAGGCAAGTGAGGAAAAGAATGGAACTTCCATTTCATTTGTTCCTGATGAGGAGATGTTCGGGAGCTTCAGCTTTAATGACGAGTATATTGAAAGCATGCTCAGGAACTATACCTACCTGAACACGGGTCTTACCATTATATACAACGGGAAAAAATTTATTTCAAAGAACGGGTTAAAGGACCTGCTGAAGGAGAATATGAGCGGGGAGGGTTTGTACCCGATCATTCACATGAAAAACGGGGATATCGAAGTCGCAATCACCCATGGTAACCAGTACGGCGAAGAGTATTACAGCTTCGTGAACGGACAGCATACCACACAGGGGGGAACCCACCTTGCTGCTTTCAGGGAGGGACTTGTAAAAACCATACGTGATTTTTACAAGAAGGATTTCGATCCGTCTGATATAAAAACCTCCATTATCGCCGCGGTAAGCATCAAGGTAGAGGAGCCGGTATTTGAATCTCAAACCAAAACCAAACTTGGATCGAGGGACATTGGTCCGAACGGACCAAGCGTCAGGAACTTCATTATGAATTTTCTCACTTCCAAACTGGATGATTACCTGCATAAACATCCTGATACTACAAACAACCTGCTAAAGAAGATACAGGAAAGTGAGAGGGAACGAAAAGCGATTTCAGGGATTAAAAAGCTCGCACGTGAGCGTGCAAAAAAAGCCAACCTCCACAATAAGAAGCTGAGAGACTGCAAAGTGCACTACAACTCCAGTCATGAAAGAAAAAACGAAACCACGATCTTTATTACCGAGGGCGATTCAGCTTCCGGATCAATCACAAAATCAAGGGATGTAAATACCCAGGCCGTATTCAGCCTTCGGGGTAAACCTCTGAACTGCTTCGGACTTACCAAAAAAGTGGTGTACGAAAATGAAGAATTTAATTTGCTTCAGTCTGCATTGAACATTGAGGAGGACCTTGAGGGACTGAGGTACAAGAATGTGGTGATCGCCACAGATGCTGATGTGGACGGTATGCATATACGGCTCTTGTTACTCACTTTCTTTCTCCAGTTTTTCCCCAACCTGGTCAGAAACAAACACCTGTTCATCCTTCAAACCCCGTTATTCAGGGTACGAAACAAGAAGGTAACCATCTATTGCTATTCCGAAGAGGAAAAGGAAAGTGCCATAGAAAAACTGGGGCCAAGTCATGAGATCACCAGGTTCAAAGGGCTTGGGGAAATAAGCCCGGATGAGTTCAAACATTTTATCGGACCGGAGATCCGGCTCGAACCGGTGAAACTCGGAAAGGAGGATGACATTCACGACATCCTCGAATTCTACATGGGAAAAAATACACCCGACCGACAAGACTTTATTATTGAAAGACTGAGGATTGAAGAAGATGTGGTTGCCGTTTAACGGCAAAAGAAGAAATCATATCAATGAACGAAGAGTTATATAACAAAAACAATATACCGGGAGACTTTCAATCAATCGACGGAAACCGGGAAGATGGGCAAAGCGGTGCAAAAATCACACGTCTTACAGGAATGTATGAGGATTATTTTATCGACTATGCCTCATATGTCATCCTTGAAAGAGCCGTCCCCAATATCCAGGACGGACTTAAACCCGTTCAGCGTCGCATCCTTCACTCAATGAAACGCCTGGATGACGGCAGGTACAACAAAGTGGCTAATATTATCGGCTATACCATGCAGTTCCACCCCCATGGCGATGCATCAATCGGAGATGCTCTTGTACAGATGGGACAAAAAGAGTTGCTGATTGATATGCAGGGAAACTGGGGGAATATATTCACAGGCGATGGTTCGGCGGCCCCACGATATATTGAGGCCAGGCTTTCACATTTTGCCAATGATGTACTCTTTAATCCGAAAACCACTACCTGGAAACTGTCGTACGACGGCAGGAACAAAGAACCACTGACATTGCCGGTTAAATTCCCCCTGCTTCTTGCACAGGGTGCTGAAGGTATTGCAGTCGGACTCTCGTCAAAGATCCTTCCTCATAATTTTATTGAACTTATCGATGCCTCTGTTAAATATCTACAGGGGAAAGAATTTGAACTGTTCCCGGATTTTCCAACTGGCGGGAACGCTGATTTCAGCAAATACAACGATGGTAAGCGGGGCGGAGTTGTAAAAGTAAGAGCCAAAATAGAGAAGACCGATAAAAAAACCCTCGTGATAAGGGACCTTCCTTTCGGCAAAACTACAGGTACCCTGATCGACTCTATTATTAAAGCCAATGAAAAGGGTAAGATAAAAATTAAAAAGATCGACGATAATACGGCAGAATTCGTAGAGATCATGATCCAACTTGCTCCGAATATCTCGTCCGACAAAACAATTGACGCCCTGTATGCCTTCACGGACTGCGAAGTGTCGATCTCGCCAAACTGTTGTGTGATTGAAGATGATAAGCCCAGGTTCATCGGCGTAAGCGAAGTGCTGAAGCACAACACAGAAAGCACAAAATCACTGCTGAAGGCAGAATTGGAAATCCGGCTGTCGGAACTGGAAGAAAACTGGCACATGTCGTCGCTCGAAAAAATCTTTATTGAGGAACGTATATACCGCGATATCGAAGAGTGTGAAACATGGGAATCCGTGCTTGAAGCGATCGATAAAGGACTTGAACCCTTCAAAAAACTCCTGGTCAGGGAGGTGACAACGGAGGATATTATCAGGCTCACCGAAATTAAGATTAAAAGAATCTCCAGGTTCGATGTTAAGAAAGCCGATGAGTTAATAAAAGGAATAGAGGATGAGATTAAGCAGGTGAAACACAACCTGGCCAACCTGGTAGACTACACGATTGATTATTTCAGAAACATTAAGAAAAAGCACGGCAAAGGAAAGGAGAGAAAAACCGAAATCCGTAACTTCGAAAATATTGTTGCATCAAAAGTGGTCGCTGCAAATGAGAAACTATATGTGAACCGCGTCGATGGATTTATCGGTACGGGATTAAGAAAGGATGAATATGTGTGCGACTGTTCAGATATTGACGATATCATTGTCTTCCTCAAGGACGGCACCTATGTGGTGAATAAGGTGGCCGAAAAACTCTTTGTAGGAAAGAATATTATGTATGTGGCCGTTTTTAAACGTGACGACAGGAGAACCATCTACAATGTGATTTACTACGACGGAAACTCGGGACATACAATGATGAAGCGCTGCCCGATAACCGGCGTAACCAGGGAAAAGACCTATAATATCGGCAGGGAGCATCCGCATACACGTATTCTCTATATGACCGCAAATCCTAATGGCGAAGCAGAAACGGTAAAGGTAAGTCTGAAGCCCAGGCCACGACTGAAAAAAACCTTATTTGAAATGGATTTCAGCGAACTGGCTATCAAAGGTCGAAGTGCGGCAGGGAACATTCTTACAAAATATGCGATCCATAAAATCACAATGAAAGAGAAGGGCCTCTCCACACTGGGAGGAAGAAAAATATGGTTCGATGAGGATGTTAACAGACTAAACGCTGATGCCCGGGGAATATTCCTGGGTGAATTCTCCGGCGATGATCAGCTGCTGGTAATCACTAAATCGGGTGCATTCAGAATCACCAGCTTCGACCTCTCAAACCATTTTGAGAATGACCTGTTAATCATTGAAAAATTCAGACCATCAAAGATCTGGTCAGTTGCCTATTACGATGCAGAGCAGGATTACTATTATATCAAAAGGTTCCATATCGAACCAACTGAAAAACTTACAAGTTTCATTGGCGATCATCCTGATTCAAGGTTAATACAGATTATGGAGGTGGAATACCCGCGGCTTGAGCTGAAGTTTGGAGGAAAAAACAAGGACCGAAACCCCGAGATCATTGAAGTTGCTGAGTATATAGGTGTTAAAAGCTTCAGGGCCAGAGGAAAACGACTATCCAATTATGAGGTAAAAGTAATCGAACAATTGGAGCCGCTCACTCAGGATAAGAAACAGGTAAATGAGGAAGTTAGGGCATTCGAAACTAAAGAGGATGCAAATGCCTTACTTGAAGCAGAAAAATCCAGATCTGCAGAAGATCCGGCAGAAACACCATCGGATATGAATAATGATGCACCAGGGAAGCGGTCCCAAGGTGAAGAAAACAGTCGACCGGTAAAAAATGATCCGGAAAAACGAAAAGAGAGTCCTGATAAAAAAACTCCTTTGAAAGGTAAAAAGGCTCCTTCGGACAAACAAATTCCGGATGATGTGCCATTGGAAATTGTGGATCCGGGTGAAGAAAAGGGTAAAAAAACGGGGAAAGCTTCCGGCACAGTCAAAAAGACTGATGGTCTGAAACCGGCAAAAAAACCGGCCGGCGATAAAGAATCCAATGGCCAGATGAAGCTGGAACTGTAACTGCAATCATTTGGTGAAGGATAAGTTCTGTAGAAATATCATTAACAGGTCAATAAATTAATCCGGAAACAGATGCATACACGTATCTTTCTATTGGGCTTCATGGGATCCGGAAAAAGTACACACGGAAGGTCAATTGCAAAGATGATGGGCTATTCCTTCGTGGATATGGACCGGTGGATAGAGGAATTCACCGGAATGAACATACCTGAAATATTTAATACGCATGGGGAGCAGTTTTTCAGAATGCAGGAACGCAACGCCATTAAAGAACTCAGTAAAATGGAACGGGTTATTATCGCCACCGGGGGTGGTACTCCCTGTTATGGAGAAAACATGGAACTGTTGAAAAAATCAGGACTCACCATCTACCTGAAACTTTCACCGGAGGTGCTTCTAAGCAGACTAAGACTATCGAAAAACAAGCGGCCACTCCTCAATGGTAAAAGCGAGGAGGAGATACAAAAAACAATCGAAGAGTTACTTCAGCAGCGTGAACCATTCTATGCCTGTGCAGATATGATCATTGACGGACTCGAAAGTGTGAATGAACGCGTTGTCAATGCCATTCAGAGGTATCATTAAACAGAAGGACCACTCAGACTCCTTATAAATCCTGCAAAACTTTCTGGACATTGAACAATGCCACGAAATTGTGAGGAAGTACCGGTTTAATAAGGTAGCCGGCTAAGGAAAGACAATCTGATATTCCATCATCGTGGAGTAATAGGAATTCCCCTTAAGAAGTTGGGAATGTGTGCCTTCTCCAATAATCCGGCCACTGTGCATTACAAGTACCTGGTCCATCTTTTCCATATCCAGTAAACGGTGTGTAACCATAATCACAGTTCGTTCCCTGGTTGCTGCCCTGATAATGTCAAGTATATTTCTCTCGGTATTTACATCCAGGTTAGCAGTTGGTTCATCCAGAATCCATATCGGGGCATCTTTCAGCAGCGCCCTCGCCAGGGCCATTAATCTTCGTTCACCTCCTGAGAGACGTGTTCCAAAGCTTCCGGGGTTGATATCTAGATTCTCACTAAAGCTCCCAAGCCCTGTTTTTTCAAGCACCTCTCTTAATTGCTGATCAGTAGCAGAAGGATCTGCAAGCAGCAGGTTTTCACGCAGGGATCTGTTAAAAATATATGCATCCTGTGATACTACCGAGAAAAAAGAACGAAGTTCCTCCACATTATAATGCCTTATATCGGAATCTTGCAAAAGGATCTTTCCTGCCTGTGGATCCCAGAAACGCAACATAAGGCTAACCAGGGTACTTTTTCCGCTTCCGGTTGGTCCCACGATGGCAGTTTTTGACTGTTGTCTGACTGTAAAATTAATATCACGCAAATAGATGGATTCGGATTCGTATGAAAAAGATACATGCCTGAAACTAAGATCGGACTTACTGGAAGTTTTCCGGGTAGCTGGCGGATCAGTATCTTCCAGGGAACTTTCAGTAATGGCCTGGATACGGGCGGCTGATTCCTGATAGTCCTCCAGATGCAGGAAGCCATTGCCAAGGTTTTGAACCGCCTCGAAGCTGCTCAGTACTCCCAGGGTAAGCATGGCAAGCATCACACCGGGAATTTGATCGGCCATTACAAGCGGAATGGCCAACACCAATACTGCAAACATCCCCATATAGGTCACAAGAATGTGCAGACCTTCAACCATTCCAGTCAGGCCCGCATTGCTGCGGTGGATCGTATCTATCTGCCGCTGAAGACCGGTCACCTCTTCAGCAGTTTTTTGTTTTTGCCCAAGCCATATTAAATCCTGCAATCCCATCAACCTGTCGACAAAATAGGATTTCATTTCCGATTTTAACCCTATGTCCTTACTTCCCATGCCTTTTGCCAGGCGTATCGCCAGCAGGGGGACAGCTATTCCGCCCAAGGCAAGAAACAGCAAAGTAACTATGGCCAGTCCCGGGTCAAAAAACCATAACCCGGTAAAAGTGAGAAACGAAATCACAAATGCCGCTAAAGCCGGAGACAAGACTCGCAAAAATGCATTTTGCAATAAATCAATATTACCCACCAGGCTGGCAAGAAGGTCACCCGATTTGCGTCCCATCATCCATACCTGGGAAAGTGAATCGAGTTTGCGGTAAAGCTGACTCCGCATCTCTGATAGAATCCTGAAAACAAGGTCGTGGGAAACCAATCGCTCAGTATATCTCACAACAGCCCTGGAAATTCCGAAAAACCGGACAGCGGCCGTCACAATAAAAAGGTCAACCAGCATAGGCCTTTGTGCAGCACGTGAAATAAGGTATCCTGAGGTGCTCAATAATCCAATCCCTGTGGCAATTGTTGCTATAGCCAGCGCTATTGCCCCGGCAAATTGCAGCTTATGCCCCTTCATATATAACCATAAAAACCGCATCATAATTCACCTCCGCTTCCAGGTGTTTGCATGAACCCGGCATAGATGCCATTTTTGGCAATCAGGCTATCGTTGGTTCCGGTTTCAACGATCTGCCCATTATTGAAAACCATGATTTTACCTGCCCTGTAAATGGTTTTTAATCGGTGTGCAATGATCAAAGTAGTGCGGTCCCTAAAGAGTTCCTCCGTAGCACGGGCAATCAGCTCTTCACTCTCCGGGTCAAGGTGAGAGCTGGGTTCGTCCAGGACAATTACAGCGGCATTTTTAAGGAAGGCTCTCGCGATGGCCAGGCGCTGCTTTTCACCACTACTTAATCTTGCGGCATTTTCTATTAGTTGAGTGTTGTAACCTTGGGGCAGACCCATTATAAAGTCGTGCGCCCCGGCTTTTCTGCAAGCTGCTGAAACCTGCTCCATGCTTGCTTCCGAATTGGACAACTGAAGATTTTCCAGCACGCTCATATTAAAAAAATGCGGATGCTGAGATACATATGCAATAATCCGGTTTCTTTCCTCTTCGGGAATCTCATCAGCAGGAACCCCGTTAAATAGTATGCGTCCCGCATCTGGCTTTAATAAGCCCATCAGGAGGAAGGAGAAAGTTGTCTTTCCCGAACCGGTGTGGCCAACTACCGCGGATAGTTTCCCAGGTTCAATACAACAATTAATCTGGTGCAAAGCCGGATGTGTTGTGTCAGGGTAAGAATAATCCACATTTACAAAATCGATTTGCACATTTTCACCGGGGAGTTTAAACTCCGATGCAGAAATCATCTGTTCCGACCCCGAATCCAGAATCTCAAACATCTTTTTTGCTGCAGATACCCCCTCCATCCCTGAGTGATGATGCTGACCAAGTGCACGGAAGGGGAGGTAAAATTCCGGCGCCAATAACAGAACCAAAAGTCCATCCTGATAAACCATCATGCCTTCTATCAACCGTATACCTACCTGCAGCGCCACCATGGCAATGCTTACGCTGGCAGCCAGCTCCAATACCATTCCCGAAAGGAAGGCCACCCTGAGTACCTTCATGGTGATTTCCCGAAAACTATCACTTACCCTGGAAACTGCCTCAGCCTCTTCGCGGTTTCTATTAAAGATTTTCAATGTCTTAATCCCATGCAGCACATCGAGAAAATGGGCCGACATAGTGCTCATCTCATTCCACTGCTTATTGGTGAGCTTGCCAGCCCAGGTGCCGACTAACCACATAAAAAACAGTATCAGGGGAGCTGTAACAAATAAAATAAGGCCACTCATCCAATCGTAGAAAAAGGAAAATACAATGATAGTCACCGGTAAAACCCCAATATGAATGATAGAAGGAATATACCTGGTGTAGTAATCATCAAGCTTTTCATCCCCCTCGGTCAACAGGTTTACAAGTTCCCCGGTTTTTTGCTCTCGGCTGTAGGAGGGCCCCGCATTGAGCAATCGGCCAAAAAGCCTTAGTCGTAAAGCGGACCTAATCTTTATTGCACTATGCTGCGCTAACCTTTCCCTGATCCACACCAACAAGGCCCTGGCAACAATAGAGCCTGCCAACAGGTATAGAAGATGATTTTCCGGAGCAGTGTTCAGTATGAAAACGTCATTGATAACCAGGCTGAGCAACAACATTTGCAAAACAATGACCACAGTGGTCAAGAAACTCAGCAGTGAGAGAGTAAGCAAAAATCCGGGTATGTCATTTGCCAGTCTAAATAACCGCCTATGAATACTATCACTACTCCCTGGGTATTGCATCACGACCTATTCGTCTGGCAAATACATAATAGCTCCAACCCTGATATGCCAGCACAATAGGAATGAAGAACAGTGCAACGATACTCATGATTTTCAATGTCATCTCACTGGAGGAAGCATTATAAATCGTAAGATTATATGCTTCGTTCAATGATGAGGGCATTATATTTGGGAACAGCCCATTAAAGATTACAGCTGTGCCAAGGACAATTGTGAGAGCGATAGCTCCAAAAGCATATTTTTGCATCCTTAACCGCATGAATATGTAGCAGGCAGCAAAACTAAACAATGTAACAGTTGACAATGTACCTGGAACCAATCCGAGACCCTCAAATAGTACAGTTTGCCAATATCCCAATACAGCAAATATCAACGTCACAATCCCAATAGGCCACCAGAGTAATTTAGCAATCTTTTCGGCACGGTCCTTCAGATTGTCCATGGTACGCAGACTTAAAAATAGTGCCCCGTGCAGCACGAAGATGAGCACTACAACAATACCCCCCAGGATGGCATAGGGGTTGAGAGCTGCCAGAAGATTGCCCGTAAAATTCATATCTTCACCGATAGGAAGACCCTGAACAATATTGGTGAACGCCACTCCCCAGAGTAGTGCTGGCAGCAGGCTGCCCCAAAAAATGAACTGATCGGCAGTTTTGCGCCACCATTTCTGGGTCATTTTACTTCGAAATTCAAATCCAACCGCCCTTAAAATCAATGCCAGCAGCATAAGGAACAGAGGAATATAAAAACCGCTGAATAAGGTTGCATACCAATGCGGAAAAGCTGCAAACATAGCACCTCCTGCGGTAATCAGCCAAACCTCGTTTGCATCCCAGAAGGGCCCGATAGTATTTATCACCACCCTGCGATCAGTATCGTCTTTAGAAATAAATGGCAGGAGGATTCCTACCCCGAAATCAAATCCTTCGAGTACGAAATAACCGATAAAAAGGATAGATATTAACACGAACCATATAATCTGAAAGTCCATTTCTCTTAGGTTTAAAAGTAAAACAAAACACGATCAATAAGCATGATCCCTGTCTTCCTCAGGAATGCCGGGTTTCGCAAAGCGATGCACAAGATATACTGCAACAGCAGCCAGTAATCCGTAAATAAGGGTAAAGACAATGGTTGTTAAAAGCATAGAACCGCTGCTTACATTGGGTGATACACCATCGCGTGTAAGCATTAAACCATGTACAACCCATGGTTGTCGTCCCATTTCAGCAACTATCCAACCAAGCGAATTAGCCAAAATCGGCAAAAACATGATGATAGTTGCCAGTCGTAAATAGAGCCTGTTTTTGTGTAGATTATTTCGCCACCACTTGACTATTCCAAACAGCGAGAACAAAATAAACAACATACCCAGGCCAACCATCAACCGGAAGCTCCAATAAACAACTCCTACAGGCGGCAGGTAATCACCTTCACCATATTTTTGTTCATATTCCTCCTGCAGGTCCTTCATGCCTTTCACTTCGCTTGTCAGGTTATTGTAAGCCAAAACAGTTAGCATGTAAGGCAGTTTCAACTCCCTTCTTGTTGTTTGGTTCTCCTGGTTAATAATGGCAAAAAGCGAGAAACTTGCAGGCTGTTCCGATTCCCATAAACCTTCCATGGCTGCCATTTTCATTGGCTGGTGCTTCACGGTATGCTGTGCGTGTTTGTGTCCGGTAGTAGCCACAAGCAGTCCGGAAACCACTGTAAAGACCAGGGCAATCCTTGCAGATTTTAAAAAGATATCCACCTGATTTTTACGTAAAATTTGCCACGCACTTACACCCAGCATAAACAATCCTCCGGTAGTAAATGCTGCAATAATTGTGTGCTGAGCCATTACAAGCATCTGTTGGTTGAGCATAACGGCAACAAAATCACTTAATTCGGCCCGCCCTTCATTGAGCAAATATCCCACCGGCATCTGCATCCATGCATTGGCAATGAGGATCCATAGTGCTGAGAGATTGGAACCTATAGCAACCAGCCAGATACTAAGCAGATGTATTCCTTTGGGCAATCTGTTCCAGCCAAAAAGCCAGACAGCTATAAACGTCGATTCAAGAAAAAACGCCAACAAGGCTTCAATAGCAAGGGGAATGCCGAAAATGTCCCCTACAAAACGAGAATACCCCGACCATGACATTCCAAACTGGAATTCCAGTACAATACCGGTAACCACACCCAGCGCAAAAATGATCACGAAAAGCTTTCCGAAAAATTTCGTCAGCTTTTTATAATCTTCATTTCCGGTCCGGTAGTAAAAGGTTTGTAAAATGGCAGTCAAAACTGATAACCCCATTGTTAAAGGGCTAAAGAAAAAGTGGTACACGGTAGTGATACCGAACTGCCACCTGGCGATTTCTAGTACTTCCATATAGATTGGTTAAGATAGTGAGCGTTAGTTTTCATCATTGGCAAAAACAGGAAATCCCTGGATATTGATAATAAAAATAAGAATTATTTTCCAATCAACGATTAGATTATATTTAAATACCCGTTAATCCTCTCGATACTGATAAATAACAGATCTGCCAATCCCGGTTACAGGCTGCATCCTTTACTATGCGATATACCGGAACTGCTTCAACGCTCCCGTATTTAACTGCCCGAACGGAGAACGATTGATTTTTGACAGTTTCACATAAATTCAGATCAGAAGAGCACTTCCAGTAAGACCCCTGTCAGCTCATCATCAAGATGATCCCTGAGTATCTGACGAACCGTAATCCAGTCATGCCGTATACCGGTAAGAATTTCTCTCAAGAATTCAGGATCCACCTCTGGCAAACCGCTGTCAGCAAAACTTATATGTATTATAGCTCCCTTCTCCACTGTTGTTGTGATCCGTACACCCTTCAACTGTCGTTCCACAGTATAATTCGGCGAATAACCATAGTTCCACTCCCATAATGCATACCTGTTCTTTCTCAATTCAGCGATCTTCTCCACCTCCGAACGGGTTAGTCTCTCGATTATATTCCTGTGATCAGCCACCAAAACATGTCTGAAAATAAAATCGTAGAACTCTTTCCTTTCCATCCCTGCTTCCAGCAGATCCCTGATATTAACTACATCGGATCTTACCGACTTCACAGCCTTATCGCTATATCGATCCGGCTCCACATGCAGGCATCTCCCCAACCGCTCAAGGTCGGCATCAAATAATAGTGTTCCATGATGCAGTACCCTCGTCTTGTATACATGACTGGCGGTACCCGAGATCTTTCCTGCACCGGTGAGCACCTCGTTCCGTTTTCCAAGATAAGCCTCCACCCCCAGCTCCCGGAGGGCCTCGATCACCGGCGCAGTATATTTGTCAAATTTAACAAAGTCACCGGGCAACTCATTTGTGATAAAGGAGTAATTCATGTTGCCATGGTCGTGGTAAACGGCGCCTCCACCCGATATACGGCGGGCCAGCAGGATCCCATTCTCATGAAGATACCTGTCATTAATCTCTGCAAGCGCATTCTGATGCTTCCCTATAACCACAGCAGGGTCATTCACATACTGGAAATAGATCTCCTCATTGTAATGCTTTAGCAGGTACTCTTCCGCCGCCAGGTTGAAATAGGGATCGCCGGTCTGACTATAAATGCACCTCATCGTGTGACAGAATTGGATGGATCGGTCATGTTCCATGAAGCAGGTATACGGGGGATCGCCCACCTGAACAGGAGGTATACCAGGTAACCGCAGAGCATGCCTAACATGGCGCCCCCAAGAATATCCCCTGGATAGTGTACCCCGAGATAGATCCTGCTGTAGCTGACCAATGCGGCCCAGAACAACATAACAGCTGCAAACCAATGCTTTCTGATAATAAGCAGCAGCAATATTGCCACACCGAAGCTATTGGCTGCATGTGAGGAGACAAATCCGTACAGTCCGCCACACTTCCCATTCACCATGTGGACCATTCCCTCAAGCGCTGGCTCCCTGCAGGGTCGTAACCGTTCAAACACCTCCTTGAAAAGATGTACGGAAGCCTGGTCGGTGAGTGTAATACAGAAGGTAATAAAAAGAATGATCGGGAAAATCTGCAGCCTCCTCTTCCAAGCCAAATAGGCCAAAAGCAACAGATAGAAGGGCCACCAGGTAACCTTACCGCTTATCCAAACCATAATCTTATCAAAGGTATCCGTATGAAAACCATTGAGAAACAGAAAAAGCTGAGTGTCGATCTGGTTAAGTGTATCCAAGTTTTGTGTTACTGAGGGTTCTCCTAATGCTCCCCGTTGTGCTCCTCGTAGTCGGCCATATTGCTGAAGGCATACCGGTAATTCATCGGAACGATCTCATTGTAATCCTCAACGCTGGCATCCGAAAGGCAGGCATCAATAATGCGCTTGCCGGTATTCAGCAAGTCTTCCTTCAGGTATTTCTGTAGCTCCTCCTTAAAAAACTTTGTAAGAATCTCTGCACCAGCATCATACCCTTCAGTTCCTACTTCAGTCTGGTTATACACCTTCAGAAACCTTGAAGGTATTTTTGATCCCTCAATCGTCATAAAATTCAGCTGATAACCTAATAACGGACAACGGGCCGGTTCGTACTGATCTGTTTTGAGTCGCGCCACACCCCGACGGGTAAGATATTCACGCATAAGCAATTGGGGCTTAAAACCTACCTCCCATACACCAATATTCTGGTTGGGTACCAGGGTGAAGGTGGTACGAGGTGTTTCAATGATCTGCTTCAACAGCATATTGGCATGACTGGTCCTCATACCGGTGGCAAATGGCCAATAGGAGCCTACTCCTTCACTTTCCATGTTCCCTGTCCCTACTATACTTGGATTGTTATGCCCACGCGGGGCAACCAGCCGCCAGAGCCATGCCAGTGCAGGGGGAAGAATGTGGTAGAGTCCCATAATACCATATGTCGGATTTTCCCTGGAACAGGGTGGGGTGCGAATGCCAAAACTCCTGATATCAACCGATACTGGCTTCTCGATAACATTGGGAACGCAATTCCGGGGCAAAACAACTCTCGGGTTGGGACAACGTTTACCCGGTTGATCCTCAATATGTTCCCAAACAAGGGCGGTAGATTCCGATTTTGCATCTATATTCAGGAAAAGTAAGGGCTTTGTGGGTTGAATTGTGATCTTCTCCAGGAAAGGATCATCACCATAATGCTTGATGCTGTCGACCCGGATAAACCAAGCGTTTTCTGCATCAAGAATTCTTAGCTTTCCATCATTTCGTTGAAGAGAGGGATGGCAAAATGCCATGTCATCCGCAACAGGATTAAAGGAACAGAACCTTGGAATCGTGATGTAACGCTCCTCACCTGTGATCCTGTTCTTTCCCAACGTTACTCTTCCATCTGGCTCCCTGAGTATATGCTGGTGAAGCTCACTTTTACCTCCGCCGCTGGCCCCCTCATGCATGAAAGTTGTAACATTGTCATAAGGACTCACCGATTGAACTGCCGAACAGTGGGCAGTGACCCAGCCTTCCCGCTCACCCTGATCAAGAATGACACTGTAAAGTCCCTTTTTTGCACTTGGTCCCGGATACAGATTATATGAGTATATCTCATGCAGTTTTTTGTTCCGCTTATGCACAACCACCTGCTTACCATTAAAATGGGTATGCCTGAATAAAGGAGCCACATAGATAACCGATTGTATTTCCGAACCTTCCTTCAAACGATCTACTGAGACCATCTCCTGCAACATCGATAAACCCATGGCAAAAAAGGCAGCATTGGCAGGTGCAATCGCTATTCCAAGAGAACCGATTCCCATTCTGCCTGCAAAGTAAAAGAATACTGCCAACTCCTGCTGTTTTAACCATTCAAAGGTCTCCTCCTGGAGCTTTGAAAACTCATAACCGTACTTATCCCTGAAAGTCTTTTTATCAGTAGGAAGGTCATCAGCGATTGCCATGGTTCCCGGATCTCTGCGCCGCATGTATGGCTCGGTATAATTTGCAGCAATACCGTTCTTTACCTTCTGAACTATTACCTCTGTATACTTGCCCTTTCCCGGCACATCATAGTCAACTTCAAAATAAACATTTTCCTTACCATTGGTGGAGGCATCGACCAACTCATCAGTGGTATTGAAAACAGTAAAAGCCTTGCACGATTTTAGCAGGTCTGATATTTCCGGAGACAATGCAATCTCCTTCTCTTCAAGGGTAGTAAATAGTTCATGCATAATAATCTGAATTTTTGGCAAAATTAGGATTTTTTCTCTCAATTGTAACCGTTTTCTTGTTAAAAACGATTTATTCTAACAAAAGATGAATCATTGCTATATTTCTTTAATACCCTGGCACTCCGCCAGAAACGACAGACAGAAAGAGATGACATATGCTCCGGCTCAGGCGTCCCGAATAAGAATGGTACAGCAACCGATCACCGGAAAGCTATTCCGGCAACCTGTTCAGTAAATCCCAGATCCGGTCATTCAGCTCAATAAGTCCCTGGTTGGCAATTGAAGAAATAAAAACCATTGGCACATCCGGAAGCTCCCGGCTGATCTCAGACATCAATTCCTGATCGAGCATGTCCGACTTCGTTATGGCCAGCATCCGCCGCTTATCGAGTAATTCGGGATTATACTCTCTGAGCTCATTTACAAGAACTTCGTACTCATTACAAATATTGTCGCTATCAGCCGGTACCATAAAAAGCAACATTGAGTTTCTTTCAATATGTCTCAGGAAGCGGAGCCCCAATCCTTTACCTTCACTTGCCCCCTCTATGATTCCCGGAATATCAGCCATTACAAAAGACCTGCCATCACGATATTTGACTATACCGAGGTTGGGGACCAGCGTAGTAAATGGGTAATCGGCAATCTTTGGTTTTGCAGCAGAAAGAACTGATAACAAGGTTGATTTTCCGGCATTGGGAAATCCTACCAGTCCAACATCAGCAAGAAGTTTCAATTCCAAAATCACCCATCCCTCCCTGCCCTCCTCTCCTGGTTGGGCAAACCTGGGGGTCTGGAAGGTGGATGACTTAAAATGGTCATTGCCCAATCCACCCCGGCCACCCTCCATCACTATCTGCTTCTCCCCATCATTGGTGATCTCGAATAATTGCTCTCCTGTCTCATCCAGCCTGACCACGGTACCCAGGGGAACATCAATTATTACATCCTTTCCGTCGGCACCCGTTTTCAGGGAGGCGCCTCCGGAATCTCCGTCAGTGGCAAAAATATGCTTCTGGTATTTCAGGTGCAGCAACGTCCAGAACTGGCTGTTGCCTCTCAGTATCACATGACCCCCTCTGCCGCCGTCACCACCGTCGGGTCCCCCCTTCCGGGTGAATTTATCGCGGTGAAGATGTGCTGAACCTGCCCCTCCCTTGCCGGAGCGACAAAAGATCTTCACATAATCGACAAAGTTGGAATTGCTCATGTTGCAAATTTATCGACATCTCATGAACCAATTGCACCTTCTCCGGGTTGATGAAACTTCTCGAAGCCATCAATTTTTTTAACTATTCGCTTAAAGATATCCTCAATACTACCTGTACCATCCACCGGTACATACTTATGCATCTTCTCATAATAATAAATTACCGGAATCGTTTGACGTTCATACACATCAATCCGGTTATTAATGGTCTCCTCGTTGTCATCCGACCTGCCGGTCTCTTCACCCCGCTTCAACAAACGGATCAGCAATTCTTCACGCGGTACCTCCAGGGAGATCAGCATTGTAACACGCTCATCATAATCTGTCAGCGCTTTTCTAAGCTCTCTGGCCTGTTCAACGGTACGAGGAAATCCGTCGAAGACAAAACCAGGACCATCTTTGTGTTCCTTCAGTTTTTTATCGATCATCCCGATCACGATATCATCGGGCACCAATTCACCTGCATCCATTATCTTCTTTGCTTCAATCCCCAGTTGCGTCTGTTGAGCAACTTCGTTCCTCAGCAGATCTCCAGTTGAGATATGTATAAGTTTATATTTCTCGATCAGTTTTTCCGCCTGTGTCCCTTTCCCTGATCCCGGAGGTCCGAATAATACAATGTTTAGCATTTTTTAATATTGTTTAGTATAATTTGATTAAGTATACACAAAATTAATAATCTTACGGCTATTCTTTCACTATTGTATAAATTTTAGGAAGATTTCTTGCGTAACCGTTATAATCAAGCCCATACCCAATCACAAATTCATTCGGGATTTCGAAACCAACATAGTCGAGCCTGATCTCCTTCATCAATGCATCCGGTTTATGTAAAAGGGTTGCTATAAGGATCTCCTTAGGTTCGTATCCGCTGAGTTGTCGCAGTATAGTGTCAAGCGTAATCCCTGTATCAACGATATCTTCGAGCAAAACAACAGTTCTGTCCTTCAAATCCTGGCTAATCCCGATCAATTGCCGCACCGAACCCGAGGTCTTCACACCCTCGTAAGAGGCAAGTTTCAGAAATGTAATCTGACAGGGAAAAGTAATCAGCTTAAAAAGATCGCTGGCAAACATGAACGCCCCATTCAGAATGCCAAGGAAGATCGGGTTTTTTTCGGCCAGGTCCTGGTTCATCTGTCCGGCAATGCGGCTAATTTCCTGTTGGATGGCCTCTTCCTGAATCGAAATCTTGAAGGTCTGGTCAAGGACACTGATGCTGTTTTCTGACATGCAGGAGTCGTTTTTGCGAAGATAAAAAAAATAGGCGAGATAAGGGCAATGGAACCAGATAGTTGATCCCGGATCAAAACCGGGTAATTTTACAAATGCTTCAAAACATTTAAACATTAACTGCTTTTCAACAGAATAACATTGCTTAATCTATCATTGACAAATAAATACACGTACGATCTGAATACTTTTCTTCAGGGTTTCAGTAAAATTTCCGAAATTTGCCTGCCAGGAATACGATATTTACAAACCAGAAAACATTAACAGACAGATGAAGAAACCAAGGGTAAGCATTATTATGGGATCAACTTCCGACCTTCCGATTATGGAGAAGGCGGCTAAGGTCCTCGACGAATTTGAAATTCCATTTGAAATTAACGCTCTTTCGGCACACCGCACACCACAGCAGGCAATGGACTTTGCACGTGGTGCATACGATCGGGGAATTCGGGTGATCATCGCAGGTGCAGGCGGTGCAGCACATCTCCCGGGTGTTGTAGCAGCACTCACTCCTGTGCCGGTCATCGGAGTTCCCATCAAGGCATCCATTTCGCTCGACGGGTGGGATTCTCTGCTCTCTATCGTACAGATGCCTCCCGGAATACCGGTAGCTACTGTCGGAATCGATGGTGCACAGAATGCAGGGATTCTAGCCGCGCAGATGATTGCAACGGGCGATGAAACTGTACTAGAGAAGGTGAAGAAGTTTAAGACCGGACTCGAAACTAAAATCGTAAAGGCAAACGAAGAGCTGAAGGAGGTTAAATTCAGGTTCAAGACAAACTAGTAGATGCGCCCCTTGAAAAACTGAGGCAATATGAAATACGCACGCATTACGCGGGCAATCATCAGACCGGAAATCATCATTCCGGTCTTTTTTTTGTCCTTTATTCACATGACTGCCGGACAATCGCTTCTCCCGGGAGCTCGCAGCCTGGCCCTGGGAACTATCAGCGCGGTCAGTGATCCTTCCGCGCAACCTCCACAAAATCCGGCCCTGCTCGGGCATACCGATAGCCGGTCATTTTCTGCCAGTCATGCACGACCATTTGTACTAAAAGAATTTGGAGTCTCCTCTATGGAAGCTGTAATCCCCGCAAATACAGGTGCGTTTCAATTCAGGATAAAATCATACGGATTAAAGGGTTACAGGATCTTTGCCTCTGAACTGGGATTTGGCATGCCCCTGTCCGAAAAGATCGCTGCGGGAATACTATTCAACTATCGCAATACCGCTACCCCGGAGCACTGGAATTATCTCTGGACCATCTCACCCGGGGCAGGCATATATTTTATAATCTCACCCCGCACCTCAATCGCTCTGTTGCTGAATAGCCCGGTATCTCAAGGAAACTACCCCGAATACGGTCCGCTCCTCCCATCTGCCCTTTCCATCGGTCTCTCCCATGAAATCTACCACTACACCACCCTGTTGTCAGAGGTCACATGCCTGACCCCAAAGACACTCAGGGTTAAAACCGGACTTGAATACCGCATAAATCAGACCATTGTGCTCCTTGCAGGTTACCATTCGGAGCCCCACGCATTCTCTTTTGGTGCTGCACTGGAGCGTGGCTCACTGCAGATCGACATTGCTTACTGCTGGATGTCCATCCCCGGCATCATTCCGGCCGTCACCCTTTCATATACTCCCCTGCAATGAAAAAGATACTGCTCATCACTCTTGTCCCGATGCTCCTTCATCCCTGCCAAGGCCAGGAAACTCCCATCTTCGAGGATCTCATGCAAAGATTGGCTGAATACGATGAAGAAACAGGCCAGGAACTGGCTCATGAAATGTTCGCCGAACTCCTTCGTCAACCGCTCAACCTCAACACCTGTTCTGAAAGCGATCTGAATGCATCCGGTCTCTTCTCACCCTTCCAGGTATATGGCATCCTTAAATACCGGCAAACGTACGGACCGTTTTTCAGCATCTACGAGCTCATGGTTATCCCCGGATTTTCGACGAATCTGCTGAGAAATATCGCTTCGCTGATCACCCTGTCGGCCGGGCCTGCAAATACTGTACATCCGGCTCCCAGGGGAATGCTGCTGACCAATATGGCGGTCAGGCTACCGGCCTCTGCAGCATACCTTGCCGACTCTTCCGGGCTTCCGGCTTATCCCGGATCGCCATTCAAATACATTGGCAGGCTTAAGGTAGATGCGGGTGATCGGTGGTCTGCCGCAGCAGCGTTTGAAAAAGATCCCGGCGAACGATATATGAACAAAAGCCGGCCCGAACATTTCACCAGTAACGTGGTGTATAAAGGCAACAGATGGCTCAGGAAATTGATCATGGGAAATTACAGGATCCACAGGGGGATGGGACTTGTCCATGGATTGGGTTTTCAAACAACCGGTGACGGAATTTTTAGCGGTGGATACAGAAGGTCATATGCAAAGGCATTTGCGTCGACAATGGAGTATGACTATTACCGGGGAGGCTATGCTGAACTGGCAACCGGACGGTGGAGTGCAGACCTTTTCTTTTCCGTAAAACCGGAGGACATCTCGCTGTTCAGGTTGAAAGGTCCGGCCGACCTGTTCGACCAGGTCAGGAAAACCGGACTGCATCGTACAGAATCCGAACGTAACGGTACCGGCCTGGCAAGACAACAAGTTGTCGGCTTTTCTTTAAACCGCTCGACCAACAGTTGGTACCTTGGAATGGCCGTCACCGGCACATCAATGAAGCTCACAGCGCACGGGCGCGATTCAGTGGAGCGAATTGCTCCGGGTATTTTCAAAACCTTACCCAGAGGGGCAATCTCAATCTATGGTGTAGCTTTTGGTAACAAATATGAGTTGTTTGGTGAGGCTGCGATGGACCAACATACCGGCTGGGCTATGATAGCCGGTGGAACATTTGAGGTAAACCCGGCACTGCAGCCATACTTTTCATTCCGCTGTTACCAACCGGGATATTCCGGGTTAACCCCGAATGCATACTGTGCCGCGACCCGCCCTGAGAATGAAACAGCCCTCAACCTGGGTGTTAATATTGTTCCCTTCGATCATGCGAGGTTACTTTTAAACTCTGATTTTTCGCATAAAAAAAATCTGCCGGGTAAACCCGCTGAACCGGGATTCTACATCCTTAACCACATGAAGATCAGTTATGTTATTAATGAGGAAGCAGAATTCGATATCAGGTTGACGGTGCGTTCAAAGTATGATTACTTAGCCTCCGGCGAACCGGGTAATGATAAGTATCTCCCGGAACAGCAGTACCGGCTCCGTATCAATGGCAGGTACAACCTGTCTGAATACGTGATTCTTTCATCACGGTTGGAGCATTCGATGCTCAATTCAGGGGGAGTAATTCACAACGGTAAAATCCTCTACTCCCAAATCACAATTAAACCGTCAAAGAAAGTACGGTGCACCTACCGGTACCTGGTATTCGACTCTGAATACTGGGAAAACCGTATATACGCCTATGAACCGGGTGTACGTTACAGCTTCCTTTTTCCGGCCTGGTACGGAAGCGGAAAAAGAAACCTGTTGGTGCTTTCGGCAAAACTGAACCGTTGGTTTACGGTAAGATCGAAGCTGGGCATAACAGCATACGACCACTGCCGTGAAACCGGTTCAGGAGATGATATTCGAATTGGCAACCGAGTTCTGGACGGTGAAATACAGATACAACTGGATTTTTAACAAGCCCTTTCTATTGCAGGCGACTTAACACCAGTTCAGATAAGATCATTTCAGATTGAACTCATAACCTGCCCCACTGAATGACATACTCCATTGCTATTTTTCTAATGCCTCTCCTTTTTTCGCCCACCGGCAATACCCTTTCCCCCCAGAAATCCCCAACCTCCGCTGCCAAGAACAAACCCAAAGGCATACCATACGCCATTGTTATTGGGAGCAAAAACCGCAACATCCTCACGCCAGATCATGGCGATCAGATCAATGGGTGCAATGATCCCATGCCAGAGACCGTTCCAGAATCCATAGGTTTTACCCTCTACACAGGCTGAAACATCTTCATAGTTGGAACATCCTGAAAGAGCCAGAACAGCCAGGAGGGCCAGTGCCATGAACGGAAACACCGATCGTGCTTTATACATTTTCATGATTTGTTGAGTTGGTTAATACACACAGCCGTTTCAATTAATCTGCCTTACGACCCAAGGCGGCATTAAGATACTATGAATTTTTGGATATATAGAGGAATTTAACCATGTTATGTCATGCTACTTCTGCCAGGTCTCAGCTCCAGCCTTTACAGCAGTGGCCCGTTCACTTTTCAGATCAGGTTAATACGGTACAACATCAGTCAAATTTCAGGTCCCGGATATTCAGCTGGGTACTCCTTTTTCCCCTGTATTCATTCTCCTCAACTGTGTAGCAGATATCGAACGACATCCCATTACATATTTTGTCAAACATCTTTCCCTTCTGAAATGCGATGGCAGTAAATACCTTGAATGGGTTCTCCTCCTGCACCAGATTCAGCCGCAGATGATCCCCTTCAGTACCGACCCGCTTTCCCATCCCGTTGTCGGATACATTCTCGGTTAAAAAAACCGGGGTGTTGTTTTCGGGACCAAACGGATGGAACTGGTTCAGTACCCTGACAAATTTCTCATCGATCTCAGAAAGCTGAACTTCAGTATCTATCTCCACCACCGGGATCAGAAGATCCTGGTGTATATTCTCCTCAATATACTCCCCGAAACGCCGGGTAAACTTTTTAATGTTTCCTACACTCATTGTGAGTCCGGCGGCATACTTGTGCCCGCCAAAATTCTCCAGCAGGTCGCTGCATGACTCAATCGCCTGATAAATGTCAAATCCGTTGACCGATCTGGCCGACCCGGTTGCCATCCCGTCAGACATTGTAAGAATTACTGTTGGCCGGTAATAATGCTCCATCAGCCTTGATGCCACGATCCCTATCACTCCCTTGTGCCATTCAGGGTTGTAGAGTACCGTCGACTTTTGCTCCTGTAAATACTTGTCGCGCTGGATCATCTCCACCGCCTGCCGGGTGATTGAAGTATCCACATCACGTCGTTCTATATTAATGGTATTGATATTTTTGCTGATCGCCATTGCATGGTTGGGATCATCACTCACCAGAAGTTCAACAGCAGTATTGCCCGACTCCATCCTTCCCGCAGCATTCAACCGGGGACCAATCTTAAAAACGATGTCCTCAATGGTTATGGTTTTATTGTTGAATGACGCAACATCCTTGATGGCCTGCAGACCGGTCCGTGGTGAATCAGTAAGCTTCTGAAGCCCGTGAAAAGCCATCACCCTGTTCTCCCCGTTAATCGGAACAATATCTGACGCTATACTCACCGCAACCAGATCGAGGAAATTTGTGATCTCCTCGAAATCAGTTCCCAGCCTGGTTCCCAGGGCCTGAATCAGTTTGAAACCGACACCACAGCCTGATAACTCCTTAAAAGGATAATTGCAATCAAAGCGCTTGGGATCAAGCACCGCCATGGCATCCGGCATCCTGTCTCCCGGATTATGGTGATCGCAAATGATAAAATCAATCCCTTTCGAACGGGCATAGGCCACCTTTTCCACAGCCTTGATACCACAATCTAGTGCAATAATCATTCTGTAACCTTTCTCCTCCGCATAATCTATTCCCTTCTTTGAGACCCCATACCCCTCGCTGTAACGGTTGGGAATGTAGTAACCCAGATTTTGCAGGTGATCCTTCAGGAATGAATACACCAGTGCCACAGCGGTTGTCCCGTCTACATCATAATCGCCGTAGACAAGAACCCCCTCATCATTGGTAATCGCTGACATGATTCGGTCAACAGCAACATCCATATCCTTCATCAGGAATGGGTCGTGCAGCTGACTAAGTTCCGGGCGAAAAAAAGCCTTCGCTTCGTCAAAAGTTGTGATCCCCCGTTGCACAAGTAAATTGGCAAGCACTTTGCTGATGCCCAGCGATCTGCTTAACGCAAGTACCTCGGCTTCAGAACCTTGTGATTTTATGACCCAGTTTTTCTCCACACCCTCCAAAATGATTCATACAAAATTAACATAATCCTCGATCTTCGGAGTGTCAATTGTTTGATATATTTCTGAAACCCGACAATACCGGACGAACCAGCGTCAATATCCTGATGAAAGTTAGCAGGTTGCCGGATTATAATTCTGGGCACTTTTACTTATCTTTGCCCAATTATTTGAAAACAGGAACAAACATGGCTCATTCAGACCTTTCAGAACAGGAACAGATAAGGCGGAAGTCGCTTGAAGAGTTACGAAAACTGGGTATCGATCCCTATCCGGCAGCGATGTTTGAGGTGTCGCACAAGGCCGCCCGGGTAAAAAGTAAGTTCGACAAGGAAGAGGATTCCCTGAGGGGAATTACCCTCGCGGGAAGGATTATGAGCCGGCGGATCATGGGCAGTGCCTCCTTTGCAGAGCTTCAGGATGAGTCGGGCCGGATACAGTTATACATCCGCAGGGATGATATCTGTAAGGGAGAGGATAAAACCATGTACAATATCGTGTTTAAGAAGCTGCTTGATATTGGCGATTTTGTTGGTATAAAAGGGTTTGCTTTCAGGACCCGGATGGGTGAGATTTCCATACATGTGGAGGAACTAAGGGTGCTGAGCAAATCGATCAGACCACTTCCCGTTGTAAAGGAGAAGGACGGTAAGACTTACGACGCGGTGACCGATCCGGAGTTCAGATACAGACAGCGGTATGTAGACCTTGTAATTAATCCGGAGGTGCGTGAAGTGTTCCGTAAAAGAACACAGATATATAATTCACTCAGGGAACTTTTTAATGAAAAGGGGTACCTGGAAGTGGAGACACCAGTGCTGCAGCCCATTCCGGGCGGGGCAGCAGCCCGTCCTTTTATCACCCATCATAACACGCTGGACATGACGCTTTACCTGCGTATTGCCAATGAGCTCTACCTGAAACGGCTGATTGTCGGCGGGTACGATGGTGTCTATGAATTCTCAAAAGACTTCCGCAACGAGGGGATGGACCGTACCCACAATCCTGAATTCACGGTGATGGAGATTTACGTTGCTTACAAGGATTACAACTGGATGATGGACTTCACCGAGGAGATGATCGAGAAGGTGGCACTGGATCTGCATGGAACAACTAAAGTGAAGGTTGGAGACACAGAGATTGACTTTAAACGACCTTTCCGGCGGATCACCATGATCGATGCAATTAAGGAGTATACCGGTTTGGATGTTTCGGGACTGGATGAGGCAGACTTAAGGGGACAGGCAGCCTGTCTCAATATTGAACTCGATGATTCAATGGGTAAAGGAAAGATTATTGACGAGATATTTAGTGAAAAATGCGAAATGCATTTTATTCAGCCTACCTTCATAACCGACTATCCAGTTGAGATGTCGCCGTTGTGCAAGAAACACCGCGACAAACCTGAGCTAACCGAGCGGTTTGAACTGCTGATCAATGGCAAGGAGATCTGCAATGCCTATTCAGAGCTGAACGATCCCCTCGACCAGTACGAACGGTTCAAAGAGCAGCTGAAACTGTCGGAGAAGGGCGACGATGAGGCGATGTTCATCGACATGGATTTTGTGCGGGCGCTGGAGTATGGTATGCCCCCAACCAGTGGAATGGGCATGGGTATGGACCGGCTGGCAATGCTTATGACAAATAAAACCAGCATCCAGGATGTACTCTTTTTCCCGCAGATGAAACCGGAAAGCAGAGCGCCCGCCGAGGATGGATCTTTGGCGGGTGAAAAAGGTGTGAACGAAAGCGAAAGCGGGCAAACCTCCTCAGAAATAGATCCTCAAAGTCCTGACAGTCCGGGAGAACCATCAGACAATGTAACTGATCAGGAGCCTGAACTCACCGCTGACGAAAAGCTTGTTTTTGGGCTGCTAAAGAATACCTCCCCCATTGATCTGAATGCGCTAAAATCCAAAACCGGCCTGAGCAACAAAAAGTGGGATCTCGCCATCAAAGGACTGCGCAAGCATAACCTGGCAAAGGTGGAGAAGAGCGAATATGGGCTGGTAGTTTCGGCGTTGTAGTTTCTTCAGTACAATTGAATTGCACCCTCCTCTGCTTAATAAAAATGGTCTGTTCTTAAACCCATTCTCTCCAAATTGGAGGTAACAAATTGGTGCCTCCATTTTTTAACCTTCTTTTGATCAAACACAAAACCTTAAAAAAAATCAAGTGTTTAATCTCTGCTATTTATCTCCGGACTGATCCTTTAAACATCTTCTAAAATGACGTTTGCCAAAAAGCTCTTGACAAGGGATAATTGGAATTGTAACTTGTAAAAAACAAATCCCTGCAATGCTCAAACAGCTTATAAACACTGATCATTCAGTAAAACTTCGGATCAACAGAGACTGCCCCTCTTATTCAGAATTTATTAAAACAATTACGGATACAAAATATCAGTTGCTCACAAAAAGCAATTGGTTTCGCGATTATGTATTTGCTATTCATTCCATGTATTATATCCAGCGAACAGGTGATGAATGGTTCAATTCATGCGAGGTAATAATGAATATATCACCCATGAATTGCCGGAAGAACAGAATGCCAGGATCATTTTTTTACGATTACTCTGGATGGCTGCAAATGAATCGTAATCTACAGGGATGATCAGGAGATTTAAACATTAACTGTTAAATATCAGTACATCGTTTACATAAAATATCAGCACATCGTTGACAGTCAAACTGTCATGCAAGAGCGAAAAGATTCTTTTAAAACCCCTCAATGGGATATTAAGAGGGGATTTCAAAAGAATCAGCATATATGTAAATGTGTCACTGTAAACAAGGTGCTGATATTTTGCTTAATTAAAATCATGTAAACGAGCTGCTGATATATTACAATAACAATTACAACGGGATTTTATGTGCAATGCACTAATACCGGAGACTATTTCCTTATATAATATTAATAAGTAAATGAATATCAATAGATTTTTCTCCTTCGTCTGCACTATTCTTGCATTAACTTTATTTCTAACAGGTTTTCCAGCGCATGCATTGCATTCAGAGAACGTGAAGGGAATTACAGAAAAAATAACTAGATATGTCGAACCAGATCCAGCGCTAGTCGATACTTGTGTTAAGTCCAGGAATAACATTATTTCAGTTGATTTCCTGGTTTTGTTTCCTGCAATTAGTTATAGCCGCATAATTCCTTTTTTAAAAAAAACAGGATTATCAATTTATGGAAGCATTACACCTTACTTCGGCTTTCTTATTGACCTGGGAGGGGCGATTACAGTAGGTAAAAACCACCACTATTTTGAACCCGGAGGAGGTTATCTGCTATTTGTTGATAATGTTTATCTGAAGACCGGTTATAGGTATCAGTCGAAAAAAGGTTTTGTCTTCAGAATAGCACCCGGATATAACATTACAGAAAATGTTCCATGGTTCACCACTGGTTTTGGATTTGCATTCTGATTATGAAGATTTATTCATTGTGGTTTTTTCTGCCGTAAAATTGAAACTTGATCCAGAGCCAAAAACTATCATCAGATCACTGCAGACCAAACCACTCCCGCCCTCCTTACAGCATTCATTGTGCCCCTGCAGGTCCCTTAAAACAATACTTGGAATATAGAAGGTACTGATCTAACCCGGCAATCCAGATATAAACTTCAAGGGTTTCCGAAAAAAGTCTTACTTACCCGGATTAAGACCGTAGCTGGTGGCTTCCTGGTGGCAATAACCCCAGGAATCCCAACAGAGTGAATACCCCCACGATCAATATTCCGGTTATGGCTGCAATCACAATACTCCGGTAATCATCCGAACGTTTTATAATGATACCTGTAAATGCCCATACCACGGAAAGACCAATATAAGGATTGTTGGTTCGAATAATAGCAAACAGAACGATAATGGTTCCAATAGCGATCATAATGATGGTCCAGATGTGCTGCTGTATGGAAAAACCATTCCACCCGACATGTACAAATAAAGCAGTCACATTGGCGATGGTTGCTATGCAAATCCACCCCAGGTAGATGCCGAATGCGGCCTTCACCAGTTCCAAAGCAGAATCTCTGATATGAAGATTTAACAGGATCAGAGCAACCAAAATCCCTGTCATTGCTACCAATGACCATGGAAGTTTCTGGTAGTGCCAGGCCAGGATCCATAGCGCATTAAACACACAGGAAAAAATAAACAACAGGTTAATCTTGACAGAGATATCCCTGTAGGCCGGGAAAAACTGTGCAATACAGTAACCGGCTAACAAAAGGTAAATAATTCCCCATATTGAAAAGGTAATACCCGCCGGAACAAAAAGATTGGGATAGGCCTCCGACAATTCACCCGTGGTTTTTCCATTTATTGGCAAGGCATTGGCCAGGTAATTCATATATACCATCGCTGAAAAAAAAAGGAGTGTCAGAATACGAAGCATAAACAGAAGGTTTGGTTTTCTTAAAAGTATAATTTTTTTCATTGTTGTCCGGTAAAACCGGATTTTAGTTAATATTTTAATTTAACCATC
>CAZIIU010000014.1:0-73087 GCA_964539395.1 uncultured Bacteroidaceae bacterium
ACTAAAGTAGCTGCAATAAATTGCAGGGTTTTAACCAGTAATTAAGATAATAAAATATCCGGCATGGTTCAATCATATGCCTGCAGCTTCCATGTCAATTTGTGTTTGGATATACAGTTTTTTTACTTTTTAAACTAAAAAATGAATGTATTTACTCGGATATGATGTCGGAAGTTCTTCAGTAAAAGCCAGTCTTATAGATACAGAGACCGGTCGAAGCATTGCCTCCGCATTTAACCCAAAGCAGGAAATGATCATCTCTGCCAACAAGCCAGGGTGGGCCGAGCAGGATCCTGACACGTGGTGGTCTAACCTTAAGCTTTCCACGAATGAGGTCCTGCAAATCGCGGAAATCGATGTCGCCAATATCAAAGCCATCGGCATCTCCTACCAGATGCACGGACTGGTCATGGTAGATAAAAACCTTGAACTAATCAGATCCTCTATCATCTGGTGCGACAGCCGGGCAGTAGAAATCGGGGAGATGGCGCTAGGTGAACTGGGTAAAGAACGTTGTCTGGCTCACCTGCTCAATTCGCCTGGTAATTTTACTGCATCCAAACTTCGCTGGGTGATCGAAAATGAGCCGGAAATCTTTGAAAAAGCCTATAAGATCATGCTCCCTGGAGATTACATTGCCATGAAACTTACAGGAGAGCTGAATACAACTATTTCAGGACTCTCTGAAGGTATATTCTGGGATTTTGACAAAAATTCACTTGCCGGTTTTCTACTCGACCATTATGGCATTCCTGAGCAGATGATTCCTGATATTGTTCCGACATTTTCCGAACAGGGCAGACTCACAGCATCTGTTGCCGGGGAGCTTGGGCTGCTGAAGGGAACACCTGTATCCTACCGTGCCGGCGACCAGCCCAACAATGCATTCTCTCTCAATGTCCTCAACCCGGGTGAAATCGCGGCCACAGCAGGAACATCGGGTGTAGTTTATGGGGTAAGCGATGAAATTAAGTTTGATCCGGAGAGTCGTGTAAACACCTTTGCACACGTGAACCATAGTCCTGAACTCAACCGCCTGGGTGTATTACTTTGCATTAATGGAGTAGGCATCCAGTACTCCTGGTTAAAGAAATACCTCACTGTAAGGGAGGCCAATTATCCTCTGCTAAACGATATGGCTGCCAAAATTCCTGAAGGATCGGAGGGAATTATAATACTGCCATTCGGCAATGGAGCAGAAAGAATGTTCAATAACAGGGAGATCGGGGCATCGATTCACAAATTAAATTTTAATGTACATAACGATGCCCACCTGGTTCGTGCAGCACAGGAAGGTATCGTGTATTCCTTCCAATATGGAATGGAAATCATGAAACAGACAGGAATCGATCCCCGGGTGATCCGCGCTGCTAATGCCAATATGTTCCTGAGTCACATCTTCCGGCAAACACTTGCAACGCTAACAGGAGCAATTATTGAATTATACAATACCGATGGTTCAGAGGGAGCAGCAAAGGGAGCGGGTATAGGTTCAGGCAGGTATGGTTCATTCAATGAAGCATTTTCCGGTCTTCGAAAGATCGCTGTGATAGAACCTGACCATGAAAAAGCCGCCTTCTACCAGGATCATTACAGTCAGTGGAACGAGGTTTTACAAAAAGAGGTAGAATAATTCATAAAAAGCAACTGTGATGAGCTACGTAACAGGTGATAAAGAGTATTTCAGCGGAATCGGCAAAATAGCCTATGAGGGCAATTCTTCAGACAATCCCCTGGCATTTAAGTTCTATGATGAGAACAAAATCGTTGCAGGCAAAACACTAAAAGAGCACCTTAGATTTGCCGTTGCTTACTGGCACACCTTCTGTGGCACCGGCGGTGACCCATTCGGTCCGGGTACAATACAGTTTCTCTGGGATGAAGGGAGCGATCAGGTTGCCCGCGGAATGCAGAAAATGGAGAGCTCGGTCTCAAAGAGCTGCGGGAACTTGCGCTTGTAAATGGTGAGCCGAAGATGATCAGCGGCAGGCAGGAGCTGTACAAAGCGATGATTAATCAATACATCAGGTAATAAACCCGACAGCGATTCATTTTGAACTGGGGAACCGGTGCTATTCCTGCCTATATCATTCGAAGCAGGTCGACAGCTGTGGAGACCGGCTGTATGCGTTTAAAATCCTGATTAAGATATTTTAAGATAAGGTGCGATACTTTTTTAACTGTGGTGTCGATGCTATTTCACAACAGAACGCTTGTTTCAGATAAATGATTCCAGTATCTTGAACGCTCTTACCTCTAAAAACAAAACCATGAAAAATGTTTATGACATCAAACCGCTCGGGTTTCACTGGGAGATGTACGATCCATTCCTCTTTTGTGCACACCATAAAGACCGGTACCCAAAGGGGAATGAAAACCTAGGTCCCGACCCATCACTGCTTAGTGGCAGGGATATCGGTAGCGATTTCGTGGTTAAGGACGGCTTCCGCATGTACCATGGTGATACGGTTCCGGGCTTTCCTGTTCATCCGCACCGAGGATTCGAAACGGTAACAATCACCCTTGAAGGGCTGATCGATCATGCCGATTCACTTGGCGGTGCCGGCAGGTATGGCAATGGTGATGTTCAGTGGATGACCGCAGGCAAAGGCATTCAGCATACTGAGATGTTTCCTTTGCTAAACCAGAAGGATGAAAACCCGCTTGAATTGCTACAAATATGGATCAACCTGCCGAAAAAAGACAAATTTGTGGAACCATATTATAAGATGCTATGGAGCGAGGAAATCCCTGTGCTACATGAAAAGGATGTCAAAGGAAAGACCAGCAGGATCATGGTCATTGCCGGTGAATTCGCTCAAACCGTGGCGGTACCCCCTACTCCCGATTCATGGGCTGCTGATCCTGGGAATGAGGTTGGAATCTGGATCATACAGATGGAACCCGGGGCACTTCTTGGCCTTCCGGCAGCAAAGAAGGGTGTTACAAGAACAATATATAATTACCGCGGGGAGGGCCTCAGGATCAGCGATAATGAAATACCCCGCTACCACCAGGCTAGGCTCGATGTTTCAGCGCCTATGCAAATAGAGAATGGCATTGATACATCCACCTTCCTGATAGTCCAGGCTAAACCGATTGGAGAGCCCGTGGTACAGTATGGCCCTTTTGTAATGAATACCAGGGGTGAGATCCAGCAGGCCTACCAGGATTATACCCGGACACGTTTCGGCGGCTGGCCGTGGGATCGCAATGATCCGGTGCATGGCGCGACGGCAGGCAGATTCGCGAAGTTTGCTGATGGAGCTGAAATTCATCGGGAATAATCCCAGGATTGAGAGGGATCCGTTTTGAGAAAACCTGTTCAGGCAGGTAATCTTCTTCATCGGTACATCCCGGTTACTGCCGAAGCGCCACTCAGGGGCTATTCAAATACCCTTTATTAATTTGAACCAATCCGATACAGACCTTTTGAGGTCCGCATAAGGATGGCACCATCGACAAATGCCGGGGTGGACCATATTTCCCCATCAAGCATGTTCTCTGCAACTTTTTCAAAACGTCTGGCCTGCCTGAAAACGAGGGTCTCACCCCGGGTAGTGCTTACGTAGACAAGACCGTTTGCAGCAATAGGTGATGAGTTGAATTTTCCTTTGAGTTCCTCCGACCAGACCTCCTCCCCTGTTTCAGCATCCAGGCACTGAAGATTGCTTCTTGAACCGACCGTATACAGCAGTCCATCAACAATTACCTGGGTAGAGAGTTGCAACGGTGGTGAAGTTCTTCTCCAGAGGATATTACGGGTAAGGTCTCCTTTCCCCTTAGGATTGATCGCCCATAATTCACAAAGTCTATTGCCATCTTCCCCAGTTTCAAAGCTGGTGTAAAAATATACCTTCCCATTGTATTCTACCGGCATTGCGATGGTAGAATCCTCACCAAACGGAATAAACCATACCTCCTCTCCAGTCTCAAAATCATACGCGTTTGCAACAGCAGAACCATTGGAAATCAGCAATTCTCTGCCATCAACAGTAATAACGATCGGTGTAGTATAGGCCTTCTTGCCGATTTCCGCCAATTGCTCATAAAAAGCCGGGTTCCGGGAGGCTTTCCAGATTGTTTTTCCCGTAAATTTATCAAGTGCATATATATCCTGTACATTGGTGCCTTCCATATGGACGATGAGCTTATCGCGATGCAGGAACAGTGATGAGCCAGGTCCCTGTACATGCTTACACTGCAGATCAGACCTTTCCCAAACCTTTGTTCCAGTTTCGGTATTGATACATGCAGTACCATACCGGCCAAAATGTACATATACAAATCCATTCTCAATAACAGGTGTTGGTGTAGCATAAGTATTAACGGAATGTTTCCTGTATACTGTATCCGGAGAAAAGACTTTTAAACGGAACAGCTGATTTCCTGTTCTCAGATCGTAGCAAAGTGCGTACATATCTTTTCCGTCGGAAGTGGCAGCAGTGAGCCATATTTGCTCGCCCAATACCACCGGAGAGGACCATCCACTGCCCTCTGTTGGAACAAACCACCTGATATTTGAACTATCGTTCCAAACTACAGGGTAATCAACATCCCTTGCAATACCGTTGAGGGACGATCCACGGAAATGTGTCCAGTCATCAGACTGTCCGCTGCACGAAGGTGACAGTAACACAAACTCTGTTGCAATGACCACGAGAAAAAGAGTAAGTCTGGTTTTCATATTTGCTTTCCTTTATGTTCACTAATCTGGCGGATTTCCGGTTCAATTAACCTGGTGGATTTCCGGCTAAATTTCCCTAACGGTTTTCCGGCTAAATTTCCCTAACGGTTTTCCGGTTCAATTAACCTGGTGGATTTCCGGTTCAATTTACTCAACGCATTTCCGGTTCAATTAACCCAGCGCATTTCTGATTCGATTAACCTGACGGATTTCCAGTTCAATTAACCTGACGGATTTCCAGTTCAATTAACCTGACGGTTTTCCGGTTCAATTTACTCAACGCATTTCCGGTTCAATTAACCCAACGCATTTCCGGTTCAACTAACCTGATGGATTTCCGGTTCAATATACGCCAGAAAAAGCATATTTTACCTGTTTGATAGAAATAACTGCCAGAAAGAGTGTAAAGCAGCTTATTTACGCATGGATAAAAATGATTTCTTTTGTTATTTTCGAATCCATCACCATTTTTCAGTTCAATAAATCACCGTTGCAATTTTCATCCTGCTCATTCATTTCTCATTGCAGTACTGATCAATTTCGTTCTAAGAGATAACCCGGTGACCCACCAGATCCAGATCAATCCATTTACCAACAATGCAAGAATTATTACAATAACAGAAAACACAGTTACCTCATTTTGGTTACTAATAAGAGATGGAAGCGTGGCAATGGAAGCAGCTGTCGAACCGATCAATGTCCCGGCTGTCAGCAAAATCATATATTCACGCACTACCATTCCTTTAATTTTTCTCTTTCCAAATCCAAGGGCTCTGAGAAGCATCAGCTCCTCTCTCCTCTCGATAATACTGCGAAACAAAACGATTGAAAGTCCGACTGTTCCGAGTAGTAGTCCAAACGCTCCCATGACCATGAAAATCGAAAGATATGTATTGGTTACAGAATTGAATTCAGCCAGCCTGCCGGGGGCAAAATCCATACTCCATCCTAAATCGCGCATTCCCATGTTTAGCTCTTCCCTTATCCGGAGCGTATCATGCTCATTTCCATCGATAAGAAACACTTCTGTTCCACTGCTCTCAGGGAATCGCTCCAGGTATTGCTTCTCAGAGATAATAACTGATCCCTGGAAGATGGAAGGTGCAAGTCCGCCGACAAGCAGCAATTTCATTCTGTTTCCCCCGGCATCCTGGTAATGTAGCGTGTCTCCAACCTTCATGCCCAGGCCCCATTTAATCACTGTTTCATCGGCGATTGCAGGGATTAATCCTCCTGCCAGTTTTAAATTCAGTGTAGACCAGGGATCGTCCCTTTTCAATACAGAAGCAGCAGTGACAAAGGTGAATCGTCCAGAAAGCATTTCAGGCTTAACACCGAGTATCCGGGGGTTTTCAATTCTGTTAAGGTTCAGGCATGAAGCATCGTCACCGTCTGCCAACCGCATCTGCAGGATGTTATATCCCTCACCTAAACCAAAATTGTACCTCACCTCTTCATTGGAAAGGTTTTGGAGCACAGGTGCGGTAGATTCTGCATAATAGAGGAATCCACCGGTGCCACTTGAGTGCTCCGATGCATTGATAAACAGGTTTTTGCGGTTACTCCCGGTAGAGATAACGAGGAAAGTCCCAATGGCGAAGAGCACAATAATTGAGATGCTGCGCGTTGCTTTGCGCAAAGTATTTTTCAGTCCGAGTGTATACATATTCTTTACGAAATAGCCGGCCGACCTGACTGAGAGCAGTGTCAGGTAACTGAAAAGAAGTCCTGCAACCAGCAACATGCCACCCGCAGCGAAAAAAAGTCCCGCATTCACTATCTCCCCTCTGATTAATTGAACAAGAATCAAACCAAGAGCCAATATCGCAGAGCCGCGGGATAGCCATACAATTAGTTTTTTATTGCCAGGGTACAGTTCCTGGGAATGGGATTGAATCTGAAACTTCCGTAGTTTGCTTAAATATCTTTTTAACGGAAATCTAAGTGCGATCCAACCAACAGCCAGCGAAATGATCAGCCCGATGAAAAGCGTCTTCAACCTGATATGGGTCATCAGCATCTCAGTCCGCACAATCTCCATCCATATACCATTCAGGGCATAAAAGATGATTTTATTATAAACAATTGCAAGGCCCACACCTGCAAGGGCACCGGCTATTGCAACCACCATTCCCTCCGCCAACAGGACTTTTCGCACTATTCTGGCAGGTATCCCAATATAAGTAAGTGTAATCACCTGATCCTGGCGCTCATCCAGGTTAAGCCTGAACAGCAGAACCGATAACAGAACTGCGCCTGCCAGCAGGAAGAATGAAAGTCCTCCGAACAGCTGACTGAAATCGACGCCGTTGGCGGCGGCATAGTCGGCCTGTTCCTGAACATTGTTCACCAGGAAACCGACCTCTGATGGCTGAAGCTCTTTCAGTAATGCGTTTTGTAATCCGGGCAGCTCTTCAATACCGGCTCCGATCCTGAAGGATGTATATTTCCCAAACCTATTTTCCCAGATCTCCTCTGCCACCGAAACGGATATAAAGGCCTTGGGTGTCCCCTTGTACCTGGTCCAGTAATCCTCATCCTTATCACGGATACTTTCCAGGTTGATCGGTACGCCGGTATCCCAATCGCGGCAGTTCCCGGCATCAGACAATCCGGGTATATCGGGCATCAAAGCCTGATCGGCATAGATGCCGGTCATCGGAACTACTGCCCTTACAACGAAAGCATGCTCTCTTGTTTCCAGTTCGCGCAATGGTCCAACCGCGTAATAGGTTATGGTTACTGTATCTCCTGTTTTTACACTGATATCATCGGCTAGCCACTCATTCACAATGATTCCAGCGCTGTCGAGCAGGCTATCGTCAAGTGTCGAGACAAACGAGTAAGGTGTTGAGCGGTTACTGCAGGATAACTCATTCACGAAGTAAGTCAGGATCGGCTTAACCCTGGGTCGAACAGCCTGAACTGCATGAGCAATTTTTTGGTCGATAAAGACCCGATCGCTTTTAATCTCCACCATTTTGCTCCCCGGATCGAAACGGAAATTAAGTCCGATATCGGAAACTGACCAGGCATCTTCGATCATACTGTAGATTTGATCGGTCGACAAGGATTGTCCGGCGAACAGCAGTAGGTTGGCCCGCCGGCCCAGCTCCATCAGTCGGGCGAGTCGGGCAGCAGAGATAAATACATTGAAGGGGGCGGTCTGACTGTTTTTGAGGTTGAACTGACCGAGTTGCTGTTCGCTGGGGATAGCAGCAATGGACACCCTCAGAGATACGGTATTATCGGCATCAGAGACAAAGGGTGCGTTGAGAGGGACAAGGCTGGCCCTGGTCACACGAAGGAGGAATTCATCACCACGCTCCAGGTTGAGCCTTTCTGCGAGGTTCTGACTGATATAAACCGAGTCATTGCTGAGCCGGCTATAGAAATGATCCTGACCGGCCAGGTCATCAAACAAACTGTCGACACCGACCACCTGAATGTTGTTCACACGTTTTTGTCCGCCATCGGAAACCGCCATACCGTCAAGCAACAGTAATGAAGAGACCGGCAGACCATTTCGCTCTGAGATTCTTTCAGCAAGCTCATTGGCAAAGTACCTGTCGCCCGACTGCATAGTATGGGTAATATCTCCCAGCCGAAGTTCCACGATTCTCCCAAGGCTGTAGTTCACGGAATCGCCCACTATCAGTGCACCGGTAAGTACTGCGGTGCTAATCGCGATCCCCAGCGACAACAGGAGGTTGCGTTTGTAGAAAAAAAACAGACTTCGTATGATCAGTTTCCGCGGATTCATTGTTGTTCCAGCTTTCCTTCTATGATTTCATAAACCGTGCTCATTTTTGATGCAAGTGCCCTTGAGTGTGTTACCAGTATGAGGGTTGTGCCTTCTTCGCTGTTCAATTGCAGAAGAAGTTCCGACATTCTTTCCACATTTTTCCAGTCGAGGGCGCCTGTTGGTTCATCGGCGAGTATGAGCGAGGGTCGGTTAATCATCGCCCGTACCACAGCGGCACGCTGGCACTCTCCTCCCGACAGCTGTCCGGGCAGCTTATTCCTGTGTTCCAGGAGTCCGACCCTTTTTAGCAACTCTTCGGCGTATTGGGTCTTCTGGTTGTGATCAGATCGATCCACCAGGGTGGGGATCAACACATTTTCGATCAGGTTACACTGGGGGAGGAGGTGGTGGAACTGGAACACAAAACCTATTTCACGGTTTCTGAAAAGGTCGAGTTCGGCATCAGTGAAGGTTGTGATATCCTTGCCTTTGTAAGTATAGGAACCTGAATCGGGACGATCGAGCGTACCTGTAATATTCAACAGAGTGCTTTTACCGGAGCCGGAGGGACCGAGGATTGCGATCGTATCACCTTCATTTACTGAAAACGAAAGGTTAGCGAGCACTACCTGGTGATTGGTACGGGCAGGACTGCCGTATGCTTTTGAGATATTCTGAAGTTGAAGCAGCATATATTATGGTTTAGACCTCTAATATAATGAATTTTAGCAAGTCAGAATAATATAACAGAGCGCAGCATTATCGCTGCAGGAACGATGAATTGAAGTCATGCAGAAATTTCCACTGCAGCTGTGTACAATATGAAGATTTTATGTAAGTTTAGAGGTGGTTTTCACCCTATAACCAACTGATAGTTGAAAAAACTCCTATTGATCGTTTTTGCAGGGTTGACTTCTGTGGCTCTTTCGCAAAAGACATTTATAAGAATAGAATCACCGATTACCGTCACTGTCATTCTTGATACGACAGATCACGGCAGCATTCTACCTGGTGAAGGTGCCATGGTAATTAGGGGACTGACACCAGGAGTTTACCCGGCCATATTCCGCTTCGACAGCCTGGAACTCCGGGATAATATTGTTATAGATGATCAAAATGAAAGGATATTGTATGTGGATATCAACAAGGGAGTGATTGAGGACCGCAGTCCGGTAAACAGGACCTCGAAACAGGCAATACTAACCTACAGGCATCCTTTCATAGTTTATGATTCCATACTGGACAAACGTGACAAGCGGGTATACAGGGTAGTAAAAATAGGTGATCAGACATGGTTCGCCGAGAATCTGGGATACAAAACTCCTACCGGCAGTTCAGTTTATCCCCGCGATCCCATTCACGAGAAAGTCTACGGAAGACTATATACATGGGACGCGGCACTCATAGCATGTCCGGAAGGATGGCATCTTTCATCGGATGAGGATTGGATGGAGCTTGAACACACGCTTGGGATGTCAGACATTCTGCAGAATGGACGGGGCTGGAGGAGACCTGCAGGCGCATCTTCCCTGAAATCGGCAATCGGATGGTTTTTTCCTTCAGTATCGAAAGATGAGGCAGGATTCTCTTCCTTACCGGGTGGATACTGCAATGATGAAGGGTATTATTATAATGAGGGCTTTTTTGCGTATTACTGGACATCAACCAGCATAAATGGGTCTGATGCATGGTACAGGGTGTTAACGTACGATATTAATGAGATCGGAAAATTCAGTTTCAGTAAAAAATTCAGGTTCAGTGTACGGTGTGTCAAAAATAACACCGTCCCACATCATGAAGCACTGCCTTGAAAAAAGTATTACCCCCTTTCTGCACAAAATCCTCCAAGAAACTATAAAGAGTCAACTACATTCAAAAGTGGTAACCCGTGTCTTTCAGGTACTTAAAGACAGTATATAAGCTATGCAGGGCAGGCTAAATCAATCAGGTGAGAATAGTTCTCCTGCCAGATTGATTTTCTCCTGGTCGCCCAGCAGATAGGTAATATCCCCCTCTTCCATCTTCATTCCCGGGTCTGGGTGCTCCATGATGGTATCCCCGCGCTTAATAGCTAGCAAGGTAACACCGGTCTCCTCCCTTAGTCTCATATCCCTGGCAGATTTGCCGACTGCTTCCGATCCGGCCTCAACACTCACAGCGGCGATATTGATGGTCGACATTTCATCAAAGATTGAAGTGGTATTCAATTTATCCTTCTCCGTGTATTCACCAAGGTGTTTGCTCCTGAGGTGCGTCAGCATGCGGTTGATCTCCCGCAAAGGGTAGAGCTTTTCTACCAGTACCCCGTTGAAAAGATCGATCGCTATCTCCAGCTTTTCGGGAAGCACCTGGTCGGCCCCTGCTTCATACATTGGTCCTACATTCTCCACGCTATGCACCCTGGCGAGAATCCGTACATTTTTGCTCAGGTGCCTTACCCTGTCAATGATGGCCATGGAGGTGATCATATTTCCAATAGAGATTACAACGATCTCAGCCTTATCCACATGTGCTTTCAGCAAAATCGGGTCGTTGGCTGCATCTCCGTAAACGACATAATCGCCCGCATCCATCTTCTCTTTGGCTATGGAGGGGTCAAAAATTATTGAAGCATGTTGCAGCTCAAAGTACTTTGCCATCTGCGATAATTTAATGGCGCTTGCATCAGTCCCGATAATAACCAGGTGGTTTTTCAATTCCGGTATATTGATCTCTTTTAAAGGAAAAAGACCATTTACCCAGAAAGCGGGCAGCGGTAGCTTCAACAACCGGTTCGCAAGGGGGGAGGAGAACCTGATAAGGAATGGTGTAATGGCCATAGTAGTTACCGATACAGCAAGGAAAAGCTGAAAGTAGAAATTTGAAATAACTGATTGATCGACACCGATCTTAGCCAGGATAAAGGAGAACTCCCCCACCTGACTCAGTGCCAGTCCGACAAGCACCGTTCCTTTGAATGTATGTCCCAGAATAAATCCAACACCACCGGCAATAATCGTTTTAAGGACAATAACAAGAAGAACGCTGACCAGTACCAGCCATGGATTGTCCACAATGAACGTCAGGTCGAGCAGCATTCCCACGGAGACGAAGAAGAAACTGGTGAAGATGTCTTTGAACGGTAACAATTTTGCAAAGGCGTTGTGGCTGTATTCCGAATCGGAAATCATCAGTCCGGCCAGGAAAGCACCGAATGCAATGGACATGCCCAGTTCGTGTGTAAGCATGGCCACTGAAAAACAGACGAGCAAAATGCTCATGATAAAGAGCTCCTGGTTTTTTGTCATGGCAACCTTATGCAACAGCCAGGGAAAGAGCCATTTATTACCGGCATATACAAAAGCCAGTATTGCAACGGTTTTTATGGAAAGAGAGAATATCTCCCTGCCCACATTGATGGAACCGTCGCCCAGGATATTGGTAAACAGCAACAAAGGAACGAGGATAAGGTCCTGGAAGATAAGGATTCCGAGTACTGTTCGGCCATAATTAGAGGAGATCTCAGAGCGCTCCTGCAGCAGTTTAAGTACCAGCGCCGAACTGCTCAGGGCAATAAGGAAACCGACGAAGATTGCCGATTGCCAATCGAGATCGTAGAAAAGCGATACCACGTAGAAAACTCCGGCAGTTAAAAAAACCTGAAGAAAACCACCAAAGAAAACGATTCTGCGTATGCGCATCAGGTGTTTAAGGGAGAACTCCAATCCGATGGTAAATAGCAGAAGAGCTACGCCAACCTCAGCCAGGATTTCAATGGAATACTCACTACCGACAAGTCCCAGAAGGTGTGGTCCGGCTAGAATCCCGGTGAGCAGGTACCCGACCACTGTTGGGATTTTTATCCTCGTGAAGAGAAAATTTACACCTGTCGCGAGGGCAAAAATGATGATGATCTCTTTTATTATTCCCATCGCACAACGATCAAAGTGGTTTTATACACGGCTGTTTCAGCGAACATCAGCAGACATATTATATATCTGTTTCGCGAAATTAGTGATAATAATTGAAAAATAAATCTGCCTTAACAATTGAGCGAGGGCTAAAAACTTATGTATGCTGCGGCCTGACTATATCTTCAGCCTCTTTGCAGTAACCTGTTTGGCTCGAACCAGTCAACCAGTTGAAACAGGCACGTGTCTGGCCCTCTTATAGACCTCCAACATTTTTTGTACCTGTCCCTCAACATGGAAATGTTGTTCGACCCCGGATTTTCCCTGTTTCGCCAGTTCATCCATTCTCAGCTGATCGCCTAGCAGTTCTTTCAGTGCTTTCGCCAGTGCCTGGGGGGTGTTCGGCTCGTAGGTCACCCCCCCTCCCGATAATCGTACGATTTCGGGGAATGCACCCAAAGCGGGCTGTACAACCGGAATCCCGGAGGCCATTGATTCAAGCAGGTAGATTCCAAAAGCCTCCCCCTTTCGCACCGGAACCGACATAACAGATACCTCAGCGAAAAAATCGAGTAATCCTTTTTCTTCAAACTCACCATGAAACTTAACCTGTCCGGCAAGCCCTTCCGTTTCAATTTTTTTTCTCTGCGATTTTAAAAATCCCCTGTCGTCTCCTGTTGATCCGCCAGTAATATGAAGCTCCACATCTTCAAACTGCGGGTCCTTCTTTAGCAAAATATATGCATCAACCAGGATATCGAGGCCCAATTCATAACACATTCTCGACACATAACCAATACTGCGTATTTTTTTGGAAGGCAAAACAAATTTATAGTCATTCGGGTAAACCCCAATGTGGACCGTCGACAGCTTCTCCTCCGGGATGCGCAACAACCCCTTCATCTCAGCGGCATAGTAATCGCTTACGGCAACAAAAAGCGATACGTCCGAACCCCGCTCCGCCATCAGGTTCCAAACCTTCTCCTGTGACAAAGGTTGCATAACATCCACCCACTGGTCCTCATCCTGCAGTGAGCAGATCACAGGCACCATCAAGCTTTCAGACAGGCGGCGTGCCAATCCGACCAGCAGGGCGTTGGAAAGGTGAATTACATCTGGTTTACAGTGTTCCGACAGCCATTCGATCATTCGATCGAGCTCCTCCTTCTGCTGCCCATGTTCCCCCAGCAGCATGGAGATGGTCATTTCTTCAAGTCCTTTGGCCCTGGTGGATCCGGCAAATTTTGCAGCCACCTTTAACATCGGTTTGGAATTCAATATCCGGTCAACCCAGGCCGGAGCTTTTCTGAAAACAGGGTACTGCTGCTTCAGGTAGATGCTGATGGCACCATAAAACACGGGGATCTCCAGGGTGAGGTCATGTTCATCGGCAAAAAGGGGTAAATACATCGGGAGCTTAATCACCTCGTTTTCAGAAGCCCTTAGTGCCTCTATAAACTTACTGTCGCGCAAACAGTTGCCGCAATAAAAACTTCCACCTGAACCGGGAATGATATGGAGTATCTTCATGTGTACACTTCTGGTGCTGAAAAGCACATATTAATATTATTGGCTCAAATTCTGGCTGCTATATTAGTCTTTTACTCTATTTCAATAAATTGGTAACTACTTGATTCCCTAACCTTTACTTTTCACCGAAGCAATAGATCCTGCCATCGTCTGTTCCTGCAATAATGAATCCATCGATCACTGCCGGATTACCCGTTACCGGGCTTCCGATTTCGTAACTCCACCTGATCTTTCCATCTGCTGCATCCATGATCAGCAGATCACCCCGCATGGTAGCCACTATCAGTGCATCCTTAACCAATACGGTTGATGCGTCTACCCTGCCACCTGTATTTACTTTCCACACCAGCTTTCCGCTCTTCTTATTGAATGAATAGACATGCCTGTCCCTGCTCCCGATAAATACCCTATCGCCCGAAAGTGAAGGAGCAGCAATAAAGGGCAAATCGGTTGCATCATCCTTGAAGCTCCACAACTCCTTCCCGCTCTTCAGCTCCATGCTGGTAAATTTCCCGTCATAATCGCCGATATACGTAACCCCTTTTTCAACCGCCACAGAGCCTGCTATATATGAGGCGACCTCTTTCCTGCCTACCAGTGTTCCATCCTTTACGCGCACCTGATGCAGCAATCCATCGCACCCACCGAATACCGCCACACCGTTATAGATTGCCGGTGCACCATTCAGGAAATTGTCGGCCTCATATTTCCACAATCCTTCTCCGATAGATGCATCAATTCCATGCAGGAAGTAGTCGTAACTTCCAACCACCACCACACCCCCGCCTTCACTGGTTGAAGTAGCATTATCTCCCGCGGCATCGCCACCCGGATCCCAGTAGTTCGCCGCCCCCATAATCTGACCTGCTGTTTCGTAGGTCCAGATCGTCCGGCCGCTGGCCACTTCAATTGCAAAAACCTTCCCGTCATAGTTCCCCACATATGCCATATTCCCGCGAATCATTGCAGGCGCCTCCACACCATTTCCAGTATTGATCTTCCATTTCATCTTACCGTCAATTGTGAGCCCATATACATTTCCATCCGAAGATCCCACAACGATCACTCCGTCACATACCACTGGTGAAGCCTTTACTGCATCACCTGTCTTAAAAGTCCAAAGCAGTGAGGGGTTTGCCGGTATCAAAGCATCCGACCTGCCTGAGAATTGCAGATCGCCCCGAAAATTAAGCCAGCAATCCTGTGCCGGCAAGTGAATGCCGGTCAGCAACAGAAGGGAAGCGACAATAATCTTTATACATGTTTTTGCACCAATCATTCTTCAGACATATTATCCCGATAAATTACTTCTGACGGCTCTATTATCAATTACCAATTATTTTGTAAATTACGAAATTTATACTTATTAAAACATTCATTTTCTAATTATTATATAATATGTTGCCTGAATTCCAAGGTTCAGCATAGTCCCTTACCAAAAAAGAGCGCTCATCGCCGTGATAAGGCGCCAGTCGGACACCCCTCAACCACGAGTTCTGCCACCTCTGCCAGCCCGTTTCTCAATGCCTCACCGAATGGTACCCCGATCACCACATCAAATCCCCTGCCAATGAAGCTCATTCCGTATTTCTCTTTATGATCCTCAGCAATGTGCACGCAGATCCCGCACTTGATGCATTTATTTGGTTCATATATAACGAAATCGTGCTGAATTTGTTTTTCAACTTTCTTTCGATCCTCCGACCAGTAGTGTTTCTGGTTAGCCCGATACTCATGTGCCAGGTTTCTGAGTTTACAGTCGACCAGGTCGCGACAGTCGCAATGCATGCAGCGCGCAGCTTCCGCCATCACCTGTTCTCTGCTGAGCCCCTGTTCAGGAACTGACGGCTCAATGCGCTCACCCGGTGCCGCCTCCTTCATATACTCAGGCAACTCCTCATCCATTAGCTTTCCAAACCTGGAATTAAAAAGGAAAGGCTCCCCGGTAATCTTTTCTCCTTTCAGGAACTGATCGATGCTGAAGGCCGCCTCCTTTCCCTGTCCAAGTGTCCTGATCGCCATTTTTGACGGTCGTACCGCGCTCCCTGCAGCAAACACCTTTTCCATGCTGGTGGTATAGGCCGACCGGTCCGATGCAATCCCCTTGGCATCCATCTCCACGCCCCATGCGGCAATGCCACTCTCTCCGCCCCCAACAGCGATAAGTACAGAATCATACCCGTCTACCAGTTTTACGAACTGTGACTGGTCAACCTCCGTTTCCTGGTGAAATACTGCACCCAGTTCCCTGATAATCCCCACCTCATGTACCAATACCTTCTCAGGCAGAATCCCCTTCTCTACTTCAAGCCAGAGCTTTCCCCCGGGAAACTTGCGCCTGTCGTATATACTGCACTGATAACCTCTCAACTGCAGGTAATAGGCAGCGGAGAGACCGGCAGGACCGGCACCAATCACTGCAATCTTTTTACCGGTTGAAGGTGTCTTTTCAGGCAGCCAGGGAGAGGCTACTTCCAGCTCCTGGTCGCCTGCATAGCGTTTCAGCAGGCAGATCGACAAAGCTGAATCGACCTGTTTTCTTCGACAGGCACCTTCGCAGGGTGCGGGACAAATCCTTCCGAAAACAGCCGGCAGGGCAATATCCTGCTTTACCGCCTGCAGTGCTTCACTGAACCTGCCTTCCGCCAGCAGACGGTTCATCAGGGGAATGTTCATATGTGCCGGACAGGTGATCTGGCAGGGTGCCTCACAATCGCCAACATGCTCACTGAGAAGAAGTTCCAAGGCCATGCGGCGCGACTCTTCCACCTCTTCGTCACGCGTAAGCACTTCCATTCCCTCCACGACTTTTACCGAACAGGAGGGAAACAACCTGCCGTTCTTATTATCCTTTACCATGCAGACCATGCAGGATGTGAAGTGCGGTTTGCCTTCGCGGTAGCACATCGAGGGAATATCTATACCTTTCATTCGTGCAGCACTGAGCACCGAGATACCTTCAGGAACATTGACCTCTATATGATTGATGTTTATTTTTGGCATTTCACTTTTTCTATTGCGCTAATATTCCATTTCAACAAATCGGGAACATCCATTTTGACATAATTTCAGATCGTTCAGCGTATTATCACAGCATCTTCGGGACAAACCTGGCGGCAGCCGTCACACTTGATGCAAAGCTCCAGGTTAATCTCATGCTTCTCATGGGGTTTAAATGGGATGGCATCGACCGGACAATCCTGTGCACATAACGTGCAACCGATACAATCGTCGGTGATCTCATAGTGGATAAGTTCCTTGCATTTGCCTGTCGGACAGGTTCCCTGGATATGAGCCTCATACTCGTCCCGGAAAAATGCAAGCGTCGTCCTGATCGGGTTTGGCGCGGTCTTTCCAAGTCCGCAGAGGCTGCCCTTCGTGGTCCACTCCGCCAGCCTTTCCAACTCTTCGAGGTCCTTCATCACACCCTTCCCAACAGTGATCTTCTCAAGTATCTCGAGCATCCGTTTTGTACCGATCCTGCAGAAGGTGCATTTTCCGCACGACTCATTCTGTGTGAATGAGAGGAAGTATTTTGCCATATCGACCATGCAGTCGGTATCATCAAGCACCACCATTCCTCCGGAACCCATCATTGCACCCACTTCAGAGAGCGATTCAAAATCGATTGGTGTATCCGCCATGGTCGCGGGTATACACCCACCCGATGGTCCGCCTATCTGTATCGCCTTGAATGTCCGACCATTGGCCACCCCACCGCCGATCTCCTCCACGACTTCCCTGATGGTCATCCCCATCGGCACCTCAATCAAACCGCCCCGGGCTACCTTTCCCGCCAGTGCAAATACCTTTGTTCCCCTCGATTTTTCTGTTCCCACGCCATTAAAGGCATTAGCATTGTGACGCATAATATAGGCTACTTTTGCCAGAGTCTCAACGTTGTTTACAAGGGTCGGCTTACTCCAGAGTCCGGACACAGCCGGGTACGGCGGTCTCATCCTGGGAAAGCCGCGTTTTCCCTCGATGGATGCGAGCAGAGCGGTCTCCTCACCACAGACAAAGGCACCTGCACCCTGGTAGATTCGCAGATCGAAACTAAATCCGCTATCAAGAATACCTTCGCCGAGGAGTCCCTCCTCATAACATTTTTCAATTGCCTCCTGCACCCTTTTAACAGCGAGCGGGTACTCAGCACGGATATACATGATCCCCTCATCGGCACCAACGGCATAACCTGCAATTATAACCCCTTCAATAATCCTGTAGGGGTATGATTCGAGCAACATCCGGTCCATGAATGCACCCGGGTCACCTTCATCACCATTGCAGATTACGTACTTCTTATCACTTTTCTGGTCGGCCACCAACTGCCACTTCGTCCCCGTTGAAAAACCGGCACCTCCCCTTCCCCTGATGCCACTGTCCATTATTTCATTGATCACCTCCCCTGGCGACCTCTCCAAACTCTTTTTCAGCGCCAGAAAACCCTGTCGCTCCTTGTATTCCTGAATATCCACCGGATTGATCACCCCCCTGAATTCAGTGGCAATCGGTTTTTGCCTGTCGAGGAAAGCAGCTACATGTTTTTCCCTGATATTCAAGGAATAGCGATCAACTCCCGACCACTTTCCATCGTCGACTATTCCCTCAATAGCGTTTGTTATCTGACTTTTTAATCTGTCAAATAATCCCTTAGGTCTGAAGTGGTTGCGCACGATCTGTCCCACATCAACGGCTTGTACCTTTGAATAGAGTACCGTCTCCCCAACTGCAGGAACCACCTCTACCAGGGGTACCTGGTGACACATCCCCACGCATCCCACATGCTTCAGTTTTACATTCAGGTGGTTTCTTTCGATTGTGTTCTGCACCGCATCCCTGATTTCATCACTTCCACTTGCCACACAACAGGAGCCCAGTCCGATCCGGATCTCTCCCTGTATCTCCTCACCAGTTGCCTTTCTGAACCGCCGCCTGCTACCACCGTCCTTTTCGCGTTCAAAATCGCCCAGCACATTGGCTACACTGCCTGAGGCTACATGACCATAGGTGATGTTATCGATCTGAACCACCGGTGCAAGGGTACAGCATCCCAGGCAGTTCACCTTTTCAACCGTATATTTCTTATCCTCAGAAGTGTCATATGCCTCCCCAATGTTCAACTCACGGCGGAGGGCATCGTAAACCTGACCGGCTCCCTTCACATGACAGGCAGTACCAACACATACTTTGACCATATGGTCACCCGCCGGCTTAAACCTGAACTGTGAATAGAAGCTGGCAACGCCCGTGATCATGGCTGGAGTGATCTCGGAGTTCTCACAGACACGACGCAATGCCTCCTCAGGAAGGTAATTATATTTCTCCTGGATTGCCTGCAACACCGGGATGACAGAGGACTGTTTCCTTCCCAGTCTCTCTAAGAACTCATCAATTTCCCGGAACGGATCTGTCACAATTTCACTTACGGACTCATGCTTCATCTCCGAATCATCTGCGATCTTATCAAAATCTGAATTTCTATTCATCATCTTTCCCTTCACGAACCTGTTCAACTTACCATTGCAAAATACTTTCTCTTCTCAACTGCCCGGAAGTACCCTACCGTTCATAAACCTTTTCTCGAAATTAAATCAATACAACCTGTCTATTCTTCAACTGCCCTCCAGCACCACATATCCACGAGCCTTTTCTTCTAACCAAATCAACAAAACCTGTCTATTCTTCAACTGCCCTCCAGCACCATAAATCCACGAGCCATTTCTTCTAACCAAATCAACAAAAACTACCTATTCTTCCATTGTCCGGAATTGCCGAACACTAAACGAACCTTCTCTATTCGCCGATACAATACAAACTTTCATCGCCCCTGATATAAATGCGGCCCTCTGCAAAGGCCGGGATTGCATATGATGCTTCACCCAGAGCCGGTTCGTTGATCACAGTTCCGGTTCGATCGGCCTTCATGATATGCATAATACCGTTATTGCCCATGATATACACTCTTTTATCCACGATCATGGGGGAGCTGTATAGTGTCGTGCCAAAATCCTTTTCCCAGACCTGTTCACCTGTTTTTGCATCATAGCAGACAAATACCCCGTAGCTTGTTGCAAGGTAGAGCAACCCATCGTGGGCCACCGGACTTGCTGCTTCAGAGAGGTAATCGTAGCTCTCCCAGACCACCTCAGCATTAGGCACCGGCTTAATCGCAACAAGGCTGGCATATTCATTATTGGCAAATACAAGTCCGTCGTCGTAGGCACACGACGGTCCCACCTCACCCATCATCACATCCAGCTTCCAGACCTCTTTCCCTGTTTCGAGGTCGTGTCCTGCCACACTTGGATCGGTATTGGTCACAACCTGCATCTTACCATCCACCTCAATAAGAATCGGCGATGCCCAGGAGATATGGTTATCGCGTTGTATATCCCATACGGTTTCTCCTGTCTGGCCATTAAGTGCCAGCATGCGTCCACCCCGGCCGGTATCGTATTGAATGATCAGCTTATTGTTCCAGACCATCAATGAGGATGAATGACCATAATGGTTCTGAGGCACCCCAAGGTTGCGGGCCCAAACGCGGTTTCCGTTCATGTCGAATGCGATTACATCGCCAGTGGCGAAAATGGCGTAAGCCCTGTAACCGTCAACTGCCATGGTGGGTGCTGACAACCCGGTATCGTCAGTGACCTTTGGCATGACAGCGGGCGATCCTTCGATGTTATCGGCTGACTTTTCCCACAGCAGCTGTCCGGTATGACGGTTAAAGCAGCTCACAATACGTGCGCTGTTATCGGCACCTGCAAGAAATAACTTGTCGCCCCAGATAACCGGGGAATTATAACCATGTTTAGAAAGAGCAACTTTCCAGATTACGTTGCTACCTGCGGCACCATCCCAATTCACCGGAATATTCCTATGATAGGAGATCCCGAGTCCCCACGGACCCCTGAAAGTGTTGTGGTGCTTTTTTACCTCTGTCAGACCGTAAGGTTTTTCCTTAACCTTACCTGTTCCTGCCTGCTCAGTCAGGGGATCACCTGCTGCAACTGCACTTTCAGATGCACCTGCTACCTCCGGTCCATTATTCCCGGCTCCTTCAGCTATCCGCGCAACCTGTCCGGCCTCATCCTGTGTTGTCCCATCGCCTTCAGAAGAAACCTCTTCACCGACCGGTAATGAACCATCGGTGATCTCAATGACCTGAATCCCTTCATCAACAGCGGCAACTGCAGTTGAACCTCCCTCATCCGGAAAATAGTTGTCGAGGTAATTATTGCTAAAAAATGCAGCAACGAACGCCAGTCCGAATACTACAATCCCAGTTACAAGAAGCCATCTCCAGGCAGCTTTTCTTGCCTGCAGGAACGATTCACCTTCGGGGTCGGGCCGACCGATGGTATGTTGTTGGTCGGTGAATATTTTGAGGGATATCGCGAATACGATGCCCCCGAAGAGCAGCAGGAAGACACCGGTTTTGATCTGCCAGGTTGAGGTGAAATAGGCCTTTCTTACCAGCAGATCGAAATCGCGGATCTCCTCCATCAGCTGTTCATTGTTGGGATCCTCCTCAAGCTGCTCAACAAGCGCATTTAGTGTGGCACTCTCCAGCGGTTCATATTTTTTTAGCTGAACAAAATTGATCAGCAACAATGCAGCAACCAGCAGGGTAAAGATCCCTGATATCTGCATCCCTTGCTTCGCAAGTTTTAATTTCTCTTCCCTGGTCATCTCTAAAACTTTTTATCTACCGGACAATAGTCAATGCATCTGCCACAGCTGAAGCAGTCGCCTTTGTGGGGTTCATAATCGGTTCGTTTTCTGAGGATAAACTGGTTCATAATCATAATCCCGAGCACCAGACCCAGGTACCCTCCAAGGAACCATCCACCCTTTTTAAATTTTGTTCTTATGACAGAGGCCTTCTCTACGAGCTGGTCCATCGACTCGCCCGATTCAAGGAACGCCTGGATATCCAAATTCTCCTCATCAGCTTTGAGCTCCGGGTGTTTAATGAGCAATTCCGACAGGTAAACATCCGGATGGGCCTTCGAAAGTGCGATGTGTGCACTTGAGACAGCGAGGCCGCCCAGGAATGCCCATACCGGTACCAGCAATCCGAAAATGGCATACTGCCTCAGGAATTTCCGTACAGTTGAACCGGTCCTTACCTTTTCATCGGAGGGAGCCTCAATGGCATCGAACGGACATGAGTTGGCGCACAGCTTGCAGTTGATACATTCGGCCGGGGTGATAGATACATGCTTTTTAGAAAAGCGCGACATCCATCCGAGCAGCACACTGTATGGACAGAACACCCTGCAGTAAGGCCGTGCAAAGAACATTCCAATCAGCAGAAGGGCGATCCCCAGGATAATCATTGTATAAGGACCGTCCATTCGGAAAATCCCCACAAAAGGATCGTACCTGCAAATGATAAAATCGGTTCCGGTAGCTGCAAACAGCACCGCCAATCCCAGATAGACATGGGGGATGAACGACAGGGTTTTGCGAACCCAGCTGGAGACCGAAATTGGTTTAATGATCACAAGGTCCTGGATGGCACCCAGCGGACAGGCGGCAGCACAAAAGGTTCGTCCATAGAACAGGGTAAAAACCAGCGGCAACAGGAAGAACAGCAGCACTGCAACCGATATTTTATACGAGGGATCGAAAATTGTAAGGGTTACATTCTGAACAGAACCGATCGGGCATATGCAGCCGTTCCTGTAAAAGCCGAAATAGAGCAGTGTGAATACAGTGGTCCAGAGTACACCACGCCGGGAACGCCTTTTCAGGATGAACCAGGTGGCGAGGGATATTACAGCGATCAGCACCAGCACATCGACAAACTCAAGTGCAACAGCACGCGGCTCAGGTGTTGTAACATCCGGTTGCTCGTAACCACTTTCAAATTCCGGCTTCGGGAAACGCTGCTGGGCATTGATTGCGACAAAGGTGAAGATTATCAGCAGAAACAGGCCCGTTTTAAAACTAATCCTGATCATATGGCCTTCTCCCCATCATTGTTTGGTCCAAAATCGCCTTTGATCATATACGGTTTACTGGCCGGCACACGGCTGATGGCATCTGACGGGCATACACGGGCAATGGCACACTCATTGCAGTTCACACAGATGTTGTGCCTGATCTGAAGGTGGAAGGAGCCGTTGCCGAATGAACTGCACCCTTTAACACATTTACCACATCCGAAACAGAGCTCTTCATCGATGATATATTCAAAGTAGGGTTCCTCAATAAACCGCCGCTCAATGGCCGCGGCCGGACAAAGCTGCTTCTCGGCCCCGGTCTGCAGGTCGGTCACCCCCGGCTTGAAATAACCGCCACAGAGATCACAATAACCGCACAGATCATAGGCATGAACACATTTAACTGCTGAAGGCGCAAGAACACAGTCGGTGGCACATCGACCGCACTGACTGCATTTAAAGGGATCGATCTGCCAGACCATTTTTTCTTTGCCGGAATTGACTGCAGCCAGTGTTCCCACACCGGCCAGTGATAGTCCTAATGTAAGTCGTGCGCTCTTGTTGATAAAAGAGCGCCTGTCGTATGCCTTATCCTGATCCTTTTCGTTATCCTTATCCTTTTTCATGTTCCTTCTCTTTAATAGCTTCAGGAAGCTTACAGCCGCTGAGCTTGCTACAACCCCGGCATGTTATTAGTGTCGGACAACCGTCTCCTGAATAGGTAATGCTCTTCTGTCTCCAGATCAGCCCGATCATCGCTGCCATACCTGCCAGGATGGTGGTCCTGCCCGTCATCTGAATAAATTCTTTCCTGGTCATATCTGTCACTTTATTTTCTCAAAGACCCGTATCATGCTTTTATCGAAATCGAGAGCATATATCACATCATTCTCATCCACGGCCACCTCCGGCGCCTTGCCATCATCAATAAATTTTTCGGGTGCCGCTACCACACCCTGCAGTTCACCTGAGCTGTCGTATACCTTGATTCGTACCAACCCCTTTTCGCTGGTCACAAACGACCCGTCGGAGAGAACTGCGAGTTCAGCCGGGTTACAACATCCAGCAAAACCATCGATCTTCATCGAACCTTTCTGCCAGAAACCTCGCATCTTTCCATCATCGGAATAGTTCTCGATGGCATGCTTCCCGGTGTTTACCACCCATAGCTCCCCGTAGCTGTTCACTACCAGGTCGAAGCAGGCACTTGGGATGATAAAGCCGTGACCGGCAGCACTCTCCGATTTTCCCTCGAATTCACCCAGCAGTTCGCCGTCAAAATCATAGCGCAGTACCCTCCTGTTACCGGCGTCGGCCACATAGAGCACATTGTCATTGGCAGCCATAGATGTAATAACACAGTTCTTTCCCGGTACTTCCCACGTTGCAATCAAATCGCCTTCCTGCGAATATTTCTTAATATGGTCATCAAAACCGATAAAAACAGCTTCGTCCGTAACATGTATGCAGGTCCCTGTTCCCTCGATGCCGGTTTTCAGCTGTTGCACCCCTTCTGTGGTTACAGCCTGCAAAACCCCATTGCCAGTCAGCCATATAGTTCCATCCTTAATATCTATCCCTTCAGCTTTGTAGCCCCTAACCGGAAAATTTTTGGTCTCCCGGTAAGTGATAAGTGAGGAATCAACCGCCTTATACTCATCCACATTGTATTCGTAGGGATTATCACCCAGTTTGTCGGGCTGTTGCGAGGTGTAATCAGCGATGATCACTATAATGATTACGACCATTAACAGTGCAAATAGTAACGAAAGACCTCTCTTTTTCATTCCTAAACAATTAAATCCTGTTTTTTGCCAGGTCAATGCATATCACGGTCTCTGAATCGCGTAGTACCATATAGCCGTTGGCCAGTGCCAGTGGCGCCCAGGCGTCGGCCCCATCTTCAATTACCCTGTAGCTGTCGAGTTCAATATACTCAGTTACCGAGGGTCTGGCAATCGTAAGCGTACCATCATCGCTCAGAATAAACAGCTTGTTATCGGCGATCATGTACGGACCAAGTCCAAACCGCACTGTCTGCCCGCTCGACCATACCACCTCAGTAAAATCGTCGGGGTGAACGCATATCAGCTGGTTTCTCAGCGGACCGGCATCCTTTGGGAGAATTCCCAGCAGGTGATCCTTATAAATTACCGGGGTTTGTTGTTCAGAGGCAAGACCATCACGCGGACTGTACTCCTGCAGTACCTCTGCTACGAATCCGCTGGATGACCGGTTCAACTGAAGCACCATACTTCCTGCACCATACCCTGCAGATAAGAATATCTTCCCATCGGGAAGACCAACAGGTGCAGGAGCGACCACATTGTGCCGCCATTCCGGGGCTGTCCAGAGGATATCTCCTGCATCCCTGCCTTCAGCCTTTACACCTATAGCTGCCCCAATGGCACTGTAAAGGTACATTTTCACACCGTCGAATTCATAAGGCAGGATGGAGGAGTGGGACATTCCCCAACCGCCGTCGTTGGGGGTTTCCCAGACAATTTCCCCTGTTTCACAGTCGACAGCCACAAGGACACTTTTCCCGCCGGTGGCGATGATTGCCATTCCGTTGTCGACCAGCGGACACTGACCGGTATACCATAATGGTACTTCGGAAGCGTACTCTTTTTCGATGTTCAGTCCCCACCTGAAGTCCCCATCCTCACGGTCAACACACATCACGTGACCCCTCGGACCAATGGTAACGATATAATCTTCCGTTACGGCTGGCACTGTTCGCGACATCCCATGGTTTCTTTTAATCACGACCTTATACCATCTGCGCCAGTACTCAGCTCCTGTTACCAGGTCGAAGCATCGCAGCATGTCGGCCCGGAGATCCTCATCATAGTCGAGCATATAAACTTTCCCTTCGTAGATGGCAGCTCCTGCATGACCTTCTCCGAGGTGATGGGTCCAGAGTATCTCCGGTCCCGATTCGGGGAATGCATCAATCAGAGAGACGTCCGATCGGCTGATATTGTCAAAATGCTCACCGCGAAATCTTGGCCAGGTCTCATTCAGCTCTTTTTCAGTCCGACGGCCCGGTCTGCTGTTAAATTCTTCGTAGAACTCACCGATATTGATATCAAGATTCACCGCAACACCTTCACCCCTGTTGTCCATACCCGGAACACTCGGCACCAGCTCCTTTACCGGATCATTCGTTATCCACCAGGCAAGAGAGAAGATTCCTGAGATTACCAACAGGTAGGGTATCAGTATGTTTGGTCGAAGTCTCATTTATATTACCCGTTACACAATAATATTGTTACAGCACTTCAGTGTTACTATTCACATTGCTCCTGGCGCGTCTGTTTAAATTCTTACTCGTTATTCGTGATATCATATACAAGCAGCACATCATGGTGTCTTAAAAAAAGCTTACCGTCGTAGATGGAGGGATGTGCCCATCGTGGCCCTCTGCCGGCATCCACCTTGAATGTCCCTTTAGGATAGAATCCTTCAGGGGATGGTTCAATGAGACCTACATTTCCGAATTTCTCCTCAAAAACGTACAACATGCCGTCGGCGTATATGATGGACCCTTTATTGTACCAATCCTCATCGTACATCACCTCTCCCGTGTCCCAATCGAGGCATATCCAGTGTCCCTTGCCGTTGCTGATCCAGTTGGCACCATAAAGATAGCCATCAACCAGCACCATCCCTCCATGGTGGTTGTCGAGCACATCGCTGGTCCACTTCAGCTCAACCGACCGGCAATCGTCCGAAAGTGTCAGCATCAGGGCTACGTCATTATAACCGTTTGAAAAAAAGAATTCGCCTTTGCTGTAAACCGGAGTATTAGTGCTGATTCGTGTCTCGTCGCCTGCAAAACCTGTAACATGATCGAACTTCCAGAACATTTCACCGTTACCGGGACCGACACCAACCAGGTGTTTAGGTGTGGAAGCGATGATCAGAGAAATACCATTGTGTTCAATTAAAAGTGGTGAAACAAATGATCTGACATCGCCAATAGGTTCGCTTTGCCATAATACCGAACCATCCTTTTTATCGAGTGCTACAAGGGTGGTTTTCTCCCCGACCGGTGATGAAATCACTGCATTTTCAGTAAGCAGAAGAGATTCTGCAGTTCCCCAACTGTAAAACTTACCACCAAATTCATTATGCGTGTTGCGTGACCAAAGGATATCCCCTGTGCCGGCATCGATACAATTAACAGTACCCATCGTCCCGGCGATATAGATCCTTCCATCCTCTATGGTCGGCGTATTACGTGTTTCCTGGAAAGCCGGCATCCATGGTTTCCCATAAACGGTTTCCCATAACATTTCGCCATCCATTGTGAGGGCTGTAACCACTTCCAGGGTATCTCGCCGGCCGCTGACATATATGATATTGTTACTAAAAACCGGTGTGGAGTAGCCACCGCCCAGACCCTCTTTCTTCAGCAGCAGTTCCGGTCCGCCTTCCGGCCACTCTTTGAGCAGGCCCTCGCCCGGATATTTTCCGTCGCGGTTTGGTCCTCGCCATTGCGCCGTCTGCGCTGTAGCAGGGAAAGTCATCATTATCGCGAAGAGCAAAACTAAAAAACCATTTCTGTCAATCATCAGATCATGTTTTATAAATTATATACCAGCAATAATTTGCAATGATGTATGTAAAATGTCTTTTGAATATGCCAGGCCGGGCTTTGTACTGAATTATTTCACTTTGTAGGCAATAAGTGCCTTACCATGCCTGAGATACAGTATTCCGTTACGTATGACAGGGTGAGCCCAGTGCTGTTCAGACCCTATTTTTACCCTGGTGGTACTGACAAGATCGAATTTCTGAGGTGTGGCATTCACCAGTGCAAGTTCTCCGCGGTCGGAATAACAGAACAATTTTCCGTCGGCTGCAATGGTCACCCCTTTACCGATCTCTGTGCTGGTATACATGTCCCTACCTGTTTTCCAGTCGATACAACGCCAATCCCGGTTATTGTCACCCGATCCGTAAATATATCCATCGATCAGCACAGCTCCTCCCATTCGGCTGTCGAGCGGATTATTCCAGGCCAGACTTACCTTGCTGCCATCTGCACTCAGGTTGAGTTTTCCCGATCCCAGTCCATATCCACTGAAAAAGAAGATGCCTCCATCATAATAGATCGGAGTGTTGGCATGGACCGAATACCTGTTTTGGTGCTTGTGTGCCCACAGCATTTTTCCGGTAGAAGGATCGATACCGATCAGGTGTGATTCTGTATGAGTGGCAAGGATTTTTCTTCCATTGTGTTCGAAGAGGAGGGGTGTGCAATATGCTGACAGTTCTTCCCTTGCCGGACAGCTCCAGATTAATTTGCCTGAGTGCCGGTTTAATGCAATCACATTGTTTTTCCCTCCCGGCGTGCAGTAAATTACATCACCGTCGATTACGGGTGTCTCATTGTATCCCCAACGAATTATCTTGCCTCCGTATTCCTTTACCATATCGATCGACCAAACCATTTCGGCATTCGACTCTTTAAGGCACATCAGCTTTCCATAGCCACTTATAAGATAAATCAGATCACCGGCAATAACAGGCGATCCGCGCGGTCCTTGATAGCTATCGCTGAATTCCGGTCCATACTCCCTTTTATACATCAACTTTCCATTCAGATCTAACTTGAACAGAAACCCGTTATCATCGCTCATGCCGGTGGTATAAATATACTTTCCGCTTGCAACAGGAGATGAGTGTCCAAGCCCGAGCTCCTCGAATGCCCATATGATCACGGGACCGGAATCGGGCCACTTATCGAGAAGATTCGTTTCAGGATAGACTCCGTCGGTTCCATTTCTCCAAACGGTATGATCCTGGGCTTCAGCTAAATTTGCTACAAGCAATAAAGCAGCAACTAAAATATTAATTTTCATGATTTTACATTTAAAACAAATCGTATAAAGTATCCTTTCCTATCCAGTTTATTACCCTCCTGGTGAAGTTTTCAAATATATTACATAAGCGACATTTTCAGAGGTTTTTAACTATTTTTAGGAATAATTCAGAATCATTCTATTTTATGATTCTGACAAAGAAATATCGCGATATAGCAGATCTGGTGAACAGGCAGGATTTCACTTAATAAAACACAGGTATCCTGACCATAACCGGGGATCGCTCCCGGCAGAAAAAGCGCGGGTTTTGACACTTTTCATAATGCACTTTCCGGAGCAGAAGGCCCTGGTAAATAACGCATGAGCAGTTGCGCTTAAGAAATACGCTGAAAGATAACAGGTCACTGTTGAATAGCAGGTAGAAGACTTCCTTTACCGATATTTAATGAAAATAGAATGTTTGAAACCATAATTCTATATTTGCACAATAGGTGAACCCCTCAGCATTGGGTATTGATCCCTGGCTTTGCCGAGCTAAAGGTTCTGCGGTGCAAAGTCAAAACGACATGAAACGAAATCGCCCTGGCGATGAACCCGGTTAAACCAATAAATGTTCGGCAGCGAATTTCATACCAATAAGGATTGTCTATAGAATGGTAATAATAAGCGGTATTCGCAGACCCGCTGTGTTCGGTTCGCCGGACTATATGAAAAAGTATAGTGTGAGGCAACTGGGCGCTTGTAATTAGAACGATATTTATAGTACTATATATCTATTAGTTAAATAGAGTATTTATACATGAAGGATCATAGCCGGAGTATGACATGGAAGGGCTGCTTCTGCAAATGCCCTGAATACCGCATGTTATTGGTCGGAATTATCATCTGCAGCATGTTGTTGCCAGCTGCTGCCGGTGAACCGGAAAAGAAAAAAGCCAATGTACATGCATTTCCATTCGGATCAGTGGCCTACACACCTGAGCTTGGACCGACACTGATCGGTGTAATGATGCTTTCATTCAAAACCAATCCGGATGACACGCTCATTCAGAGATCCTCTACTCCTGTGAACCTGGGGGCATCACTGCGCGGCTCTTATTTTATGAATACCATCGTCTCCACTTACTGGCTGAAGGATAAACTCCGTGTTTTCGGGGAACTGCGTTTTCGGAATATGCCCGACCATTACTGGGGAGTGGGCTACGATAAAGCAGCTGCCAGAGTCGGCCGCGATGAGAGCACAGCTTACAGGCGTGATTTCTGGCAAGTGAGTCCGCAGGTCCTTTGGCAAGCTAAAACTCATTTTTTTCTGGGTGTCAGTATTGACTACAACCGCACCATCGCTATGGATGTCAATGAGCAAATGGCTTCCGATCCGGATTACCTTGAATTTGGGCCTAGGAACTTCAATACTGGAGCGGGACTGATCATCAGGTATGATAGTCGCGACATACCAGTCAATCCCTGGTCTGGTTCACTGGTTGATTTTCAGATGATTCGTTATAATGAGCTCCTCGGGGGTGACAACAATTTTATGGTGAACCAGTTCGACATCCGGAAGTTTATTCAGGTCTGGCGCCCGGGAACTACCATGGCACTACGATTCACTGCAAAGCATACTTCCGGGAGCGTTCCCTATACCGACCTGGCTATGGTTGGAAGCCCGTACGATCTTCGTGGATACTTTCATGGCCAGTACCGCGACCGGACCATGGTTCTGGGGATTGCGGAGTACCGGCACCAGTTTATGAAGCGTGACGGATCGTACAGTAGGCATGGTGCTGTTGCATGGGTTGGCACAGGATCGCTGGGCCCATCGCCCGGCTCGCTCAGTAAATTGCTTCCCAACGGAGGTTTGGGATACCGTTTTGAGGTAATCTCGAGAATGAACGTCCGGGCAGAGTTTGGTTTCGGCCGAAAATCCACCGGTTTCTATTTCAGCTTTAACGAGGCATTCTGACAAAAACCTGGCTGGTGTTTACGCTCATTAATAAGCTTCGATTTCAGCTTCACTTCAACATTTTAACGAGCAGATAAGCCAGTACGGCACCAAATATTCCAAACACAATCGGGTCGAGTCCCAGGGGAAGATCAATACCCCAAATGATGAATCCCAGCGATACCGCACCACCCGTAATCATTGACGCCAGGGCAGCTGCCGGATTTGGTTTTTTTGAAACCAGCGCAACCAGCACAGGAATGAACATTCCTGCTACCATGAAAGAGTAGGAATAAAGCATCAGCTCCAACACATTTTCCATTTTCCATGCCAGCAAGAGCGCTGTAGCACCGATGGCAAAAGTAAGAAACATTGAGTATTTCAGGCTCTTCTTGGATCGGTGCTTTTTCAGCACGTCTGTAAGGATGTTTCCCGAAGAGGCCATCATACAGCTATCTGCGGTTGACATAATCGCTGAAAAGTAAGCAGAAATTACCAATCCGAGTAATCCCACCGGAAGAACGGTTTTTAACAGCAGAGGCAGTCCCATTTCCGGGTCAATGTTTGCTATATTATAACCCGAGATAACACCCTGATCCAATGCTACACGGGCAAACATACCCAGAATTGCACCCACAAAAGCCATCAGCGGATACTCAAACAGTCCGGCAATAAACCATGCCTTCTGTGCAGTTCTGGTGTCACGTGCGGCATAGATACGCTGGTAGAGCGTCATCCCTACAAACCAGATAGGGATAATTGTGAAGGCCCAGTTAACAAGCTGCTGCCAGGTGACGTTGTTTAACTTCAGAAATGCCGGTGGCAGTGTCTCCCTGATTGCCTCCATTCCCCCGATACTTGTATAGGCAAATGGTAACCCTATCAGTGTCAATCCTCCCATCAGAATAATCCACTGAATTGTATCGGTATAGATCACTGCTTTTATTCCCCCAAATACGGTGTATACCACGGTGATCACACCCATCACAAGCAGTGCCTGGTTAAGCGACATTCCCTCGAACGTGGAGGAGGCCAGTTTTGCTCCCGCAAGTATCTGGGAACTTGTAAACCCCAGGTATCCGATGGCAGAGATAACTCCCGCGATCAAGGCCACCCTTTTGTCGAAAATATACCCGAGGAACTGGGGGAAAGAGAAGAATTTCCGCTCCCTGGCGACAGAAGAGACAAGAGGAATAAGGAACACACCGCTCAGCCAGGCTCCCACAAGACCTGTAAACAGAAGCCAGCTGCCGGAAACTCCCATAATAAATCCGAGTCCGCCAAGTCCGATTGAGAACCCGCCCCCGACATCCGTGGCAACGACAGACAAACCAATGTGCAAACTGCTGAGACCTCGTCCCCCTACATAGTATTCATCAATATTTTTGTTCCGTCTGTAAAAGAAGAATCCTACAGCCAGGATCACCGCAAGATAGACAGCAATGATGAGAAGATCTAAAATATGCATCTGCTATTTTTCTTCCGGTATTATATACTTTGATCCCTCTTTATGCACCACCAGCTGCTTATCACGCAAAGAATCCAGCACACGCTGTCCGTGATGGGCCGATAGACCGAGCCTCATAATGATCTCGCCAAATTTCATCTGATGATTTCTGCTTAATAGATTCAACACTTTTCTTTCATATGGATCCAACTCCTTTTCTGCCCTCTGATAACTCATAATAAAATCTGAATTTAAATTCTACTGTAAGGATTAATCTTTATGTCCACCCCTGTTCCTGCTTCACACATCATTTATCTGCTACCAATTCTCCAACCCTGTTTTCCGCGGTTGCAGAATACATTGGCCATCAGGTTCAATGATATCTCCTTAACCTGTGTTTCCCCCAGGTATAATGGCTACTCCCCGGCATATCCGCACCTCAATCACAAATTCATATCTTTCTATATCAGGTGTTTATATAGGACATTCATACTCTCTATGCTACCTCCAATATTCGTATTGTTGATCAGTGTACCTGAATAAATGTATCCACTATTCAGGAATGTTTTGTTCATTGGAAAAGAGTTGAGCCTTGCAATGGTATAAAAGGTGATCATCCCCTCCTCATACATCGCCTTTTCCATGTCCTGCAGCAAAACCAATGATAACTTTTTTCCTCTTGCCTCCGGCAGTGTCGCAAAATCGGTCATTTCAACATTTTTGCTTTCGCGGTCCATCTCTGCTGAAGAGAGTGCTATCAATCGACCACGCTTTTCCACTCCAAAGTAACGTATGTTTTTGCGCATGGTTTCACGGATATAATCGGGATCACTTATTGGAAACGGATAGCTCTTAAAAACCTGTCCGTATAAACCTGCAATATCTTCTGAGCGATTCTCCGGGAGGATTTTAACATGATAACGGTTACTGCCTGAATTGCCGGCTTTCACCTGCTTCTTAACCGCATAATCCGAAAGCAGCGAACTAAAAGTGATCATCTCTTCTGTTTCCATTCCAAGCAGCCTGTCGGAATTCAGGAATTTGGACATGAAGCAGACACTCTCCACTCCACCAAAGAAGCGGGGTATATAGGCTTCCATCACAAAACCATCTGCATTAAAAAGTGGTGCAGACCAGCCTGGCACCTTGCAAAATATCTTGGTATATTTCTTTTCCCTCGCTATTCTGTTAAGCTCCGGGATAATAGTACCTGAATCCTGTTTGTCCAGTTTTATCAGGTAAATCCTTTTATTCAGGTCACCGTGCTGAATGATCGTATTTTTTCCGATTCTCTCAAACCTATCCGCCATTATTCTCCCTCCTCTGCAATCTTTCATTGTTTTCCGGAACAAGGGAGATTGTGTCATTGCCATCAAGCAGCAATTTCTCAATTCCAATGGCATCTGACTCATCCCCTTCGCCAAGCTCCAGTTCCAGGTTACATTTCTCACAATCCCTGTCGCACATCTTTGGTTCATAACTGTCGGGCTCTTTGTAGGTTGTAATTACACCTTCATAGTTCCTGAGAACAACCCTGTTAGTTGACCATGAGATGATATAATTGGGCATTACGGGAATTTTTCCCCCACCTCCCGGAGCATCAATTACATAGGTCGGACGTGCAAACCCACTGGTATGGCCTACCAGACTCTCCATAATCTCAATGCCTTTACCTATGGGCGTTCGAAAATGCGACAAACCCTCTGCAAGATCACACTGATACAGATAGTAGGGTCTCACACGGTTCTGAACAAGTTTATGAAGCAACGCTTTCATAATGCGCGGACAATCGTTCACATCTGCCAGCAGGACAGATTGGTTGCCCAGGGGAAATCCACCATCGGCCAGCCTGGCAAGTGCCTCTTTAGACGAACTCGTAATCTCTTTGGGATGGTTGAAATGGGTATTGATCCAAAGTGGTTGATATTTTTTCAGGAGTGCGATCAGTTTATCTGTAATGCGGTAGGGAAGAACTACCGGCATCCTTGTGCCTATGCGAATGATTTCCACATGTGGAATGCTGCTGATCTCATTCAGCAACCAGTCAAGTTTATTGTCGGAGAGCATAAAAGGATCACCTCCGGAGAGCAGTACATCACGTACCTGGGAAGTTTGTCTGATGTATTCGATCCCTTTGCGAAGCTGATCCCTGGAAGGAACATAATCAATATCACCTACTTTTCGCTTCCTTGTGCAGTGCCTGCAATACATCGAACATACATTACTAACATGAAATAGAACCCTGTCGGGATACCGGTGTGTTATCCCCTCAACCGGACTGTCATGTTCCTCGGATAGTGGATCCTTTAGTTCCGAGCTAATGGTTGTCAACTCCTCCACACCACCAAAGGCCTGTTTAAAAACGGGATCGTTCCTGAAATTTCCCGGATCGATCAATGACAGGTAGTATGGTGTGATTGAAAGAGGAAACTGTTCAAAAGTTTGTTGAAGACCTCTCCGTTGCTCTCCATTGAACCGGATACCTGTGAGCCTTTCGAACTGATCCAGTGATCTTATTGTGTGTTTCAACTGCCATTTCCAGTCACGCCAGTGTGAGATATTCCTGTTTTTCTCTATTTTATCTGCAATCGCCTTCTGCGCCTCATCAAAAATCATCACTAATAATATTGTTTCTACACGAACAAATGTAGCAAAAAAGCTGGTAATGCCTGAAAATATATGCATGGAATTGGTCATACAACCTGATCTGAAATGTCAGTAAGATGGCATAAAACACTGATAAAAAGAGTACTACCACATGAAAACCTGAATGATGCAATAGATTATTCATGCTCTGATTCATATAATTCACTTTCTGTGGTAAGTACAGGGGAAGCCTCAACCTCCTGAAGATTGAGCATAGTAACAAGCAGATCAAGTCCCTCTTCTATAACCTTCAGCTTATTCATCTCCAGAATTTGTAGCTTTTCATATAATTGTTCGTGTAAAAGCGATGGAATCTTTGAAAGACAGGTCTCCCCCTTTGAAGTAAGGGTAATATTCACTACCCTTTTGTCGCCCGATCTCGGAAGCCGGGCAATATATCCCTTTTTTTCCAGCCGCTGAATGATCCCACTGGCGGTACTTGAATTCAGGTTCAGGAATTTTCTTATCTCTCCCTGGGTGGACTGAAAATCGGGGGAATTATTGAGATAGTTGAGACATAGTGCTTGTGGAATGCTTACACCATGCTCCTTCTGGATCTTTTTTGATTCGATGTTGATCGCTCTAACTATCTTTCTTACTTTGATCAATATTTCCGTGGTGTCCATGTTTTGAAAATTTTCCAAAGATACAGGATTTTCATAAAATGATTTGTACAGAACCCAATTCAGCATAGCTGTTGCATTCCCGCTTTATTTACTATCAGATCAGGAGATATTACATAAAAATTACAGTTAAATCTCCATCTCCTCAATTTCTGTTCCACCCGGTCGCAATATTTTGCTACTTATTCTAAATAACCGGGATATCTATCAATCTGTTTAACAACTTGTAAATAAATACTATTCTAAAAATGAAACAGATTACATTTCATTTCGAATATTTTCACATATATTTAAACCGTAGTGTAAAACCAATAACAACAGTGTAAAACCAAAAACAACCAATTTTAAACTATGAAAGACTCTGACAATGGCTATCACATTAGCTTTTTCAAGCCAACTACCGATCGGGCCCGCTTCAACAGGGGCATTGTGATTTGGCTCACATCTTTATGGTTTATTGCCATATTTGGATTCCAGATTGCACTTCGGGTACTACAGAAACCAACACCTGAACCTCCGTTGATTGCCTTTGAAAGTGTTTGGGAGAAAATCAAAGAGGGTACTTCAGAAAAAGACGAACTTCAGGCATTCGCCCGGTCCACCCTGTCGGTACTGGGAAAAGTTGCCCTCAACGAAGATGAACGATCGGTCCTTTCAAGTTCAATGAGCTGGTCTGTCCTCCGGCTTTTGCCCGACTCTGCCCGGTCGGAAATAAGTAAGGAAATATCAGATTTCGAGGTACTGAAAACGAGTGGAATTGCAATTAATGATCCGGAATATATGGATGCTAAAAAGCGGCTTGCAGACAAGTTTATACCGTTTATTGGACTTTCAGCACAGGATCCTCTGATCAGGATACTTCCCCTGGAACTCACTGCAGATGCGACCGGATCCCTGTCAGATGAAACCGTAAGCAAACTTCCTTCCATCATGCAAAAGTACCTGTTGCACAACCAGTCGGTGCTTACAGATACAAAGTTACTCGGATTTCCTTTTCATTATTTCTACACGTCAGTATTTCTGCTGATTCTCTTCGTAGGATTGTGTTGGCTTTATTGCGTGCGGGCCGACCGAAGGAACAAAATACTGGGAATTGCAGACTAGTTTGTTGATTTCAAATTACGAACATCATGAAAAAAATATATAGCATACTTACTATTCTCGGGATGCCTGTGCTAACCAGGGCTGCTGCAGTCGCAACCGAACTCGAAGGCAGTTTTCAGACCGGACCTGCCATTATTCTGCTGTTCATTCTTGTTCTGTTTGTCATGGTAGGAATCTTCTTCCGTGCAAAGAATACCAATGATTATTACGCTGCCGGCCGCGGAATCTCCAAGGTGGGATCGGGAATGGCCATCGCATCCAACTGGATGAGTGCCGCCTCCTTTCTGGGGATGGCAGCCCTGATGTATGGTTCAGGGTATCACGGACTGGCATATGTGGTGGGGTGGACAGGTGGCTATGTGCTCCTCTTGATACTGATGGCCGGTCAGATCCGGAAATATGGTAAATATACCGCAGCCGACTTTATCGGTGACCGCTACTACTCCCAATCACTCAGAGCAGTCGGCGCCATCATTGCCATCTTCATTTCGATCGCTTACTGTGTCGGTCAGTTCGGAGGTATCGGACTCATGTTTAAATGGATACTGGGGATTGACTATGCACTCGCAGTGATTATCGGGGGAACGGTGGTGCTGGCCTATACACTCATTTCAGGAATGCTGGGGGTAACTAAAAACATGCAGATTCAGTACGTTATCATTATTACATCGTTTTTGATTCCCCTCTTCATTCTTCATTTCAAATTTGACTACTTCTGGGTGCTTCCGCAGATCGGATACGGCTCTCTCGTATCAGATATCGTTTCAGGTGTTCCCCTGGCTGAAACCGGACAGCTTTTCAACAGCCTCGGTCATGAATTTGCCATGGCCCCTGCGCCTGAATTTGCCATGCCGTGGGATCCTGCCACAGGTAAAACCTTCTTCCAGTGGATCGCCATTGCCTTTTCGCTGATGGTGGGTACCGCCGGGCTCCCCCATGTGATCCAGCGTTTTTATGTCGTTCCAAAGGCAAGTGATGCCCGCTGGTCGGTGGTGTGGGGACTCTTCTTCATTTGTATCCTCTATTGGAGCGCACCCGCTTACGCAGCATTCGGAAAGATCCTCTCCTCGAATCCGGAAGTGGGAAAACTGGCTAAAGATGCAATCGTTGTATATACCGCACAGCTCGGAAACGTACACCCGCTGATCGTCGGCTTGCTGGCCGCAGGAGGTGTATCCGCTGCTTTTTCAACTGTATCCGGACTCCTCGTCGCGGGGTCATCAGCCTTTGCCCACGACCTATACGTAAAAGTGATCAATCCGGATGCCAAACCACGGAACCAATTGATCGCTGCCAGGCTGGGCACTATTTTAATGGCCATTATTGTAACTGTTATCGCACTTGCTGAGCTTGCGCTGATCGGCGAATTGGTTGCAGTGGCCTTCTCCCTGGCTGGCTGTACTATTTTTCCTCTGTTTCTCCTGGGTATCTGGTGGAGCGGCTCTAACAAGCAGGGTGCCATTGCCGGTCTTACTGCCGGCGGACTGGTATCTGTGGTTGCCCTGACCTATTTTATAGCAGGTAAAATGGGAGCCGTACTTCCGGCACATGAATTCATCAGTTACTGGCTGGAGGCCTGGTATTTTGCTATCTTTGGTGCACCCCTGGCAATCATCGTCAATATTGTTGTATCCAAACTCACAAAGGAAACTCCGGTTGAGGTCCGGAAATTCCTGGTAGAAAATGTACATTCTTAATGGTCCGAATTGGTAAATCCGCAAGAACACTCATCCTCGTAATGGGTGTTCTTGTTTTAATTGCCATTGTCTTCCTGCAAAGATTCTACAGTGAAAAGAATTCTTCTGTTGATCCGAGGATCAGGCCCGCACGCGAACTTTATAAAAAATACAACAGTTTTGCAGCGGCCAATCAATTCGATTCGGTCCTTGCACTTATGGACACGATTGAGGCGATCTATCGCTCAACCGACCATTATGCGAACTCGTTTGAGGTAGGTGTCCTGTATAACAACAGGGCAGCAGCATGGCTCACCGCAGGACTGTTTGGAGAGTCAGTTACGGGTCCCGGGAGAGACTCTCTCTTACTAAAGGCTGAAAAAGCTGTCCGTAAAAGCATTCGTATTTATGAGTCCTGGAAGGATGAATATATGCACCTGGATGAGTCTCAGCTTCGCAATCTCCTTTCAGGAAGTTTTATGAAAGGGTTGAATGGCATGAATAGCGAAGAAAGCGAACGTTTTTTCCGCACAAGAATCACAGAAATAGTTGAGGCTCAGACTGAAATAGATCGCAGGTTATCGGTAAGCTATACAAATCTCGGCATGGTCTGCCGTCACAACGAAAAATATGATTCGGCAGCAATCAACTATAAAAAGGCACTGGAACTATGGGAACGGAACCTTACAGCAAAGAACAACCTGAATACCCTGTTCGGGCAACCACATATAAAACGGAACTTTATCGAACGACTGTTCCCGCCTGAAAGAATTAAGTAAATATGATTGGCTTATTTAACCGGTTTGCTGTCCTATTAATAATTCCTGATAATAACAGGAGAGAGTTCTGATCCGTTTGGCAGACATACTACAAAAAATATTGCTATTTTTATTGCCTGTCCGGAAGAAAAAGGCACAAAAACATGTATCAGATCATCAAGATCAAATTTTATAAATACAACCAAAAAAGAAAAAACATGATGCGGAAAAAAAATCTAATAAGCTTTTTGGCCATCATAACCCTGTTTGCCGACACATTATTTCTTAACGCACAGGAGAAAGAACCGGAATTTGGCATAAAAATATCCGGTTTTGTTAAAAATGATTTTTTCTGGGATTCCCGGCAAACTGTTGCGGCCCGGGAAGGTCATTTCCTGCTGTGGCCATCTTCTGAGCTGTTATCCATTGACCAGGTTGATATCAATGCAAAGCCCAACTTCAACTTTCTGGCAATACAGTCACGACTATCTGTTTCCATCAATGGTCCGGATGCTTTCGGGGCCAAAACCTCAGGGATCATCGAAGGAGATTTTTTTGCACAGAGCGACGCCAATATCAACCTGCTGCGGCTCCGCCATGCAATGATAAAACTCAACTGGGAAAAGACAGAACTTCTTACCGGCCAATACTGGAACCCGCTGTTCATACCTGCATGCTTTCCCGGAACAGTCTCTTTTAATACCGGAACACCACTGCAATCCTTTGGGAGAAATCCACAGGTAAGGATTACGCATACCATTGGAAGTCTTCAGGTAATCGCCGCGGCACTTTCTCAGAGGGACTTCGCAACACGCGGACCCGATCCTTCCGACAACACGAAAACGCTGATCAGCTCGCAGTTTTTAAGAAACTCGGCCATTCCTGACCTGCACCTGCAGCTACATTACAAAAACGTCTCCTCCGGATCACCTGTCACACTGCTGGCTGGTGCAGGAGTCGCTTATAAAACTATCGTTCCAAGGCTTTCAAGCGACTGGTTGTCAGAGACGCATAAGGTTGATGAAAAGATTAGCGGCTTTACCGCCATTGCATTTTCAAAAATAACCACTGGTCCTGTAACGATCAAGCTACAGGGACGATACGGGGAGAATATTGCAGATGTACTCTCAATCAGCGGATTCGCAGTTAAGCGAGTGGAAAGTATTGTGACCGGCCGGCAAAGCTACACTCCTCTGCGTAACCTTACCTTCTGGGGAGAAGTGCATACGAACGGCAGTAAGATACAGACAGGCGTTTTTGGTGGTATCCTCACCAACATGGGAACCAAAGAACCTTTATCAAGTGCGGGCAACGCGGTTTATGGTCACGGCACCAATATTGCCTCTCTGTGGCGGGTCTCACCACGATTGATATTCATTTCTAATAAAACAAAGATTGCGCTGGAGCTAGAGTATACCACTGCAGCTTATGGTAGTGATTATGATGTAAACTATATCCCCGGAACACTTACCCCGGTGTCAAATACCAGGGGACTGATGAGTGTTATCTACTCTTTTTGAAATTACACTCCTAATGGTTGAGCCCTCGAAGGGAAAAGGAATTGGCACTGGATGGAAAAGCTTACCTGGCGCCGACACGAACAAAAGGATAGTAATGAGCGCTCCCTTCTTTCTTCCGAACATTTTCATAAGCAGTCCGCCATGGGAAGCCTGAGTAAGAGTTTGATGCTAAAGACATTATAATCAATAAAGCAACGGGTGACTTCGTTGTGCATAGGACCCGTATGAGATATTCAGTGGAATGGTAGAAACCCTATTTCCGGCTGATGCCTTTGCGGTGTTTCTTCTTTTCACCAGACCTCTTTTTGCTTTCATGTTTGTAACTGTCCGATTTCCTGCTGTCCGAATAGCCGCCATGCGCTACACTGTCCTTCCTCTTCCTTACTGATGATGTGCGGTTGGATATGGCGGTATTTCCTTCGGAGATCTCTACCTTTACCTTTGTTCCTTCATGCCTGATATCGCGGCTGAATGATCTGAATATCAGATCTTCATGCTGCTTTCCTACTTCGAAGAATGAAAATCCCTTCATGATATCTATCCTGCCGACTTTAATCTGGCGATTATTGGTGGTATCCAACAGGAGACCGATCAGTTTCACCGGGGTCACATCGTTCCTGCTTCCAAGGTTGATATAAAAACGGCAGTAGCCACTTTCACCCGTATTCCCTTCCCTGCCAGTGCGCTCGTTTTCAGAACTGTGAATGTCGCTCCGGTTGCTTCGCTTTTCCCTCCGGGATACACGTTCTTCAAAACCCTCATACCATTCACTCAGATTCCCGTTCCTGCCGGCAGCTTTATCCAGGCTTGCATCACCCCTGGAAACGGCCCCCCTGATTCGCCTGCTAGACTGACCGCTCGTGCCACCATCGAGGTCACCTCTCCTGTCTTTCCGCCTGTCGGCCTCAACATTCAGATCGGGTGCATTTTTATAGTAATTGAGAAAACGGTTAAACTCAACAGACACAAACTTCTTGATAAGCTCCTCCTTGCTGAGCCACTCCAGCTTTTTATATATCTCCGGCAGAAACTGGTCGATCTCCCTGTCGGCCGTCACCACCTTCTCCATATTGCTCACAAGGTTGAATAGCTGCTTTTTGCAAATCTCTTTCCCGCCTGGAACCATCACCCTTTGAAATTTCTTTTTTGTAATTTTTTCAAGTTCCCTGATCTTACCGGTTTCACGGGTATGGATAATTGTAATGGAGGTTCCGCTTTTCCCCGCCCTGCCAGTCCGCCCGCTGCGATGGATATATATTTCCAGGTCGTCGGGAAGATTATAGTTGATCACATGGGTCAGTTCATTCACATCCAGTCCGCGCGCTGCTACATCGGTGGCCACGAGCATCTGCAACTGTTTTTTTCTGAACCGGTTCATCACATATTCACGCTGTGCCTGTGAGAGATCACCATGCAGCGCATCAGCGTTATACCCGTCGTTCATCAGCATATCAGCCACATCCTTTGTCTCCTGTCTTGTCCTGCAGAAGACGATTCCATATATGTCGGGTTGCATATCGGCGATACGCTTCAGCACCTCATACCGGTTCTTCGCCTGTGTCATGTAGTACTCATGCTCCACATTCTCAGCACCGGCGTTTTTCGCGCCGACCGAGATCTCAAGCGGGGCACTCATGTATTTATTGGCAATATGGAATACCTGCTTAGGCATGGTGGCGGAAAAGAGGAGCGTCTGCTTTTCTTTGGGCGTTCCCCCGAGAATGGCGTCGAGCTCCTCCTTGAAACCCATCTGGAGCATCTCATCGGCTTCGTCGAGTACCAGCCAGCGAATCTTTTCTATCTTCAGCACCCTGCGGTCGATCAGGTCGCGCACACGGCCGGGCGTACCCACTACAATCTGAGCGCCTCTCCTGAGTTTCTGAATCTGCTTATCGATCGGCGCACCCCCATAAACTGGTATTACATGAAAGTCATTGATGTGTTTTGAAAAATCCTGCAGGTCGCCTGTGATCTGCATGCAGAGCTCACGCGTCGGACAAAGGATCAGCGCCTGGACCGAGGGATCTCTCATGTCGGTGTTCTGGATCAGCGGAAGACCGAATGCAGCAGTTTTTCCTGTCCCCGTTTGTGCCAGGGCAATCAGATCCTGTTGTTCCTTGATAAGGTGTGGGATTACCTTCTCCTGGATAGGAGTCGGTTCGGTGAAGCCTAATTCACTGACTGCTTTTAATATGGGATCAGCCAATCCCATTTCATTAAATTGTACCATTTTTCTGTATTTAATCCGATCCCAAAAGGCAGGTGGTGACAAAAATGATCGGATTTTTTCCCGTGGCCGGGAACGCTTGCGCGGTGTACAAAAACCAGGATCGCCGTCTTCCTCTTTAAATCGAGGCGCGAAGATATAATAAATAATTGAATTTTCGGACATTAACTTCCTAAATGAATCTGGCAGGGACATTTAATATAATCCCGGCTTCAGAGACACCGCACCCGGTAAGCATGATGTGCGCCTAAGTAACGTTCCCGGCTTCAGAGACACCGCACCCGGGAAGCATGATGTGCACCTATGTAATATTCCCGGCTTCAGACCGGCAAATAAAGTCCCACCCCCCGGCGTGACGAAATCTCTGTGGCTGGAAGGTCTGCTTACAACCCTATCCCCGTTAGAGGCGACATATTATGTCATATTGTCATGTTTTTACTGATAAGTATGTCGCATTGTCATGCTTATGTTTGTCTGGTCAGTGCGACCAAGACCAACTAAATACAATTTATCGCCTGTTTTTCAATGTATTATAAAATCCTGTAAACATCTTTACTGCACCGTTGGCATTTTATTTGATCATAAGAGGATAGAAATTATAAATAATGTTTAACTAATATTTAAGGAGGGAATAATCATGACACTCGCAAGATTATCTAACAACTGGACACCATCGTTTCCTTCTTTATTCGAAAGATTTTTTGAAGGAGATATGATGGATTGGAACAACTCGAATTATGCAAGCACCAACTCTACGCTGCCGGCTGTGAACATCAAGGAGGATGACGATGAATTTCAGCTGGAAGTTGCTGCACCGGGAATGAAGAAAGACGATTTCAAACTGAATTTCGAAAATGGCCGTCTGACAATCTGCTCAGAGCGCAAGCATGAGTCAGAGGAGAAAGAGGGAGAAAAGGTTACCCGGAGAGAATTCAGCTACCAGTCATTCCAGCGTTCATTCACAGTACCTGAGAATATTGTTGATGCTGAGAAGATTAAGGCTTCCTACACCGATGGTATTCTGAATATCAGACTGCCAAAGAGGGAGGAGGTAAAGCCGAAACCCCCCAAAGAGATTAAAATCTCATAAGGGAATTCGAAAGGTTAAATAATAGGAATGCCTCGGTAAAGAAGGTATTCCTTTTATAAATACCGATAATAATTGCACAGAGACTGTCAGTTTGTGACAGTCTCTTTTTTTTCTGAACGACATATCACAAAACCACTTTGTTTACACTGCACGTTTGTTCGGATCATCCTTTTGCTGTTTATTGCTGTAAGTGAAAATAACAGGATTGAAAGCAGGAATCCAGCTATAATTGACTGATAATAGTCTTCATGCCGGTATGGTTGTATAAACCGCTTTCAGTTAAAAAAAGTTGATGAATATTTACAACGCTCTTTTATAATGAGAATATTCTCACTATATTTGCAGAACTGGTAACCAATTTAACCTTTAAGGGTTTTTCTGATGAACAATAATACAAGTACAGAGATACTCAGGCGATACCCAACAGAGAAGCTGAGTCAGATGGCCGGGTAAAACCGTTCAAATGATTTCCTTTAAAGGTTGACCGCAAACAATGCCAAGAAGAAGAAAACCGAGAAAAGTTGTAGCCCCGCCAGGGTTTAAAGGCTATCGCCCGTATGGCGTTCAGGTGAATAACAGGGAGGGTGTTAATTTGCTTTACGAGGAATATGAGGCTATTAAGCTTGCTGATTATGACCAGATGAATCATTTGCAGGCGAGTAAACTGATGGGTATTTCGAGACCCACCTTTGCAAGAATCTATGAAAGTGCCCGTCGAAAGATAGCAATTGCACTAACGGAATCGAGAGCTATCATAACAAGTTATGGAAACGCTGTGATGGATGAAAGCTGGAAACTTTGCTTCAGGTGTCATGCAAGATTCACGATACCTGTCAGCATGAATAAAGAGAATTGTCCGGTCTGTGGTGCTGAAGAAACTGGAAGTGTGAAACCAGATTAAACAAAACCTAAATTCAGAGCATAACATGAAAACTATTATTACGGCAACCGGTAAAAAGCTATCTGCGCCTTTTGATATGAGATTTGGAAGGGCAGCCTGGTTTTGCCTGTACGATCACGAAACAGGGAAAACAACATTTCACGAGAATTTCCATATAGACGATGGTCATGGCGCCGGACAGAAAGCCGCAGAATTCGCATATGAACTAGGGGCAGCAAGAGTAATCTCGGGCGATTTCGGTCCAAAAGCAAAGGATATTCTTGACAGGCTCAAAATACAGATGGTAATTATTGAAAATGAAAACCAAACGATTGAAAAAGTGATCAGGAAACTCAAAGAGTAAAGAACTTCTGTCACGTCACACGACTTTGTGGACAGATAGTACAGTAACCTTTAAAATTAGTAATCATGCCAGGATTTGACAGAACAGGACCCGGAGGTGAGGGTCCGCGAACAGGAAGGGGATTGGGAAAATGCAATCCCGGAAAAGACAGAGATCTAATCAACGAAGATGATGATCAGAGAGCAGGCCGGGGAAGAGGCCTACGACCTGGATCAGGATGGTGGAAAGGCAGAAACCCGGGCGCAGGACAGGGACGCCGGTCAGGCCTTGGATCCGGGCAAAGATCCGGTGGCCGGGGCACCGGCCGGGGCTATGGCTCCGGAACTGACTTTGATCAGTAAAGGGTTCTGGTCAGGAGTACAACCTTGTCCCTGAAAGGATTCCGAATATTAATCCAAATCTGTAAAAGTAATATTCCCGTGCAGAAAAGAAAGCAAAGGGAATTATAAGCAGAAGGCAATAGATATTCGGAACAGCTGCTCAATTAGAATTACATGCTCCTGCTGCATACCAGCTCTTTTGAAGAATACCTGGTATACAATAATATAATTATGCTTAACAGAAAAACAAATTGAACAAATGACAAAACAAATTGCAGTTCCAACCGACGATAATGGGGTGTTAGACACCCATTTCGGACATTGTAAATTCTTCATCCTGTTGCAAGTCAATGATGGTAAAATTGTCGCGGAGAAAAAGTTGACACCCCCGCCCCATGAACCGGGTGTTTTACCCAAATGGCTGGCGGAGCAGGGTGCAACTGATATTATCGCAGGTGGAATGGGACAGAGGGCCATCCAGATCTTTAACCAGCAAGGAGTAAATGTTTTCGTCGGAGCCCCGCAACTTCCTGCCAGAGAGCTGGCTGAGGGACTGCTATCTGAAAAACTGACCTTTGCAGCGAACTACTGCGATCATTAGCAGTATCTGATCCATGACACATTCAATCGCTGTAGCATCTGGTAAGGGAGGAACTGGAAAAACGACGCTGTCTGTTTGCCTCTACTACATTCTATCTGAGCAGTTGAACGGCAACATACAGCTGATTGACTGTGATGTGGAAGAACCGAATGTCCTTCTGTTTTTTCCTGCACCGGAGCTGGTCGAATCCAAAACAATTAATAGAGGTCTGCCTTTTATTAACCCGGATAAGTGTACGTATTGCAGAAAATGTGTGGAATACTGTGAATTCAATGCTATTGTTGTGATACCCCCGGCTGAATTTGCAGAGATTAACGCCGCGCTTTGCCATTCCTGCGGTGCCTGCCTTGTAGCCTGCAGGGATAACGCGATCAGCGAAAGCGAAGAGGCCATCGGTGTGGTAAACAGATACAGGTTAACAAATGGATCGGGTATGCTGGAGGGAAAGCTCAGGATCGGATCCACCATGCAGACCATGCTGATCAGGAACCTGAAGCGAAGCGTTCCCCTGCTAAACGGACTTACCATTTATGATGCTCCTCCCGGAACAAGTTGCCCGGTAGTGGAGACGCTCGTAGATACAGATTTCGTGGTACTGGTATGTGAGCCTACACCATTTGGACTCCATGACCTGCGACTGATGGTCAGTATTGTTAAAGAGATGGAAAAACCGTATGGGGTCGTAATCAACAAATCCGGAATAGGCAATAAGGAGGTATACAGCTACCTTGAAGAGCAGGGGTCTGCGATATTGGGGGAGATTGCCTACAGCAGGGATTTTGCCGCAGGGTATGCCGACGGATCCATTCTGACGGCAATACCGGACAAAGTAAGGGATCAACTGGACCACATTGCCGGCACAATAATACAAAAACTGAAAGCATGAAGGAAATAACAGTGCTCAGCGGCAAGGGAGGAACCGGAAAGACTAGTATCACGGCTGCACTGTCGGCCATAGCTGAGAATGCAGTGTTTTGCGACAATGATGTGGATGCTGCAAATCTTCACCTGGTGTTGGATCCTGTTGAAAAAGAGAGACATATTTTTAAAGGTGCCTGGCTTGCAACTATCGACACGGAATTGTGCTCACAGTGCGGAATCTGTTCATATTACTGCAGGTTCGATGCAATCAGGGATGGCGTAGATCATTGCTTCCACATCGATCCATTTAAATGTGAAGGATGCAGGTTATGCGAGCGTGTTTGCCCTGAGGGGGCAGTCTTTTCTGAAAGGAGCAAAAACAACCACTGGTTTGTTTCCGGATCGCGAATGGGAACGCTCGTGCACGCGGAGATGGGACCCGGGGAGGAGAATTCAGGTAAACTGGTCTCTGTTTTACGCGGGAAAGCCAGGAACATCGCACGTGAGGAACGGGCCGCATGGATCATAAACGACGGTCCTCCGGGAATTGGATGCGCAGCCATTTCATCGCTCACCGGCACTGATGCAGTGATTATAGTCACTGAACCGAGCAGGTCGGGATTGCACGATCTGAAGAGGATAGTTGAACTGATCGGTTCCTTTGAAATTCCCTCATTTGCTATTATCAACAAACACGACCTTCATCCCGGACTTACAAAGGAAATCACAGCCTATCTTGAATCAGAGAGAATTCAGATCCTTGCCCTGATCCCATTTTCTGACACATTTACCCGTGCCATGATCAACGGCGTTTCTGTTATCAATTATGCACCCGGATCGGATATATCTTCCGTGATAGCTGACGCCTGGCATAACCTGAAGAAAAATCTGAGAGAATAATTCAATCATGGTTGTCCTTGTGAATTTTCAGCACTGAACCATCCGCACAAAACAAATGTAGCTTAAATCTGGTCTGCCGCATGGGGGTTCTCATCCGGCCAGCTGTAACAGGTGTAAATCCGACCTGTTCGTTCAAATTATTTTTAACTGATCCGAATTGCATGTATTAAACAGTTTTTCAAAACAATATCTGTTTTATTATGTTTGAATAAATGAATTTAAATCATTCGTAAAAAGCATGTCTGATTGAAAAATAAAGGCAGGTGAAGGATTAATATCCAATGAGTCTGCCAGTTCTTCAGGATGATTCACAGAATCAACATAATAGCCTGATAAAAACAATAGAAGAACGATGAATGAATTACTGGAACATAACGGCAATAACTGGCAGAGCATCCTGCTGATCAGCAGTATAGCACTGGTATTGGTCATTTCAATATATCTTGTCACCATTCAGCTCCTCAAACATATAAGTCACCGTAAAGACAACCGATTAGAAAAAGATACGCACAAAAAGTTCAGGTTCCCGGTAGTACTTCTTCTGACAAGCATTGCGACAAGTCTCATTATCTCATCACTGGAAACAGGGATAGAAGTATTTCAATATCTGAATCATTTCCTCAACCTGTTGATCATCTTTTCAATCACCTGGCTACTGATCAGGACCATTGGACTCGGCAAGGAGCTGATCTTAAAGCAATTCGACTCCCGCGAAAAGGACAACCTCAAGGCACGGAAGGTTCATACCCAATTCAGGATCATTGAGCGCATTCTTATTGCAGTTGTGATCATTATTGCTCTGTCTGTTGCATTGATGACTTTTGAAGGAATCCGCAAGGTAGGTGTCAGCCTCTTTGCCTCTGCCGGAGTTGCAGGAATCATCCTCGGTTTTTCAGCGCAAAAACTGCTTGGAAATATGCTGGCAGGCTTCCAGATTGCCCTTGCACAGCCGATCAGACTGGACGATGTAGTAATTGTTGAAGGCGAATGGGGCCGGATCGAGGAGATCACCCTCACTTACGTTGTGGTGAATATCTGGGACAAGCGAAGACTGATCGTTCCCACGACCTATTTCATTGAGAAACCTTTCCAGAACTGGACGCGGGAGTCGGCTGAGATACTTGGAACAGTATTTATCTATACCGACTATACCGTTCCATTTGATGAGTTGCGCGTAGAACTGACCCGCATACTGAAAACAGACAAAAACTGGGATGGGAAGGTGAATGTACTGCAGGTGACAAATGCCACGGAAAAGACAGTAGAAATCAGAGCGCTTATGAGTGCGGCAGATTCACCGACAGCGTGGGACTTGCGTGTGCATGTACGTGAGAAGCTCATTGAGTACCTGCAGAAGCATCACCCTGAATGTCTGCCGCGGACCCGTTTAATTCTGGAGAATGAACAAAAAGAAGGCAAATAGCAAGCCTATTCCGGAACCTCTTTTTTCAGAAAATATACCGGCATACCGATTGTCTCATCATAAAACTCATCATATATTTCAAATCCGACATAGTGGTACAGTTTCAAAAGTTTCTCCACAGTTGTTTCGATGAGGACCGGAATACCCAGGTTTCGTGAAAGTTCATTTAAATGATCCCTGATCTCAGCGAGTCCGCGTATACTGTTTGTTTCAGGGTCTTTCCCGAGCAGCCACACGTAGATGTAATCGTCTAGCCCCGGCCGCCTGCTCTCCACGTAATTTTCACGTTTTGCAGTTTCAATCAGCTTGTGAAGCTTGATGGTTCGCAGTAACATCCATCCATACTTCAAGTGATCGGTCAGCGACTTCTTATACCTGCTTTGCTGCCAGTATACAATGGCCGTGGTTTTATCTTCCGAAAGGTAAATACCGTTAACCTTCACGGCCAGATCGTATGCATAGGCAGCCATGATCTTCAGGCGCATCTCAGTTTTTCCCCTCCTCAGGATCGGTCTCAGCCGGTCGCTCTTCCTGAACGCCCCGGCCATGATCTCCAGCAGGATCTCTTTGTCTGCTTTCGCCATAGAAGTTCAAAAATAGCGTTTTATTTCCGACAAGAAAGAGAATTACCCTTTTAAATTGTGCAGCAAATAGAGCTGAAAGCCACTTCTGTCAGTCTTCTGAATACGGAAGCTTTATTCATACTTCCACTTCAGGATCCACGGATCGTCGGTGCGTTTCTGGAAGTCTTTCATTTTTACGATATACGCATCGACCAGCGGCTTGTTCCTTTTTTTCTCAGCCAGGTTCACTGTCTCATGCGGATCGTTTTCAAGGTCGTACAGCTCAAACTTCGGCCTGTGGAGGTATTCACCCACAGTACGCCTGCCATAGCTTGCTTTTTCGCCCTTCCTGTAGACCGACTGCCAGGTACTCGACCTCCAGAGGTCGGATGCGCTCGGATATTCGAGCGGATGTGCAATATTATAAATAAACTTGTATTTTTTATCCCTGATCACCCGCATGGGATAGTACATGGTTATCTCATGAAATGTGTGGGAAGCATAGACCTCATCTGCTCCGGTGATTCCGGGATCCTGAAGCTCCTGAGCAAGCGACCTGCCGTGAAAGTGGCGTTCACCCGGGAAGAGACCCGCCAGGTCGAGCAGGGTGGGTGTCATATCCACCCAGCTGAACATATTATCTCTTACCTCTGCAGCATCCTTTTGTCCGGGAAGCTTGACAACACAAGGCAGGTTCATCCCCGGCTCATAAAGGGTGGTCTTGGCACCCGGGAACGCTATACCATTGTCGGAGATGTAGATGATAACCGTGTTGTCGTATTTTCCGGCCTCTTTCAGCATCTCCGTAAGACGACCGACCCCCTGGTCGAGTCGTGACACAGACTGGTAGTATTGAGCCAGTTCGGCCCGGCATTCGTCCGTATCGGGCAGGAACGGCGGAACGATTACCTCACCGGGAGTATACTTCTGTTCGATAACCCCGGGGTAGAAATCATTCTCAAGGTTACCGAATGAATTAGGCCGCAACGGCCAATCCTCAAATGTATGGTGGCGGTGGGGATCCTCGGTACAATAGTAGAGAAAAAACGGTGCTGAATTGTCGTTGATGAATGATTCACAGACATTGGCCATCTGCACGGGGTTGCGATTGCTCGCATTAAAAACATGCTGAAAATGATAGACCGATTTCGGAGCAAGGTGGTATTTTCCTACCCTGGCCGTACGATAACCGCCATTTTCAAGATAATGGGTAAGGCTCTTTTCATTTTCAAGCGTACTGAAGTGGTGGTATGAATGGTTATGGCCATAATGTGCTGTGGCATGGTTGAACTTGCCGGTAAGCAGTACCGAGCGACTGGCACTGCAACTGGCACTTGTGCAGAAGGCATTGGTAAAGCGCATGCCGTCTGCTGCAAGGGCATCAATGGCCGGGGTTTTTATAACCGGGTTTCCGTAGCATCCGAGTGCATCCATTCCATGATCATCTGAGACGATCAACACGATATTCGGACGTTCTTGTGCAAATGAAATGCAGGGGTGGAGTAAAAAGGCGATCAGGAAGAGGAAAATTTGTCTTATCATGGCGTTCACATCTAAAAATTCGTTTTAATTCAAAATGGTTCCGGTTCTTTCAGGACCATTTCCTTATAGCTTCATGCAAATATAGCAAGTTTTTCCAGTAGCAATTTTTTCATTCGAAACAATTAGGTTTCACCATTGTATTATTTAAACTGTTTTCCAAGTCTTTGTCCCGGCGAGGATATCAGGCCTAATCCCGGGATCGACCTCAATGCAGAGAAAGCTTACTTGAAGTCCTGCCTCCGGCAAAAACAGCTGTAGTCCAACAGATCACCTGTAGTTAGAATGATAATTATATTGTTATATACTAATTAGTTAAATAAATACTTTTTACGTGAGAAGGGATAAATGATACAAAGATTATTATGAAATTTATCAACCGGACAAACATATCCTACTGAAAGTGGCAAAACAGACCGTACTGATCAGCTTTTTCAGGTACCTTCCAGGTCAAAAGCTATGGGCCATGATGCAAATGGTGATCATCCCACGCCGACACCTCAATCCGCTTAGCACACCTTGCACGCACTGCCTCCCAGGGAAAGTCGACCGTAACATTCAGGCTGGAAACAAATCGCCCCGAACCTGGTTGCTACCAGCTTGAATTCAGGCTGGAAACAAATCGCCCCGAACCTGGTTGCTACCAGCTTGAACTCAGGCTGGAAACAAATCGCCCCGAACCTGGTTATTACCTGTTTAAGCTCAGGCTGCTAAATAATCTGTATTTCAGGCAACTCCAAAAAACTGAATAAGTCAAAAAGAAGGCAGCAGCAGGTAAAGTTAAAAAACAAAACATAAATACAGACCGGAAAATAACCGGGCCTCCTCACCCATATTGGCACGATTTTGGAATAATAGAAAGAGAAAGATTATATTTGTCCTTGTGGAAAAGAAGAAGATCAAAATTAACAACATCAATGCTGTTATACTCCTATTGAAATCTGATCCTCCTCCAATGGAGGAGTTTCAAAAGTGGAAAAACCTGAAAATCAATATCCTCTCATTTAATCAAACTGCCGGCGAACCAACCAGGAAACATTACAGCACTGAAAAGAATGACTTTTCTATCACCCATATAACTTCAAAAATGGAAAAGTCACGCGTCTCCGCGAGGTTAAGAAAAATCATAGCTGAAGAAGAATTAAATCCCGGACTTACGGTTCTTTTCGCAGACGATCCCGATTTGATCAAGGCATCCAGAAAAAAAGGGTTGTATTTAATTGCCGGTATCACTACGGGGGAAACCACTAAAAAATCGATGTATGATGCAGGAGCTCACATTGTTATTGAAGGGCTTGATAACATCCGGTTATTTAAAGGTACGGAAGGGGCCAAACCGGAGTTTTCCCAACATATTCCGGGACTTTTCGAACAAATGGATCATTTTAAAAGCCTTTTGAGCAATAAAAAACCGGTATTTTTTCTCGATTATGACGGCACCCTCTCCAAAATTGTGGATAATCCGAAAAAAGCAATTCTGAACGACAATACCAGGCGCCTGTTGCATGAATTGGCGAATATCTACACTGTTGCCGTTGTAAGTGGTAGGGACAAGTCTGATATCCAGTCATTTATTGAATTAGATAATATTATTTATGCGGGCAGTCATGGTTTTCGCATAACCGGACCAGGAGGCATGCACATGGAAATGGAAAGTGCCCGGGAACTGCTACCCCGACTGGACCAGATGGAAGAAGAGCTGACAAGGAGTCTGGAAAAGGAGATTCCTGGCGTTCTGATCGAAAAGAAGTACTTTGCAATTGCCATTCATTACAGGAATGCCCCGCGTGGCTCCTATTCGCGAATAATAGAGCAGGTAAAAACCACCATCGGTGCAGATAAAGATTTTAAGATCGGCCGTGGAAAGAAACTACTGGAGATTAAGCCTTCCCTGAACTGGCATAAGGGAAAAGCACTCGAATGGATCATGGAACAGCTGAATTTTTCATGGCCCGAGGAATACCTGCCCCTATATGTGGGTGATGATGTCACCGACGAAGATGCATTCCGAACCCTTTCTGATAATGGTATCGGAATAATTGTAGGACAGCACAGCCTGCTCTCGGCAGCAAATTACCGGCTGGAAAATGTGGATGAGGTGGATGCATTTATTAAATACATTGTAAATCAGTATCAAAGGAGATGATGCTAACTTCCCGTATGCACATTTCAACTGGTTTCCCTCAACCTGTACAACCGACACCGGCACCCACTAAAGATGCGTTGGTAATTCAGACATAAAAAGGAGGAATTTATCTCGCGAAATACAGCTTAATGATGGCAACAACGGCTATCCCTGCTTTCCGGTAATAATCACATATTGTCGTCGTTTTCGGAGGAGGCGGATATTCAGCTCTACATTAATGGCGTAGAAAGTTTTAAGTACAGTGTCGCTGATAAAATGTTTCTTCCTCATGGTCTTCAGCCAGTAAGGGTAACGCATGAAGCTTCTAACGACATTGTCAGAGATGTCTTCAAACTTTTCAACAGATAGTCCCGCCCGGTTAAACGCCTCATCGTATGCATCTTCAGTCCAGTGATTCATGTGCATATTTTTTTTCCATGACCGGCGTATGATCCGATTTCTCCGTGGCCTTTTCAAGATATCTGCGATCAGGAAATGTCCGCCGGGTTTCAGCACCCGCCTAACCTCACTTAAGAATGCAGGCTTGTCGGGATAATGAAAGGCACTTTCAATGTTCAGCACAAAATCATAAGAGTTTTCAGGAATTTCCCTGAGGTTTTGTGCATCTCCAACTTCAAAATTGACATCCTTTAATTCCAGCTTTGCTGCCTCCCCTTTCGCAATTTCAATGTTTGCAGGATTCAGATCAACACCTTTTATGAAAGAGGGTCCATACTTCTGCAGAATATAGATCGACTGCACCCCGTTACCACATCCGATCTCCAGCATCGATTTCCCCTCTGCCGGAGGCAGCTGGCGCATACAATAATCGGTCAGATTCTTCTGCGCAGTATAAAAGCTGTCATCCTCATTCACATAAAAGGGATAGTGCAGCATCGTATACTCCTCATTCAATCGCCTGAGGGCCTCATTCATTGATCTGTAATAACCGTCGGTTGTAAAACCCGACTTCAACATGGAGATAATCCCTGACATAGATTTTTATCTTTATCTTGTTTATTATGATGATACTTCCATCATAAAAATTTTACCGGACCGGCTTAAAAAATACCGGGTGCAAAGTAAGTCATATTAATACATGGATCAAAATTTATCTCAAAACACTTACAGTTCCCTTTATGATCCATATAGAATACACAAGCTGACCCTCAGAAAACCAAGATAAACAAACAGAAAAACCTACGTTATACTCAGTGAAAACAGATTAAATGGAAAGCACAACAAGCTTAAAACCGCATTAAAGTATAACCCGCCTCCAGGTAAATACCTTGTCGGCCGTATGCACTATCAAAAAAAAGTTGCCTGGTATTATGTCTTATATACAGAAAGCCTGTACCCTCTCACCGGTCTCCCAATATCTTAAATATTTTTGGAACCACCTTGCACCAGGCTGATCCGTCGTGTAACTGCCCGGTATGGTTCAATGTGCTAATCGGTCCGTTTTATGATCTCGGCTTTACGGTGACCATAAGGGAGCGATCCCCCCTCCTCTTCCTTCAATTGCTTCCATGCACGCGCAATGATCAGATCATCCACATCACTCTTCTTACATGGCACCTCCACCACATATTCCTCATAGGCATAAGTGGCGATATTTAGTTTTACAATTGCTTTTCCCATTGTACTGCATATTAGGTAAGTCAGATCAAACATACTAAATTCCGTTGAATTCTCATATTATTTTCTTCCCGACAGCATGCAACAGCTGCAATTGTCGTCGCATACCGCTGTGATGAGTTCACCTGATACCCCCGAATGGATCTTCCGAAGCATCAGCGAGGAGAGCATAAAGAATCAATCCGGCTGGAACCCTGGTTAGTTCCGGTCATACAACCAGGAGGCTTTTTACGGGCAGCAGCAGGACGGGCAACGTGACCCGGAGCTGTTCCTTCCGTCCTCCTGAAACATATTAAATCATGCGATGTTATATCCTACAAGACCGGCAGTGTAGAAAGTTTTCTGAAAGTAATTACCTTTACAGTACTCAAAACGATCTGATAAAATGCAATCCGGCATGACCCAGGACCCTATTTGCTATTTCAACGGGGAGATGATCCGCTATTCTAAACTGCACCTGCATATCTCCGATCTGCTGATACAACGCGGATACGGCATCTTCGATTTCTTTCGTGCCAGGAGGGGCGAAATCCCCTGGTTCAGTGACTACACCGATCGGCTTTTCAACTCCATGCATCTGTCGGAAATCGTTCCACCGGTAAGCCGCGATGAGTTCACGAAAATAGTCGATGACCTCCGCGAAAGGAACGGACTCGCCAACGGATCATTCAAGGTAATCGCCACCGGCGGCTACTCCGATTCACTCGATTCTGTTTCCGGAGCGCCAAATTTCCTGGTATTAAACCTCCCCTGGCGGTCCCCGGAAGCAGCGACTTTCCAAAATGGCGTTCCCCTGGTAAGCTACGAATATGTGCGGCCAAATGCTGAGATTAAAACCCTGAATTATTTTAATACCATGCGTCTCAGGAAAAAAATGCAGAAGTTTGATGCACCCGATGTGCTGTTCCATACAGACACCATTACCGAAGCCTCACGTGCAAACCTCTTTTTCGTCAGGAACGGTGAGGTCATTACACCGGGGAACGATATTCTGTTCGGCGTAACCCGAAAGCAGGTTCTGTCGCTGTTCGATGGTATACGGGTGGAAAAGGTCCGCTACGGGCAGCTTCACGAATATAACGAGATCTTTATGGCATCGACATCAAAGGATATCACCCCCATCGTGGCGGTCGACGGACTCAAAATCGGTAACGGCCGACCCGGTGAATTCACACGTGAAGTACAGGAGGCGTTCCGGTCACGCGACTGGCTACCGGGTTATAAAGATTGAACATGTATGAACAAAAGAAAAATAATACTAAGCTACAGGCAGAAACTGCTGCTGAACTTTTCGGTCATCTTCTCCATTTTCACGGTTCTGGTGCTGGTGTTCCAGTTTGAAAGGGAAAGGAACTTCAGAATTAGCAATTTCGAAGTCACACTCGATAACATTGCAGAACTTACACATAATTATATCCGGCAAAATGATTTGCCTGCTTCAGGAAATTACAACCCAATCGACTCCCTTGCCCGGATCGTTCCCGGGTTCAATATCAGGATCACGCTTATTGCCAGGGATGGGAAGGTGCTGTACGATAATGAGGTGCCGGATGTCGGCACTATGGAAAACCACCTGCATCGACCGGAAGTAGAGGAGACCCATAAGACCGGAGTTGGCAGAAACATCAGGAAATCCAGTACTACTGGAAGCAGTTACTACTATTATGTAAAGACATTTCCTGACTACTATATCAGGACTGCATCGTTGTACAATATCCAGGTGAAGGATTACCTCCATGTCGAGCGTATCTTCTTCCTCTACCTGCTCTTTCTCTTCATCCTTATAGCACTCACGCTCAGAATACTTACAAGCAGGGTGTCTCAGACAATTACCAGGCTCAAGGATTTTGCCGTTCAACTCCACAATGGCAGGGAACCGGTTAAACAGATCAGCTTTCCTTCCGATGAGTTGGGGATCATCGGCAGCCAGATCACATCAATTTACCGTGAACTTAATGAAGCCAAAGAGCAGATATCCATTGAAAAGGAGAAACTATTCAGTCACCTGAACGCTCTGAATGAAGGCATCGCCTTTTTCACGTCAAATAAGATAAATATACTAACCAACCAACACTTCATCCAAAACCTGAATTTGGTGTCAAAACGATCGAATATCACTCCTGGTGAGATTTTTGAAATCAGGGAGTTATGCCCTATAAACGACTTTATTGACGAGCAGCTGATAAAAACATTTGATTCCGATTCAGCAACTCTGCCTGTAAAGGAGCTCCTGCTTCAAAACAGCGGCCGGTATTTCAGTGTGAAGTGCATGTTTTTTGCTGACAAAAGTTTCGAGATTCTGATCACGGAAACTACCAAATTAGAGAAGCGGCGTCTGATCAAGCAGCAGATGACATCCAACATAGCCCATGAATTAAAAACGCCGGTGACTTCTGTACTTGGCTACCTTGAAACACTTCAGCAGGAAGATGTTCCGGAGAATACCAGGAAATACTTTATTGACCGGGCACTTGCACAAGCTGTAAGATTATCGGAGTTGATCTCCGATATATCTTCGCTAAACAGGATCGAAGAGGCAGGTGAAAACTTTATGTTTGAGCAGGTGAAACTCAGGGAGATTGTGGATGAGGTACATGAACACCTGAAGATAAAACTTGAAGCACTCCGGATAAGTGTGAATATTGACCTCCCGGAGAACATCACCCTTTTAGGCAATGTTTCATTGCTCTACTCAATCTTCTATAACCTTTTCGACAATGTCATTAAATACGGCGGTGAAGGTATAGCGATCAACCTTGTAAATTACCTTGAAGATAAAAAGTACTACTATTTCTCCTTTTCCAATACCGGGAACAGCATCGACGAGAACCATCTCCCCCGTATTTTCGAGCGGTTTTACCGCATCGACGACGGACGTTCGAGACAGACCGGGGGAACAGGACTCGGCCTCTCCATTGTGAAGAATGCCGTTGAACTGCACCAGGGACGAATTACCGCCCGCAACTATAAAGAGGGTGGTGTTGAGTTCCTCTTCTCACTCACGAAATAATGCAGTATTTCTGTTTCCCGCGTTCCATTACTCCAACAGAAACTTTCCATCCTCTGTCCGGAGTATCAATGAATCCACCTTTATGTAAGTCCTGCTACAGGATAAAACTGCTGTAAGGATTATCTGGAACGTGACTGAATCAAACGTACCAGTGATGCAGTAAGAATACTGGTACCTGTCTGCACTGCTGCAATCTTCAGGGAATTCATAAAATATACCCTGAAATTTCGAAAGCTCTCTTTAATTAAATTTTCGTGCAACAGGGCATCATTCCTGAGATTTGCCCTGGCAAGCCTTATATCACTCTCTGTTCTGAGCCGTGTAAAATCAAATTGTTTTTTCATCTGACAGCACAATTATTACGATGATGCATCATCTCCTGAAAAAAGTATTTTCGAAATATTCTTTATCAAGCTTCTGCCAAAAATTACTTTTCTTAAAAGAAATACCAGGACGAGGATTAGCAGGAAAAAAACTGCAGAGATCAGGAATCCCTGTGAAATGTTCCCGGTCCGCTCTCCATACCAGAAGCTAAAAGAAAACATCAGAAAAATGGCCGCTGCAAAAACAGAAAGGATTAAGGAAATAGAGGAAAACAGAAAAAGTCCTGCCCGGGAAGTCTTCTGCAACAACTCAAGCTTAAAAAGATCCAGCTTTACCTGCAGATAATCTTTCAACACATCTGTAACTGACGAGAGATTTTTGGATAAATCTGATTTGGCCATAAAGTTACATTTTAAAAATTAATTGTTTCGTTTAAGAAGCTGATTTCCTGGCTTGCCGGGCTTTATCCTCAACCTTTGAAGCGGCCTGTTTTTGTTGTTCAGCTGCCTTTTCCTTCACCTCTTTTTCAAGGTTGGTGATTTTGGTCTTCAGATCATCTACCAAATCATTGAGGTTTTGTTTCATGTTTTCAACCTGCTCATTCACGTTATCAGTAATGTCTGAAGTAATCTTTTTCGATTTCTTCCTGATATTCTTCCTTGTTTTACTTCCTTTTTCGGGAGCATAAAGAATACCAATAACTGCACCTGCAGCTGCACCGGTTAAAAACCCCATAAGTGCATTTGATGTTGATTTTTTCATAATTTGAAATTTTAAAATTTGAATTCCATTTAATATAGGCATTTTTTTGCGGTAAAAAAAAATATTATCATTTATTAACAGGTACCTGAGCTTTTAAATCTAATCATTCATCCCATAGAACATCGGGTATTCCTGCTGCAACTTACTGAAGAGCCGGTTCAACCGGCTATCCGCCCTGATATGGTCAATCGTCTGTTTGTTTTCAGAAACCTGTGATAAATAAAACAGAGGCTGTCATGATGGACAAGCCTCTGTTTTAAGAATACTTCGCCCGGACTCCCGGAATTTCAACCTGGATGCAGGCATCCCTTAATTCTTCATAAACACTACGTCAAATCTAAGGTTGATCATATCACCGATAAAATCATCCGTGAACTCTGCAAAAACTGTTTTTGATTTAAAATTAACGCCCCACAGGGTTCTGTTAATGGCAAATTCATTGGTCATGGCTTCGACCTTATTATCCCCGACTGAAATTACAGCAGGGAAACTGATGCTCTTGGTTACACCGCGCATGGTAAGGTTTCCTGTAATTTCATGGGTGGGCTTAACACCAGCCTCTGTTGACATTCCCTCTTTCGCTTCAACTGAAACGATTTCAAATACAGCAACAGGATATTCTTCCGTGTAGAAGAAATCCTCTGATTTCAGGTGTCCGACAAGCCGGGCGTTCATATCACCCCCGAGATCGAAATTCTCAATTGTATTCAGGTCAATCGTAATGCTTCCTCCGGTAACAGTACCATTGTCTACCATTACTTTTCCATCAGTTACAGTTACAACTCCGACATGTTCACCTCCCGGTTTCGTACCGCGCCAGTTAACAACACTGCCATCTTCAGACAACTCATACACTTCACCTGAAGCCTCTTCGGCCTTTTTTGCATCACCTGTCTTTGCCTCTTCGGCACTTTTAGGATTGCATGCAAATACCATCACTGCAATAACCGGTATAACAAATATTCTTTTCATTGTTTCATCAATTTATAATTTATGTTTTCAATCTGACTGACAACATAGTATCAATCGAGAATATAATACACCCAAAGGGAAAAATTGTTCACAGTCAGCTGTTCAATTATTGATGACCTTTTCAAAGTATCGGGTCCACAGATTTATAAGTCAATTTATAGTTGGACACATTCCAAACAACCAGCTTGAATAATTCCGGTTAGCTTAAATTTGCCATCAAAGGCATGGCTCGCAAAATCCCTCTTATCTCTCTGTGAAAGAATAACTAAATTTGTTTTGTTGCAAACTTCTTTATATTTTTAGGTGAACGTTACAAAATATTTTTTTCTAACAACTACTAAAAGGAAAGGAGGTGGAGTTTTAATAATCATCCGCGGTATATAAAAATGGAGTTTTTATTAATCATTTAAACAACTAACACTATGAAAACTATTACAATCATTTCTTTATGCTTTGTCTCTTTTTTCCTTTCGGCTCAGAATATTGAGCTGAGTTTTACCGGTTCAGGAATGAGTGATATTGTTGCCAGTGTTGAGGCCCTAAATCTTAATACCGGTGAATCGGTCAGTCTTAGCCAGGGTGATGTATTAACTCTTGTTACCCAGGCAACCGGAATTGATAATCAGATTCCGAATGACGGAGCTTTCCGCATCTATCCAAATCCCCTGTCAGACGCTTCAAAAATCGAATTCAACAATAAAATATCCGGTACAGTGAATGTTGAGGTATATGATATAACCGGAAAAAAACTTCTAAATAACAAGCTGCAATTAAAAACCGGCAGTCATATGTTCAATATTTCAGGATTACGACCTGGCATGTACATTCTGAATGTTATCACCCCCGGTGAAAAGTTTACGACCAATTTTCTTTCGAATAGCAGATTGTCCGAAAACCCGGCGGTATCTTACCTGGGAAGTAATGCGCTTTCAAATCAGAAACATAACCTGAAAAAAGTTCAAAGCAGCATTGAATTATCGTTCAACGTAGGTGACCGCATATGGTTGAAGGGTGTCTCAGGTAATTATTCCCGAGTGATAACACTTATTCCCACGGTAACCGCCGCTGTAAATTTTGAGTTTGTTGAGTGTCTTGACGGGGAAGGTAATCATTATCCGGTGGTTACAATCGGTAACTGGACTTTTATGGCTGAGAACCTGAAAACCAGCAAGTACCGTAATGGAGACGACATTGGCACTACAACTCCCGCGACTTTAAATATTGATGCAGAGGATACACCAAAATATCAATGGCCGGCTAACGGTGAAGAAAGCAATGTTGCAACCTATGGCAGATTGTATACCTGGTTTGCAGTAATGGATGAACGCAGTTTGTGCCCGACAGGCTGGCATGTGCCCACTGACGAGGAGTGGACCGCGTTTAAGGATTACCTGATTGCCAATGGCTTTAATTATGACGGGACAACTGAAGAGAATAAAATCGCCAAATCGTTGGCATCCAGGAGCAACTGGAACGAATATCTGCTTACCGAAGGTGCCGCCGGCAATACAGACTATCCGGGCATGAGAAATGCAACAGGTTTTAACGCAATACCCGCAGGTCGTCGCATTCGCCAGGGATCATTCGACAGTATGGGCAGTTACAGTAATTTGTGGACCTCTACAGAAACAACAAGTGGTAGTAATCCGGCATGGTATCACAACATTTACAATCAAAGCATTGCGTTGGGTAGAAGCAACTTGCACAAGAAAACCGCTTATTCTGTCAGATGCATGAAAGATGAATTATAAAAACCTTCGCGTAAATTATTAAGACAAAAACAGAACTACACCTCATCTTTTTTGTTTAAAGCAGATAATTAACAGTGGTACTGACAATTATTCTGGATTAGCTGCTTAAGCCGCAATTTCAAACCTATGTGTATGGATGGTTCATATCTCCGGCACATAGGTTTTTTTCAACCAGCCCCCGTGACATTTAATTCATGAATGTCTCTGTATCGGATTGTGAATCTCTCAATCTCAGGCCAATCAGATTATTATTCGACAGAATACACTTTCTTGACACTTTTTTAGCAGGGAATGAGTTTGTTTTTTTCAACTTTTTGTTTTAAACTTGCCAGCCATATCTTAATAATTACTTAATAAAAATTCTTGGAGGATTCATATATGTTAACTTTAAGTAAATGGATGAAACACTACCTGTTCATCTTCATCTTATTTTTTCCAGTTGTAAGCATTGCAGCAGCAGCCGATTCCCCTGTTATATTGTATACCACCTACACCAGGGTTGCGGTTCCTCCAGGAGAGACCCTCGATTATCCCATTGCCGTAATGAACAAAAGTAATAAAATACAGTATGTTGACATTAGTGTGTCGGGAATCCCCAAAGGATGGAATTATGTATTAAAAGGTTCAGGTAAAAATGTAGAACAATATGCCATTCTTCCTAATGAAAACATAAGTGTCAATCTACAGGTGGAAGTGCCCTGGAACGCGAATAAGGGCTATTATCGATTCAGGGTTTCAGCCGGAAAGTTATTTACACTGCCCCTGGGAGTAACCATCTCGGAACAGGGAACATTTACAACGGAATTTACAACCCGGCAAAAAAACATGCAGGGACACGCAGGTGCCTCTTTTACCTTTAATTCAGAAATCAAAAACCGCACTGCCGAAAGTCATTCATACGGTCTCAGGGCGCAAAGTCCCCGTGGATGGTCTGTAGTCTTTAAGGCAGATTACAAACAGGTTACCTCTGTACAAACGGACCCGAACAGTACAACTCCAATCGTTATTGATGTAAAATCGCCGGAAAGAATTGAAGCCGGTACCTATAAAATTCCTGTGAGCGCAGTTTTCGGGACCGCATCGGCAGACCTTGAACTGGAAGTGGTTATAACAGGATCCTACAATGTGGAGCTTACAACACCAACTGGCAGGGTAAGTGCAAATATCACTGCAGGAGAAGAGAAACGTATTGAACTGATTGTGAGAAACCGGGGTACCTCCGGCCTGAATGACATTCGTCTGAACAACAGTGCTCCAAGCAACTGGGAAGTTGCTTTTGAACCTAAAAAAGTTGATTTTGTTGCTCCCGGGGATGAAGCAAAAGTGGACGCTTTTATTAAAGCGGATAAAAAAGCAATAGCAGGCGATTATATCGTTAATCTTGAGGCCCTGCTCCCGGAGACCTCTTCCAGGATTCAATACAGAATGTCGGTGAAAACACCGATGCTTTGGGGCTGGATCGGGGTATTGATCATTTTTATTGCATTAGGAAGCGTTTTATTTCTTTTCCGAAAATATGGAAGGAGGTAAGAGGTGGGCAAAAGTATAATCGAACTTGATGCCTTATCGAAGAAGTACGGCTCTTTTACAGCCGTGGATGAGCTCTCGCTGACAATTTCCAAAGGGGAGATTTTTGGATTGCTGGGTCCAAACGGTGCGGGAAAGTCAACAACCATCCTGATGATACTTGGCCTGACAGAACCTACATCCGGGTCGGTGCATGTATGTGGCATCAGTTCAACCAATAACCCTATTGAGGTGAAGAGAAGGGTCGGATATCTCCCGGAAGATGTTGGGTTTTATGATGATCTTACCGGGCTGGAGAATCTTATGTTTACCGCCAGGCTGAACAGCATAAAGCGTAACGAGGTAAGGGAAAAATCCGAATCGCTGCTTAAACGTGTCGGACTCGAAGATAATATGAATAAAAAAGCGGGGAAATACTCCCGGGGCATGAGACAGCGTTTAGGTCTGGCTGATGTGCTTATCAAAGATCCCGAGGTAATAATTTTAGACGAACCAACGCTGGGGATAGATCCCACAGGCGTGAATGAGTTTCTTGAGTTAATTGTTAAATTAAGTAAAGATGAAGGAATCACCGTATTGATTTCTTCTCACCATCTGCACCAAATACAGCAAATATGCGACCGTGTCGGTCTGTTTATAAGGGGTAAACTGATTGCTGAAGGCGATGTTCAGACACTTTCAAAAGTTCTTTTTTCCAACGAACTTTTTTCCATTACTGCCGGGGTGACAATGCCGGAATTTGATGAAAACTCCTCACCCGGAAAAGTAATCACCCTGGAAACCCTTGAATCAAAACTCAAAAAAATTGAAGGGGTAAAGTCTCTGACAACAAAAAACAACATCATGGAGATCAGCTGTGCCACCGATGCTGCACCCGGCATCGCGAAGGTAATAGTTGAGTCGGGGGTATCTCTCAATTACCTCCATAAAAAGGAATACGGACTTAACGAAATATATCAACGATACTTCGAAGGGAGTTTAAACGATGAGTGATGCACATCAAGTAAGAGGAAAGATGAATAACGAAGTTCAGGCTGGCAGAAAAAAACTGCTGAATATAAATAAACTGCTTCTTTTTTTTACATTGAAGGATGAAATAATTCATCCCTTTTGGGTGATCGTGAAAAAAGAGATTTCCGATCATGTCAAAAGCTGGAGATTCAACATAATATTCGGAATCATTGTCCTTACCTGCCTCGGATCTCTGTATACCGCATTAACAAATGTTACTAAAATCAGTGAAACAGACGGACTGGAAGAAACGTACTTCTTTTTACGACTCTTTACCATCACCGATGGTACTATGCCATCTTTCATAGTTTTTATAGGATTCCTGGGCCCATTGCTCGGAATTAGCCTTGGATTTGATGCTGTCAACTCTGAGCAGAATAAGGGTACACTCAGCCGGATTATGTCACAACCCATTCACCGTGATTACCTTATTAATGCTAAATTTTTGTCTGCCCTTATTGTTATCAGTGTTATGTTTTTCTCACTTGGTTTTTTGGTCATAGGGACAGGCATACTTACTTTTGGGATTCCTCCGACATTCGAAGAATTTATACGGATTATCTGTTTTATTCTGCTCAGTATTTTTTATGTTGCTTTTTGGCTTAACCTATCGATCCTGTTTTCGGTGCGATTCCGGCAGGCGGCTACTTCAGCACTGGCAGGCATTGCAATATGGCTTTTCTTCAGCGTATTTTTCGGGATGATCGTGAATCTTATTGCAAAGGCTACAATGCCCTCTGAAATGGCATCTCCGCAAAATATAATCAATTACCAGAGATTTATTCTGAACCTCCTCAGGCTGGTCCCCAGTCATTTATTCGAGGAAGCAACCACTACACTGCTTGTGCCTTCAGTGAAAAGTCTCGGGCCACTGACATATGAACAAATTGAAGGAACCATACCTAGTCCCCTGCCATTGGGTCAGAGCATTTTACTTGTCTGGCCACAGCTTACAGGACTTATTGCAGCCACTATTACATGTTTTGCATTGTCGTATGTGTCTTTTATGCGCAGGGAAATCAGATCTAGGTAAAAGTTCGAAAATACACACATTAAATGCAGAAACACGATCCGGGCTCGATCCCAATATAATTTTAACTGATTAACCCGGATACACTTCTTAATCCGGATATGCGACAATTTAAAATGATTAAACATTATAAACATGAAAAGATCATCTGCAACACGGAAAAACTGTATTTCTTGCCGTGTAAATGCGGGTTTTTCAATCAGCATTTTCAACAAAACCGGTAAAATCGATCTATTTTATGACCCTCTGTACAAATTATTTTTATGTTAATTTTTTTTTAACCAAAAATTAATTATACTTGTACCCTGATGCAGTAACCACCGAACAAGTTAAACTACTATAGAAAACAGAAAACCTATAAACTACAGAATTATGAGAAAAAACACCCGTGAAACATGGTTTGTTTCAAAAAACATGTTTAATTTTCCGCTAAAGATCAAGATACTAAGTCTGTTTGTCATGGTGGGGTTTGTCAGCGTATCTGCCAACACAAACAACACATTTAACAACAGGGACCCAAAGACAGAAATCAGGAAGATACCATCAGCACAAGTGGTCTCTACTGAAAATCCGGAATTATCTCAGCCTGAAAGACGCACAGTAACCGGTACGGTCACCGATTTCCAACAGGTACCACTGCCGGGTGTTAATGTAGTCGAGGCAGGAACAACTACAGGAACCATAACGGATACCGAAGGTAATTATTCAATTACCGTCAGAGGGCCGGAGTCTGTTATAAGCTATTCGTTCGTAGGATATGTTAAGGAGGAGATTATGGTCGGTAACCAGACACATATTGACGTTACTTTGCTGGAATCTCGAAGCGCATTGGACGAAGTGGTTGTTGTAGGGTATGGAATCCAGAAAAAAGAGAGCATCGTTGGATCAATCGTTCAGACTAAAGCTGAAGATCTCATAAAAACCGGAAACGTACAGTCGGTTAATGCTGCACTGCAGGGACTCCTACCCGGTGTAACTTCCCTTGAGAGGTCTGGTTTTCCGGGATCCTCTGAAGCCAAAATTTTGATCAGGGGAGTCTCAACCTGGGGAGATAACAGTCCGCTGATTATAGTTGACGGTGTAGAAAGAGACTTCGAAAATATCAATGTAAACGATGTTGAATCCATTTCCGTACTAAAAGATGCCTCTGCAACAGCAGTATTTGGCGTGAAGGCAGCAAACGGAGTAATTATGCTTACCACTAAAAGGGGAGTCATAGGAAAACCAGTTTTTAACTACAGCTCTTCCTATACTTTTAAATCACCTGTGGTACAGCATGAAAACTATTATGCCCCCTTCTCGGAAGCTTTGAGACAACATAACATAGCTGCGATGAATGACTATAATTACGGCGCCCTTGCTCCTCAAAGTTTTATTGACGAATGGTCGAATCCGAACAGAGACCCCAGGCTCTATACCTATACCGACTGGGTAGATTATATGTTTGGTAACGGGCATGCACACCAGCATAATATCAGTATGAGGGGAGGTAATAATTTTGTTAAGTATTACACCTCTTTTGGTTATGACTATGATGGAGGTATTGAAGATGCAATATATGAGATGCCCGAATTTGACCCAAGGAGGAGGGCAAATATCTACACGTACAGAAGCAACCTCGACTTTCAACTTACCAAGACAACTGAACTGGGAGTAAGATTTGCAGGGGAGATCAAAAACGTGGCCGGTAACGGACCCGGTGCTGAACAGGGGACCTACGGATATCTCTGGTACACACCAATGGTTGGTCCGCCGATACAATTTGAGACTGGTGAATGGGGTACAATGACAGGCCAGTTAGAGGGCAGGAACTGGGCTTCCGTATACCAAAGCGGCGAAACAAAATCGAAAACTAACCGGCTATTTGCCGACCTCAGGCTTACACAGGACCTTTCTGCCCTGCTTGACGGTTTAAGGGCTGAAGCAAACTTTTCATTCGGGAACAGGTTTCAATATCAGCAATCGATATCTCAAACCTTTTTAAGATATTACTATGATCCCGATCTGGAAAAACTTGTGCCGGAAGGTAGTAATGTAGACATACCTGATGAAAGTCCTGTAACAATCGGGTCTGATAATATTAATAGTTTTAGCAGGAATTTATATTACGATGTAAGATTAAATTACGATAAGCAGGTGAACAACCATGAATTCGGCGCACTCGCGCTTTTCATGCGGAGAGAGTCCAGCTCCGGGGTAGTCTGGCCGAGTTATGAGGAGAGCTGGGTTGGAAGAGCCACCTATAGCTATGCAACGCGCTATCTTTTTGAGGTGAACGGGGCCTATAATGGAAGTGAAAAGTTCGCTCCCGGGTTGCGTTTTGGCTTCTTTCCTTCCATGGCTGTTGGATGGGTTTTAACCAATGAACCCTTTATGCAGGACCGGTTCTCGGCCTTAAGCTATCTGAAATTCAGGTATTCATACGGTGAGATAGGAAGTGATGCCGGAGCTCAACGGTGGACCTATGTCTCCCTTTTTAATGAAAGAGACGATCACACCAAGCCCTATTTTGGTGATCCGATTATTACAAGCCCCGGACCAGTCTACGCGGAAGGTTCCCCGGCAAACCCCAATGCCACATGGGAACGGGCGATAAAACAAAATCTGGGTATCGAAACAGGGTTTTTCGACAATAAACTTACCTTAACCGTCGATTTATGGGATGAATACCGCGATCAAATCCTTATGACACGTAGAATTATACCCGTCTGGTATGGCGGTAATGGCTTACCCGACGGAAACGTAGGAGAAGTAAAGAACCACGGAATTGATATTGAACTGGGATGGAGACATCAGGTAACTACAGATGTCCTCTATTGGTTTAAAGGAAGTCTGGCATTAAGCGAAAACCGCGTCGTCTTTAGGGATGACCTTCCATTTGCCCCTGATTACCAAAAAGCTGCCGGCAAGCCCGTTGGGGCCCGATCAGATCTTCTGCTAAACGGCTACCTGCAATCATGGGACGAGGTTTACAGATGGACCCAGTCTAGTTTTTCAAATAATCTCATTCCGGGTGATTTTAAATATATTGACTATAATGCTGACGGATTGCTTAGTGTTTTAGACAATGCCCCCTCTGACTCCGGGACCCAACCGTTGAATTCTTTTTCTTTCTCTTTAGGGGGAACGATCAAACAGTTTTCAATCGTAGCAAGATTCAATGGAATCGCCGGGATTTACAGGAGATATTCAAGAATACTTTGGCCCCAGGATGTGGCTACATCCTACAAGTACCAGTACTTCCCGGTTGATGTTCCTGAAATAATGGACTTCTGGACACCGGATAATCGTGATGCTACCCGACCCAACATTCATTTGGTCGAGAGCCACAACAAAATAAACAGCCAGTTCAGGTCAGCAAACTCCAGTTACCTGCGCTTCAGGACACTTGAAGTAAATTATAAAGTAAAACAATCTGCGCTCGACAGGACCAACACATTCAGTAACCTGGAGTTTTATGTAAGTGGAAACAACCTCTATACATGGCAACATATTTCAAGAATACATGATCCCGAAAACGAAACACTTCTAATGGTCTATCCTCTTGTAAGAAGATTTTCAATTGGAGTACGGGCAAGTTTTTAAAGAACATTTTTAAAAATAATTGGAAATGAAAAAGATATATATTTTATTTATTCTAACAGGATTAATATCAGTGGGTTGTGAAGAATATCTTGAACGCACCCCCGATATGGGTATAACTGATGAAGAGGTGTTTTCCTCCTATTATTCCATGCGCGGGTTCCTCGACAGAGCTACTTATGCCGTACGTAATTATAACTATCACCATACACAGCACACCGTTCATCAGGACATTGATAATTTGTGTGACGGTGGTGTCCCTATGCGATTTGATATTGGTGCAAGGGTCAGAATGAACGCGGGTGATTGGCAAAATCTGGAGTACCGCGACTTTAACTGCATAATAAATTACAATGAGCTTCAAAAATATCAGGATGCACAGCGCGATCAATTCATTGCAGCTTTTCCTGCCATACGGGTGTGCAATATGTTCTTTGCTAATCTCGATAGGGTCGAGGACTGGCCCTCAGAAACAGGGTATACCCAGGAAGAGTTAAAAAACCAGTTGATAGGACAGGCATATTTTCTCAGAGGCTGGCATTTTTTCCAGCTTATTAAGAGAAGAGGTGGACTTGCTCCCCTGGATAAAGTCTATAATTCCGATGATGATCTTGACTTTGAGCATCTCTCATACAGGGAATCTACCAACTGGGCCATATCTAATTTTGATAGTGCCGCAATGTTCCTGCCTTCAACCTGGGATGCTGTAAACAGGGGACGCCCCACTAAGTCTAGCGCCCTTGCATATAAAGCATATCTTCTCCTTTGGGATTCAAGTCCGCTTACAAATCCTGATGATGGTTATAATTATGATGTGGAAAGGTGTAAAGAGACAGTAGCTGCTTCAATTGAGGCATTTAATGAAGTAGAGGCAACCAATGGGTATTACTATATGTACCCCTTTGGTGAAAGAACCGCAGAATCCGGCAACTATGTTGATGGATGGCACGAGAACACGCATAGCTGGATAACCAAGACCAGTCGCGAAGCTCTTTTCCAACCCTACACATCCCACTGGGCACAAAATAATAGTTGGAATGGAGGAATGGGCTTTACACTTCCAATATTCGACGGTGGACAGAAGATGTGGACTGCTCCGACCCAGAATGCGGTTGACTGGTTTGAAACCGCTGACGGGTATGCAATTGAAGATGCTCCCCCCACCAGCTATGATCCGCAAGATCCTTATGTCAACAGGGACCCCCGTTTATATGAATCAATTTATTATAATGATGGTGAAAGTATGTACATAACTTCCGATCTGGGTCCCATACCAACGAAAGTTGAAGCGTGGGCCGGTGGTTTTCACATGTCAAGTATCCCTGGGGGGACTGGATATATCGCTAAAAAACGCCGGTGGCCCGGAAACAACAAGTATGATCGTACATCTTCAAATCCATTAAGATGGTTTCCCCACTTGCGATTAGCAGAGTTATACCTGATCTATGCCGAAGCAGCAAATGAAGCATACGGGCCCACTGGTGCAGTTCCCGGGTCCGACCTTACAGCTGCTGATGCACTAAACGTTGTCCGCAACAGGGCTACAATGCCTGATGTGCTTCCTATGTACACAAGCAGCAAAGAAGCACTGCGTGAAAGAATCAGGAATGAAAGAGCTGTGGAGTTTTACCTCGAATGGAAACGTTTACATGATCTAAGGAGATGGAGGCAAGTGGAAAAATGTAATACAACCTATAAAGCAAGTATTATCAAATCCGGTGATACATTTATATATGGTAAAGAACTTATTTCCGGTAACCAGGCAAAAACCTATGATAATGACAAGCATGTCTGGTATCCGTGGCATACAAATATGTTGGATATGCTGGAAAACCTAAAACAAAATCCCAACTGGTAATTAAACTAACCAATAAAACCTAATACTACTGGATTATGAAAAAACATCTTAAAATATTCATTCTTATAATAATAGGTCTTTTATTCTGTAAAAGCCATAATCTGACTGCCCAACCAGCCAGAACAAATACAGGACAGAATCTGAAACTGGTTGTTATTGATGCCGAAGGTAATCCTATCCAAAACGCTGCTATCTGGGCTAATGGTGGATCACTAAAGTATTCTACAAGCACTGATGGAACAGCAAATTTATCATCAGTTAAAAGTGGAGAAATACTTATCGAGGCCTCTGATTTCGAACCTCTTACAATCATGTATAATATGGACACTGAGATGACCGTTACCTTGCTGAAGGCTCCGGTTTTCTCGGGAGAAAGCGACAAAATAAGGTTACCTTATACCATGCTGCCCAAAAGACGTGTAGTAGGTGCGGTATCGGATATTACAAGTACCGACCTTGAACGTTCCAATGAAATCAGGCCTTCATCGAGCCTTGCCGGACTTGCTTCCGGGTTGTATGTATTTAAAGGTTCGAACGAACCTGGGTATTCCAATACAAGCATTAAAATAAGAGGTCAGTCACGCGGTGGCAGTGGCGACGGGCCCCTTTTGGTTGTTGACGGCGTACCTGAAAGGGATATGGATGTAATTAATATACTCGATATTGAATCCATTGAAATACTTAAAGACGCAACTTCGAAGCTGATGTATGGTTCCATCGCTGCTAACGGGGTAATCAACGTTACCACGAAAAGTGGTATCGCAAACAAGAGAATAGCTTCTGTTACCGTCGATTATGGCGTTAAAACACCAACCGTTATGCCGAAATGGCTGAACTCCTACGATTATGCAACGTTATATAACGAGGCACGTGAAAATGATGGTTTAGAGAAGGCTTACAGCGATGAAGCACTTGCTTCATATCAATCGGGTGACAGCGCAATAAGATATCCCAATGTGGATTTTTATGATGAATTACTTAAGTCAAATACTCGTTACCACAATATTAATGCTCAGTTTTTAGGCGGGACATCGGACCATAAATATTTCGTAAGTTTAGGATACCTGGGAGAATCCGGACTGGAAAAAGTAGGAAAGGAAACTGTTTATGACCAGTTTAGTTTGCGTGCCAAACTGGATTACACATTAAATCCGGTTTTGTCTGCTCATCTTCATATCAATGGTTATATGCAATTGTGGAGTTCACATAACATGAGTTCTTCTGAACTATTCTACCAGCTTTCCACACATCGACCCAATGAATACCCCTTATATTTCTCCCCCCACCCCAACCCGGACTCTTTAATGTTGGGATGGTCATCCGTTGTTCCTGTTAACTTGTATGGCGAACTCGCGCTAACCGGGTACACAAACACACAGCAGACCGCGGGTCAGACAGACCTGGAATTAAAATTTAACCTGGAGAAATTTGTAAAAGGTTTACGTGCGAAAGTTGGTACTTCCTTCGATACTTATAATACTCTTGGGATAGGTAAAACGGAAGAATACCCAAGGTTCAGGCCTGATAGTACCAAAGTTGGAGACTGGTTAAAAGTGGCTGACCAGTCAAGAAAATCAAATGATTTCTACCGGCTATTTCACACCAGGGCGAGTCTAGATTATGCAAACAAATTTGGAAGTAGTGAGATTACCTCAAACCTGGTTTTCTACTATCATAAAAGGGTCAGAAGAGGCAGCGGACAGGACTACCTGAATTCCAACCTTGCATATAGATTGAATTATGCCTATGATAATAAATATATTGTTGAAGGTACTGCATCATTAATGGGTTCAGGAATGTTCAATGAGGAAAACCGGTATGGTGTTTTTCCTGCTATTGGTGCAGCCTGGGTCTTAAGTGAGGAGAATTTTATTTCCGGAGTGGAGTTTATTAATTTCCTGAAACTTAAAGGTAGTTTCGGCATATTGGGTTATGATAGATCCATGGATTTTCTTTGGTGGAAAGATTCATACGGCGGAGATGGCTCTGTCGCTTTTGGAAGAGATAATGACCAAAGCAGATCAACCTGGGCGATTCAACAGGCCGGTAATCCTGATCTCACCTTCGAGAAATCGAGAGAGATAAATCTTGGAATAGAAGGACTTTTCCTGAATCAGACACTATTTGTCGAGGCAAACATCTTTGATGAATTCAGGTATGATATGCCGGTACAGGATGTTACCCTTTACCCTTTTTATCTCGGATCTGTCCTGCCTCACATTAATTATGAAGAAATCAGGAACAAGGGCGTAGAAGTCAGCGCAGTTTACAGCAATAATGCAGGTGCTTTTCACTACTCCCTTGGTGGAAGTATTACCTCTTCCCAGGCAGAATATGTCACGGTAAGTGAATTGAATCCGTATCCATGGATGG